>NZ_JACSML010000003.1:116372-117026 GCF_018618635.1 Exiguobacterium sp. s102
TTCTTCCTTTCCGTTGCTTTCCTCGGGCGAGGCGCAAGCCGTTGCTTCTTGTCCCGTAAGGACAAGAAGCAGGGTCTCGCCTGCCTCTGACAGCGCGTTAAAACGCGCCTTATCCCGTAGGAGTCAACGGAAAAGCGAAGCTTTTTTAAGATTTCCCTAAGAAGGGCGACATGTAACGCGAATATCTTGAAGCGCATTCCGACTTGGATCGCTTCCGTAGCGAACAGCGGGCGTCCGCGACCCTGCAACGCAGTGAAGCGGCGTGGACGCTCGCCGCTCGGAGACGAGACAAGGTGGAGACGCGCGGCACACTACGCACCTCTTTATCTCAGTATGCTGCAATTCGAAACGGGGCATCTCTGACCTGGAGTCAACAAAAAAAGAAAGCTTTTTTTAGTTCTCCCTAAGAAGGGCGACATGTAACGCGAATATCTTGAAGCGCATGCCGACTTGAATCGCTTCCATATCGAAAAGCGGGCACCCGCCGCTCGGAGACGAGACAAGGTGGAGACGCGCGGCACACTACGCACCTCTTTATCTCAGTATGCTGCAATTCGAAACGGAACATCTCTGACCTGGAGTCAACAAAAAAAGAAAGCTTTTTTTAGTTCTCCCTAAGAAGGGCGACATGTAACGCGAATATCTTGAAGCGCA
>NZ_JACSML010000003.1:117126-269808 GCF_018618635.1 Exiguobacterium sp. s102
TGCCGACTTGAATCGCTTCCATATCGAAAAGCGGGCACCCGCCGCTCGGAGACGAGACAAGGCGGAAACGCGCAGCAGACTACAAGCTAGTCGATTTCAAGCACACCTCCATCCCGGCTCTCAAACGGCGGGGCGCAAAACGTTCTTTTCCTACTTTATTTTTTGTTCATAGACTTAACGATTGCTTTGCTTCCTAACTTGTATCACACTATGAAACATACGAAACTTTTTAAAGGAGCGAATGAGATGGAAACAATCACGAACAAAGCTAGTCTTTCTTTAATTGCCATACCGAGCGGAGGGAACGAAGCGCTATTTTGCCGTCTGTATTCTCCGGCAAGTACAGGTCCTGCTCCGTTAATCGTCCTCTTCCACGGGTTTCCCGGGAAACAATTGAACATGGACTGGGCGGTCCGTCTCCAAGAAATCGGCTACCATGTCCTCGTGACCTCTTATCGCGGCAGCATCGGCAGCCCGGGTGCGTTCCGTTTTCGTCATGTCCTGGAAGATGCGACAGCGATCATGGAGCACGTCGCTTCTCCGACCTTTACAGAACAGCATGATGTGCTCGGCGACCAAATTACGATTGTCGGTCACAGCATGGGTGGATTTGCTGGTCTACACGCGTTTGCTGCTGTTCCGCACATCAAACACTACATCGGAATTTCTCCGTTCAACTTCGGTCTAATCGGTCAACTGATCCTCGACTACCCGGAACACGAGGACGCCTTACGCGGTGTTCTCAGCCGCGGTGCGTCTTTCCTTACAGCGACTGACGGTGACACGTTACTCGAGGAGTTAAAAGCTAACCATGCGAGTTGGAACCTTCTTGCGCTCAAGGAAGAACTAAAGAACCGCTCGGCATTGCTCGTCACATCTGAACGGGATGAAACATCCGTCAAGGCGCTCCACCACGACCTCCTTCAAAACGCCGGTTATTTCGAAGAACTGGTCGTCGACAGTGATCACAACTACATCGAAAATCGGGAAGACGCTTTTGTCGCGTGGACGAAGTGGCTCGAGCAACAATGAATAAAACCGGAATCCTCTTAAGACGTCGAGGATTCCGGTTTTATTTGTACTTTTGTTTTAGGACGTAGGCGCATCCGGTAAAGAATCAATGTGATAAATGTCAGTGTCGAAGCCACGTACCAGATTGTCGTAAACAACGTTCCCGTATCTGTCCCGATGAAGAGACCATGGAGCGTCATCAATCCCCAAGCTGGTAAGACAAGCCAGTGCGTTAATTTCCATAAGGTTTTTCCGAGCGTCTCTTTTAGGAAGTCCGACGTGATCAGGACAAAACCGAAGAGATAAAGACTGATTGTCCCAAAGGCATTCCACAGTGGTTCGTAAGAAGCGTTGCCTGGTATCAAAATCTCGAGGATGGATAGCGGTGCATACGTATCCACGACAATCAACGTCGCGTGGAGGACAATCGCGAGCAGTCCGGCCCATCCGCCATAGAGGTGGACGTTATGAAGTCGTGCTTTTTGTTTTCGGAGATTCGGAAACGAGCCTAGTAATCCAGCTAATACGGATAATGTCATCAAAAAGTGACCCGCTAGCCCACTGAGACGAATCATCGTCCAGGTCGAAAACATCCATTTCAACCAGTCCATAGTGCACATCCTCCTTTCTTCTCAGATATAATTTCACCTGACGCGTCGAGTAACAATAATCGTCCATTCGGAAACCATCTGAATAACTTCTCTTGCCGTTCCTGTTCTGTCATCTGAAAAGCAAGTTTCGTCATTACTTCTGCTTCATACAGCTCTGGAGCAGAAGCCGTCACTTGAATGAGCGGTGTCTCAATCGGTCGCCCCGTTTTACCGTCAAGTAAGTGATGATTCATCCGTTCGCCGACATGCCAGGAGCGATAAATTCGATTCGAGGTTGCGATTGCCCCTTGTCGAAGGTTGATTTCCGCGATTTCTTCGTCTGTATGCGGATGTGTAATGCCAATCTTCCATGGTGTTTCGTCTGACCAGACGACGACATCACCGCCAGCTTCAATCAATCCGCGTCGTCGTTCTTTCCGAAGCCGTTGCGCCACCATCATTGCGGCTGCGCCTTTCCCGATTCCACCTAAGTCAATTGCTCCTCCACCGACACGTGTCACTTCAAGTCCTTCGAGAATAAATGGTGTAATCTCTGGGGGACCAACCCGTTCCGACTCAGTCGCATAGTGAAACGGAAAGGAATCCCGGTATCCGTTTGCCTGTTGTTGTTCAAGAAGAAACGGAGAAAAATAGTGCTCCGTCTGTTCAAAATAACGAATCGAACGCTTTAGTAACCGAGCGAGTGGTAACGAAATCGATAAGGTTTCACCGATTCGAAGGCGATTCAACCGATTCACTTCACTCGCTTCAGCAAACCGTGACCACTCTCGATCAACATAGCTGAAAAATCGTTCAATCTCCTGCCACTCTTCTTCAGGAATCTGATTTTCCGTCACGAATCGAATCGTATTATGCATCGAATAGAGTTGTCGTTCCATCACTTGACCTCCTATTTCGAGTGACTCGAGCGTCCGTCGCTATTTCCGCTCGGCTGGCTGAATCCGGAAGAATCCTCTCCTGACCATCCATCATCATCATCATCATAATAATATCCGCCATCATCGTCTGACTCCTCGTCACCATAAGAATCCCCTTGCATCGGTTGACTCGGGAAATTCGTTTCATTCGAATACGTATCCCCTGTACTGACCGGTGTCGTCGATTGTCCATCTGAGCTGACACTTAATTGACCAATCGCTAGACCGATAAACACCGTACTACTTAAACCGACCATCCATTTTGCAAACGGCTTTGGTTTCATCTTCCTTCATCCTCTCTCGTTTGTTGTTATCTTTACTGTAGCGCTAAAAACTGATAACTAGCTGACGGCAACTATGGGATAATAAGAAAAAATGAACGCGGGGGGAAAATTCATGCGTGTATTGATTGCAGAAGACGATCAGCGGCTCGCAAAAATGCTTCGACTCCATCTCGAACGTGCCGGCTACCAAGTCGATGTCGCACACGATGGTGTCGATGCACTCAATCAATGCCAGACATTTCGTTACGATTTGCTTGTTCTCGATTGGATGATGCCTCATAAAAGTGGGGTTGAGGTCGCAGCTGAACTTAGAAAAAATCGTTTTGAAGGTGGTATTTTAATGTTGACGGCACGTGATACAGAAATCGACCTCGTCCATGGTCTCGATAGTGGTGCCGACGACTATCTCGTCAAACCGTTTCAATCGAATGAATTGCTTGCCCGTCTCCGCGCATTAAGTCGTCGACAAAAAAAGGCCTTCGTCGATACGGTATCTTTTCAAGGACTTGAACTCGATGTTTCATCGCAAATGATTTCCTATAATCATCATCCACTTGAATTGACACGTCGTGAATTTGAATTTCTATCACTCTTATTACGTCGACCGGAACAAGTGATGGGTCGCGAACTGATCATCGAAGTCGTCTGGGGAATTGGTGCCGACGTTACGGACAACGCTCTCGATGCCTTGGTCCGTCTCGTCCGCAAAAAATTAGAGGCGGTTGGCGCTCCACCACTCATCAAGACCGTCCGCGGTTTCGGGTATCGTCTTGGTGACCACCATGCTTGAAGTGATCCGAAAACGGCTGACCCTTTTATTCAGTGGGACCTTCTTACTGTTATTAATCCTCATACTCGTTGGCGTCTACTTTACGACGGCACGGTTACTCGACCAAACAGAGCTCAATCAATTAAAAAACATCTCGAACCGTGACGTCTTCGAACGAATCGAACATGGTGAAGATCGCTTGACACCTAATCCGATTTATTTTCAAGTGCTGGACGAAACGGGTGAAGAACAGTATTCGAGTCTTCCGGATGATTTAACGGAAGAGACCGTTCAGCGTTTCGTATCCTCTGCTCAAGAAACTGAAAAAGTGACTGTCGAGGATCACCATTTTTTATTGTACAAACGCGACACGAACGAAGGCTCCATCGTTCTTTTAAAAGAAACGTCCGCTACACGCGATACACTCCAACGTTTAATCGCTGTCTTATCTGGAATCGCCGTCTTATCGACGTTGATTTTGATGGGACTCAGTTATGTTCTCGCCGGTCGAGCCGTCCAGCCCGTCCAACAATCTTTCGACCGGCAACGTCGCTTCACGTCGGACGCCTCCCATGAACTGCGCACACCGCTGACGATTTTATATAGCGGAATCGAATTGCTTGAAGCTGAACCGCTCAGTCGTGAGGGACAGACGATTCTCGACGATTTGAAAGCCGAGACGACTTCGATGCAATTACTCGTCGCGGACTTGCTGTTGCTTGCCCGCGGGGGTCAATCCATGACCCTGCAATCCGTTGATTTCAGTACGCTCGTCTCAAAGACCGCTGAACGGTTCGCCCATACATTATCCAACCGGACACTACGAATCGAGATTGAACCGAACCTCTTAATTAAAGGAGACGCTAACCAATTGACGCGCTTATTAATGGTCTTTCTAGAAAATGCTTCCGTCTACAGTGACGGACCAATCAAGGTCCGCTTGTCAAAAGCCCCTGGCGAAGTTCAGCTGACAATCGCTGATGAGGGAATCGGTATCCCGAAAAGTGATCAGGCAAAAATCTTCGAACGCTTCTATCGCGGGGACCACGCTCGCCACGGAACAGGGACCGGTCTCGGCCTCGCAATCGCTAGCTCGATTGCTGATGCCCATAACGCGAGCATCGAGGTCGACTCCAGTCCAAATGAAGGAACACGGTTTACGATTCATTTCCCTCATTAAGTAAAGCCGTCAGCTAACTATCAGGTAGCAGGGGTAAAGTAATGAATAGTCATACACTCATTACTTAAGGAGGATTTATCATGCTATTCGGTGTTCCGCTCCACCCCTTACTCGTCCATGCTCCAATCGGTCTGTTACTGTTCGCTACACTACTATTATTCTTTAGTTTAAAATGGGTTCAATTGAAATTGTTTGCTCTGATTACCTTATTCACCGGTCTCCTCGCAGGGGTCGCTGCGTATCTATCCGGAGATGAGACAAAAGACTATGCCCGTTCGACGTTCAATGCGACACGGGCTGCGATTGAAGATCATGAACACTTTGCGCTTTACAGTCTGATTGCTTTCGGTATTTCCTTTGTATTGTTGATTTTCAATTATCGATCAAATAAAAAAATGCTTCTTATCTTCAGTCTAATCGTCGCTGTGATTGGTAGTGGATTACTTGCTTATGCCGGTCATCTCGGCGGACAGATGGTCTATAAATAACACAGACCAGTAAAGCGTCTCTTCAACGATAAAAAATCCCGTTTCCGATGAATGGAAACGGGATTTTTCTGTAGATTGATTTGTTTACTTCCGGTGTGTCCGTCCTGGGCGACGATTATTCGACCGGCGTGTATTGCCACGGCCTTCCGTTGTCGGCTTTTTCGTGCCTTTACTCTGGTCATGCTGTGCCCGAATCATTTCATCTGACAATTCGACGACGATTGGTGTAACTTCGACCCCAAGTTCACGTTCCATGTCACGGAAACTCCGACCGTCTTTCGGTGTGACGATTGAAATCGCGACGCCGTCGTTCCCGGCACGTCCCGTCCGCCCAATCCGGTGGACATAGCTTTCTGCATCGTCCGGCAAGTCATAGTTGAAGACGTGTGTGACACCTGTGACATCCAGTCCGCGTGACGCAACATCGGTCGCAATCAAGAATGGTGTTTTCCCTTGATAGAACTTCGACATCGCCTTTTCACGTTTTCCTTGCGTCAATCCACCGTGTAACTCGTCCGTCGGATAACCTTGCATTTGCAATTCTTCGTTTAATTTCGTTACGCGACGTTGCGTCCGACAGAAAATGATTGCGGCATACGGGCGCATTTCGTCGAGCATCGTCCGAAGTGTCGCTTGCTTACGACGATCCGTCGTTTCGACGACGAATTGTTCAATCGCATCGACCGTTACTTTTTCAGCTTCGACTTGAATTTCAATCGGGTCACGAAGGTACGTTTTCGCGAGTTGCTCGACTTTTGGTGGCATCGTCGCAGATAACATGACGAATTGACGATCGACCGGTGCTGCTGCGATGATATCTTCGATTTCCGGTAAGAAACCAATTTGAAGCATCTGATCGGCTTCATCTAAGACGAGTGTCTTCAGCGCGCTCAAATCGAGTGTTCCCCGTCCGACATGGTCTAAAATTCGTCCAGGTGTCCCGATGATGATTTGCGGCATCCGTCCGAGACGTTGGATTTGTTTAAAGACATCTTGTCCGCCGTATACAGCCAGTGCCCGAATGTCTTCCATATTCCGAATCAACTTATGTGTTTCGTCGGCAATCTGACGCGCAAGTTCACGTGTCGGTGCGACGATCAATGCTTGGACCGTTTTACTCTCTAAATCGATTTGCTCGAGAATCGGTAACAAGAAGGCAAGTGTCTTCCCTGTACCTGTTTGTGCTTTTCCTATTAAATCACGTCCCGCAAGCAAATGCGGAATAGCTTGTTCTTGAATCGGTGTCGGCTGTTTGATGCCTTGCTTTTGTAGTTTTTTTATCCACAGTTCTTGAATGTTTAATGTTTCGAATGTTGACATAGTATCCTCCTAAAAATTATCCACAGAAAAAAGCTGTGGATAACCTGCTTCGCATAGACAAAAACAGTTATCCACAGCCGTGCTTTTACTAGTATACACAATTTACGCGTTTGTTGCTTCCTGTTTTAGCTTTCGATCGAGTACAAACGTACCAAACGGAATGAAGGATGCGATAAAGGCGATACCTGCTTTGACAAACGACCAGCGGTATTTAAATTTAACGACGACAAGCCATAACGCATACATGACAAACAACACACCGTGCATGGCTCCAACGACCGAGACTGCCTCAGGAATTCCTGCCATATATTTTAACGGCATCGCAATCAGCAACAATACTAAAAATGAAATTCCCTCTACAATCGCAATTAACCGAAATTGACCTAACGTAGTTCTTAACATCCCGTCACTCCTTTTCGTGATTCTTTCTTTTAGTATACGGGACGTCGACGTATCTGTGACCCGTGTCACAGGATTGTCAGATTTCGAGTGGACGAAGACGTGCTTCAATCTGCTCACGTTGTGGTTCTAAAAATGGTGGTAGTGCGAGTGTCTCTCCTAACTCCTCAATCGATTCATCTGTCGCAAATCCCGGTGTATCCGTCGAAAGCTCGAATAAAATATGATTCGGTTCCCGGAAGTACAAGGCTTGAAAGTAATGGCGATCAACTTTTCCGGAGTTCGGAAGACGGTAGTGGTTTAAACGCTCGACCCATAGATCATATTCCGCACTGTTCGGTACGCGGAACGCGACATGGTGGACACCGCCGCGACCAAGACGTTCTCGATCGAGATCCGGTCGCGCTTCGAGGTGGACTTCGGCTCCGATTCCTCCTTGACCCGTTGCATACACTTCAATATCCGCAAACTCACCCGCAAGCGACGGATAACTGCCGATTTTTTTAAAACCGAGGACTTCCGTCAAAACGAGCGCTGTTGGTCCCGGGTCGTTAACGGTCAATGTCACGGCACCTAAGCCGACGATTGCATGTTCTGCTGGAATCTCGTCGTGTTTCCAAGGTACGCCACCCGGGACGCCTTGTTCCCCATCTTCTGCGACGAGAATCAAACGTGTCCCTTCTTGGTCACGAAAGGCAAGCGTTTGTCGCCCTGCCCGTTCGATGATTGAATCATGATCAATCTCTTTTTGCTCAAATCGCTGTGCCCAAAACTTGAGTGCTGCCGTTGTCTTAACGCGAAGTGATGTTGAAGAAATACTCGATGCACCAGGTACACCTGTTCCGAGATGCGGAATGTCGAAGAACGTCAGATCAGTCCCCGGATTTCCTTCCGCGTCCCCATAAAATAAATGATACGACGTCGTGTCGTCTTGATTCACTGTTTTCTTAATTAAGCGCATTCCAAGGACTTGCGTGTAAAATTGATAGTTCCGTTCCGCCATCCCGGTCAAAATTGAAACATGATGAATACCGAGTAATTCCATCTTTGCCACTCCCTTTTGAATTTGATTATATGCAAAGCATAGCGCACAGATATCTTAAATTCAAGATATTAAGACAATAAAAAAACCGCTCTTCCGAAGAAGAGCGATTGAATAGTTGAAATTAAAGTTTTACGACGTTAGCAGCTTGTGCTCCACGTGCGCCTTCAGTGATTTCGAATTCAACTTCTTGACCTTCGTCAAGTGATTTGAAACCTTCACCAGTGATTGCTGAGAAATGTACGAATACGTCTTCTCCGCCTTCAACTTCGATGAAACCGAAACCTTTTTCTGCGTTAAACCATTTTACTTTACCTGTGTTCATGGGAACAACCTCCAAAAATAAATTACTTAATACATATGACGATGCATATGAAAGAAATTCATTATTGTCCCGAAATACATGGAGCGACGAAAAGATTGTTCGTGACGCAATGTGAATCAGTAGTGACAATAACAATATTAAGCTAACGTCAGTATAGTATGGATGCGCTTTAAAAGTCAAGTTGTCTGACCAATATTTTTTCCAATTGATTCCACTTTTCAAAAGAAAAACAGACCTGGTTTCCCAGATCTGTTTTGTTCTTAACGGTGGATCCAGACAGCTCCAGCAGAGTTATCTTTCGCTTCACCGATGACTTGAATTTTAAGACCATTGTTCGGAAGAAGTTTCCCTGCATCCGGGATCAATTGGTTGATATACGATTTAGAATCATCGAATTTCGTTACACCTGAGAGACCTTTGTAGTCGTAAAGACCACGTGTTGGTGAATCGATCAACCAAGAAGGTGCTTTATCGTAGCTGAATGCAGCATCCGCAACTTGGTAACGTGTGCTACCTGATACGACTGGCTTGCCTTTAAGCGTACCGACGATTGCTTCAGGGTGTGAATCGACGACACCGAGGAATCCTTCACCCGGGTGAACACCGACCCAGTTATCTGTGAAGCTAGAATCTGCGTACCAAACGACGAGACCTGTGTTGTATTTCACGCCACGCGCATGCTCAAGTGCTTTATCTGAGCCTGCGTAGTTACGCCATTCGAGGTAGTACGCATTGTCAGCATAGCTGAAGCCGTCAGACGCGATGAACCCGTCGAGTTTAAACTTCGGTGTACCTTCTGCATCATCTTCGAAGACGACTTTACCGTCGACTGTCAATTTCGCGTTATCAAGTGCGAAACCGTCGAGTGCAAGACCAGCATCACCTGTGTAATCAAATTTAAGCGTTACTTTTTTGCCTGCAAATTCGCTGAGGTCGTATGATTTATCGACCCATGCACCTTTTGAAGACTCAGCACGTTGATCACCATCAGTATCTTCGTCACCGATGACGTCGATGACTTTTTCTACTCCACCAGCTGTTGCTGTAACTGTCAAGAAGTCATAATCGAACTCGACATCAAAGTACGCTTTGTAATCAAATTTAGCAGCTTTAGCAGCTGTCAAATCGAATTCTGGTGACGTCATTGACGTATGAAGATCGTTTCCTTTTGTGCTGTAATAGTATTTTTTACCGAACGCCGGTGCAATTCCTTTGACCGGTTTTTTCGGTAAGTCTACTTTGATGATTCCTGGGTTTTTCGATTTTGTAACACTTTGATCGATATAAGAAGCAGTTCCTGCTTTTGATAACGAATCAAAATCGATTGTCTCGATATTCGCCCAGTTTCCACCCATCACGTTTTGGAAGAATTCTTTATTTTGTGGTGAGAAACTTGTTGGTTCTGTTCCGGCAACTTTCCCGTTCCAGCTACCGCCACTCATGATTGACCATGATGCGACCGGCTCGCCTTGACCTGTGTACTGTGTATCGTACTCATCTGGAAGACCTAAGTCATGACCGAATTCGTGTGCGAAAACACCGACCGCGCCGTCTTCAGGTTGAACCGTGTAATCGTAGGCAGCCATTTTACCGCCCCAATAGTTTACTTTCGCTACCGAGTCAGCAACAGGATATACGTTGCCGAGTGTCCAACGGTGTGACCAGATTGCGTCATCTCCGAGCGTTCCGCCCCCAGCTTCTTGTCCTGTTCCTGCATGGATGATCATCAAGTGATCGACGAGGCCGTCCGGCTCGTTCAAGTCGCCGTCTCCATCCATATCGTATTGGTCGAATTGATCGTACTCTGCTAAGTTGATGCCTGATTTTACTGCAGCATTCAACGAATCTTTAACGAGACCACGTGGACCCTTAGCGCCTGGAAGGTTATCGTTTCCGCCCGCTGGATTATCCGAACCGTAGTCTTTGGCTGTACCTGGAACTGTTAACCAGTTCGAGACCTTACCATCAACCGTGTAGCTTCCGCCTGACTGTTCTTCATAATACTGTTTAAATGTCTTGACCTTGTCTCCGTTAAAGAGTTCGAACTCTTTATTACCAAACATTAAATCTTGATAATGCTTTTGGTTGAAGTCATTCGAATACATGTATCCATCTTCTTGCACAACATTGTTATGCTTAAAGTCACTGTACTCAACGAGTAGAACAAGGACTTTATCTGTCCGTGTATCACCGTTGTATTTTGCTTGTTTAGCTTTGTCGACTTTGACAAACCCATCTTTTTTACCTTTTTTATAATTATCGTGCTTCTTGTTCAACTGTTTTGCGAGTTGATCTTTTTGTTTCGTCAAAAAGTCTTTTGTTTTTTGATCGAATTCTTTCGCTTTTTCTGACTCATGTTCAGCTGCTGGTTTACCGTTCGACTTTTTATCCAAATACTTTTGGACAGCCTTTTGTTTCTCAGCTGCAGATGATGCTTTTGAGACGACCCCACGATCCTGCAATACTTTTAAGAGACGTTCCTGATCGACTGTGTTCAAGTCCATCGGCGCTCCTACTGCTGCTTTTTCAGCAGCATCAACAGATTTTACCTTCCCACCAGGTAAAACCGGACTAACTGCGAATGCAGCTGCCGTGATTCCAGATAAAACGGCTAAGCTAAGCTGTTTCTTTTTCCCCACGTGAACTTACCCCCTATGTAGTAGTGAAAAGCACACTTTTAATATACTTTTCTGAATATTCAAATCATATGTTATTTTAGTTCGTTAATCAATTAGTTTTTGTATAATTAGGACTTTATAACTATACCTATTTTTGGAATTTAGTTTAATATTCTTACATCGTGCCGATATTAATAAGATAGACCATTATATAGTACTAGAAAAATTCTTTGCTGCACGCTTTGATTAAGAAGAGGAGGAATTCCATGCAACCTTTAAAACGTTTTGAGCGACAAGTCTTAACGAACTATTTAATCGGCTCATTCGTTGCCGTTTTCGGTGTCGGCAGTTTGTTCATCTTCGAAACACTGACCTTCAGTCCACAAGAGCGGATACTCTTGCTTGGTATCATGGCAGGATCTGTCACCCTGATGTTCAGCTTGGAATATACAATCTATCGCCGACACGTTCGGTCCCTTTATATAGTATTTCAATCAAAACAGCCCACTGCTGACGAATTGACAATTGCTTTTCAGACGACGCATCGCTTCCCGGTTTTGACGATGCAACGTATTCTCGGTCCACACTTTCTCGGATTATCACTTCCTTCTTCTACCTTGACAGCTTTCGCCATATACCGTGGTTGGCTCGACATGCCCTACTATTTGATTGGTCTCGCTTGTTTCGGAGCGATTCTCGTCGCGATTCTTCATGCTCTGATTGAATTTTTCCTCACTTACCGGGTCACGGAACCGATGTTGCTCGAGTTGACGAAACGATCTCAGGCGGCAGGTTACGGCGACATCGTCTTAAAGAAACAACATATGGTCAGCTTGCGCCAAAAAATGTTGATTAGTACACTCGTCATCGGTGTATTTCCAATCTTACTGTTCGTCCTCGCTTCTGCCGTTCAGTTAACGGAAAACGAAAGTCTTCAGTCTTATTGGAGTTGGGCGACGTTAATTTTGATTGTCATCCTCTGCCTTGCGACATTTTGCAGTCTTCTACTATATGAAAACATTAAAAAACCGATTCTTGCTTTGCAAGAAGGAGTTGCTCAAATCGAGTCGGGTCAATTGAATACGATTTCCAATCCCTACTCCGATGAATTCGCACACTTGATTGGCGGATTTAATTTGATGGTTGAAGGAATCGAAGGACGCGATTTAGAAAATGAACGCCTTTTAAATAGTTTATTTACGTTGTTTGCCGCGACTTTAGATGCTCGCGATCCTTATACGGCAGGGCATTCTTTACGTGTAGCGGAATATTCCGTTGAAATCGCCCGTGCCGCTGACTTACCTGATGAACAAATCGAGTTATTACGAAAGTCTGCTCTTCTTCACGATATCGGTAAAATCGGTATCCGAGATGCCGTTCTTTTGAAGGAAGGACGGTTAACGGAAGAAGAATTCGATGAAATCAAACGCCATCCGGTAATCGGTGTCCATATTTTATCGCAAGTTGATTTACCAGAGACGTTACAACCGATTCTTCCCGGGGTAAAGTACCATCACGAGCGTTATGATGGCAAAGGCTATCCGGAAGGCTTGACCGGTGACGCGATTCCGCTTTTCGGACGAATCATGGCAATTGCCGACGCCTATGATGCCATGACTTCCGATCGCCCCTATCGAAAGGGGATGCCCGCCGAACGAGCATTGTCGATTCTTGAAGAAGGAAGCGGCACACAGTGGGACGCAACTTTTACTAAACTCTTCTTAGACTTAAAACGACGGAACTTGACTACTGCTTCTTGATTTCTGACGAAAGGAGTCTCAAATGCATCCTAAAATTGTTGAACGTCACGAGCTTTATGTAATCGGACTCAGCATGACGTGCGAAGAAAATGAACTCCATACATTGATGCCTGAACTATGGCGTGAATTTTCACGTCGGGCGCATGAAATTCAGGCAGTCATACCGGACAGTTTTCCATTAGATGTTTCGCTTGCCCATCGCGGAACGACCTATACGCAATGCGTCGGCTTACCTGTCTCTTCACTCGAACGGGTTCCTAAGGGAATGAAAGGATACCATCTTCCTCCCGCTCGCTATGTCTTTTGGAGACATGAAGGACCAGACATCGAAATTTGGAAGTCGTTTGAAAAGATTCAACGTTTTGCACACAAACAAGGGATTGAACTTGATCCGCTTGATTTTAAAATCGATGAGACACGCGAAGGCACGCATCACTTATATCAACGAATTCTCTAAGGACTACTCAAATGAGTAGTCTTTTCCGCGTGTAGACAAACTCTAGCGTGAACTTACGATATCGAGACGGATTGTGCTCTAAACCGTCTGCATGCCCGGCTTTCCCTCCTGGTATTATCTACAAAGCGTCACGTTTCGTTGACTGCTACGGGAAAAGACGCTTTATCTACCGATAGTTCGTTGTCTACAATTTGAGGACTACTCACAGAATTTAAGGCCAGAAAGCCCGTTTCTTCAATGATAGGAGTGCTAGAAGAGTATTTCTTCACTCGATTTGTCTCAATGACTAAATTGTTCAGTACGGGTACTAAATACCTATTTTCAGAAAATTCTATTTAATCCGAATGCCTTATTCTCGTTCTCTATTTTGTTTGGCATAGTTAGACTCAACCCAAACAAGGAGGCGATTTATTTTGAAAAAGTTTCTCGCTACATCGCTTGTCGCAAGTGTACTTGTCGTTCCTACAGTCGTAGGCGCAGAAGGTCTTCAATCTGGCAAGTTGACGAAAGCATCGTCCGAGCCAGCTGCATCAATCGTTAAAGAGTATGTCGAAGGTAAAGGTGACTTCTCTGTACAAGATGTTCAAAAAGACGGATCATCTCACATCGTACGTCTCCAACAAGAAGTGGATGGCGTCCCGGTCTTCGGTAGTGTCGTCGTCGGTAACGTTGCGAAAGACGGTACTTTAAAAGCAATCGTCAATGATGCAGTCAAGGTCAAAGGGAAACCAGGTCTTGATAAGAAAATTGCAATCTCTGAAAAGAAAGCTTTAAAGTTGTATAAAAAATCAATCAAAGCAACAGAATTCGAAGTGGCTCCAACGAGTGAACTCGTTGTCTATCCAGTCAAAGACGATGCTGTCTATGCTTATAAAATCACATCGACTGTCTTAGCCGGCGACGAGCCGTCACGCTGGACATACTTCATCGATGCAAACTCTGGTAAGGTCATCAACAAATATGACCAACTGGCACATGCGAAACCAGTTACGACAATCACCGGAACAACGACAGTCGGTTCAGGTACGACGGTTCTTGGAACAAGTGCTACATTCAACACAACGAAGAGTGGTTCTTACTACTACCTTCAAGATTCAACACGCGGTAAAGGCATCTCGACGTACGATGCAAAAAACCGGACATCACTTCCAGGATCACTTTGGGCGGATGCCGACAACGTTCTCAATGCTACTTACGACCGTGCCGCTGTCAGCGCACAAGTCAATGCAGTGAAAACATATGACTTCTACAAAAACACATATGGCCGCAACAGTTACGATAATGCGGGTGCAGCACTCAATTCAACGGTTCACTATTCTTCACGCTACAACAATGCGTTCTGGGATGGATCAAAAATGGTCTACGGTGACGGAGACGGTTCGACATTCACATATCTTTCTGGCGCACTTGATGTAGTCGCTCACGAATTGACGCACGCTGTCACTGAATACACAGCAGGACTCGTTTACCAAAACGAATCGGGTGCGATCAATGAGGCTGTTTCGGATATCATGGGAACAGTTGCAGAGTACTCAGTCGGATCAAACTTCGACTGGCTCGTCGGTGAAGACATCTACACACCAGGTGTAAGTGGCGATGCTCTTCGTTCAATGTCTAACCCTGCCGCTTACGGAGATCCAGACCACTACTCAAAACGTTACACAGGTACGGCTGATAACGGTGGTGTCCACACGAACTCTGGTATCGTCAACAAAGCCGCTTACCTCTTAGGTAACGGTGGTACACATTACGGTGTCACTGTACCAGGCGTCGGCGTACCGAAACTTGGTGCCATCTACTACCGTGCCCTTAACGTCTACTTGACTCCGACTTCGAACTTCAGCTACCTCCGCGCAGCAGTCGTTCAATCGGCAAAAGACCTTTACGGTTCTTCAAGTGCTGAAGCAGCCGCTGCAGCAAAATCATTTGATGCAGTTGGCGTCTACTAAGAAAACCTCCTCCCAAGGATTTTCTCTTTCCTCTCGAGTCGATGACTCGGGAGGTTTTTATTGTGGAACCAACGCAAAAAAGCACGTTCACTCGACGGAATGAACGTGCTTCAGACTTTAGATAAAATGAAAGACAGGACTGTGCATCTTTGTGAGATGACGATCCTGTCTTTTTTGTCGTTGCGTTCAAATCCAACTCGCCATGTCCGGCTCTTGATTAGAGAAACTGACTAGCTCCAGTCTCAATCGATTCATTTCCCAAGATCACGTGCGAGACGCAAGCGCGTCGAACCGTTATCCGGGAATGCCTTGAGCTGTAATTTCTCACCCTCGTACCATGTGCCGTAATCCGTCTTTACGACCGGATCACCAAGTGCTGTTAAACCTGACGCTGAGACATTCATCCAGTCAATTGCTTCGACTACTCCATCTGATACGACGAGCAAGTACCCGGCGTTCGAGAAATGGTACGTATTGACGGCATCTTTTTGTATGTTGCCGAGCTTGCCATACTTCGCCTCAAACGTTTCAAGCGGTTTCCCGAGGTATTGTTCCGGCTTGTCAATCGGCTGATTCGCGACGACTTGTCCGAGTGTCGAAAGGAGTTCCTCATCTTTTAGACCAGACGGAGCCTCCATCTGAACATCTGTCTCCGGGATGTAGCCTTCGACCGCATCACTTAACTTCAGATGTACCATGCCGTCTTTTGCGTCGAGGACTTCATAAACATCCCCTAAGTCCGCCTTATAGATGACACTGGTCCGATTTGCATCTTGATAGACATCTGCAAACGGTCGTTTGATCCATGTTGCTGAACTAATCTCAGGTGCTGCTTCTTTTTTCGATTTCTTCGGCTCTTTTTTCTTCTCTTGATCGGCCGAATCTTTTTCTTTATCCTTTGATGTTTCTTTGGCAGAAGCATCTGTTTTCGGTGTTTCGACCGTCGACGTCGCTTGCGAAGGATCGTTATGCGCGACCATATAACCCCATCCGCCGACGATCAAAGCCGTCGCCAAAAGGCCACCGAACGCAATCCCACGCCGGTTGCGCTTTTGTTTTCGACGCATGTGACGCGATTGCCGTGCCTGATCGTGCTCTTGTTCCTGTTGACTCATATTTGGTTCCTCCTGAATTGACCGAGTGATGTTTCATTCACTATACCATCTAATCCAGAACCAAATTGTTTAAATTTCGATGACAGTTCTGCCTTGATGTGTCCCTTCAAGCAACGACTTGACGACTGCCGGAACATCACTCAACGCTTTCATTCGGACCATCTCGGCAATCGATAAATGCCAGTCGTTCGCGAGATGATTCCATAAACGCTCACGCTCTGTGATTGGTAACTGAACAGCATCGATTCCAATCAAACGAACACCACGTAAGATGAACGGATAGACGGTCATCGTCAGTTCAGCACCACCGACGTTACCGCATGTCGTGACGAGTCCACCGTATTGTACGTAACGGATGACTGAAGCAAGTAGCGAACCACCGACCGTGTCGATAATACCGGCATACAGTCCTTTTTTCAAAGGTCGCGTTGTTTCTTCCAGAAGTGACTGGCGTGAGATGACTTCTGCGACACCTGCTTGCTTCAAGCGATCATGCTCGGCTTCTTTCCCGGTCACGGCATGGACTGTAAACCCGAGTTTCACGAGGAGTGCGACCGCGACACTGCCGACGCCGCCCGTCGCTCCCGTGACGAGGACCGGACCATCTTGCGGTGCTACACGTTGAACGAGTTCATCAATCGACTGGGCAGCTGTCAGACCAGCTGTTCCGTAACTCATCGCTTCAAGCGTCGTGATGCCGTTCGGTAGCGGCGTAATCCAGTCCGCCGGCACGCGGATATACTCCTGGAAACCACCCGATGTATTCATTCCGAAATCAAAGCCGTTGACGACGACCGCTTGTCCTTCGCTGAAGCGTTCATCAGATGATGTTACGACATGACCTGCCGCGTCGACGCCTGGTGTATGTGGGTAATTTTTTGTCACCCCTCGATTTCCCGTGACCGATAACGCATCTTTATAGTTGATGCACGAATAGGCGACACGAATCAACACATCACCTGCTGGTAAGTCGTCGACTTGTTTTTGTTCGAGTCCCCCGACGAATTGTCCTTCTTCCTCACGTACGACGAATGCTTTAAATGAATTTTTCATATCAATTCCTCCTTCAAGATTTACTATTCCCCTAGCCTATACCCGAACTAAAGTAGTGGTCTACCTTTTTTTAAGGAATAACAAGATGTTATGCATAAAAAACCGCGATGCCGAAGCAATCGCGGTTTTTTGGCATCTGACGGAAAAAGTCTTTTCCGCAGGTAGTCAAAAGTGACAGGTAAACATGTCATCGGTCCGTGGTCATAGGTGTGCCGTGGCCGTTGTGATTCCCTTGTGGAAGCGTTTGAGAGTCAGAAATGCCATCCTTGATCAGGAGTCTCACCTGATCAAGGCTTACATATAACGGTGACCGTCAAAATCAATTTCCGTTCGGTAATTCGCGGCATTGATCGCATTCGAGATGCGGTGAGCAGCCCGCTCCATCTCTTGTGCCTTGATCCGGTATGCCTCAGGATCGTACAAAGCATGCCGGATGACCGTCGTTCCTTCAAATCCATACTGGAATTCGCGTTTCGGACGTGCGGCGAGTTCTTGGAACTGTGTCGCTTTTGCCCGTAATTGAGTCGCCAGTTCAATCGCTTCGACGAGCGGAATTGCTCCTTCTGTCGTCTCGATGGTCGTTGACAAGTTTGCTGCATAGACCAGCCGATCGAGTGTCCGCATATCACGCCTGACTGCATCCATCGCCGACTCGACATCGAGTAACGTCCGTTCTTGACCAGTCGGTAGGGCCTCCCCTTTTTCAAGGTCGATGAATGCAATACGCTCCATCTCTTCGACTAGTTGCTCCAATTGTTTCCGTAAGATACTTTTTAGTTTCACTGCGTCTGCTAAGTACATTCTTCAGTCCCCCGTTTCCTGACCTTCTGTTCCATGATACGTCGGGACTTTCTAAAAGGTTTCATCGGAATCGGTTGAGATAATTTGAAAAATCATGTTTGATGTCTGTCAGCGCGGTCGATGGCACTTGAATTGATTGTTTTGAATCATACCGGATTACCTCATATAGATGCTGCAGTTCGGTTGACGGATGAAAACCGATCCGTCCGAACCACTCGCTGAACGACTCCGTCTCTCGGCGTTTCAGCCGCGCCGGCAACTGACGATTGAACAAAACGACCTGTTGCCGAACTTGTTCGACCGGCAATGGCGGGAATGTCTCCTCTGAATCCACCTTAGTCTGTCGGTATTGCTGCGGTGGCATTACTTCGTCTTCGGGTGCACCTTTTAAGCGACGACGGCGTGTTCGAAGACGACGGACAAGCAGGACAAGCAACAGAACGGCCGCCAGACCCAGTCCAATCAAGAAATAGGGAAATCCTTCTGTCTCTTCAATTCCCACACCACCTTTTTCATCATGTTTAAATCCAAGTGAGATGAACTTAAATTTATCTTTAGGTTCTCCTCCCATTTCACCTTTTTCATCCGTCTCGTAACCATAAACCACACCCTCAGGTTTCGGTTCTTTCTTCCAAAGTAACTTCAGCCACCACCAGTCGAGCGGCTTGCTTTCACAATCTTCTCTACACTGTTGCGCCGTCGCCGTCGCCGGAAAAACTTCGACATCACGCAGTGCCTGATACCCGGTCTCGGCTAACGGTTTCATGATTCCAAGCGCTAACAAAACTATACCCATCATCAACAGTAATCGACTTCGAAATCGCATGCTCCCACCTCTTTAATGTCATTTTTATCCATTATATAATGATTCAAGCCTAATTTACGGAATTTTTTGATTTTAATCAAAAAGGGCTTGAACAACAGACAGGATGGGAAAAGAAATGGAGTGATTTCTAGAGAGGAGTTCAATCATGGTCATATTAGAAGATACGCACAATCCCTATCAAAACGGGCGATTGATTGCTGAATATACGGAAAGTAACACGAATCTTGCGGCCATTACCCATGCTGAACAATTGATGAACGAAAGTCCGTTCGTCGCACCGCGTCGCGCGCCGCATCCGAGCCGCTACTTACGTTCGTTAATCTCACCACTTTTTTTAACGGACCGTGCTAAACATATCTTGCCCCTGACAAAAGCTTTCGTCAGTCAACAGGATGAGGTCCGGCCGAGCTGGTTCGGTCGGCTCACCTATGAATTCGAACAACTGGCCTGTCAGGTCGAAAAAGTCGATGTCCGGACGTATGGAGCCATCGGTGACGGAAAGACCGATGACACGCTCGCCTTCAGGGAAGCACTTGCTGACGGACATCGGCAAGTCCACGTCCCTGCCGGCACATACATCGTCCGCGGGATCCGGCTCCCGAACTTTACGATTTTGACGGGCGACGGGAAAGGCCGGACGATTATAAAATTGCATGACGACGCCCCAAAAGGACGCCGGTTGATCACGAACCAAAATTACTTACTCGGTAATCATCATCTGCTCGTCGAAAAAATGACCCTCGACTGGAACATCGAGCGGATCGGTGATGCTAAAAAGAGCAGCACATGGGGCAACCATTCGAGTTGTCTGACCTACGCCCATGTGACGTACGGCTGGGTCTTCGACGTCGAGGCAGTCGATCCCGGGCTCCATTGTTTCGACATTTCGACACCTTACTACAATTACAACGGGGACGGCGCACGAGCGAATTTAAGTAGTTCCTTCATTTGGTTCGACGGCTTGACCGGATCCGGATTCGGCGACGATGGCATCACGACGCATCATAGCGATCACTTATTCATCTCGAACTGCTTCATGCATGACCCGAGCGGGCGAGCCCACGCCGTCGGCTTTTCGAATTCGAACGGAATCGAAATCGATGATGGCTCGCGCGACGTCTGGTTGTTCAACAATGCGACGTCCCGTTGTTTCGGCGGACTCGAAATCAAGGCGCATGCGACATCGTCCGCTGCTTCGACCGTCAAAATCGTCGGGCACCTCTCCATCGATGACCACCGCTCGTTCAACTTCCGCCATATCGGTCACCATCAAGCAACGGACCCGACGTCACAAACTGCCTATAACATCATCGCGACACGGCTCGTCGCGCAGACGCCTCAATACACACCGCTCTATGCAAACTCAAAACCGCGGGCACTCGTCGTCTCGGCATATCGGAACGTCGTCATCCATGACTTCACCGTCCTCGGTGACCCGAACTATGATTACCAGGAACAGCCGGTGATCGGAATCCAGTACAAGGCGAAAAACGTCACCTTGAGCCAAGTCAAGATGACGGGATTCCGTCAGGCTAAAACGGACATTCAAGTCTTTGGTGGTGAAAACGGGGCAGATGACGTCCGGCTCATTGATGTCCGGATTGAAGATTCCGCACGCCACGGGATTACGATCGGCCCCCACATTGAGCGCATCCGTTTGATGAACGTCGCGATCAAAGGGGACGGGACGGTCGGATTGAATGCTAAATCCGAACCGGAGCTTGAACGCTTCATCGCAACCGGTTATCAAGTGCCTGTCCGGACCCATCCGTCCGCATAAAAGAAGCTCTGCCTGACCTCGGTCAGTGCAGAGCTTTTTCTCATTGGGCGCGGAGATAAGCAAGGACACGTGTATCGATCGTACGGTCCTGATGCTCACGCATCTCGAAATTCTCCGTATGCAGGTACGTCCGGAAAGCTTCTTCGAACGATCCCCGGTAACCGAGTTCGAGTAATTTATCCATCACTTCCGATTCAAGCGCATCATCAATCGGCTTGATTTCTTCCGGTTTACTTGGTTGCAGGTAAAGGGTGTGCAGTTGATAAATCCGCTCGAGCTCTTGAATCGGACTCGGGTGATCGTCGACACGCAAATCGATGTAGCGGTCATTGAAACCACCATATCCACCGTTTTCCTTGACGACGAGGAGCGCAGCTGACTGCATTCCGCGTGAGTCACCGCCTGCCGCTTGTCCGGCAGCGAGGGCACGTAACAACCGTTCACCGAGCGGTCCATCCGTCGCCTCGAACACACGGGCCATCTCCTTGACCGTGTTGCCGTCGACTAAGATATTCCCTTGCGCGGCAAAGTGTTTACCGGCAATTCCGCCTGCCCAGTCATTACAGGCGTCTCCCGTGAAAGTTGCGCTCCGACCAGTTGCGTCAACGATTCCGACTTGCCGCTCTGCCCGTCCTTCGTCCGCGTCCGTCAACAATTTTAAGACTTCTTCCGCCGACTTCCCTTCAGAAATCATCCGTAATCCTTCCGGACCGTATGTCGTATTCGCGAATGATTGGGTCGCGATTGCTCCGACACCTGCTTTTGCAAACGGGACGGCGCTGCCGACCGCAAGAAACTTCGATTGAACAGCGACTCCCCATGCTTGTTCTTTTTCACAATAGCCAACGATTGAATATGTCATGTTGAAATCCCCCTTATGAACTTATAACTAACGTTCGTCTTAGAAGTTCCCGATTCCTGCACGAAAAAAACCTTCCGCACCCATTGCACGGAAGGTCGGTGTTCATTGAATGCCTAAGGTGACGGCGAGAAGCAAGGCGACGCAGGCAAGTGTCACCCAAATCGCAAACAACTTCCAAACGAAACGTAACCATTTTTCATACGGAATGCCGGCGATTGCAAGGAATGCCATCAAATGGGCACTCGTCGGGAAAATCATATTCGTCAACCCATCTCCATACTGGAAGGCGAGGACTGCGACTTGTCGTTCAATCCCTAATAGATCGGCGAGCGGAGCCATGATGGGCATCGTCGTCGCTGCTTGTCCACTCCCGGATGGAATGAAGAAGTTCGTAATCAACTGGACGATGTACATGCCGATGACGGCAAGCGACGTCGGTAAATGTCCGACGGCGTTCGATAAACCGTAGATGACTGTGTCGATGACACGACCGTCTTCCAAGATGACGACGATTGCACGTGCGAAGCCGACGATTAAGGCACCGAACGTCACTGCTTTCGCCCCGTCAATCAAACTTTCGAACGTCCGATTGATACCGAGCGTCGCGATTCCGGCAAGCATACCGATGATGAGGAACGATGCCGTCAACTCCGTTAAGTACCAACCCCACTCAAAGATTCCAATGACATTCAGTGTGATGCCACCAATCAAAACGATGAGGACGAACGCATGTTTCTTCGAAAACCGTGAAAATGTTGTCGTTACTTCTTCTTTCCGATGTTTCTCTAAGTCATAGACTAAGCTGCGCTCCGGATTTTTTTTAACCTTTTGGGCATAGTTCATGACATATAAAATCGTCACGAATAAAAAAGCCAAGTAGATTGCAGTCCGGTAACCAATCCCACTGAACAATGGAACTTCGGCAATCGACTGTGCAACACCAACCGTAAACGGATTAAGCATTCCGCCGGCAAATCCAACCGCTGCCCCGAGACTGACGATCGCTGCGCCCGTCATCGCATCGTAACCGAGTGCCCGGGCGAGCATGATACCGATCGGGACGAAAATAATCGTCTCTTCTGCCATGCCGATCGTCGCTCCAGCAACCGAAAAGACAAACATCGTCATCGGAATCATGATATGTCCCTTTTGACCAAATCGATTAATCAATTGATTGATTCCGGATTCGATTGCTCCCGTCTCACGGATAATACCGAAGACACCACCGACGAGAAAGATATAGAAGATGATGCCAGCACCCGCTTCCATGCCTTTTGGTATCGCTTCAAACAACCCAAACAAATTAACGGGTGCCGACTCGACCGCCCGGTATGTACCATCGATGACGACCGTCTGTCCATCTTGTTTCTCACGATCAAATTGACCTGCTGGTAACGTATACGTCAAGATAACTGAAATCAGTAAAATCCCCATGATAATGGCATATGTATGAGGCATTTTAAAGAAAGAGCGTGAAGACGAATCTTCCTGGACTTTACGTTCGTTCATTTAGCTGCCTCCTCTCAAGTCTGAATCTAGCTACTCTTAAGATAATGCCCTATTTTTGGAAAAAGTAACAGGTATTCGAGGTCTTTTAATTTTTTTGTAACAAAAAAAGAGAACTTTCGTTCGCTTTAAACATAAAAAAAAAGCCTGACATTGCCAGACTTTTCTCCTACTTATGCAGTGAACATTTGAACATCAAGTGGTTTAGCGAGAACAGTTTGTGCAAATGCAACGAACTGTCCGAAATGTGCACTCGTGTTGTGTGATTCAATTGCTGCTTGATCTTCCCATTTCTCAATCATCATGAAGACATTTTCGTCTTCTGTGCTTTGGAACAGGTCATAGCTGACGTTTCCTGCTTCTAAGCGTGAACCTTCGATCAATGCTTTAGTAGCCTCCAAAAAATCAGTACGTTTTGCTGGTTGAACTTCTAATTTTGCTTCGATTGCGATCATGTAAATTCCTCCTTCAACTTTCGTTAACTTACATAGTTTAGCACCTCGATTATGCAAGTGCTATAAAGATGCCTAGACGATTAATTTAATTCGATTTCGGGTAAAAAATGGTATCATTTTTGACACCAGAGAGGAGTACACACGATGAGTATCGAGCTTTTTCGTTTCGAGGACGATGGTGTGATTCCAAATAATCCACGTTACCCGGTCTTGATTTATCGTCATGTCTTCGAAGACCCTTCTGCCATCGAAAAGACCTTCCGTGCGAACAATTGGCAAAACAGCTGGGTCGACGGTATTTTTGATTTCCATCATTACCACAGTGTCGCTCATGAAGTCATCGGTATTCTCGAGGGCCACGCCAGTATCCAGATTGGAGGACCGCTCGGGAAAACGTTTACGCTGACTGCTGGGGATGTCATCGTCTTACCTGCCGGAACCGGACATAAAGCGCTTGATACGAGTCGTCGCTTCAAAGTGGTTGGTGCCTACCCGAATGGTCAAGACTACGATACGTTGACGGGTGAAGCCTGCGAACGACCGGGTAATCTCGAGCGGATTGAACACGTCGAGCGTCCATCGACCGACCCCGTTTATGGCCAGTCAGGTCCTTTGTTTGAGCATTGGTAAACAAACGATTGACGTTTTTTTCTTATCCATCCGTGGTAAAGCCTATTATTGTGAATTTTGGAGGAGGAAGCGAGAATGAATGAGACAGAACGGACGATTCTACTTGCCGCGTTAAAACAACAGACGGTAGCATTTCCCGATGCAACACACGTTCGGGCATTCGGTCAAGGAACGTGGCACATGGGTGAAGAACCGACAAAACGACAAGCGGAAATCGAAGCTTTGAACGTCGGACTCGACAGTGGAATGGAATTAATTGATACCGCAGAAATGTACGGTGAAGGGGCATCGGAACAATTAATCGGCGAAGCAATCGAAGGACGACGTGAAGAAGTGTTTCTCGTCTCGAAGGTTTATCCTCATAATGCTAGCGGAGACAAGTTACGCGAAGCATGTGAACGTTCGTTACGTAACCTGAAGACGGATTATCTCGATCTTTACTTACTCCACTGGCGCGGTGACATCCCGCTTCAAGAGACGATCGATGGTCTCGAGCAGTTGAAGGCAGAAGGAAAAATTCGCCGCTGGGGTGTCTCGAACTTCGACGTCGCAGATATGAAAGAGTTACTTGCGTTAGAAAACGGCGATCAATGTGCCGTCAACCAAGTACTTTATCACCTTGGCTCACGCGGGATTGAATACGAATTGATGCCGCTTTTAAAAGAGCACGGCATTCCAGTCATGGCGTACTGCCCATTAGCAGAAGGCGGGAGTCTCCGGGAGAAGCTACTTGATCACCCGACCGTTGAACGCCTTGCTGAAACACATGGTGTCGACCCGGCACAAATCCTACTCGCCTTCGTCGTGCGGAGTGGTGATGTCATCGCCATTCCGAAAGCCGGTCAGGCGAAGCACGTCGAAGAAAATGGTCGTGCCGCACTCTTACAACTAACTGATGAAGAATTCGCAGCACTTGATGAAGCATTCCCTGCTCCAACTAAAAAAGAATCGCTCGATATCGTCTAAGGAGGAATTTTCTTATGGATACGAAAGTCAAACTCGGAAAATCAGATCTCATGGTTCACCCGATCGGTCTCGGAACAAATGCCGTCGGGGGGCATAACCTTTACCCGAATCTCGATGAACAAGCAGGACGCGATTTAGTCCGTGTCGCCTTGATGAACGGCATCAACTTTTTAGATACGGCCTTTATTTACGGACCAAAACGTTCAGAAGAACTTGTTGGTGAAACGTGGAGCGAGACGGTCGAACGCAAAGACGTCATCCTCGCAACGAAAGGCGCGCACAAAATCGTCGACGACGAGGTCGTCATCGATAACTCACCCGAGTTTTTGAAACAGTCGGTCGAAGAGAGCCTGAAGCGTTTAAAAACGGATTACATCGACTTGTTCTACATCCACTTCCCAGATGAAGCGACACCAAAAGATCAAGCAGTCGCTGCACTTGCCGAATTAAAGGAACAAGGAAAAATCCGAGCGATCGGTGTCTCGAACTTCTCACTCGAACAATTAAAAGAAGCCAATAAAGACGGGCACGTCGACGTATATCAAGGCGAGTACAACTTGTTCAAGCGGGATGCAGAAAAAGAAATCCTGCCTTATATCCGCGAACACGGGATTTCATTTGTTCCGTACTTCCCGCTCGCTGCCGGATTACTTGCCGGAAAATATGATGAAAATACGAAGTTCGATGATTTACGTGCGAAGGATCCCCTTTTCCAAGAAGATGTCTTCAAAGACAACTTAGCAAAAGTCGAGCTACTTCGCCCGATTGCAAAAGAAAAAGAGGTTGACGTCGCGCATGTCGTCCTCGCTTGGTACCTTGCGCAAGATGGCATCGATGCCATCATTCCTGGTGCAAAACGTGCCGACCAAGTAACAGATACGCTCCGAACGATTGAAGTCGAGCTGACGGATGCAGACATTAAAAAAATCGATCAAATCTTTAGTTAACGCCATGCAAACCCTCGGTCGCAAGATGACCGGGGGCTTGTTCATGAGCAAATAGCGCGAAAATCAAAAAGACAACACGTATGATAACAACAGAGGAGGCGATTTTGAAATGAAACATCATTTTCACTTAACAGCAGACTGGCCGGGAAACCGAAATGACATCGGCGACATCGAGACCGGTGACTTAAAAACGAAGATTTCGATTCCGGAAGCGATGGACGGTCCTGGCGTCGGAACGAATCCGGACGAAATGTTACTTGGCGCAGCCGCGACCTGCTACATCATCACGCTTGCCGCGATGCTCGAGCGCAGCAACATCAAAAAAGTATCGCTGACGATGGAGTCTGAAGGCATCGTCGATGTGACGAACGGGGTCTTTACGTATGATCAAATCATTCATCGTCCCACGTTGATTTTACCTGCCGATACGACAGAGGCAATGGTCAAGATGGCACGTCGCCTTGCGGAAAAAGCGGAAGGTTCGTGCATGATTACCCGTGCGCTTGCAGGAAATGTAAAAGTCTCGCTTGAAGCGATGATTGAAGTCGAAGCTTAATCGAATACGAGACCGCACCTTCTACATGAATGCGCGGCCTCGTATTGCTCTTAATAATGAATATTTTTTATCGATATGCTAAATGCCTCGACGTACTTATCAAGCTTCCCCATTGATGACTTGAAGAATATACTCTCGATTCAACCAAAAACATTTTTTCGTCTCTGCTCCTCCGAACGGGGTAGGATATGTATCTGATTTTTTTAAGGCTTTGGGTCTAACATGGCAAACGCTGAACTCTGATTTTTTAGGAAGTTTATCCGCTTGATTGTTCCGAATTCTTCTAACGGTTTCTTCCCAAACAACCTTAACTTCTGAATCCAACGTCTTCAACGGCATATTCCACATCACTACCCGATCGAATACATATTCGTCCGCATTAATCTCTCTGAAAACAACAAATAAATATTTTGTCGTTTCGAACATTTCTCTCAAATCTGACTCTTCCCAGGTCTGATTAACTATCTCTGTGTATTTAAAGTTCGGGAACGACATCTCTTCCTTCAATTTACCTTTCATACCAATGCGCATGGTCTTCAATTTTATTTTTGCTTTTTGGAACTCTTCTGACTTCCCGGCATCGTCAAAAGTATCATTCAACATTCGAGAAGCCAACATGGAAAGCTTAGATTTTGCAGTCGAATCAACCGAGAAACGATGTTCCAACTCCTCTACGGTCATCCCCGTGAAACCGTTCATCCGCTCGACAATCCATTCTTCTAATCTACGGCCACCTAATCCATCGACCATTTTTTTATAAGTAGTGACACCCTTTAGGATATATTCATTTAGAATGACTGTCATGTAAGACCCTTTTAAGGAAAAAGCTCGCTGCATCGCCATACGTTCTGAATAAGGTTGTGACCGAAGACTGTTTTTGTTAGCGCCTTTCGTACAGGCACCTAAATAACTTGTATCCCCTTCAGACAATAGATGCGCTTGTCCTGCTTTTATCTTATCAACAATGAATTCCCAGTCTGCTTTTATGACCTCTAAATCCGATTCAGGGAATTGGAAAAGTTGAGCATGCGTGATTGGATAATCTAACCTCTCTAACTCTTCTTTCCAAAGATAATTAACCATCAACAACAGTTGATTCTTGTGATAAAAACTACTTTTATCAAATTCTTCTTTGATTACATCTTGATAGTTGATGATGTTCAAGACCAAACGTTCCTTGGCCGAGAATTTTTTACCTCTTTTCAATTCTTTATAAGGTGTGACCTTCAGTTCTACACCAGCATCAGCAAAATCTGGTGCCGCCTCGGAATTCGGCTTATACCCGAAGTAGTGTTCCTCAAGAAGTGTACCTAGATTTCCTTTTGAGGAACGATTTTCAGTCGCTTCTGGCATGACTTCTCGAAAACTTTTTCCGATAAGTCCTTTCGCATGTCGTTCTATATCTGCCGGATCTTTCGAATCATAATAGAATTTATCCAATCCAATTCCCTCACTTTCATTTCGAAATTTTAATTTTATCCATTTTACAATATTACCCTATCCAAACAATGTGATAAAATCAAATATCTCGTTAACGAAAGTCGAATTACATTGAATCAAGTTGATTTTCTTGTATCAATCACATGGATTACCAAAATCAATCTCTTCTTCCAAGGGGTCGTTGATGTCACTATCTATCTCTTTATTCGGATGTCTTGCTAATTCTTCATGTTTTTTGATGATTTCAGTGATGACGCGATTGAATTCTGTATTTACTTCATGTTCCCAGAATCTTAAAATCGTCCAGTCTTCACATAGATAATGTTCAGTTTGCTCTTTGTCTCTTTCACGATTTCGTTTGATTTTATTTCTCCAAAACTCGATATTCGATTTCGGCTCTTTATAGTGTTTCGGACATCCGTGCCAAAAACATGAATCCAAAAAAATGACAAGTTTTAGATTCGGGAATGCGATGTCAGGAGTTCCAAGAAGTTTCCGATAGTTCTTGCGATACCGTAGTCCTCGTTTCCATAGCTCTTTTCTAACGCGAATTTCCATTTTCGTATCTTTTCCATGAACCTTACTTAAATTTTTATTTTTAATAGCCACCTAATCAAACCTCCTTAGCAATACCTCTATAATTTCTTTCAAGATTTTTATTTTAATTAGAGTGGCGTAGCGAAATGGTAGATCTACTCTTCGTATTTTTAATTACAAATCAAATCGATATAAAAAAATCTTAGCTATTTCATTCAAAATAGAAAAAAAGCTACATAGTCTTTTACTCATTAGCTCTCAAAACAGAAAAATGAATTTTAGAATACCTAACGAAATATTTTATATATCAAATTTTTTTTTTGCTCTTAAAGCATTTTCGTGATTAGATATAGTATAATTTCAATAATGTATTTTACAATTAAATTCAAAAAAGGAGATTTAAATGTTTAATTTTATTATTAATTTGGATTTTAAAGGAATTAAATATGCGTCATTCGAACAATCCTCCGGTATTTCGAGTAAGGACAATAAAATTTTACAACAAGACGAGTCTACCTTTTATTTAAGTCCAGAGAAATTTGTTTGGGGACGGGTAGAAGCTTATAAAGGGTTAAGCCAAATGAATATCCTAAAAAACTCGAAAACAAAAATTATAATAATCCCCCTAAAAACATAAGTAAAATGATTTCAGATAGATTAGTAGGAAAAGATAATGATTTATTCAGAAAATCTAAAGTTTCAATAAAAAATATCCCTATTGGTGGAGACGACCAGCCTCTTGAGAAAGCTACCTTTAGCACTTTGCAACTATCAGACTTTTCACTTCCATGGAATCAATCTGAATGGAAACGTTTCTTTGAAGAAACTACTTTCATATATATTGCATATTTTGGATTAAGAAACGGTATGAAATTAGAAAACGGCAATAGAATTTTAGAAAAGCTTTACAAATTTAGATTTACTAATGAGGATTTAATGGACTTCGGAAAAACATATAATATGATAAAAAGAGCAATTGACGAAAATGATGTATCTTTTCTTCCAACAGCCTCTTCAGATGTGAGCAATAAATACAAACTTGTAATCGCACCTAAAAGTAGCGCTGGTGGTGTTTATGATCGGTTTCTTGATGACACAAGAGAAACTTGTTTCATGCTGAACAAAGACTTCCTTCAAAAAAAATTCAAGACCGCTATAACCTTAGGTTAAAAATCTAGATAAACTCATTCAAAAAAGCTTTAATAGTTGCTTTTAGCCTAATATGCACAGAATTATGCATAAAAAAACTTGAAGATGTGCTCTTCAAGTTTTTTTATTTCCAAGTAGATAAAATAAAGTTAATTTTTATATGTCATTTCATTTATTTCTAAAGAAGAAAAAAACATGCGCCTTAATATCAGGGCATGTTTTTTACATACTAGTAACTCACAAAAAAAATTAGAAAATATGTTCAATTCTTGCAAAGAATTTCACATATTAATTATTCAAAAACAGCTTTTCTTGTAGAGGAATTTCATCCATATATTTGTGTTCAAGTTGTTCAATTCGTTTTCCCATTCGTTCAATCAAACCAACTACTAAAGCATTGCCCATGCAGAAATAACGCATCCGGTCGCTCATCGTATTCGTCCAGTTGTCAGGGAATCCGTTTAGTCGTTCACACTCGAGAGGTGTCAAGAAGCGACGCTTACCGTCCACTTCGACTACATGGGAACTTCGGTTCGTCGTACCTTCACTCGTCAACATCGTGCGTCCTGGCTTATCTAAATCATCTATCGGTGACATGCCGCCCTCGGAGTAAATGTACTTGTGACCATCTGCAGATGTTCGTTCAATCTTTTTAGCACCACGTAAGAAACTAAACTTTTCTATCGCAGTTTCACTCAGATAGAACTTCTCGGGGACAGTTTCTTCAGGTTGTAAGATTTCTTTGAGTAGAACTGGTTTCTCGAAAACCGGCTCAGTATGGATGGAGTAAAAATCACCATCTTCCATATAACCTGAATTATGGAATAATGCAGAAAATGTATCTGAAATTTCAACGATGTCTTCAGGAAGTTTTCCAATCAGCTTACGATTTTTAATGACTTCATGTTTGACCGGGAAGGCCGGACTGAAGAATCCTTTTTCAAAAAGAATATCTTCTGCTTCATATGATTCGAGTTCTTTTGAAAAGCCAGAATCGTTTCGTGTCGCAAAGATGAATACACGCCTTCTTCTCTGTGCTTGTCCATATTCAGCCGCATTGATGACGCGCCATTCAACCTTGTAGCCTAAGTCACGAAAAGTCGCAAGCATGACTGCGAAATCACGTCCTCTTTGACTAGCAGGGGACTTAAGCAAACGATCGACATTTTCTAATAGAACATATTTAGCCGAAGTTGCTTCAATCACTCGCTTAATTTCCCAAAAAAGTACACCTTTCTTACCTTGAATTCCTTTTTCACCAGATAAACTTCTTGCGACTGAATAGTCTTGGCAAGGGAATCCACCAACAACTAATTTCGCATCAAGATTTTTAAAAGATTCGTCACTTACTTTTGTAATATCTTCATTGGAATGAATTCCTTCTATAAAGTTAGATGTATAACAAGCAAAAGCATCCTGTGCTTTTTTAGAAGGCTCCCATTGATTTCCCCATACGACTTTAAACATATCGGGGTTGGCCTTCTCTAGTCCTACTCGAAATCCGCCGACGCCCGCGAATAACTCGATTGTGTTCATTTTATTTTCAGTTCTCATAAATACGAACGTCCTTTCGTACCACTAATTTAATTCATTATAACAAACAAAATATATGCTGCATAGATCAAATCATAAATAACATACGATTTCTTTAGCATACTTTACTTAAAATCAATCTCTCCTTCCTAAAAAATGGTACATTATTCATGATAAGAACTTTATTGATAAATTATTCGTCTGATATTTTTTTAATCATACTGATACTACTTCTTTACTAGTAATATTTCAATCATCGTTGATATTAGTCGATTTTTTCGGAAGGATTCATTTTATGTCAAACAATCAAAAAGAATCAGGTAACTCTCATACAAAAAAGATTGCTCATTATTTACGAAGATTAATTATTAATGAATCTTTGACACAGCAAGAAATCTCTGATGATGATTTCAAAGTAGCACATATCCTAAATTCATATTTTAAAAATCTAAAAGACGTAAAATCGAAGTTCGATTTCTCACGTCCAGATCATCATCCCGATTTGTACCTTTATCTTGAAAATAAAACTGTTCCCGTTCATCTATTCTCCATCAAAAAAAACGGAAAAATTCAACTGAAAAATCCTGGTGCCAAATCATTTTTACATAAGTACTTTGCTCTTCCCGAAGCGCAAGAACAGTTAAGTTTTCTCATCTCTCAAGAACAACGATTTTTATATGAACATATTCTTTTACAAAATAGATTTCCTCATCTGTATTTGTCGGATGCGGAATTAAAAAAAGTAGTTCGTGGGCTAACGCTCGAAGAAAACGACATCAAACAATATCGGTTAATGTTCTTAGAACGTATTCGCGATCATTGTTACTCCATCCTTCTTGAGGCAATGAATCATAACCAAACTTCGATTTTCGAAGGATTCAAGCAACTCTCGATGATTGAAGAATACAAGGTCGTCTTGAATCAAGACAAAATAGATGTCGCTGATATCGTTCTTCAACAGACTTTTCTCGATACATTTAAAGCAATCAATATCTTAAAGAAAAACAATTCTTCCATTCATCTAACCGTCGATGACTTTGATTTAGAATTACGATTTAAGTTTGAGTCTTCACTATTTTCATCGATTAAATTAGCAACCAAGTTAGTTGAAAACGAGCATTCACCTAAGAATCTTCAAAAGCAACGGATGCGTGCGAATTCTTTCTGGCTAGATTCATTTGAGAATTCAATTGCAACACACGCACCTCGACCTAAAAAAAATAGTAGTAATGCAATCGGAAGATGTAATGAGACACTTCTCATTTATCAATTCGTTAAGCATCGCCCCTCGATTGATATCGTAGATGCCGCCTTAGTAAGAGAGACCTTCGATAAGTACTTTCATGATGTCAGTCCCACTACTCTCAACGAATTGTTCATTTGCTCAAGTACCACATACTTCACGATCTTAGAATTCTTAGACCAACACTTTGATACACACTACGACATCCAACAAATTCAACTTGTTGCCGGGAATTACATTTTTAATAATCTTGAAACGGCAGATATCGTCATAACTGTTCTTCATTCAGATAACTTTGTTGAAATTCCATTCTCTTTAAAAGCATTAAAAAAGAAAAATATGATGATGACTTTGAAGAATCCTGGAATCGGAAGCATCTTATCCTATAGTTACTTCGATATTTATGACGATATGCAGTTATTTATCGCTCGTATAAAAGAAGATTATTCTTCTGGAAGGTTGACTAGAAAAGAAGTACTTACTATCGTGTCGAGTCAAGTCACAGCGCATCTCATGAATGCAAACCAACACTCACTCGAACTCGGTCTAAAGAATATGATTGGTACAAACACTTCTGTCATATCGTTTTACCAACAAAATACCTGCAGCATTCATTCGCATATCCAAGTGAATGGACAGATTCGTGTCGAACAAAAAACGCCTACAACAACACGGTTATCTTGGGATGGCAATCAAGAAGAAATTCGACTACGTGTCAAATTTAGTGAAGGTGCGACTCACGGTTGGTCTTCCTTAAAGCTAGCTTGTGAACGACCTATTTTTTAAAATTCGTATTATCAAAAAAGAGCCTAGGGTAAATCTAGTTAATTTTGAACGCAACGCTAAAAAAAGAAGGGATTACCATCGATTTAAGACGGCAATCCCTTCTTTGACCTTCTAGACAAAGTCACGCGCTTCACGCGACTCCTACAGGAAAAAGCGCAAGATTACTTGCGCTGTCAGAGACGAACAAGACCCACCGCTGTGTCCCCTCGGGCAGAGCGGTTGGCTTGTGTCTCGCCTGAGGAAAGCGAGTGAAGGAAGCGTGACGACATGTGCGAAGATAAGTTGTGTATCAACTTCTTGCTTATCGTCAAAACAATTCAAGTTGTTTGTTAGACTTCGTTTTTACGATATCTTCGTTTTTTAACCAGTCGGTAATCGGTTGAAGAATTCGAAGTGCAAGTAATACAGGTACCGCATTCCCAATCTGCTTATATTGTTTATCCAAACGATTATTTAATTGTGTACTCATATTGCCACCATCATAAAATTCCCACCAATCAGGGAACGTTTGAATTCTAGCTGATTCCCTCACACTCATTCTTCGGTTTTCGCCAACCAATTTCCATTCATCTTTTCCGATTTTCATCATTCTGTCTCCGCCAGGCCAAAGTTGGGCTTGTCTTCCCGAAGCTTGAATCGTAAAAGCTTGGTCCGCCCATTCTTTTTTACGATTTCTCGATAAATACATCGAAGAGAATCCACCGCTGTAGACATCAGAAGGATTGGGATGCAAATCGGAAATCGCATCTGCCAAAGTAACATATTCATGCTGACGTGAAGGCCCATGTGTAGGCTCTGGAAACTCATAGTCAAAATCAATACCCTCTCGTACTCCAACAATAAAAACTCGTTCTCGTAATTGCGGCACACCATAATCTCGGGCGTTTACTAATTGATATTTGATGCTATATCCAGCAGAAGCAAAGTCCTCGATGATTTGTTTAGCCACTTCACCGTTTCCTAAGGTCAATAATCCTTTAACATTTTCTGCAACAAATACTTTAGGTCTTGTTTGAATGATTGCACGAATAAAGTGGATATATAAAAAGTTTCGTTCATCATCAATCAATCTCGGGCCTGCTGAACTAAAACCTGGACATGGGAATCCCCCTAATATCAAATCACAATCAGGAAAATATTTGATTTTTCGAATATCACGTTCATCCTGAATCACATGATTCGAAAAATTAGTCTTATATGTGATAGCAGATTCCTTAAAAATATCATTGGAATAGATAGTTTCTGTAACTGTTCCTTTAGCAATCAGCTGCTTAAATTTTTCTTTAGAGTGAAATGCCTTTTGAACAACATCCTCTCCATGAAGACTCACTAAACTGGCTAGTTCAAGACCTAAATCTAAACCACCAGCACCTGAAAAAAGACTAATCACACTATGGGAAGTCGTTGATCGCTTGATTGTATTAAAAAAAGTTTCTTCTTCATTGTTTTCAATGATTAAGTTTGTTTCTTCGTAGATTTTTTCAAACAGAATATTCTTCACATCACTGTTTTCATAACTCTTAAGAGGACGAAATTTTCCTCTTCCACGTTCATTAATTTTCATCGATTTCACCTCACGGTTAAAGTACCTATTCTCACTATATCGGACTCTTATCGAAAAGGCCAGAACTGTTTTTTGAATTTAGAAATCTATCGCGAATTCAAGTAAAAAGTTTGTTTTCAAAGAAGAACCTTTCCTTCACTCGACACGCATGGAAAGATAAGGTTCGATTGAAGAACGTTCACTTAAATTATCTCCACCTGGATCATCTTGAATTATCCACAGAAACCGACGAAGGACATGTTAAATATCTATCGATTTGAATTATCCACATGTGGACAACTTTTCCTATGCTATAATTTGACTACTTATCCACAATTAGAAATGAGGAACTCACGTGCCACGCGAAATCTATCCTGTCGTCGTCAAAGCGACGGCTGTCGAACAAATCAAAAAGGGTCAGCCTTTACTGTATAAAGAACTGTTCCAAAAAAGTAACCACCTCAAAGAAGCTGGTGCGTTACTCCGGCTGACTACAGAAGATAAAGAATACCTTGCGACCGGCTATTTTGGCAAGCAAGAAAAAGGACTCGGCTGGTTGCTCTCGACGGACGAGATTCAAGAAATCGATGACGTCTTCTTTAAAGAAAAAATCGAGGTTGCTCTCGACCGGCGCGATGCCTTTTTTGAGAACGAACTCATCGATACGTTCCGTGTCTTCAATGGTTCAGGTGACGGCATCGGTGGTTTGACAATCGATTGTTTTGATCACCACTACTTGATCACGTTCGAAAATGAAGGCATCTATTCATTTAAGCAGGAAATCGTCTCTGCCCTTGAGTCGTTAATCCACTTTAAGAGCATCTACGAAAAACGTGCCTTCCAAATTGATGGTCAACCCGTCAAAGGCGATGATTTCTTAGCCGGTGAACGGGGAGATTTCCCGGAAGTCCTCGAGGAGAACAGTCTTCCGCTTCTCTATCACCTGGACGCTGGCATGCGGACGGGTCTCGACATTAACCAACGCGACCTTCGTGCCATCGTCAAACAACATGCGACAGGACGAAATGTCTTGAACCTGTTTTCCAATACAGGGACGTTGACAGCCGCTGCGCTGCTTGGTGGAGCGCTTGAGACGACGAGCGTCGATTTCTCGACCCGGAGCCGGAACAAGACGATTGAACAACTTGAACTGCATCAGCTTGATCCAGCGGCGCAAACGATCCTCGTCCAAGATGCGTTTGATTACATCGATCAAGCTGATAAGAAAACACGTTTTGATTTTGTCATCGTCCATCCACCGGCACTCGTCAAAACACAAGTACGCCATTTCCGTGCCGAAGTCGATTTACCCGCTTTAATCCAACAAACGATTCATATGACCCATCGCGGTGGACTGTTGTTGATCACGACGGATTGTCAGCTATTTGATCAACAGCGCTTCATGAAAATGGTCGAACAAGCTTTCAAGAAACTTCGTCAAACGTACGAAATCGTTTGGGAAAGTTCCTCGCTTGAAGACTTTCCGGAGCATCCTTCGATGAAAGAAGCGGAACGTAAAGCCGTTCTTGTCCGCCGTAAATAAGCTCAAAACAAATAATTCTGCTAATCTTCTATCGATTAGCAGAATTATTTTTTGTATTAAAAGGAAAAATAAACCAAACGCCGAATCTTTTAGGTTAGTCGACATTCTGATTACACATCATATACGCTGACCTTTCCGAAATGCGAGTGTTGGTCGAAGGTTTTATACGCTTCGTTTAACGCTTCCACTTGGCGCGGGACACGCAAATCGATTCGAAGTTCAATCGTTCCGTCCGCGACTAAACCGGCGACTTCCGTAAGGTGTTCTTGTTGGCGGCGCATCTCATCTGCTTTTCCTTTTAACAACGGCAATGCGACGAATAAGGCTTCAAGCGTCAATGCCTTACTATGCATTTGCGTCAAATCTTGTGTCGTCCGTGTCGCGATTGAGATGATTTTCCCGCGTTCCTTCGCTAAGACGAACGACTCTTGTAAATGATCACCGCCCACCGTATCGATGACGACGTCGAAACCGTCAGGCGCAACACGTTCGAGTAGCGCTTCACTCGTTTCGTCGCGATACCGATGGACTTGTATCCCATGTCCTTCTAGCCAGTTCGCTTTTTCATCATTCGCGGCACTCGCCGTCACGTCGCATCCATAATGTTTTGCAAGCTGAACGACGAGATGACCAACCCCACCTGTTCCACCGACGACATACAGTCGCATCCCGTGTTGAACCATAGCCCGTTCTTTTAAAGCCTCCATCGCCGTTAAACCAATCACGGGCAGGCATCCGGCAATTTCCGAACGCAGTGCTGCTGGTTTTAAGACGGCCATGCTTTCCGGGACAAGCATCTCTTCCGCGAGTGCACCGGATCGTTCGCCTAATCCGCCTCCGAAGGCGATGACGTGATCGCCGACAGAAAAAGTCGTCACACTCGATCCAATTTCGATGATTTCCCCCGTTACATCGCCCTGGAGAATTCCAGTTGTCGGAGCTGCTGCCACATGACCGAAAAACATCTTCGTATCAAGTGGATTTAAGCTCGTCCCCGTAACACGAACGCGTAAATCGTAATGCCCCGTTTCAGCGAGTGTGACGTCTTTTTCTGTTAACGTAGCGTCTGTCCCATACTGATCGACAACAAATGCTTTCATCTGTACTCCCCCTTTTTTCTTTCCCATTTTATCATGGTTCAGAATACTCGAATATTATCGCTTCATGATATGATGAACGTAACTCAACTCAGAAAGGACGTTTTTTCATTGAAACAAGATTTGATTCGTCGATTGACTACATATGCAAAAATCGACACACAATCCAGCTATGAAAGCACGACCGTCCCGACGACGGAAGGACAGTGGACACTCGCTCGTCTTCTCGTTGAAGAATTAAAAGAAATCGGCATGACGGATGTCACGGTCGACGCCAATGGTTACGTCATGGCGACACTCCCTGCGAATACAGACGCCGACATTCCGACGATCGGTTTTCTCGCCCATCTCGATACGGCGACGGATTTTACAGGAACGAACGTCAATCCGCAGCTCGTCGATGCATATGATGGAGGACCGATTGTCTTAAATGACGCGATTCCCGTCGTACTGTCACCGAACGATTTCCCATCCTTGACGAACTACGTCGGGCATACTCTGATGACAACGGACGGGACGACATTACTCGGCGCCGACAATAAAGCCGGGATTGCCGAAATCATGACGGCGATGGCTTACTTGATTGCCCATCCGGAAATGAAGCACGGACGGATTCGTATCGCCTTCACGCCTGACGAAGAAATCGGTCGCGGACCGCATCATTTTGATGTCGAAGCATTTGATGCCCAGTTTGCTTATACCGTCGACGGTGGACCACTCGGTGAACTCGAATATGAGAGTTTCAACGCGGCAGGTGCTAAAATCACGTTCCATGGAACGAACGTTCATCCAGGTACAGCAAAAGATAAGATGGTCAATTCACAAAAACACGCGATGGCCTTCCAAAACCGCTTGCCGGGTGATGAAGCGCCCGAGTTCACGGAAGGGTTCGAGGGTTTCTATCATTTAATTTCCTTTGATGGATCCGTCGAAAAGACGATCGTCCACTACATCGTCCGTGACTTCGATCGCCATAACTTCGAGGCACGAAAACACTTCTTAACGGCGCTCGTCGAGGAATGGAACAAAAAGTACGGCGCCGGTAGTGTCGAAATGGAATTAAATGATCAATACTACAACATGCGGGAGAAAATCGAACCGCACATGCACATCATTGACATCGCGCATGCTGCAATGGAGTCGCGTGGTATCACACCAATCATCAAGCCGATCCGTGGCGGAACGGACGGTTCGCAGCTGTCCTACATGGGATTACCGACACCGAACATCTTCACAGGTGGCGAAAATTATCACGGGAAATTCGAATTCATTTCTGTCGACAACATGGTGAAGGCGACAGAAGTCATCGTCGCCATCGCAAACGGGTTCGCCGAAAAAAAATAAGTACCTTCACACGTGCGGCCCTGCTGAATCAGCAGGGCCGCTTGTTTATCATTCGGAAGATGCTTTTCGTTTCAAGTGATAAATGTAACCGAGTAAAAGAACGATGATAGAAAACGAAACGATCATCAACATTTTCGATGTGTCTCCAAGGAACGAATTCGGATGTTGTTCGACGTCAGGAACCGTTTTTTTCATCTGTTCCACTTGTTTTTCACTAATTGTAAAATCATCCTGCCACGTCCAGTTTTTTTCTTTCCCGATTACTTTAACATCGAGTTGATATGTTCCCGGCTTCAAAATTCCCATTGATGTAAGTGGGAACGTCATGTATGTCGTCGGAGCGAATTGAGCCGTCATTTCTTTACGAACGATGACCTTTCCACCTTTTTTGACGACAGCTTCCACCTGAAATTTTTCACTGATGGCAGGTGCTTGGTTCGCGAGGGTGACGAGGACGCTCGGACGAGACAGATAGGAAGTTGCTTTTACTCCCTCGAACAGCAAATCCGGTTCAATCTCCCGGATTGATGATCGAACCTTTACACCAATGACGTACGCTTGACGACTTTGAACACCGACTTCTGCGGATGCCTCTTCTGGTTTGTCCTGTTTCTTGATTTCAATACCTGCGAGCAGGACCCCTTCAATCGCTCGTTTCGGCAAAGTCAGCTTCAACGAAACGATTTTCGACTCTCCTGCTTTAATTGTAATTGGCTTTTCCGACACGCGAGCTAACTCGGATAGGGACACTTCCGCGAGCGTCAATGGTCCTTTCTCTTCATATACAATCAACCCGTTCCCGTTCGTCGTCGCATTTCGGAGCGAGACAAGATAGGACTGATCGTCTGATCCGTGATTATAAATCCGAATTTTCATATCAGTTCGTTGTTCCGGAGGTATCCTTAAATCGAAATACGTGACACCAGAATCCACTTGAAATTCATTCGGTATCGCTTCAACCGAAAAATTGACGTTACTCTCGGCACTGACGACTACTCCGGTCATGAGTAGATAGATGACTCCACTGAATCCAACAAGATACTCTATACCACGTTTAATCAACTCATCCCCTCCTTAATCAAGGAATCGAATCCGTTAATACCCAGTCGATTGTCGCGACGTGGGTTCCTTTGATTTGTTGATTCAATGGAACATTCAATGTAATGTTGTCATTCGACCAAAGTGATCCGTCCGTCTCAGGTGATACATCAGTACCCAACCAAGATAGTAACCAAGAGTAAGGCGATCCAGCTGTCGACGTTAAAATATCTACTGCTTCACCACCCGCAAGCAATTCAATCGCGCTTGTCACGGGTGCCGTCGCTCCGACGTTATAGGTAGGTGTATTCACGATGCCTTCCGCTATCGATAATGATGCTCCAGGCAACGTGTTTTCCCCTCCACTCGTGAACGTATTCAGCTTGGCAGTAACCGTCCATTCAGACAACACGACACGCCGGTCTGTCACTTGTAAAAAGGGTTTTTCGTCAGTCGATTCAAAAATAGCATCACTTCCAAGAATTTCATGTGTCCCAAAGTTAAAATTCGGTGCATAATCTAATGTCAACGGTCCTGTATTACCGGTCGGTGTGTTTTCACCCTTACCTGGGTCAGGTGTGTACGAATCATCGGGATTGGCTGGATCCAGAATGTCAGGTGCTTTATTCGTCTCAAAAGTGATGGTCGCGGTTGAACTTCCTGACGACGTTTCTGCAAATACGAGGGACGGTCCACCTAGTAGTAGTGCACTAGCAAACAATGAAGTAACGGTTGACTGTTTTTTCATTCAAATCTCCCCTTCTCATGGTGCATTAACTAATGTCCATTGAATTTGCGTCTGATACGTAGTAGCTCGTGGTCGTTTCCCTGTCAAATCGAGAATGATTCCTTCACTTGGTCCATACGTCAAAATTGTTGATGTCGCTCCCATTTTCCCGGATGCAATTTCGCTATCAATGGTTTGTAACGTTTGATTTGTCGCACCGACTTTAAAGAGCAGCACGTCATCTAGTACATCACCTCCCTCGCTCGAGAGTGGTGCCGTCAACCTAGCGCGAAGTTTCCAATCATAATTCAAAGCATTTTGATGCGAGATTTCAATCGTCATCGCTGTTTTTCGATTGATTACACCTTCTCTCCCTTTGATTTCCTGTGTTCCAAAATCGAGAACTTCAGGTACTTTAAGGTTAAATACGGGACCGATTGTTAAAGTCGCCATTCCAAGACCACTATTTAAAACATCCAAATCGACTACACTACTCGTCAATGAACTTTCAAATGTATACACTGAATTTGTTCCGACCGGAAGTGGATTGACTTTGAAACTTAACGTAAAGATATCTTTTGATAAAAGTGAGAGTGCAAGCAAAGAACCGACTTTTGCATAAATTTGATTACCGTTTTGTTGAATCGAACTGGCCGGTACATTTGCAACCTTCGCGCCCAGCAATCCTGTATAGGAATAACTCAAACTGATTGTCCCTGCCTGAATCGATTGCATCACTTCCTGTGGGAGTTGAAAAATCACGTATTTGCTTCCTAATCCTAAACTCAAAACGGATTGCATATCCGCAGTCAACGTAATTTTCCTTTGCGCTGCTTCATAGGCGGCGGTCAGGTTGACCGATCCTACCAACGCGACATCGAGTGCTCCTCTTTGTTCTGCTTTTTCCGCTCCTTCGTCGACAGGTATTTCCTTATCCTCTAATGCAGGATTTTGTGACTTTGATGCAGTTGATGATTCATCCTCGGATTCTAGTGATTCTTTCTCTTCAGGTACTTGAGGATCTAGTGTCAGGGGTATGTCAGTCTCGGGTGTTGGGGACTCTTCCTCTTCTGGTGCTTGAGGTTCTGGTGTCGGGGGTATCTCAGTCTCGGGTGTTGGGGACTCTTCCTCTTCTGGTGCTTGAGGTTCTGGTGTCAGGGGTATTTCACTCTCGGGTGTTGGGGACTCTTCCTCTTCTGGTGCTTGAGGTTCTGGTGTCAGGGGTATTTCACTCTCGGGTGTTGAAGATGCTTCCGGTGACGCAGGCTCTGCGTGATCAAGTTCGTCGTTTTCTGGTGGCACGACCGCTTGATCCTCACCTTTTGCCCTATCGTCTTCTTCCTTTTTTGCTTCTTCGTTGGATTCATTTTCTGCTTCATTCAAGGTGTTTTCACAATAATCGACTACATCGATTGCATTTTGGTCAGGTGGCGGTTGTGCTTCGAGAATGCTTACACATTCTTTTAACGTCGGATTACCTTTAATCGTAATCGAAGTTGCATTCGCTAAAGCGTGTGTGCCTGACAAGAAAATAATAAGCACTAATATTGTTGGGATAGATTGGATTGGAGATTTTTTTATCAACCACTACCTCCCCCTCCTAACGACCGATTACGATTAACTCATTCACGACTTACTTCAACAATTACCTTATAAACACTAAAATAAACCAATTATTTTACAATTTAAAAGATGTATCTTTCTTATTTTTTTCCTGAAATATGTTTATATGCTTGATATAACTCATTTATTCTCTCGTATCACTTTATCAAAATTATAATTTACTGTTTAAAATCTTCAAAAAAATACACCTTCCCATCGGAAGGTGTATTCCATTACTTATTCCTTCTCTGTTTCCTGATCCGGAAGCGGCAACTGCACCATGCTGCCCGATCCACTCACAAGTGGTGACTTTCCGTCCCACTTCTTGACAGCTTCATATTGAATCATTTCGGCAGTCAACGTTTTTTGAAGTTCCTTCTGTGCTTTCGCCAAACCTTGCGCTTCAATCAAACGCGCATCTGCTTCCCCTTGTGCCTCGACACGAAGTCGTTCTGCTTCAGCTTTGGCAATCGCGAGATCCGTTTTCTTCTTATCTAGCTCTTGTGAAGCTTTAACACGAGAATCGATGGCTTCTTGTGTTTTTTCATCTGGTTTCGGAGCACCGAGTGCAACGTCCTCAATGATGAAACCGATTTTTTTAACGTCTTCTGCAAATTGCGTTTGGATGCTCGTTGAAACATTTCCTGACTCTTCACCGAACAATTCGAGTACCGTTACTTTCGAAATTTGCTCTCGTGACGCATCATATAAACGTTGTTTCAAATAGCCATCTGCGATTTCATCGATATCGATCGGTCCGAACTTATTGAATACTTTCGTGACTTGATCGGGAGAGACTGCAAAACTGTACGTAAAGTCGACAACAATGTTCTTCCCGTCTTTTGTCGCGAGTGTCATATTGTCGAGCGACTTCGTTTGTGTCCGAATCGGATACTCCGTCACACGTGTGATCGGTGAAACGACGTGCCACCCTTGCGAAAGTGTTTCGTCCTGGACACCGCTTGACGGTTTGTAGACGACACCGACTTGCCCCGGTTCAATCTGTTCGACGATGAACGGTGTCATGGCAAGGAGTGCAACGACGATGACACCGGCGATGATCATCGCTGGGTTAATTCTTTTCTTTGGTTTGATTTCTCTCATTATGAGTCCCCTTTGTCAATTTTGTCTTGGATATATTTATACAGTTCGATTCCTAACAAGGCGATGAGTGCGAAAAACAGTAAGGTAAACAATGTTGCCATGATTTCTCATCCCTCCTTCATCCTGTCTCTTTAACTTATACGGTTGATTTCAGAAAATGTTTCATGACCATGGTTGCTTATTTTTAGAATCTGTCTTAACATGTAAAGAACTTTGTCCTTGAAACGAGCCGTATCATTTTGTGGTACACTCGTAACAGCACATCACACACTAGAAACGAGGGTTCATCTCTATATGATTACAGTACAAAACGTCGGCCTCCGCTTTGCGGACCGCAAATTATTCGAAGACGTCAACATCAAGTTCACACCAGGTAACTGTTACGGTCTGATTGGTGCGAACGGCGCCGGTAAATCGACTTTCCTCAAAATTCTTGCAGGAGACATCGAAGCACAACAAGGCGATGTCATCATCACACCGGGTGAGCGTCTTGGCGTACTCCGTCAGAACCACTATGAATATGAAGAGTTCCAAGTCATCGAAACCGTCATGATGGGACACAAACGTCTGTATGAAGTCATGAAAGAAAAAGATGCAATTTATATGAAAGAAAACTTCTCGGATGAAGACGGCATGCGTGCCGCTGAACTCGAAGGAGAATTCGCAGAAATGAATGGTTGGGAAGCTGAGTCTGAAGCTGCGATGCTCCTTCAAGGTCTCGGAATCAAAGAAAGCCTTCACACAAAAACAATGGCTGAATTAACAGGTGGAGAAAAAGTTAAAGTCTTGCTCGCGCAAGCGTTGTTCGGTAAGCCGGATATTCTGTTACTCGATGAGCCGACCAATGGTCTTGATTTGAAAGCCGTCAAATGGCTCGAAGAATTCCTGATCGGGTTTGAGAACACGGTCATCGTTATTTCCCACGACCGTCACTTCCTCAACAACGTCTGTACGCACATGGCCGATCTCGACTACGGGAAAATTCAACTCTATATCGGGAACTATGATTTCTGGTATGAGTCAAGCCAACTCGCTTCACGGATGGCTGGCGACCAAAACAAGAAAAAAGAAGAAAAAATTAAAGAACTTCAAGCCTTCATCGCGCGTTTCAGCTCGAATGCTTCAAAAGCGAAACAAGCGACGTCACGGAAGAAGTTGCTCGATAAAATCACACTTGACGACATCCGTCCGTCATCACGCCGCTATCCGTTCGTCGGTTTCTCACCGGAACGTGAAATCGGAAACGATTTGTTGACGGTTGAAGGACTCTCGAAGACAATCGATGGCGTCAAAGTCCTCGACAACGTCCGTTTCTCATTAAATAAAACAGACAAAGTGGCATTCATCAGCCAAAGCGATATCGCCATCACAACACTGTTTAAAATTTTGATGGGTGAAATGGAAGCAGACAGCGGGACATTCAAATGGGGTGTTACGACGTCACAATCGTACTTGCCAAAAGACAACTCGGAGTTCTTCGAAGGGTCTGACAAAACGATTCTCGATTGGTTGCGCCAATACTCACCAGCTGATGAAAGTGACACATTCCTCCGTGGTTTCCTCGGTCGGATGCTCTTCTCCGGAGAAGAAGTCATGAAAAAAGCGTCAGTCCTCTCTGGGGGAGAAAAAGTCCGTTGTATGTTATCGAAAGCGATGCTCAGTGGTTCAAACGTCCTCGTCCTTGACGATCCGACGAATCACTTAGACCTCGAATCAATCACAGCACTCAACGATGGCTTGATTGCTTACAAAGGTGCGATGCTCTTCAGCTCGCATGACCATCAGTTCGTCGAAACAATTGCGAACCGGATCATCGAACTCACACCAAACGGAATCGTCGATAAAGAAACGACGTACGATGAGTACCTCAACAACGATTCAATCCAACAACAATTGACTGCGTTATACGCACATTGATTTGTCTACTGTCCTCGTTAATCGGGGGCAGTTTTTTGTAAATACGTTTATATTTTTTTGTTAAGTATCATCTTCCTTACTTAAAAAGGTACGCCTATTCTCGCAGTAATCGAGAGTAAGCGTACCTTTTTATTCTTGGATTTGCTTCACTTCTTTTTCGAGCCGCTCGAGAAATCCTTTGACGATTTTCTCGTTTTCACGTTCTCCGCCTAACGATAAGAGACTGCGACCGACGAAGTTGACGCCTTCATTTTTCCCCGTGTAAATCAAACGGCAGCTCGTCGCATCGATTCGCTTCAGCGCAAACGACATCTCAAGGCGAAACATCTTCGCTAACGTAAAACCAATCGTATTTTGTTTATAGTCCGGTTCATTCGTATAAGCGAGATCGGTCACGATGTAGGTTTCAAGACGATTCCCTTGCATGTAGGTTTGCCGGTACGTCGATCCGACGACGCCCGGCTTACGTTCAATCACCTCATGCTGGACGACACCCGGAATGAGTCGTTGCAGTCGATCGTGATCAAACAGATGCCACGCCTGTTCGATTGGAATCGCAAGTACTTTTTCTTCACGCCACGTCACCATGACACCACCTCCTTTTAGTTTAAAAATACCCTGATGTCCGTCGTTCTAACGCTCGACTCCGGCACAATCAGGGTATTTTTCTTACTTCAAGTGGTTTTTGATGTTCACTTCACGGTTTGACGTTCTAACGCATGACCTAGGAATGTTGCGAGTTCCAGCATCCCGAACTTCCCAGCTGCCGCTTCAGCGTCCGAATTGTAATTCGTATTCGTATTGACGTCGTACGTATAAATCGTCCCGTCTGCATCCTTGATGAACTCAATCCCGGCGACCGCGATTTTATTTTCTTGCAGGAACGCTTCATACTGGGCGATGATCGGGTCATCGAACCCGTCGACAATTTGGAATTTCATCGGTGTCTCTGCCGCCTCTTCTCCGACCGGGCAGAACAAATCATCGATGACACAAGCATCCGCGGGGCAGAGCTCGAATCCTTCCGACGTATCGACACGGACCGCATAGACGAACTTACCACCGACGAATTCACAACGCGTAATGTAGGGTTCAGGTGCTTGAATGTACTCTTGAATCAACGTGATGCCGTCGACCGGCTCATCGAATGTCGGTCCGTCAAGATACGTCTCGAGTGCTTCAATCGAGTGGAACAATTGAACGCCGAGTCCTTTACCGGCACGATTGTGTTTCGTGATGAACGACGATACTCCGATGTTTTGAGCGGCTTGGACGATTTGATCACGTCCGACGGCTGCCGTCGTTTTCGGAACACGGATACCTGCTTTTCGTAAGGCGGTGTATTGGTTGACCTTACTGACCTCGAGTCGTAACGCACGGGTTCCGTTGAAAACGGTCCGGTCATGTTCTTCGAGCCAAGCGAGGACCCCTTCCGTCAATTCTGGTGCATAGCGGTGCCCGCGCGTATGGGACGAGGCACTCATCCGGCTGTAAAAAACGCCTTCCGGTGGTGTTTCATCGAGCGGGACGACCCCTTCGTTGAGGTGCCACTGTTCATACGGTAAGTTGAGTTCCTCGAGTCGCTTGATTAAATGATCCGTCCATTCCTGATTTTCGTGTAAGATATGAATTTTCGTCATTTTAGTTGACCTACCTTTCGTTTCGCTTCGACGCGTGGCATGACCTCGCGGGCAAAGCGTTCCATTTCTTCGAGTTGCGGAGAAAATTGAAGCAAGAGCAACGTCACGCCGACTGCTTCAAATTCAAGAATCCGTTCTGCGATTTGATCCGGCGTCCCAATCAAGTTCGGACGCAGTCCCCGGTTTGAGACCGAATAGTCATTTCGTTTGACCTGTTGTTCGAGTTGCGATTTACTGACGAAGTCGTCATACCCGGCATATCCGGCACCGTCTTCTTTAACGTTCGTAATCCGGTGCCATTCTTCGAGCGCCGCTTCTTCCGTCTCGCGACAGATGATGTAGGCCGCCAGTCCGAAACTCGCAAGCGGCTGCTTCCCGGTCGCCGCGCGGCGGGTTTTCATATCCGTAATTTTCGTCGCGACTTCATCGACCGTTCCTCCATGTATGACATAGGCATCACAGTGATTGACGATCGTCTGTTTCCCCGTCTCACTCTCACCACCAGCGTAGAGCTTGATTCCGGGACGCTGAACGGGTTTCGGGTGAAGCTCTGCCCGTTCCAGCTGATAGTACGCCCCATCAAAACTATAGGGTGATGCGTCCGCCCATAATCCTTTCATGACCGTCACGAATTCTTCCGTCCGGGCATATCGTTCGTCATGGGCTGTAAAAATCCCATTGTATTGACGGGCTTCTTCCTCCCACCAGGCCGAGACGACGTTGAGCGTAAAACGTCCGTTACTCAACTGATCGAGGTTCGCCGCCATTTTTGCTGTCGTCGCCGGATTATGAAAACCGGGCCGGACGGCTGTCATGATTTCCAACCGTTCCGTTGTCGCCGCAATCGCCGCTGCCGTCGTCCACGCCTCAAGACTCGGTTCGGCTATTCCTTTAATGTCGTTTAAGTTCAATTCTGCAATCAATGTCGTAGAAAAGCCAATCCGTTCTGCCGTCTGTGCGACTTGTTTCGCATAATCGAATGTCGCTGGCATTTGTTCATCCTCGACGTTTCGTAACCAACCCCCGAAGATTGGTAACCAAAATCCGTATTCCATCCCCTGTGCCCCCTTTTTGCATAAAAAATCGCTCTTTTCGTTTAGAAAAGAGCGACGAATGTCTACTGTCGGCTCTTATCTTCAAAGGAATAAATTCCTCTTGGAAGTAGCACCTTCCGCTCATGCGGGGTTGCTGAAGTGTCGTCGGGCCAGTCCCTCGACTTCTCGTGATAAGAATAATTGAAATTAGCGTACATCTTTTAGCAGAGTAAAGCAACCTTTAAACCTTCTTTTCCTATCGGAATTAAAAAACATTTGGAAAATCACTCTGTTTCTTGATACTTCTTTGTCTAGAAGCTAAAAACAGGAATTGCACATCGGTTTAAGATGGCAATCCCTGCTTTGTATGGTGCTGTTCAAAATCAATTCATTCTGGTGATACGAACGGTGAGTCATTGTGATTTGCATCCATCATGACTGTCCGGCGACCAGTCGTTGAAACTTCTTCGCCCCGTACGCGATCGTAGAACTTCGCGATTGTGACACTGAAGTATGGTCCAATCCAAAGGAAACCAATCCCGATCGTAACAATTCCGAGCAAGAACCAACCAATGAATGAAAGGACGAGGAAAAACGCCTCTTTTTTGTGTCCATCCATCATTTGGCGTGAACGTGTAATGGCATCAAGGATGCCAATCGATGGTTCGTCCCGAATGATGTAATACGTCAACATGTAAGAGAATGACTTAATGATTCCTGGAATGATGAAAAGTAAGAACCATAGCCCTAAGAAAAAGGTTTGGACGATTGACACTCCAATGGCTTTCAAGAACATTTTGTACGGCTCAAACAAATCGGCGACTTTCGTCTGCTCGTCTCGGGCGACAGATAGGGCGAGCCATGACCATCCCATTGCAACCGGTAAGGTCAACACCGTCAAGAGCATACCAATCAAGTCGATAAATTGGAAATCCTCTTCGGGTGAGGACGCAAATCCGTTCGGAACGCCTTGAATGATTAAGAACAACAACATCATTAATGCCATGAAGCCCCATCGTCCCTGCAACGACTCGCGCGCTGCTAATTTTAATTGTTTTGACATCGAAAGATCCTCCTCAAAAATAAGTGCTACCTTTCTTTACGGTTTATTTTTGAGGAGGTTTCACTTTTTAACGCTCGTCTTTTAGTAAACGTTGGACCATTGCTTTTTCAAGTTGTTGCTGGCACGCCGTATACAAAGAGCGTCGTCCATCGAGTCGTTCAATCGCAAACGGAATATCGTGCTTTTTTGCTTGCACGAGGACATGTGCCGCTGCTGCGTGAGAAACCCGACTTTTGACGACGACGATCGCATCTGTCTTTTTCGCGAGACAGGCAATTTTTTTCGCAGCTTGGGCATCACCGCCAAGATGGATTAATTCGACTCCCGTCTCCGCAAAGAAGTCGCGGTAGACGGCGCGCTGTTGCTCATTACCGACGATGACGAGACGCATGCCGTCGTAGGAAGCAAAATCGAGTGCCGTTTTATCGACGAATTCGATTGGTTGACCTGGTAATGTCGTCGTATCGAGACGTTCGAGTTGCTGGACTTTCTTTTCCCGGAGGCGCCGCTCTTTTTTGACTTTCTTCGCCTTCGGTTTCCGTTGCATCATCTTGTCGTAGCGTCCTGTTTTCGCCTGTTTGTTTGCAGGTGACGCAGTGGCGGACTCGGGCGAACCATTCGATACGTCGCGTGCCGGTAATTCCGTCATGGTCGGTACTTCATAATGAAATGCGTGTTTCCAAACAATCGTCAATGTCTCCGGATGACCTTTCCACATGACGAGGTCGACGAGTTGACCTGCTTTCAGTTGGAAGAACCGCATGTCTTCGAGTGGTGTCGTGTAATAGAACGGTTTTCCCGTCTCATCTTGCAGTGGACCGTCAATCGTCGCTTCGATGATGCCATGGTTCTTGACGATACACTTTTCAAAAACGATTCGCTCTGCAAGTGGTTTTACTTGATCCGTCGCGACGACGGCTAAGATTTCAAGCGACGTCCGGCGCTCATCTTGATGTAGGACTTGGACACGGACTTCCATCCCATGCTCCAGGTTCCAGTCACGGATTTCTGTTTCTGAGACATGACTGTTTGGCCATTCCCGTAACGAGCCGCCCTTTAATTGCCGTTCGAACGTATAGGAATACCGTTGTTCGACAGTCCGTTCAACTTCTTCCTTCCGTTCCTGGATCATTTTGATCGGGAGGCTAGATGGTGTTTCCGGACGTTCTACTAGTTTCGTCGTTGTTTGACGTGGCGCGTAGTACTGCGACAGCTGGACCCATTCATCGATTCCGTTGATTTCTTCAAGTAACAAACCCCAGTCGTCTGCTGTCTCGACGATGTTCAGTTTGCTTGTAACTAACTCCTTCGCTCGTTCGATTACGTGATGCATCATGTTAAAAACCCCTTTGCTATTTTTTCCAACTATAGCAAGGTCAAGATGCTTCACCCGTGTAAAAAAACAACCGGGTATTTTTTTATTACGGGTTACGATTTAACTTCGACTGCGGAGTCGCCACTTCGGTATTTTTCGACGACGACAATCAAGACGGTAATGATGACGAGTAAGAACCAAGACGATAATTTGCCAAAATCGACAAGTGCCCAGCCCTCTTGCTGATGCGGATAGACCCAGCCCTTAAAAAAGGTGACGATGTTTTCCGCCAGCCAAATGAACCAGGCAATTAGTAAAAATGATAAGACAAGCGGGAGACGGTAAACCGTATCCTCTAGTCGGAAGTAGACCCACGATTTAAAGAAGACGACGATGACGAGTCCCATCAAGAACCACCGTAAATCGAGCATCCAGTGGTGCGTAAAAAAATTTAAGTAAATCAAACTCCCGACAGCAAGTGCGAGGGTCGGACGTGGAAAGGACGTAAACCGAAGCTCAAGTCGCCGAAACGCCTGACAGATGTAACTCGCGACACTGGCATACATGAAGCCCGCATAGAGCGGAACACCAAACACTTTCGAAACAGCGTCTTCCGGATAACTCCACGAGCCGACGTGGACTTTAAACAGCTCAAGTCCTAATCCGATGACGTGAAAAATAAGAATCAGCTTGAACTCTTCTTTCGTTTCATAACGAGTCACGAGTAAGGCGACTTGGACGAACAGACACCACAGTAACAGGATGTCATAACGGGCAATCGGTTCACTCGGCAAATAACGTGATAAGGCGAGTGCAGCAAAGATGGCTACTGGAAAGATACAACAGAGCGCTTCAAGATATGTAAAACGGATGAGATGGCGGATCAATCGCATCGACGTCCCTCCTCTTCTTTCTTTAAGTATACGAGACGTTCGCCGTACCTCCCTCCTTCTCAAGTTGGACATTCGACAATTTGTTGCTTCTGCTTTAGTCCACGAACGTGATACAGTTAACGAATACGTATCTTATTGAATCGAGGTGACACGCAACGATGTTCAAACGTTTCCATACGTCCTGGTTGCTGCGCGCAACGTTGAAGTGGTTCTTATTTTTAAGCGGTCTCTTTTTACTCGCCGTCGGTTCCTCCATCATGATCACCGCTAACCTCGGTGTCTCGACTTGGGATGTCCTGCATCTCGGTCTTCAAAACAAAACACCTTTGTCAGTCGGGACGGTCATTCTTCTCGTCGGTCTGCTGCTCGTCCTCGTCAAATACTTACTCGACCGGATTCGACCGCAAGTCGGGACACTCGTCAATGCAATTTTCGTCGGTGTCTTCATGAACCTCGTACTTGGTTCTCATTTGCTTCCATCGTTCTCAGCTGTCTGGCTAAACGCCTTATGGCTCATCTTCGGTATTTTCATCATCGGCATGGGGGCAGGGCTATACGTCGCCGTCGGATACGGCGCCGGTCCACGTGACGGATTGACCTTGACGTTAGCGGATCGTTTCGGAACCTCAATCCGGATGATGCGGACAATCATGGAGATAACGGCATGTGGTCTTGGTTGGTTACTCGGTGGCCCCGTCTTTTTCGGGACCATCCTCTCAATCTTTTTGATTGGACCGTTTCTTCAATTTTGGTTAGTCTATTTCCGGCGGATGATTGCCGCAATCGATGCTGGGGTCGTTCGACCGAACGAACAAAAAATCAGCTGAGCCGCCTGACTCGATATCGTTTCGAAAGAAATGGTATCTTTTTTTCGTGGATGAAGCAGATTAGTTGCACCTAGAAAATATACACGTTATATTCGTTTACATATCAATCTTTGATACGTCAAAGGTTTCTTGGGACGAAGGGAAGGATGTGATGATTTGAGTATTTCTTGTACGGAAAAAGGACGCCTCATTTATGCGCTCGTCTCGGTCAATAAGACGATCGCGCAAAAATTTGATTTATGTACAGATGGCTTCAGTCAGACTCGGATGGACTTACTAGCCCAACTCGAGGTCGGAAAGACGATTAGTCAAAAAGAATTGCAACAACGCGTCAATGTCGACAACGCTGCCGTGACGCGACATTTAAAACATCTCGAAACGAACGGAATGATTCAACGTGTCCGTTCTGAGAGCGATAACCGTGTCATCCTCGTCTCATTAACTGCAGAGGGTGCCACGCGTATCACACAATTGCGCCAGCAAAAAGATGACTTCTTGGAAAGTCTGTTAACCGGCTTTACTGAAGAAGAACAAGATCAACTGGCACAAATGATTCAGCGCATTGAAGATAACGCGTTAACATTATCTAAAACTACTGCCCGATAAAAAAGGAGAGCTTACTCATGACAATACAAACATCTACTGACTTTATGGAAATCGTAAAAGGCCGTCGTTCAATCCGCAACTACGACACGGACGTAAAAATCTCAAAAGAAGAAATGACACAAATTCTTGAAGAAGCAACACTCGCACCGTCTTCCGTCAACATGCAACCATGGCGTTTCCTCGTTATCGACAGCGAAGAAGGAAAAGCGACACTCGCTCCACTCGCGAAGTTCAACCAAGTCCAAGTCGAGACATCATCTGCTGTCATCGCGGTCTTCGGTGACATGAATGCGATCGATCAACTTGAAAACATTTACGATACAGCTGTCGCACAAGGACTTATGCCGCAAGAAGTCCGCGACCGTCAAGTTCCGGCAATCAAAGGTATGTATGAAAACGTTCCTGCTAGCGCACTTAAAGACAGCATCTTGATCGATTCAGGTCTTGTTTCCATGCAATTGATGCTCGTCGCTCGTGCACACGGTTACGATACGAATCCGATCGGTGGATACGAAAAAGATCAAATCGCTGAAGCTTTCGGCATGGATAAAGATCGTTATGTACCAGTCATGCTCCTTTCAATCGGGAAAGCTGTTGATGCAGGATACCCATCAGTCCGTCTTCCAATCAACGATATCGCAGACTGGAAATAAGTTCGATTCGCTTCATCAAAAAATAGAGAACACAACAAGGGAGATTGAATACTATGACAACACAAACAACTACTGACTTTATGGAAATCGTAAAAGGCCGTCGCTCAATCCGTAACTACGACACGGATGTAAAAATCTCAAAAGAAGAAATGACACAAATTCTTGAAGAAGCAACACTCGCACCATCTTCCGTCAACATGCAACCATGGCGTTTCCTCGTCATCGACAGCGAAGAAGGAAAAGCGACACTCGCTCCACTCGCGAAGTTCAACCAAGTCCAAGTCGAGACATCATCTGCTGTCATCGCTGTGTTCGGCGACATGAATGCGGTCGATAGCATCGATACAATCTACGACATGGCTGTTGAAAAAGGGCTTATGCCGCAAGAAGTCCGCGATCGCCAAGTTCCGGCAATCAAAGGATTCTACCGCCCAGAAGATACAGACACACTTCGTGACAGCATCTTGATCGACTCCGGTCTTGTTTCGATGCAATTGATGCTCGTCGCCCGTGCGCACGGTTACGATACAAACCCAATCGGTGGATACGAAAAAGATCAAATCGCTGAAGCTTTCGGCATGGATAAAGATCGTTACCTCCCTGTCATGCTCCTTTCAATCGGGAAAGCCGTTGACGCAGGATATCCATCAGTCCGTCTTCCAATCAACGACATCACAGATTGGAAATAAGCAATCCGCACGACGAAGAGAGCACCTCGTTTTACGGGGTGCTTTTTGCTATATCTCCTGTCCCTCCTTTGCATTTAAATTCAGTTCGGCTCAATCCTTTTGTATACTGAACGAAAAAGGAGCGGATGCAGGTGTATGACGTAACGATCATCGGCGCAGGTGTCGCCGGAATTTTTCTGGCACACGAACTCGTACAGGACGGACAATCCGTCTTAGTGATTGACGCCGGAAAACCGTTAGCCGGAAGAACCGTGACAGACGCTTACCTCGGCTTTGGCGGACTCGGTAAATCAGAAGGAAAATACAATTATTCAACAGAGTTCGGGGGCGAACTCGAACAAAAGTTAGGTCCGGAAACGACACTTCGCTTAATGCAACAAGTCGATGCCGTCCTGTGTCAGTATGGAGCACTGGAGGTCCCTTTGTATTCCACTCATAATGCGTCATTTGCGGCGCGTGCTGAAGACGCTGGTTTACATACAATCGAGACGTCCGTCCGTCATCTCGGAACTTCACTTACGAAACAGGTGCTCGCCCGACTGGAGGACATGTTGATGCAGACGGTCACGTTCCGCTTTTCGACGCAAGTCGAACAGATACAGAAGCAAGCGGATACTACATTCACACTCAAAACAGCGTCAGAGACATTCTCGAGCCGACGAGTCGTGCTTGCGACCGGACGTTCCGGAACGGACTGGATGCGCCAGCAGCTAAAGCAGCTCGGTCTGGTGCAAACGAAAACACGACTCGACCTCGGGATTCGGATTGAAATGGATGAAGCGCCTTTTCGGACTGTATTACAGGACACGTTCGAAACGAAACTGGCATACGCATCTGACGCTGGAACGGCCGTCACCTACTGCATGAATCCGACCGGTCGGATCATCCGCAAATATCAAGAAGGTCTCGTCATGCCGGACGGACAAAATTTCCGCGAACAGACGACGGGGACGGCAAATTTAAACTTCACGTTGTTTTTACCACGCTATTTCGATACGTTGACCGCAGCGAATCAATTTGCGACTTCAGTCATCGGACAAATCAACCAGGGGTCGGACCGGATTGTCGTCCAACGTCTCGGTGACTTGCTTGCCGGTGTAGCTTCTACAGCAACCGGAATCGCTCACAATCAAGTCGTCCCGACGCTCGAAGCAACACCAGGAAACCTGCTCGACGAGGTCCCGGACACAGATCTCACCGTGTTACTCGGATTTTTCGAGCGGCTCGAACGTTTGCTCGAAACTCCGCTCTCCCCTGATACATTGCTTTACGGAATGGACGGGAAGTTTTACGCTCCGGTCCTCGCGACCTCCCGCGACTTCGAAACAGACATCACGGGACTGTATGCAATCGGGGATTGTTCCGGCGCGACCCATTCGCTTTCGCAAGCAGCGGCGAGCGGTCTCCACCTCGGACAAGTCTTACAGCAAAAAACAGCCGTTTCGGGAGAGTAAGCTCTCTCAAAACGGCTGTTTTTCATTCAGTTCTTATTTTTTAAACGCTTCATATACTTTCAGTTGTTTCCCTTTGACCTTCGTCGTCTTCATCGCGCGTAAGACGAGTGGCCCTTTACCGTTCAGAATCTCGACATACGTTACCGTATCTTGAATCGTGATGATCCCGATATCCTGAGCAGTCATCCCTTCGATTTTCGCAATCGTTCCGACAAAATCAACGGCCCGAAGTTTCTTTTTCTTCCCGCCATTGAAATAGAGCTTCATGATGTCAGCGTTCAGTTGTTGTGTTTTTGATGTGCGGACATCCGTCGTCGTGATTTTCTCTTCGAACGCATCTGCCGTCCGAATCAATTCACGTTCCGTCGGTGCTTGACGTTTTTCGATTGCTTCGCCACGGTACTGTTCGACTTCACGAAGACGGCGCATATCCGCTTCCGTCACGAGGCTGATTGCTTTCCCCATTGCGCCCGCACGCCCTGTCCGACCCGTCCGGTGCACATAACTTTCTTTTTCGACCGGCATGTCGTACTGGATGACGTGGGTGATGTTTTCGATGTCAATTCCACGTGCTGCGACGTCTGTCGCGACCAAGTAACGGAATTCGCCTGCACGGAATGCCTTCATGACCGCAAGGCGCTCGTCCTGTTCCATCCCGCCGTGAATTTTCTCGACCGGATACTCCATCGCCGTCAGTCCTTGGGCGACAAAATCGACATGTTCTTTCGTCCGGCAGAAAATCATACAACGGTCCGGATTTTCGACGACCGTGACGTCTTTCAAGATTGCGAATTTCGTCTTATCGGTTACAGAAATATAACTGTGATCGATTTGAGCGATTTCGGTTGCATTTGTCGTGATTTCGACCTCTTTCGGCGACTGCATGTAACGTTCGCTCAGCTTGTGAATGTCTTGCGGGAACGTCGCTGAGAACAACATCGTCGTCCGTTGTGTCGGCAGTTGTTTTAAAATCGTATCGACTTGCTCGAGGAAGCCCATGTTCAGCATCTCATCCGCTTCATCCAGGACAAGGTATTTGACCTTTTCAAGCGAAAGTGTCCCTCGCTCGAGGTGATCGAGCACACGACCTGGTGTTCCGACGACGATATGGGTCTTCTGTTTTAATTCCGTGACCTGACCACGGAACGGCTGTTTCCCGAAAACGGCTGTCGCTTTAATCCGCTTGTAACGCCCGATGTTCATCACGTCTTCCGTGACTTGCAGCGCCAGTTCACGCGTCGGTGTCAAAATTAGCGCTTGTGGTTTATTTTCTTCCCACTCGACGAGTTCACAGAGTGGAATGCCGAACGATGCCGTTTTCCCGCTTCCTGTGCGTGATTTGACGATGATATCTTTTTCAGACAAGGCGACCGGAATGACGGCTTGTTGGACATCCGTCGGAGTATGGTAACCAAGTTGTTCAATCGCTTTTAAAATTGGTGAACTGAGTTGAAAATCAGTGAATGGTTTTTTTGGCATGTGAATCCCTCATTTATTATATAGTTTCGAATTGACCGTACATCTCATGACCTCTCATTATGCGCTACTTTCCGCAGGACGTCAAAAGAGCTTCCCGTCAGAGTGACAGGAAGCTCCACTTGCTTATTTTGCTGCGACTTTATCTTTTTTGATTTGTTTACTACGTAACTGTCCACATGCTGCATCGATGTCTGTCCCGTGCTCGAGACGAACACCACAGTTGAGACCGTTCTTTTTCAACGTATCGTAGAATGTCGAGATATCTTCTGACGTACTCCGTTGATATTGACCATGCTCATCAACCGGGTTGTACGGAATCAAGTTGACATACGTCAAGTGACGTTTGTCTTCGAATAATTTCGCAAGTTCGATTGCTTGTGCTTTTTGGTCATTGACTCCACGAAGTAAGATGTACTCAATCGTAATTTTACGATTCGTCGTCTTCACGTAATAATCGATGGCAGGCATCAATTTTTCGAGTGGAATCGCACGGTTGATTTTCATGATTTGTGTGCGCAACTCGTTGTTTGGTGCGTGCAATGAAATCGCCAAGTTCACTTGAAGTTTTAAATCTGCGAATTTGTAGATTTTATCAGCAAGACCACTTGTCGAAACAGTGATGTGACGTGCACCGATCGCAAGACCGTTGTGATCTTTGATGACGTTCAAGAAGTCGACCATGTTGTCGAAGTTATCAAACGGCTCACCGATACCCATGACGACGACGTGGCTGACACGTTCTTCTTTACCGACAGCATCGAGGTGATGTTGGACGTTCATGATTTGTTCGACGATTTCACCAGCTGACAAATCGCGGCTCTTCTTAATCAATCCACTCGCGCAGAAGCTGCAGCCGATGTTACAACCGACTTGTGTCGTCACACAGACAGAGAGTCCGTATTTGTGACGCATGAGGACTGTTTCAATCAAACTGCCGTCATACAACTTGAAGAGGAACTTGATTGTTCCGTCCGCTGATTCTTGTTTAACGGATTCTGTCATCGAGCCAATCGCAAAACTCTGATCTAACAACTCAAGGCAATCCTTGTTGACATTCGTCATTTCAGCGAAAGTAGTGACACGTTTACGATAAAGCCAATCCCAAACCTGCTTCGCACGGAACGGCTTGTGACCTTGATGCGATAACCAGTCTGTCATCTGCTCAATTGTTAATCCATAAATGGATGGTTTATTCATTAGTGAGACCTCATTTCTTTTTCCAGAACTATAACATTCCTTTATCTTAGTAAAAATCGGGCACTTACGCAACGTTCAAATCCTAAATGTTCACTTTCTGTAGATTTCGAAAGGCTGTTTCGCTTTGTTTTGTCAAAAAAATGCCTCAAATCGATAAATTCCGTTTTCGAAAACTGATAAAAGCAAAACTACTGAACATCAGACAGATTAGCACAAGTAGAAGGATGTGCAACAGTAAATGTTCTGTCCCCGCCAGCAATCGTCCCGTATCAAACAAACTGAAGATCGATCCATAACGCATCCAGTCCGTTTTTTCACTTAAGCCCGCTCCAATCGTCAAGACAATCGAGAAGACGAGGACACCGGCAGCGACGGAAAAGGCACGACGCTCATCGTCAAAGAGTGTCGTGATAAACAACGTGAAACCAGCAACCGCATACAGCAAAAACAAAGCATTGACTTGCAGTCGCAATAAAGTCATACCATCAATCGAGATACCAGACATCGTCCAGTCCGCCATCAGTAAAACGAGCCCATTCAATAGAATGAGACAGGTACTCGCAATCAGCATGACGATGAGCGCTGCTGCCGTATATTGAATCCGCGTGATCGGGGATGCTAGATATAAAATCAATTCGCCATTGTCGATCGGACGGGCAAGTAACCGTGCCGCGAGGGACAACATATAAAACGTCGCAATAACTTGAAAAATCAAGCCGTAATAATTGCCGGCTAAGAGATCGAGCAGATTATTGAACGTCACCTTGTCATATTGGAATGCCTGTAACAATTCTTTTGGGAGAGCTTCGAGTTTTGCCTCGAGCAGACCGGTCTTCATCATCGATGGATACAAGGCGGCGAGCAACAATAAGTACAAACTGGTACCAAGTGAATAGGCAACGATCGGTTTGACGTTCTGCTTGAGTAAAGACCAGACGACCACGCTCATGATTCGTCACCCTCCCCGTAATAGTGCAAAAAGACATGCTCCAAATCATCAGCCGTCGTCTGAATCGAACGAATATCGTACGCAGTCAGAAGACGGAGAACTTGACTCAGTGTCAATTGGTCACTTGTCAAAAAGGAGACACGTTGTTGTTTTTGCGTCGCCCCGACTTGAATCGCAAATTGTTCCGCCTGTGCAGCAAGACCGAATTCGACCGTATACTGTTTCCGGCTCGACCGGATCAGTTCATGGATATCGGATTCAACGATGATTCGTCCGTCTTTTATCAACGCTGCCCGGTCGCACGACTTCTCCATCTCCGGGAAGTGGTGCGAACTCATCAAGATTGCTTTTCCGAGGCGACGTTCTTCCTCTAACCACGTCAGAAATCGTTCCTGCATCAGCGGATCAAGTCCGCTCGTCGGCTCATCAAGGAGATAGACCGGTGCGTCCTTCATGAAACATCCGACGAGTGCGAGTTTTTGTTTTGTACCTTTAGACATCTTCCGCACCTTCGTTTTCGGATCGAACGGAAAGCGCTCAAGTAAATCCGCTTGACGCTTCCGGTCCCCACCATGCAATTGTTGCATCAACTGTAAGATGTGGTCTCCCGTAAAGTCTCCCGGCAAACTGATTTCTCCCGGCAGATAACCGACGAGTCGTTTCACTTCTTTTGTTTCAACCCAGCAATCAAATCCACCAATCGTCGCATGACCGGAGTCAGCAGCAATCAAGCCCATCAATTGACGAAGTGCCGTTGATTTCCCTGCCCCATTCGGACCAATGAAACCAAAGACCATTCCCGGCTCGACAGAAAAACTGACATCGAATATTCCTTTACCCGACGCGAACGCTTTCGTGACATGTTCGAGATAAATCACTTCAACCGCCTCATTTCTTTTTTAAGAAATGGCTACAGTTAGTTATACCCGTTCTGTCATCGTGTCGGACGTAGCGAATCGATAAATCACAAACCGTTCATCATGATTTTTTTCGAATAAATCGCGTAACCGGACTTCCTCGATTTGTTCGAACGCCGTCTGGTTCTCTAAAAAATACCGGTATTCATCTGCCGGATAATAAAGAATCAAATCGATGGTCCGTGGCGCCTGCTCGACCGACTGTAAGATGTGGTTGACGACCTTGATAAAAATTTGAACGGAAAAAGGGTTAAAAAAATAAAATTTTGTCGCTTCTACCGGAATCGGATAACTTTCTGCATAGACATGTTCAAATTGAAGACTCCCGCGCCGTTTTTTAACTTTTTTTAAGTAATTCATCTGATTCGTCAGTGCATCCTCATAAAACTGACCGTTCATCTCGATTCCGATGACGGAACAGTCAAACCGATCGTGAAGATAAAAGTTCAGTCGTCCCTTCCCGCACCCAAAATCAATCACCGTATCCTCAGGATGAAACGGATAGACCGCGCATAGCTCATCCAGGGCTGCATATGGGGTCGGTTCATAACGGTTATAGTGACTGAAGGCATTGTAGAGGTGCTGGACATCAATCGTTTTAATGTGGAGCCGCGTTTCATATTCTTGTTCATTCATAGTTCAACTTCCTTCTTTCAAGCATTGTTTTCTCCATCGTACTATACTAAAGAGGTACGTAATTCGATAAAAGGGGATGTTTTTATGATCGTCGTAACGAACCGGATTAAAGTCAAAAAAGGGATGGCTGCTGCACTAGCACCTCGCTTCACACGCCCGAGTGGTCTCGACTCGATGGACGGATTCATTCGTGTCGAAGTTCTCTTAACGCAAAATATCGAAGAACATGACGAAATGAACGTCAACATGTACTGGGAAGACATGAAGCACTTCGAAGCATGGCGGAACAGTGATGACTTCAAGGAATCGCATAAGCGTCCTGCGCAGCAAGAAGGCGAGGCACAGGAGTCACCGATGCTCGGCAGTGAAATCATCACCTATGAAGTCGCCTCCGTAAAAGAAAGTACACGTTAATCGACACGACTTAAATCCCCGAATCCTTAAATCGATTCGGGGATTTAATTTTTCAAACGTTATTTTGCAATTAACCTCGCACAATATTTAACAAGGGTTAAATTGTATATCGTTCCATTTATTGTTATTATATGTCCAATACTAGAGAGAGAGGACATATTATGATTGATTCCTTAACGATTTTTGAACAAGTCATTCGAGATTTGCCTGTCGACCGGTCGTTGACACGAGAAGATATTTGTACAGAAGATTTTTTATTGCAAACAGAACATGAGTTATCGGTCTATTATTCCCCAATCGGTGACTACATCAATCCTTTCGCAAAAGTCATTATCGTCGGAATTACGCCAGGACTTGAACAGATGCGAATCGCGTTCGAAGAGATGGCCGATGCCTTACACCATGGCGTTTCGTTAGAGGAAGCGGCAAAAATCGCCAATTATTCAGCTAGCTTTTCCGGTGTGATGCGTCGAAATCTCGTAACGATGCTGGACGAACTTGATTTTGCAACAATGCTGTCGATTCCGACGACCGCTACTTTATTTAATGAACACCAGGAATTACTCCATGCGACCTCCATCTTAAAACATCCTGTTTTCTATCGCGGGAAAAACTACAGTGGTCATCAACCGAAGATAGATCGTATCCCTTTACTCCGACACTATGCGTATGAACACTTCGCAGCAGAATTGAATCAATTAAACGAACCTGCCCTGATTATTCCGCTCGGCCGAATCGTTGAGGCGACGGTTCGGACCTTACTTCATCAAGGACGGATTCGAAAACATTTTCTTTTATCGGGTTTTCCTCATCCCTCTGGTGCCAATGGCCATCGTAAACGTCAATTCGAAGACAACCGTTCCTACCTCAACCAACAATTGATTCACTACTTCACGCGTTCGGATTAAATCAAAAAAAGAGTCCCTGTCGTACCAGCTTCGCGCTGAGACGTCAGGGACTTCTTATCGACCGATATGCACAGATGTGAACACGAATTTGTCATACCGGTGCCGCGAAAATGAATATTCAAATGGTTTTCCGTTCCCTAAAAAAACGACTTGTTCCACTTCGATGACAGGATCGGTTTCGAGATTTCCAAGATATTTTTGATCCCATTCATTCGGTTTATCTGCACGGATCATTTTGTGCGAGCTCGTAATCGTATAACCAAGTTCTTCTTGAATATAGCGGTAAATCGATTGATCGAGAATCGCCTTCGTTAAACCTGTAATCAAGGAGGAAGGCATAAATGTATGCTCAATCACGTAAGCCTCTCCTTCGACGTAGCGGACACGTCTAATTTCATAGACCGGATCCGTTTGCTCAATCATCAAATGTCGTGCGACTTCCTTCTCCGGAAAGCGCACCTCAAATTGAAGTACTTCGCTTTTAACAGCCCGTTCCCCAAGCAATTTGGTCAATCCTTGCGATTCTTTGTTCAGAACGTTAATACGTCCTTGTGAAAAATTCGATGGTAAAATAAACGTCCCTTGTCCCCGTTGTCGGTAAATAATTCCTTCTAAGACGAGAATCTCAAGTGCTCTCTTCATCGTCATCCGGCTGACTTCGAATTCTTCTGCTAAGTTGATTTCGTCCGGCATCGCCTGATCGACATCATATCCCCCATTTAGGATTCGTTTGCGAAGTTCATCAGCAATTTTCTCATATTTCGGTTGTTTCTTTATAGACATGACTTCACCCCATGTATAGACATATAAAAATAATATAACAAAAAAAGATGATCAGGACTAGACATCCTAATCATCTTTTCAGTTATTTCGTAAATCCTTGCTCTTCAATCAATTGTTTGAACCAATGGCCGCTTTTCTTGACCGTTCGTTTTTGGGTCGCGAGATCGAGTCCGACAAAACCGTAACGGTTTTTATAGGCATTGCTCCAAGACCAGTTATCCATGAACGTCCATAAGTGATAACCTTTGACGTTTGATCCTTCCTTCAGCGCACGATGCATCCATTGCAAGTGAGAGGCGATGAAATCGATGCGATAATCGTCCTGAACACTGCCGTCCTCGTCCCGGTAACGTTCCTCCCCTTCTACACCCATTCCATTTTCAGAAACAAAACACTTGATGTTCCCGTAATTCTCTCGCAGGTTCGTCAAAATATCGTAAATTCCCTTTTCGTAGATTTCCCAGCCACGATATGGATTCATTTTTCTTCCCGGCATCTCGTAATAATCGAACAGATGCTCCGGCATGAAAGGTGCATCTGGATGCGGAAGGTGCTCTTTTACTTTGATGCGTCGTGGTTGATAGTAATTAATTCCGAGTAAATCAACGGTATTTTTCGCGATGAGTTCCAGGTCACCTTGAACGACCTCGGGCAAAGCACCTTGTTGTTCCAATAAATCGACCAATTCGGCCGGGAACGTTCCGAGTACGGAAGGATCCAAGAAGGAACGATTGAACAATACGTCGGCTACTTGGGCCGCTTTCACATCCCCAGCATTTTGGCTTCGAGGATAAGATGGCGTTAAATTCAAGATGATGCCAATTTCACCCGTCTGCTCTGTTTCTTTATAGGCCTGTATTGCAAGTGCACTCGATAAAATCGAATGATAGGCCACTTGAACGGCACGCTTGAAATCAACAACGTTCGGGTAGTGGAAGTCGTATAAATAGCCACCTTCTACCGGGACGATTGGCTCATTATGCGTAAACCATTTACTGACACGATCTCCGAATAGTGAAAAGCACGTTTTAGCATATTCTGTATAGGCGGTGACGACGGCACGACTTTCCCAGCCACCGATGTTTTGCAGTGCAAGCGGCATATCAAAGTGATATAGATTTACGAACGGTTCGATGTCCGCTGCAATCAATTCGTCAATCACACGATTATAGAAATCAATGGCAATCGGATTCATTTCCCCCTGCCCCTCAGGAAAAAGACGTGACCAGGAAATCGAGATTCGAAACGAGTTGTGTCCGAGTTCTTTCATCAACGCAATATCTTCTTCATAACGATAATAAAAATCAGAGGCTACCGTTGCATTTACACCATCGAAAAAGCGATTCGGTTCTTGTTCGTACCAATGATCCCAAATGTTCGGTCCTTTTCCACCCTCAAATGCTGCACCTTCCGTTTGTGTCGCTGAAGCTGCTGTTCCCCACCAAAAATCTGCAGGGAACGTATACTTTTGTTCTTTTGCCGTCGTAACTTCCGTTTGATTCATCTCATCCACGTCCTATCTCTATTTTTGAATTCAACCTACATGTTGATTTTCATCTCCGGCAACATTCGCTTCTTCTCGTTCTTTTTTCATATTCAAGCGGTCAATGAAGACTAGGAATGGGAACCACACTGCCATGATAATGGCGAAGTTGACGAGTTGTAACAATCCGCCCGCCAGTGAATTCGTTGCCATCATGCCACTGATAAACATCGGCACCGTCCAAGGCACAGCAACTCCTGTTGGCGGCGGAACGATTCCTGTCGACATCGCAAAATAAGTAACGGTTACGGTAATCAACGGTGCAAAAATCCAGGGAATCATGATGAGGGGGTTCATGACGATTGGTAACCCGAAAATGATTGGTTCATTGACGTTAAAGATTCCGGGTCCGATCGATAACTTACCGATTTGCTTCAACTGTTTTGAGCGCATGAAAAGGAGGATTGCGACGACGACAGCCAGTGTCGAACCGGAACCACCAATTCCAACTGTATAAATTTCAATGAATTGTTTACTGATGATATTCGGGAGTTCTCCATTCGCCGTATAGGCGTTTAAGTTTTCAAGTGACAAAGTGTTCCAGATCGGATCCATGACCGAATTGACGATAACTTGACCATGCAGGCCGAAAAACCAAAACAATTGAACAAAAAAGATGGCGATTAATGTCGGAACCAAACCGTTCCCAAGATTCACGAGTGGTTTTTGAACTAAATTAAAGATTAAATCGTGGAGATTCGTGTCTAAAAGCGAGGTGATAGCGATGTTAATGCCAAGGAAAATGGAAAGTGTCAAAAGTGCAGGCACAAGAGCTGAAAATGACTTAGCCACAGCAGTCGGCACACCAGCCGGCATTTTAATCGTCCAGTTTTTTTGAACGACAAATCGATAAATTTCTCCTGCTAAGAACCCTGTCATCATTGCAAGGAACATGCCTTTTGCACCGAGACGGTCAAGTGGAATGACATTTCCGACAGGATCAGCAACATTTTCGACTGCTACAAAGAAAGGTGTTAAAAGTAAAAAAGAAACAAGGGCGATTACACCACCAAAAACAGCTTCTACATCATAGCTTTTCGAAAGATAATATCCGATACCGAAGACGACGAATAGTGACATGATTCCCATCGTCGCCGAGGGTGCGTTTCCTAATGAAGTTTTAAAAGCATCCAATACTCCAGGCGACATAAATTTATCTAAGAATGGTAAATTCGCAATAACAACGATTAATGAACCGAACATCGTAATCGGAAAAGCGAGCATGAACGCGTCACGTAACGTCTGAAGATAGCGGCTATTGTTTAAATATGCCGCAATCGGCATCAGAAAACGACTCAACAAATCGAACCACTTACTATTACCAGCCATTTCAATCCCTCCTCTTATTTTTGAGAAAATTTATGTTCCATCATTTCAACTAATCCTGACGTCAAATCAAGCATCGTTTGTGTCGACATCAAATGATCTTCTGCATGCAAAAGCAGTAAAGACAATGTCGTCGGCTCACCGCTCGCTTCTTTTTGGACTTGACCGAAATGAATCTGGTGCGCTTCTTGCAACTGTTCTCGGGCATCTGTTAATAACCGCTCAAATGCCTCAAATGATTCTTCCTTGTACACTTCGATTGCTTCACGAATCGTACTTCGCGCATTTCCACTATGCAAAATCATCATGAATGCTACTTGTTCCATCGTCTGTTCATTTGTTTTCATTTCTTCACCCCATCAACTTAACGGCTTGTTCATAGGCCGCTTTTCCGTCGGCCATTCCGTACGCCATCATATCGATGACTTCGACTGGTTTATCTGTCGCTTGTTGAAATTTTGATAATAAAAAGCGCATTTGTGGACCAATCAATACAACATCTGCTCCATCCATTTCTTTTAAAGCTTGGTCTTGACCGACTGCCCAAATTGTCGCCTCTTCACCAAGTGATTGGGCATGTTCCTGCATCTTAGTGACGAGAATACTCGTCGACATTCCTGAACTACACGCCAACATGATTTTTTTCATTTCAACCATTCCTTCCGCGTTTTGGAATCGCTTACAACTTTGATTATACGGATTTTAACATCCATGTCTATACTTGATTTTTATTTTGTTTATTTTTATTTTTAAAAAGTGTAGTGTTGTAATCGAAAACAACTTGGAGGAGGAACAATCATGGAAGAACTGATTTGTTTTGAGCCGATTTTACAGGAGCGGATATGGGGTGGATGTAAGCTTGGTGCATATGGATTTGATACGTTAGGCAAACAAAACATCGGTGAAGCTTGGACCTTGGCTGATCACCAAAACGGGCAAACCAAGGTGAATGCCGGACGTTTTTCCGGTGATGCACTACGGGATTTATGGTCAAATCACCCTGAAATCTTTGGGATGGACACAACGGAAGCTTTTCCTTTACTCATTAAGTGGATTGACGCTGCGGATGATTTATCCGTTCAAGTCCATCCTGACGATCATGATGCCTGTCGCCTAGAAGGACAGCCTTACGGGAAAAATGAATGCTGGTATATCGTCGATTGTCCGGCAGACGCCACCATTATTTATGGGCATGACTTCAAAACAAAAGCTGATTTGTTGCGCGCTGTCCGTGAAGACGATTTAACTTCCGGCTTAATTGATTTGCCTGTTTCACCCGGCGATTTTTTTTACGTTCCAGCAGGTACTGTTCATGCTTTAACCGAAGGGTGTCTTGTCATCGAAATCCAGCAGAACTCTGATACCACGTACCGGTTGTACGATTACGATCGAATTGACCATTCGACCAACAAACCGCGTCAACTCCACCTTAAAGAAGCACTCGAAGTCATTCAATTTCCTCATTTCCAGTACGAGGAGCCTTATGTACCGACCTCTTTTTGTTCAAGACTACTGACAACCAACGCCTATTTTTTTGTCGAGGAATGGGCCATCCATGACATGATTACGATTGCACCACGAACTTCCTTCCAAGTCATCACTATCATCAGTGGCACGCTGATCATCAACCAATTGCGTTATACCGCCGGAGACACGGTTCTGATTCCGGCAAAAGTAACTTGTACCGTTTCTGGAAAGGGGAAACTTCTATTGACTGGTCCAAATCCAACACCGAAACAACGACTTCACATCGGAATTGATCTTGGTGGGACTCACACGCGTGTTGCCGCAATCAATCAGCACCATGTCGTAAAACAATATCGATTTTTGACAGAGGCGGCTGCTGGCCCGGACTATACAATTAAACATTTAAGACAAGCCATCCAAAAGCTACTTGAAGAATTTGAAGTCGAACGAATTGGTATCGCAGCGCCTGGTCCGCTTGATGCAGCAACGGGTCGGCTATTGTCACCTCCAAACCTGCCGGGTTGGGACGATGTAAATTTAGTTCGCCCGTTAGAAGAGTTCTTCAACATCCCGGTTTCCCTTGAAAATGATGCAAATGCCGCCGCGCTCGGCGAAGCATTGTTCGGGGCAGGACAAGACTATACATCCATCTATTACATGACAGTCAGTACAGGAATCGGTGGTGGATATGTCTATCAAAAGACGTTGATTCGAGGCGCACACGGATATGCTGGTGAAATCGGAAATACGATCATCGATGCTTCTGGACCGGAACATCACGTCTTGAACAAAGGCTCACTCGAAGGATTAGCAAGCGGTACGGCTCTTCAGACGCGGGCTGATTCATTAAATGAATCTTCTATTGCACAACTTCTTGGCAATACACAGGAAAGGCTTCGTTTCGTAAATCATTTAGCAACAGGCGTAGCGAACATCATTCACACACTTGATCCGGAAGCCGTCATCATCGGTGGCGGTGTTACGGCTTCCGCCGATTTATTTTGGGAAGAGCTCTTACAAGCCGTCAATGCCCGTCTCTACCCGACGTTACGTCAAAAAACAATCATTCGCTTAGCTGCATTGGAAGGAAATGCCGGTGTCATCGGTGCTGCCCATTTAAATCGGATGAACGCCGAATAACTTCATTGTTCCTTTTGAACAGACTTTACTACTTTTTTTAAAAACAGACTTGAAACTTTTTTCTGAAATATGATAAGGTTTTCTTATTAAAAGAATATGACTATTCTATCGATGAGGTAGAGGCGCGGTCTTAATGAGTATTTGATCTGAGGATGACAACGAGGACGATCAAGGAAAGGTAATGCTGCCGAAGTATCGTCAAGTGTCTGACTTGATGGTACTGGTCGAATTGGGAAATACCCGTTCGATTGCCATACGTGTTTTGTATGGAGCGCTCCAATTCGGCTAAGAAAGACGCATCCAGCAAGGGTGTCGGCTTTGTTGCCGGTGCCCTTGCTTTTTTATATGCAATGGGTCTCATCTTCTAAAAAAAGAGGAGGAACCACACAATGGTCAATTATTCAGATTCAATCGTTGCGCTCATTCCAGCTGTCATTGCAATCGCACTTGCAATCGTGACGCGCAAAGTCGTTATTTCACTTGGTGTCGGTATTTTGATTGGTGCTTTATTGCTGCATAGCTTTAATCCAATCGATACGGTCGTCTATCTCGGCAAAAACATCTTTAGTCTATTTTGGGCGGATGGGGCGTTAAATGAATGGAACGTCTTATTACTCATCTTCTTACTATTACTCGGTGTTCTATCGACGCTTATCCAAACATCGGGCGGTGCACATGCCTTCGGTGAATGGGCAACAACACACGTCAAGACAGCGCGCGGCGCTCGCCTCGCAGCATTTGGTTTAGGTATTTTAATCTTCATCGATGATTACTTCAACAGTCTTGCTGTCGGGAATGTCAGTCGTCCGTTAACGGACCGTCGTGGCGTCTCGCGTGCAAAACTTGCTTATATTATTGACTCGACGGCTGCTCCAGTCTGTGTCATCAGCCCGCTTTCAAGTTGGGGAGCGTTCATCATCTCAATCATCGCGGGTATCTTGACGACACATTCGATTACGGAGTATTCCGCATTCAGTGCTTTCATGATGATCGTGCCACTCAACTTCTATGCGATTTTCGCTCTATTGCTGACGCTTTACATCGCGTACACAGGGATTGCGGTCGGACCGATGCGGACGCATGAACTTCGTGCATTAAAAGGTGAACTTTTCGACGCAAGTAAAGGAACACCGATGGGGATGGCAGAGGAAGTCAAAGAACACGAAGGTGGAAAAGTACGTGACCTCGTCGTTCCGATTATCGTTCTCGTCATTGCAACGGTTTCCGCATTACTCTTTACCGGTGCTCAGGCACTCGCTGCTGACAATCGTGCATTTACGTTGATTGGTGCATTTGAAGCGACAGACGTAACACGTTCACTCGTTGCTGGTGTCGTCATCAGTTTAGTCGTTGCTTTCCTGATGTTGATTGGTCGGAAAATCCCGGCGCGCGAATACGGACACAGCATCTGGGCTGGGATGAAATCCATGTGGCCTGCTGTCGTCATCTTATTATTCGCTTGGACAATCATCGCTGTTATCGGTGACATGAAAACAGGTGAGTACTTAGCAAGCTTCGTCAGTAAGTCGATTTCTGCTTCGTACCTCCCCTTCTTATTGTTCTTGATTGCAAGCTTAATGGCATTCTCGACAGGTACAAGTTGGGGAACATTCGGTATCATGCTGCCGATCGGTGCTGACCTCATCATGGCGGTCGAACCGAATCTCTTACTTCCGACGCTCGCTGCCGTTCTTGCCGGATCCGTCTTCGGAGACCACTGTTCACCAATTTCCGATACGACGATTCTCAGTTCGACAGGTGCCGGTTCGCATCATATCGATCACGTCACGACACAACTTCCGTATGCGTTGGTTGGTGCAGCGACATCGGCAGTCGGCTACCTTGTGCTCGGTTTAACCGATTCATCAATCATCGGCTTCATCGGTGCACTTATCGCCTTCTTACTCGCACTCGTCGTCCTGAATGTCGTCTCGAAACGCGGCAAAGTACCAACTGAACTTCGCGCTGAATAATAAAAAAATAACGCTCAGCTTAGCCGAGACGAGAAAAAAAGAAGGGATTGCCATCTACCGTGATGTGCAATCCCTTTTTTAAGTTGTAGACAACATGGTATGGAGAAATAAAAAGCGTCTTTTTTTCGTTGCTTTCCTCGGGCGAGGCGCAAGCCGTTGCTCCTTGATCCTCACGGACAACGAGCAGGGTCTTGCCTGCCTCTGAAAGTGCGTTAAAAACGCACTTTTCCCCGTAGGAGTCAACGAAACGTGATGCTTTTTAGGTAATACCGTGAGAGAAATACAGGAAAGCACGAACGAATTGCAATTCGATATCGCATGTTCACGCTTCATAAGCGTTTGTCTACACGCTGAAGCGATCATTCTTACACCATCAAGGCACACACTTCATTTGCAAACGCAACTGGATCTTCGATTGGCAAGCCTTCCATGAGCAACGCTTGTTGGTACATTAATTTCGTATAGCGTTCAAATTTCGTACGGTCTTCTTTAAAGGCCGTTTCAATGGCTTGGAAGACGTCATGCGACGTGTTCAACTCTAAAATTTTCACGGCTGAAACATCTTGGTTGTTCGGCATCGATTTAAGAATTTTCTCCATTTCAATCGAAACGGCACCATCCGTCGCGAAGCAGACCGGATGTGATTTTAAGCGTGAAGAAGCTTTGACTTCTTTGACTTGCCCAGCAAGCACTTCTTGCATCGCTGTAAACATCTCGACTTGTGTTTCGGTCGTTTCTGCTTGATCCGCTTGCTCGATGCCAAGATCACTGCTCGTAACCGATTTAAATTCTTTTCCTTCATAGTTGAGCAACATTTGAATCGCGAACTCATCGATTTCTTCCGTAAAGTACAGAATGTCGAACCCTTTGTCTTTGACAAGCTCCGACTGTGGCAACTTATCTAAACGGTCCGTACTTTCCCCTGAAGCATAGTAAATGTATTTTTGATCTTCCGGCATCGCCGCGACGTATTCAGCGAGCGTGACCAGCTTCTTCTCTTTTGCCGAGTGGAACAGGACAAGATCTTTGACCGTCTCTTTATGCATGCCGTAATCATTGTAGATTCCAAACTTCAATTGACGACCAAAGGCTTGATAAAAGGCTTCATACTTCTCGCGATCGTCACGAAGCAGTCCTTCAAGTTGCGTCTTAATCTTACTTTGAATGTTTTTTGCAATCAATTTGAGTTGGCGGTCGTGCTGCAACAACTCACGTGAAATATTGAGTGACAAGTCTTCCGAGTCGACCATCCCTTTGACGAAGCTAAAGTGGTCCGGCAAGAGGTCACTGCATTTTTCCATGATCAAGACGCCGTTCGCATACAGTTCAAGCCCTTTCTCGAACTCTTTCGAATAATAGTCGAAGGACGGTTGCTCCGGAATGAATAAAATCGATTGATAACGGACGGCACCATCTGCACTGATATGGATGTGCTTGACTGGTGTATCAAATCCATATCGTTTTTCTTGATAGAAGTTCGTGTAATCCTCGTCCGTCAACTCCCGTTTATTTTTCCGCCAAATCGGCACCATGCTGTTGATTGTCTTGACGACCTTCACTTCTTCCATCTCGTCCGATCCTTCAATCGGTTGACGTTCCGTCTCTTCCATCTCAATCGGATAGCGGATGAAGTCGGAATACTTTTTGACGATCGTCCGCAAACGATGTGTATCTAAATACTCATCATAATTTTCATCTTCTTCGTTCGCTTTGATGTGCAGCGTGATTTCCGTCCCGACTGTAGCTTTTTCGACTTCTTCAATCGTATAACCGTCGACACCGTGCGACTCCCACTTGTACGCTGTTTCGCTACCGAATGGTTTCGTGATGACCGTGACCACATCCGCGACCATGAATGCCGAATAAAAGCCGACACCGAACTGTCCGATGATGTCGTGTCCGTCTTGCGCGGCATTCTCCGCCTTAAAGGCAAGTGACCCACTCTTCGCGATTGTTCCGAGATTCGCTTCGAGCTCGTCTTTCGTCATCCCGATTCCCGTATCACGAATGACGAGCTGTCGTGTCGTTTGGTTTGGTTCAATCGTAATCTTATAGGCATCCTTTTCGAATGTCAGTGTCTCGTCCGTCAATGCTTTGTAATAAATCTTGTCTATCGCGTCACTAGCGTTCGAAATCAACTCACGTAAAAAGATTTCCTTATGTGTGTAGATGGAATGAATCATCATTTCGAGTAAACGTTTCGACTCTGCCTTGAACTGTTTCGTTTCCATTTCCGATGCCCCCTAGTTCTTTTTTAGCACTCTAACAATAAGAGTGCTAATACAAATCTATTATTACGGATTGGAAAAATAGTGTCAATCCCCTTCTTCAAGTCGGCTGCGGATATATTTTCCGATTTTACATAAGCTTTCCGCCGACCCGTATGTGCCATGACTGACACCATGGCAGTCCGGCCGATTCCCGAGTCCGATGAACTGCTCACTCGGTTTAAAGTGAAGACCGATGATTGGAACGGAAAATTGTTCCGAAGACCCGAGTTCGAAGACGGCATCCGGATACCCCGGGACCGGCTCGGGCGCTTGCCATGTAGCCGTCTGATCGATTGTCCGGTAACGTTCCGTATGTTCCCGTCCGAGGAGAATGATGCCGCGTAACGAAAAGAGACGAATCAATTTCAAAAGGAACGTCTGACCAAATACGGTTTCTTCCAGTTCATGTCGCTGAGCAATCGTTCCCATGTACCGTTTCGTCGGAAAGGGAAAGAAGTCCGTATGGATGACCGGCTCTCCGGTTCCGTAAAAAGAAGCTTCGAATCCATTCAGAAAACCTTCCAATTTTCCTCCCCCCTCCCGTCCGAACCACGATTTATAAATGTCCGGCTGTTTGAAATAACGATTATAGGAATCAATCATTTGATTAAATCGTTGGTCCGTCCGGTACTCCGTAAGCGGCGCATCGACTTCTCTTAGGACGAATGGTCCTGTCGTCTCATAGCGTAACGTGCCATCCCGGTTCAAAAACTGGCCTGCCGACGGATTCGTCGCAATCGTAAGCCAGCTACGCTCGCTTACGTCACCAAACCATAAGACCGGTGTCGTCCGGTCAATCAACTCATCCTTAAATACATCTTTCTCTAACTCGATTTGGTACAGAATCGCTTCATCGAGTAATTTTTTTGCATATTCACGTTGTTCGGATGTCAGCGTTCTCATTCCTTTCCTGTCGGGTTTTCACTTTTCATCTGTTCCCGTTCTCATGGATTGCTAGACAGTTCAGTAGGTTTATCCTCCAAAGTCAAGGGAATGATTCATAAGGTGAACAACATTCGGAGCAAGAGTACTTAGAAGGAGGAAATTACACATGGGTCGATTAGAGAATAAAGTAGCAGTTATTACAGGTTCAGCTACAGGAATTGGTCAAGCAACGGCACTCGTCTTTGCCGAACAAGGGGCGAAAGTCGTCTGTGCTGACGTCAATCTTGAAAAAGCACAGGAGACGGTCGAAAAAATCAAACAGGCTGGTGGACAAGCGGAAGCGATTCACGTCGACGTCACGCAAGTCGATAGTGTCGAACAGCTCGCGACACAGCTGAAAGACACGTACGGAACGATTGACGTTCTGTTCAACAATGCCGGGATTGATCAGCAAGGCGGAAAAGTCCATGAATATCCGATTGAACTGTTTGACCAAATCATCGCGGTCGACTTACGTGGTACATTCTTGACGAGTAAATTCTTGATTCCTTTAATGCTTGAGAAGGGCGGATCGATCATCAATACGTCATCGATGTCAGGTCGCGCTGCCGACTTAAACCGCTCAGGTTACAACGCAGCAAAAGGTGGAATCACGAACTTTACACGGGCGATGGCAATCGATTATGCGCGTGAGGGCATTCGTGTCAACTCGCTCTCACCAGGTACGATCGAAACACCACTCATCGACACGCTCGTCGGTGGAAAAGACGAAGACCAAGGAAAACAATTCCGTGATGCCAATGCATGGATCACACCAATGGGTCGTCTCGGGAAACCACGTGAGATGGCAACGGTTGCCCTCTTCCTCGCTTCCGACGACAGCTCTTACGTGACAGGTGAAGACATCACAGCAGACGGCGGGATCATGGCCTACACATGGCCTGGCGAGATGTTGATTGATGATAAATGGAAGACGGATGCTGAATAACGATCCATTTGACGCATGAAACATCGCAACATCTAAATAAAGAGGAGGACGATTTCGAATCGTCCTCCTCTTTTTCGTATGTCCTTCGACTTATTAAATCAACAATCTGCGCCTTTTGACCACAGTCCTTTGACGCATCCTCTTAAAAACGGACCATTTGATTCTAAGAAATACCGCGATTTTAAATTTTCTCCTCGCTTGTTTATCTCTCGGATAGCTTTTTTTCGGGGAATACTCTAGTGAATGTAAATCAAGGAGGAATCAGCATGACGCAACAACAACAAATCGAATCACTGCAACACTGCCTGCAAATTCCGAGTGTCAATCCGCTCGACGGGGAACGAGACGTCGCGACTTTTGTCTATGACTACTTGACCACTCACGAAATCGAAACCGAATGGATTGAGGTCGCGCCAAAACGAATCTGTCTCGTCGCGACCCTTCCGGCAAGCGAGGTAGCCACCGAACCAAAAACAATCGGTTTCTCGGGTCATCTTGATACCGTACCTGTCCAAACGACCGGTTGGACAAAACAACCTTTTGGTGGTGAAATCAGCGACGGACGGATTTACGGTCGCGGGGCATCCGATATGAAGTCTGGTGTGATGGCAATGGTCAATGCGATGATTGAGTTAAAGGACTGTGCGGACCGCCCGAATCATCTCAAACTACTTATTACATCTGATGAAGAAAATGGTATGACAGGCGCGAAGTATTTGACGGAACGTGGTGACGCCGACGATTTAGATGCGCTGTTGATCACGGAGCCGACAAGCGGAATGATTGGGTATGCTCAAAAAGGTGTCGTCGGAATCGAAGTGACGTGCGTCGGTAAAGGGGCTCATAGTTCCGCGCCGCAACTCGGAAAAAATGCCATCGATGATCTGTATCGTGTCATTCAGGAAGTGAAGTCGGACCGTTTCACGATCACCGACAATCGCCACCCGCAACTCGGTCCTGTCGTCGCCTCGATCACGTCGATCCAAGGCGGAGAAGGTCCGAATGTCATCCCGAGTAACGCTTCCTTTTACATGGACATCCGGACGATTCCCGGATTCGGACGCCTCGAGATTTTAGAAGCTTTTGCGCAGATCGAACAACGGCTGCGTAAGGAAGATCCGACGTTCGCGATGACCCTGCGTGTCATCAAAGAGATTCCTTCATGTGAGACGGATGCGAATGCACCGTTCCTCGAAACGGTTGCACGACACATGGAAACCATCACGGGTCATCCGGCGCGGCGCGTTGCGATTCCGGGTGGGACGGACGGAGCCATGTTCAGCCAAGCCAACCGGACCTTCCCGATTGCCGTCGCTTCGTTCCACGACTTCCGTTTCGCCCATCAAGTCGATGAATCGATTCCCTTGTCGGAGTATTTCCAGACGATTGCGTTATGTAAGCAACTCGCACTTGAACCCCTAGCCTGAACGAAAAAAACCGCTCAAGCCTTCTCTTTCGAAGACTCGAGCGGTTTTTACGTATAGACTCCGATACTCGCAAGCGCTTGTCCGAGATAACTCTGATCACTTTGCAACGCTATTGTCTGTTGACCCTTCCATCCGATTTCAATCGTGACGTGACCGAGACGATGATAGGTCAACGTCATGTGAAAATCTGCTTGCGTATAGGTCGCAGATCCACGAAGTTGCTCATGGACCGTTAAAAAATCATGCGCAAAGGAATCATACTCAGCGAACGACATATTTAATCGATGACTGGTCTGGTTGTCCGATTGCGATAGGACGACATCGATTTCCAGTATTTCTTCCAGACGATTGACCCGTAAAATACGCCATTCGACCTTCCCTTCATAACCAATAAAGTAAATACTATGGACCTTCATCACGCTCACCTCGATTCTTATTGAGTGGATCGACATAAAATCGGGAAAAGAAGAACTAAAATCATAAATATCAATAGGTGTTTTCAGAAAGGAGCCGCCATATGACTTACAAACAAAAAACGCAACCCAACACAAACAGTGTGACTGAATTTTTAAATCAAATCGAATCCCCTGCAAGGCGCGCAGATTGTCAGGTATTACTTCAGCTATTTGAAAAAACGACGAACGCTCCACCTGTCATGTGGGGAGAATCAATGATCGGATTTGGTCACTATCATTATAAATACGCCTCCGGACATGAAGGAGATGCCTTTCTCGTCGGTTTTTCACCTCGCAAAGCAAACATTAGTCTTTATTTCGCTCCCGGGGCTGATCGTGAGGCATTGCTCGCCAAGTTAGGTAAACACAAAAGTGGAAAGGCATGCGTCTATATCAATACGGTAGCAGATGTCGATCTGGCTGTCATCGAATCCCTTATCGTCGAGTCTATGACTTTTTTACGTACTACGTATCCTGATTAAGAAAAACAATCCGCTCTTCTTTCTTAAGCAATTGAAAGAAGAGCGGATTGTTTAGTGACCGCTATCGATTGTATCGATGTGACGGATGTGCTTAAGATTGACCCCGATGATGACGACAGAGAGTAAGACAAATCCGCTCCCGACGTAAAACGGCAAGTTTGCGTTAAAGATTTCAGCCAATTTACCGGCCATGAATGGCGCGATGGCTGCCCCAAGGAAACGTAAAAAGCTGTATGCAGCAGATGCGGTCGAACGTTCGACCGGTGCCGCGTCCATGACGGCTGTCGTAATGAGTGTGTTGTTATTACCAAGTACCGCCCCGGCAAGAATCACACAGACGATGACGACAGCTGGTGTTTCCGTAAAGATCCCCATCAATAGTAAGAGAACGGCGAACAGTAACAGCATCAACACCATCGCTTTAATCGTCCCGAGCCATTGTTTTAATTTCGGTGCCGTCAAGACAGACGTGATGGCGAGCAACATCCCCCATCCCAGGAAGACGAACCCGAGACCTTGTGCCGGCAGTTTCATGACGAACGGCGCATAGGCCATGATTGTAAAGAAACCGACGTTATAGAAGGCCGCGACAATCCCGAGTGTCAAGAGCGACCGGTGTTTCATCGCTTGGAAAGGCGCGAGCAAGGAAATTTTTTGCCGTGGTGCCGTCGTTGTTGCGACCGGTTTCGGCATCAAGAACAACAGGACAAGGAAGGCGATGACCATGATTGTCGCGACACCCATGAATGGTGCACGCCATGTGATCGAACCGAGTGTCCCTCCGAGAAGCGGCCCAATTGAAATCCCGAGACCGACAGCTGCTTCATATAAGATGATTGCTTTTGCTGTCCCGCCTGACGAAAGGGAGACGATGGCCGCAAGTGCCGTTGCGACGAACAAGGCATTCCCAAGCCCCCAGCCGCCACGTAAGGCGACAAGCGTCCAAATGCTATCGGCTTGCGCTGCAAATCCAGCGACGAGCGCGATGACGGCAATTCCTAACATCAATGTTCCCTTTTGACCGATCCGTGATGAAATCGCACCTGTGATCAGCATCGCGAATGCCATGACGGCATTATAACTTGTAAATAAGAGCGTGACTTCACTTTTTGAGGCTTCTAAATTATCGGCGATCGTTGGTAAAACCGGGTTGACGAGCCCCATCCCCATGAATGCCGTGATACTCGCAAAAAATACTGCCCACACGGCAATCGGTTGGTGGAATAATCCATGCTTGCTTTCTTCTAACACCGTTTCCGGCGCAAGCGTCGTTGTTTTATTGGCAAGTGCCATATTGTCCCTTCTTTCTCTTATAAGAACCGTTTAAAGGAGTGACGGATGACGTCGCCCCGACTGATGATTCCGACAAGCTTTCCTTGTTTTAAAATCGGTAATTTTTTAATCCGTTTCGAACCGAGCGTCGCTGCGATTTCTTCCATCTCCGTTTCAACATCTGCCGTGACGACTTTCCGGCGTGCCATCTCCATGACCGGACGGTTCAGAATGTGACGCACCCGCGCGTCATAATCTTCTTCATCCCCTTTGATGACATCTACATATAAAAACGTATCGACGATGATGTCTTTGTGCTTTCCAATCGCCCGCATGATGTCACCATCACTGATGTACCCAACGACTTCGCTCTCGTCATTGATGACGGGAACACCGCTGATTCCGGATTGGATGAAACGTTCGACGACATGGCGGATGACGTCTGTTTCGTGGACTGTGATCACTTCTTGTTTCATCGATTCATAAGCTTTCATCGGAATTCTCCTTTTGTGTGTGTTCTGAATAAATAAGTTGTATGATGCAATTAAATAACAGAAATGATTGTATAATACAACTAATGGACTGTCAAGTTTCCTGACCTCTCATTGACAGGGGCTAAGTCCTTGCGTAATGATGGGAAACATGAAGCACTTAGGAAAAGAGGGGATTAACATGTCTGATCAGGCACTCGAAGTGATTGAACTAGAACTTGCGATTCTGATTCGTCGTTTGACGACAGCGACGGCCGATAACCGAAATTTAGATCGCGCGTCGTATTTGTTACTGCGTCAACTGTCCGAGTCTGGTCCAGTCGGGGTGAAGACATTGGCACGCGAATTGCAACTTGACGTCTCTACCGTCAGCCGGCAAGCGGCAGCGCTCGATCAAAAGAAATTGGTCGAAAAAGTACGCGATGAAGCAGATGGCCGTGCCTTCTTCTATCACATCACTTCATTCGGACAGGAAGAATTGACGATTTACCGGACGGCACGCCTCGCGAGCATCGAACGCTTACTGACAGACTGGTCAGGCGATGATACGGAAGCATTTGGACGCCTGCTCCAACAATTTAATCGTGAACTACGGGAACGTTAATTAAAAAGCTTCATCTCTTCTTTTTTAGGAGATGAAGCTTTTTCTATGCAATAAAAAACGTCTCACACCGCATTGGCATGAGACGTCTTATTTTTATTTCTTCGCGAAGAGATCGGCTGTCTTAAGTGCCATCCGAACCGCTTTACGGTTCAATGTACCTTCTTGATGTTTAACCATCTTCGTCTGCTTGTTGAGTTTACCTTGTAATGTTTTAATCTTTTTATCTTTATCTTTATCGCGTTTTTGGATCGCAGCGATTTTTTTCTCTTCTTCCGGGAAGAATGATTCAAAACGAGCGATTGCTTCTTCCATGCTGATTCCTGTGATCGGTTTAACCGCTGGGAGAAGTTCTGTTTTCGCCATTTCACGGTCAAACGGCACGTTCTCTGGGTAGTTCGTGTCTTGGTAGATGTGCTCCAATTCGTTTGTGTTCAAGAAATCGACGAAGTTGTCGAAGTTTTTCGCTTGAATCCGAGCCGGGCTTTGGAAGTCAGCTGTTTCGACGATGTCTGAAAGACGTGTGTCTGCCGTGATATCGTTCGCCCAGATGTGCGTCAATTGGTGGTAATCCGTCAATTCACGCATCCGTGCATCTTTCGGAATCAAAATACTTGGTGTTCCAGCGAGCGTCGCTGTGATGTTTCCGTGGAGACGCGCACCAAAGCTCAAGTCAGCTTCTTTGAGGAAGTCGAACCAAGTTTGAGCGTTCAAGAAGAAACGAACACGGTCGTTCATATATGTCGGGTCAGACATTTTAACCGGGTAGTTCGTGACAGAAAGGTCCGCGATCGGATGCGTTCCTGTGTACGTCAATTTCAATTCTTTCATCCATTGCGGGATGAAGTAGTGATTTGGATACTCTTCCATTCCACGTGTGATGAAATCAAGGACGTTTTTCGGCGAAAGACGTGACGAGTTAACACTGATCATCGAATCTTTCGTGATGTTTGTCTCACGGATGTGAAGATCACGACCAAACGCATACATCGATGGGCAACCGATGACTTTGTGATCGATGCCTTCACGGAAACCGAGGCGTGTCAGGTATTTCGATGTGATTTCACCACGAAGTCCGATGATGCTTGAACGTTCGAGGACTGCGCTGACGAATGCTTTAACATCCTCGTCGAACGGGAATCCGCCTTTTAAGTCCGGCTCGAATGGTGCGCGTAGACCAACACCGATGACGACGACCGGAATTTTCAATTTCTTAATCAAACGTGTGTACTTACGAAGTGATGGTGCGAACTCTTGACGGAATGCATCCGCAAGTGGAATGACGTAAAGATCGAAGTTTTCGTTGATCTCGTCTGCACGCTCTTCATCGTAGTAGTAATAGTCAGGTGTGATCGTCGTTCCTTCTGTCATCAATGTACGGAAGATACTGTACTGATAGATCAAGTTCCCGACGTTCCCTCCGATTGAGTTTTCTTTCATCATGTACTCAGCGTCGAACTGCTCAAACGGTGTCATACCGGCGCGAATGATAATACGTTTCATGTAAATTAAATCCCCTCTCACATCTGTTGTTCAGTTTTATATCCAAATGGTACTACACAATATATTGATGGTTTTTTCAATCTTACTAAGAATAGATGAATTCTAGTAAGGAAGTCAATGCTATGTCCGCGAGATTCAGCTAAAGTTCAGCTAGAACGTTTTTGCTCTCCAGTCTACTCTCTCCGCTTAATTTTACCAGTATAGTAAACAGCGTACTAATTCCTTATTCGGAAACTCCACTCCGCAATCGTTCATATATCTTTAAATTCGTATGAATCATCCGTAACGTCGGGTACACCGCTGGCTCCGCTCCTTCTATTAAACTGCCAAACAGATGGTCTGCTTCGACCATGCCTTGTTTTTCCATGTCCCGTTGTAACGACGACTTCATATCCGGTGCCATTTGGTGAATCCGTTTTTCCTGCTCCTGTTCGATATGTTGCACGAACGTTGCCCCTTGACTTTCCATGGCTTGTTTTGCTTCTTGTAAGACATTCCGGATGACACGATCCCCGGCTGCGTCGTCGCGAATCGGACCGATCGGTGCCCGAAATAGCGAAGTCACTCCGGAAAAAGTCGTAATGAAGAGATACTTTTGCCACATATCTTGCATGATGTGGTCTGATGCTTTAATCGATGCTTTCGTCCCTGCAAGTGCTTCCTTCACCTCAAACAAGCGATCCGTCCAGTCCCCTGTTCTTGGACCAAACACGAGTTGATGGGCAGGACTCGTCTGAATGACGCGTCCATTCGTGTCAAGCGTCGATTCAATGAAGCATAAGCCTCCGAGGACACGCGTCTCGCCAAATTTAGCGACGAGTTGTTCGATATGCCGCATCCCGTTCAAGACAGGTAACACATATGTATCAGGTCCGACGAACCCTTCGAGATCCCCGATGACATGCTCCAGGTGGTACGCTTTCGTCGACACGATGACTAGGTCAAACGTCTCTTTTGTTCCAACTTGGATTAAACGCGGCGTCAACGACACGTCTCCGTGCGGACTGTCAATCTCAAGACCTGTTCGCTCTAACTCCTTTGCCCGACGCTCACGGACAAGAAACGTCACGTCTTCCCCTTTTTCTGCTAGGCGTCCCCCGAAGTACCCTCCGACAGCTCCTGCACCTACGACTAAAATCTTCATCATATATCCTCCTTTGTCTTAAAGATCAACATGTTTTTCTCAGAAAATTGTTTTCTACATCCTATCATACTGAAGGTAATGCGAATGTAAACCAAACGAAATAAAGCGTTTTCATTAAAGCGCTTGCATTTTATATTCAGTCGTTTATACTACTTGTATACAAGTATACTCATAAAACAAAGCAGGTGATTTTTATGTCTGATTTTTTATACCCGATTAAATGGTTATCGAAAGCATCAACTGGAGATCGTGTCGCCCACGAACTCCGGATGCGTATCATTTCCGGAAAGATTGAGCAAGGGACCGTCCTTTCTGAAAATAAATTAGCGACGGATTTTTCCGTCAGTCGCTCGCCCGTTCGCGACGCTCTAAAAGTTCTCGCTGCTGAACGGATCATCCGGCTTGAGCGGATGGGTGCCGTCGTCGTTGGTTTGTCGGAAAAAGACATCCGCGAGATTTATGACGTCCGCCTGTTAATCGAAACGTTCGTCTTCGAACGAATCGTCCGGATGGACCGTCAAGAACTCGTCCGTGAACTGAGCAAGATTCTTGAGATGATGAAAGTCGCGATCAAGTTTAATGATGCCGACGAATTTTCGTATCAAGATGTTTTGTTCCACGAGACGATCATCCGGTCGATTGATCACAGTTATGTCAGCATGATTTGGCAAAACTTAAAACCGGTCATGGAAAGCTTCATCCTTTTATCGATGCGGACTCGCTTCGAAGGACAGATGGAGGATTTCGACCGGATCATCGCCAACCACGCACTTTATATCGAAGCCATCGAAACAGGAGACCGTGAACGGATGGTCACGTCTCTCCACCAGAATTTCGACGATGTCCAAGAAGTCGAAGATTTATGGCAATCGCAACAGATGATGACGAAAGGAGTCGAACCACATGACTGAATACATGCTAGGAATCGATATCGGGACGACGAGCACGAAAGCTGTCCTCTTTACGACAAAAGGAGAAGTTGTCGGCCAGACGAACGTCGGCTATCCGCTCCACACGCCAAACCGCTCGACTGCTGAACAGGATCCGGAAGAAATTTTCCACGCCGCTCTTGAAACAATCCGTCTGCTGACGAAGCAGTATCCGGACCAAAAACCGAAATTCGTCGCTTTCAGTAGTGCGATGCACAGCTTGATTGCCATCGACGAGGACGACCAGCCTTTGACTGCCTGCATCACCTGGGCGGACAGTCGGAGCGAAGCCTGGTCGAACCGGATTAAGGAAGAGTACGGAAATGATGTCTACCACCGGACCGGTACACCGATTCACCCGATGTCCCCTCTCGCGAAAATCTTTTGGCTCGTCGAAGACCGGCCGGAGATTGCCGAGCGGACGAAAAAATACATCGGAATCAAGGAATTCGTCTTCCAGCGTCTGTTCGGACGTTACGTGATTGATCATTCGCTCGCATCGGCGACAGGATTGTTCAATATCCACGACATGAAGTGGGACTCGAAAGCCTTAGAGATCGCCGGCATCGATGCTTCAAAATTGTCGGAACCTGTCTCGACGACGACACAGTATTCGGACATTAATCCTGAATATGCAAAACAAATCGGACTTGATCCGGCAACACCTTTCATGATCGGTGCCAGTGACGGGGTCCTGTCAAACCTCGGTGTCAACGCCATCCGTAAGGGCGAGATTGCCATCACGATCGGGACGAGCGGTGCGATCCGGACTATCATTGACCGGCCGCAGACGGACGAAAAGGGACGGACATTCTGTTACGCACTGACTGAAAAGCACTGGGTCATCGGTGGTCCGGTCAACAATGGCGGGATGGTCTTACGCTGGATTCGTGATGAGCTCGCATCGGCTGAAGTCGAAACAGCGAAACGACTCGGGATTGATCCGTATGCGGTGTTGACGAAAATCGCTGAACGGGTCCGTCCGGGTTCAGACGGACTGTTGTTCCATCCGTATCTATCGGGCGAACGGGCACCTCTTTGGAATCCGGACGTCAGTGGCTCATTCTTCGGATTGACGTTGTCACATAAAAAAGAACATATGATTCGTGCCGCGTTAGAAGGTGTCATCTACAACCTGTACACTGTCTTCCTGGCATTGATTGAATGTATGGATGGTCCTGTCACACGGATTCAAGCAACCGGGGGGTTCGCGCGATCTGAAGTGTGGCGTCAGATGATGGCCGACATCTTTGAGTCGGAAGTCGTCATTCCAGAAAGTTTTGAAAGTTCATGTCTCGGGGCTTGTATTCTCGGATTGTATGCGACTGGGGAAGTCGATTCATTCGAAGTAGCTGCTGAGATGATTGGGGAAACACATCGTCATGTACCGAATGAAGAAGCGATGCACGAATACCGTCAATTGCTACCGATCTTCATCAGCTTGGCACGGACGCTTTCAGCCGACCATCGGCGGATCGCAGAGTATCAACGTAGCTTGATTCAGCAAGAAAACTAATTTATCTTTTGGGGGAAGTCACATGCCGTTAGTCATCGTTGCCATTGGGATCATCACATTACTCGTTTTAATCATGGGGTTGAAATTAAACACGTTTGTTTCATTAATCATCGTCTCGTTCGTCGTCGCTATACTACTTGGAATGCCGCTCGACCAAATCGTCACGACGATTGAAGCCGGTCTCGGCGGAACACTCGGTCACCTTGCGCTGATCTTCGGACTCGGTGCAATGCTCGGGAAATTAATTGCTGACGCCGGTGGTGCACAGCGGATCGCGATGACACTCGTCGCGAAATTCGGGGAAAAGAACATTCAATGGGCAGTCGTCGTCGCTTCATTCATCATCGGGATCGCGTTATTCTTCGAAGTCGGACTTGTTCTATTAATTCCAATCGTCTTTGCGATTTCACGTCAGCTTCGCGTCTCGATTCTCTATCTCGGGATTCCGATGGTCGCAGCACTTTCTGTTACACACGGCTTTTTACCACCTCACCCCGGTCCAACTGTCATCGCGGGTGAATACGGGGCAGATTTAGGGCAAGTCTTACTTTACGGTTTCTTAGTCGCTGTTCCGACGGTCATCATCGCCGGACCGCTCTTTACGAAAGTCGCAAAACGTCTTGTGCCGGAATCATTCAAAAAAACAGGTAACATCGCCTCACTCGGCGAACAAAAAGAATTTGATTTAAGTGAAACACCTGGATTCGGAATCAGTGTGTTCACAGCAATGCTACCTGTACTCTTAATGTCGATCGCCACGATTTTGACATTGCTACAAAAAACGCTCGGCTGGGACGGCAATGCGGTTCTTTCTGCCATCCAGTTCATCGGGAATGCTTCCACAGCAATGTTGATTTCGTTACTCGTCGCAGTCTATACGATGGGACTTGCACGTAATATCCCAATCAAGACCGTCATGGATTCATGTACGACAGCGATCACACAAATCGGAATGATGTTACTCATCATCGGTGGTGGCGGTGCCTTCAAACAAGTCTTAATCGATGGAGGCGTCGGTAAATATGTCGCTGAACTCTTTGCTGACACAACACTTTCACCGATTTTACTCGCGTGGTTGATTGCCGCGATCTTACGGATTTCACTCGGTTCGGCGACGGTCGCTTCACTGACGACAGCTGGACTCGTCATCCCGCTCCTCGGTCAATCAGACGTCAACCTCGCCCTCGTCGTGCTTGCGACTGGTGCTGGTAGCTTAATCGCTTCGCACGTCAACGATGCCGGGTTCTGGATGTTCAAAGAATACTTTGGTTTAACTATGAAAGAAACTTTCGCGACGTGGACGCTGCTTGAGACAATCATTTCCGTCTTCGGACTTGGATTCGTCCTCCTCCTCAGTCTCGTCGTCTAAAAAAAGGAGTCGTTACACTATGCTAAATTCAATCGGAGTCATCGGCCTTGGTGTCATGGGACGCAACATCGCCATGAACATGGCGAGCCATGATGAAAACGTCGCTATCTATAACTACACGCCAGACTTAACGGAACAACTCGTCGCGAACCGCGAAGGGTTACCGCTTCATCCGTACTATGACGTCGAAGCCTTCGTCCGCTCACTCGAGCGTCCACGCAAGATTTTCGTCATGGTCACGGCGGGAAGTGCCATCGATTCCGTCATCGGTTCGCTTATCCCGCACCTTGAGACGGGCGATATCATCATGGACGGTGGGAACTCCCACTTCCTCGATACGGAACGTCGCTTTGATCAACTAAACGAGCATGGCATCGAGTACATCGGTGTCGGTGTCTCGGGTGGTGAAGTCGGAGCCCGGACCGGTCCTGCCATCATGCCGGGCGGAACAAAAGAAGCGTACGATCAAGTTGCGCCGATTTTGACAAAAATTGCAGCACAAGTGAACGGCGACCCATGTTGTGTCTACATCGGACCTAAAGGGGCCGGACACTTCGTCAAGATGGTCCATAACGGAATCGAGTACGCTGACATGCAGTTGATTGCAGAAGCTTACAGCTTCCTCCGTGTCCGTCTCGGACTCGATGTCGAAGAAATTGCGGACATCTTCTCCTCATGGAACGACGGCGAGTTAAAAAGTTATCTGATTGAAATCACGGCTGAGATTTTACGGAAAAAAGATGACGAGACGGGTCTTCCCTTGATCGACGTCATTCTCGATCAAGCCGGTCAAAAAGGAACAGGCAAATGGACGAGCTTGCAGTCCATTGATAATGGGATCGCTTCCTCTATCATTACGGAGGCACTCTTCGCCCGTTATCTCTCTGCCGTCAAAGAAGAACGTGTCGCTGCCGCCTCTGTCCTCGGTGGACCGGAAGCCCGTGCAGCGCTCGACAAAGACGTTTGGATCGAACGCATCCGCCAAGCACTCTACATGGGTAAAATCGCTGCTTACGCACAAGGCTTCACCCAGTACCGGACTTCATCCGAACTGTATGACTGGAACTTACGTCTTGAAGAGATTGCCTTGATTTTCCGTGGCGGTTGTATCATCCGCGCCGAGTTCCTCAATGTCATCAGCGAGGCTTTTGCAACGGACGCATCACTCGACAACTTAATGCTCGCACCGTACTTCGCAGACAAGGTACAGGCGTATCAAACGTCGCTCCGCCAAGTCGTCGCAGAAGGTGCGCTCACAGGTCTTGCGTCACCGTGTCTCAGCACGTCACTGACGTATTACGACAGTTACCGGACAGCGAATTCAAATGCCAACATCCTGCAAGCACAACGTGATTATTTCGGAGCCCATACGTATGCCCGGACCGATCGCGAAGGAATGTTCCATACTGAATGGCAATGACTTATACAGCTCCATCTCCCTGTTTCATTCAGGGAGATAGAGCTCTTTTTTTGTTCACAATTCATTTCTTGAAATAAGAATTTACAGGTTAAACCTTGACAAAAGAGACGCTTTATATGAAATTAGTATTAGATTAGAATTATTCTAGTGTGATAAGTACAGTTATTCTTAACGACTAGAACAGATTCTTAAATAGAACCCAACAGGAGGATTTTTATCATGTCTTTAATCGGAAGTGAAGTAAAACCATTTAGTGCATCAGCATTCCACAACGGAGAGTTCGTCGATCTTACAGACGCTAACCTTCGTGGAAAATGGAGTGTCGTTTGTTTCTACCCAGCAGACTTTACATTCGTTTGCCCGACTGAGCTCGAAGATCTTCAAAACCAATACGCAGCACTCAAAGCGCTTGACGTTGAAGTGTACTCCGTTTCAACAGATACGCACTTTACACATAAAGCTTGGCACGAAACTTCAGAAACAATCGGTAAAATCGAGTACGTCATGATTGGTGACCCGTCACACGTCATCTCACGTAACTTCGAAGTCTTAAACGAACAAGATGGACTTGCTGATCGCGGAACGTTCATCATCGATCCGGACGGCGTCATCCAGACTGTTGAAATCAACGCGGGTGGAATCGGCCGTGATGCAAGTACACTCGTCAACAAAATCAAAGCAGCACAATACGTGCGCAACAACCCAGGTGAAGTTTGCCCGGCGAAATGGGAAGAGGGTTCTGCAACACTCACACCTAGCCTTGACCTCGTAGGGAAAATTTAAGGAGCGGATTTGAGATGGCTTTAGCAGCAGATATTAAAGCACAACTCGCTCAATACCTCGATTTGTTAGAAGGAGACATCGTCCTCGCCGTCAGCGCCGGGACGGACTCCGTCTCACTCGAGATGAGCGAACTCGTCGAAGAAATCGCGAGTATGTCACCACGCATCAGCATCGAACAGGCGACGCTCGCCCGGACACCGAGCTTCAGCGTCAACCGCGCTGGTGAAGTAAGTGGAATTACGTTCGCCGGGATTCCGCTCGGTCACGAGTTCACGTCACTCGTCTTGGCTTTGCTCCAAGTCAGTGGTCGTGCGCCGAAGATCGATGCGCCTGTCATCGAACAAATTAAAGGCATCAAAGAGACGTATCACTTCGAGTCGTACATCAGCCTCAGCTGTCACAACTGCCCGGATGTCGTCCAAGCCTTGAACGTCATGAGCGTCCTCAACCCGAACATCAGTCACACGATGATTGACGGTGGAGCGTTCAAAGAAGAAGTCGAGCAAAAAGAAATCATGGCTGTCCCGACGGTCTTCGTCAACGGCGAAGCATTCGGGAACGGACGGATGTCACTCGAAGAGATTCTTGCGAAGCTCGGTACGGGTACAGATGCAGCCGATTTCGCTAACAAAGATCCGTACGACGTCCTCGTCGTCGGTGGCGGTCCTGCCGGTTCAAGTGCCGCGATTTACGCAGCACGTAAAGGCATCCGGACCGGGATTGTCGCAGAACGTTTCGGCGGACAAGTCATGGATACGATGAGCATCGAAAACTTCATCAGCATGAAGTACACGGAAGGTCCGAAACTCGTCGCGAGTCTTGAAGAACACGTCAAGGAGTATGGCATCGATGTCATGAACCTGCAACGGGCAACACGTCTCGAGAAAAAAGACCTCGTTGAGCTGGAACTTGAGAATGGTGCGGTCCTCAAAACGAAAACGTTGATTTTGTCGACAGGTGCACGCTGGCGTAACGTCGGTGTCCCAGGCGAACTTGAGTTCAAGAACAAAGGTGTCGCGTACTGCCCACATTGTGATGGTCCACTCTTCGAAGGAAAACGCGTTGCGGTCATCGGCGGCGGTAATTCCGGTGTTGAAGCGGCAATCGACCTCGCAGGTCTCGTCAAACACGTCACGGTCCTTGAGTTCGCACCTGAACTGAAGGCAGATGCAGTTTTACAACAACGTCTCGCAAGTCTTCCGAACGTCACGGTCGTCGCAAACGCCCAGACGAAGGAAATCACGGGGACGGATAAAGTAAACGGCATCACCTATGTCGAGCGTGAAACAGGCGTTGAACAACACGTTGAGCTGGAAGGCGTCTTCGTCCAAATCGGTCTCGTGCCGAACACGGACTGGCTCGGTGATACGGTGGAACGCAACAAATTCGGTGAAATCCTCGTCGACCGTCATGGTGCGACGAATGTCCCTGGTGTGTTCGCAGCAGGTGACTGTACCGACAGTGTGTATAAACAAATCATCATCTCGATGGGCTCAGGCGCGACAGCTGCACTTGGTGCCTTCGATCATATGATTCGCAATTAATCGTTTAAACGTCTTGCTTCGGCAAGGCGTTTTTTTAATTTAAATACTATGTTTTCATCGATGTACGATTCTTATTTCCATTGCTTTCCTCGGGCATTGCTCCTTGCCTAGCGGACAATGAGTAGGGTCTCGCCTACCTCTGGCAAGTCGCGTTAATAACGCACTTCAGACTGTAGACAAAGTGATATCGGGAGATCAAGCGTCTTTTTTTCATTGCTTTCCTCGGGCGAGGCGCAAGCCGTTGCTCCTTGGTCCTAGCGGACAATGAGCAGGGAGGGTCTTGCCTGCCTCTGAAAGTGCGTTAAAAACGCACTTTTCCCCGCAGGAGTCAACGAAACGTGACACTTTTTAGGTAATACCGTGAGGGAAATCCAGGCATGCAGACGGCTTAGAGCGCAATCCGTCTCGAATCGCTTTTAAAGCGAAAAGCAATCGATCGCGACCCTGCAGCTTTGCTGTAGCGGCGTGACCGATTGCCGCTTTGAAGACGAGGCGAGACAGGGGAGCGCGAACAGATTGCCTCTCGTTATCGCATGTTCACGCTTCATAAGCGTTTGTCTACACGCTGAGTGCGTTAATAACGCACTGTTCCCGTAGGAATCAATGGAAAATAAATCTTTTCCGAGACCATTTGGCTGAAGCACTATGTGAAACACAGATCTTTTAACGCGTATCCTGAATGGTATTGCTCCAACGCGAAAAACAAGCAGAAGCGAATTTGAACGAATACATACGCCGTCTTCCCTCTTCAGTATAAAAAGCAACGGTTCAACTGACCCCTATAAATTGTTCGATATTGACACTTTTAGCTAGTCCAGTATTTTGATAGATTTAAGCTATTCAAAATCTATCATAAAGAAGGTCTGACTCATGCAAAACGCAACACCGTATTCAAGCACTCGTACCCGGCAACTCGTCATCACGTCGATGTCGATTGCACTTGTTTTTGTCGCAACATTCTTTATTAATATTAAATTGCCAATCGCAGCGAACGGCGGACTTGTCCATATGGGGACGGCCATGTTGTTCATTATCGCCCTCTTGTTCGGACCGCGAACTGCCATGATCGCCGGAGCAGTCGGAATGGGACTCTTCGATATCGTATCAGGCTGGACACTTTGGGCTCCGTTCTCGTTCGTCGGACGTGGTCTGCAAGGTTTCGTTGTCGGTTATATTGCCTGGACATATGGTCGTAAAGCAACGAATGTCAGCGTCAACGTACTCGCAATGATTGCTTCTGTTCCATTTATGCTTGGCGTTTACTATATCTGTGAAGGGATTCTTTATAGTAACTGGATCGCTCCTGTTGCTTCAATCCCAGGTAACCTCGTTCAAAACGTCGTCGGAATCCTCGTTGCGATTCCGGTCAGCGCAGCTTTAAAGAAAACAGCATTTTTCCGCCAGCGCGGATAATCCATATGAAAAGCCCTGTCTCCTAACGATTAGGAAACAGGGCTTTTCATTTTGTCGTTTTTAATGAATCGGTTGTGCGGCTGTTAGTTTAAGTGTTTCGGTTGTTTCCGCATGGATTTCGTCAAACAGATCCGGGTGCGCAACAAGCGATGTTCCGTATGACGGAATCATCTCCTTGATTTTAGCTGTCCAACCGTCGATTTGATTCGGGAAACATTTTTCGAGCACTTCGAGCATGACCGGTACAGCGGTCGAAGCTCCCGGTGACGCACCGAGTAAGGCCGCAACGGACCCATCCGCCGCACTGACGACTTCCGTTCCGAACTGGAGCGTCCCTTTTCCTTGTGGTGTATCTTTGATGACCTGAACGCGTTGTCCCGCGACGACGACATCCCAGTCTTCAGTTTTTGCGTTCGGAATGAATTCACGTAGCTCGTTCATCCGTTGTTCTGTCGAAAGCAGCACTTGTTCAATCAAATATTTCGTTAAGCCCATTTCTTTTGCTCCGGCAGCAAGCATCGTCAAGACATTGTTCGGTTTGACGGACGCGAGCAAATCGAGATTCGAACCGGTCTTAAGGAATTTCGGTGAGAACCCGGCAAACGGTCCGAATAACAGTGATTTCTGCCCGTCGATGTATCGTGTATCCAAATGCGGGACCGACATCGGAGGTGCTCCGACTTTCGCTTTCCCGTACACTTTTGCATGGTGCCGTTCCGCGATGTCCGGATTTTTACAGACGAGGAACAGACCGCTGACCGGGAATCCGCCGATTTGTTTTGATTCGGGAATCCCTGTTTTTTGGAGCAATGGCAGACTGCCGCCACCGCCGCCGATAAAGAGGAACTTCGCCGTATGATGTTCAATCCGGTTGTCCTGTTCGTTTTTGACTTTGACTTCCCAGCCGCCGTCGACTCGTTTCAAGTCTTCGACGCCGTGCCCATAATTGATTTCAACGCCCTGTCCTGCGAGGTGCGTGAATAAAATCCGTGTCAGCGCACCGAAGTTGACGTCTGTCCCCGAATCAATTTTTGTTGCAGCGATCGGTTCCGGTGACGTCCGCCCTTCCATGATGAGCGGAATCCATTGCTTCAGCTGCTCCGGATCATCGGAAAATTCCATCCCTTTAAAGAGTGGATTCGCTGATAGCGCTTCCAATCGTTTTTTCAGAAACTCGACGTTTTCCGCTCCTTCGACCATACTCATATGCGGAATCGGCATAATGAATTCTTCTGGATTCGGTAAGACGTTTTCTTTGACGAGATGCGACCAAAACTGGCGTGACAGTTGGAATTGTTCATTTACTTTCACGGCCTTACTGATATCGATCGTTCCGTCTGCATTCTCTGTCGTATAGTTGAGCTCACATAACGCGGCATGACCCGTGCCCGCATTGTTCCACTCATTCGAACTTTCTTCCCCTGCGTTCGGTAACTTCTCGAACACTTTAATTGTCATGTCAGGCGCGAGCTCTTTTAATAAGACCCCTAGCGTCGCACTCATGACTCCTGCACCAATCAATATTACGTCTGTTTGTTTAGGCATACTGCTCATGATATCCTTCCTATCCCCGTTGATATTATGGACCTGCCATGAAAAATAGAGCGCTCTCATGACGACAACTTACCTTTCCATTATAACCCTATCACAGGTCGTTCATATATTAAAATATTGGGTGTTTCCGACTTAAAATAGATGCACTTCCCTGAATCGCACGCGCACATCCTGAGACATACTTTCAGAGAAAGCGGATATATACTCTAGTAGAAGAAAAAGGGGGAATGATTCATGGCGACACGCTGGATTTTTGGCAATCAGCTGAACCACACGTTACCGCTTCTGCAGGAAGCGGATCCGAAACACGATGTCATCCTGATGGTCGAAGCAACGTCCCGCTCGACCTGGAAAATGTACCACAAACAAAAACTGGTGCTGATTTTTTCAGCGATGCGTCATTTCGCAGACGAACTCCGGAATAAAGGGTTTACGGTCGATTACCAGGAAGCGGATTCGTTTGACGAAGCATGGAAGCAGCACCAGCAACAATACAAACCGACGCACCTGCTCTATACAGCCATCACAGACGAACCGATGCGCCGTGCTATGAAAAAATTCCAGGAAAGTCTTCCGAAGACAATCACCGTCGATGTCTGTTCCGACGTTCCGCTCTTTTTGCTGACACAGGACGAAGCCGTCGCCATGCTCGGGGACAAACCGTGGAAGATGGACCGGTTCTATCGTCAACTCCGAAAAGACCGCCTCCTGTTAATGAACGGAACCAAACCGCTCGGTGGAAAATGGTCGTTTGACGCCGATAACCGAAAACCGGCGAAGGACGGCGTCGATTTTAAAGCACCGATCCGGTTCCGGCCGGATCAGATTACGCGTGACGTCATCAACAAAGTCGAGACGACGTTTGCCGATCATCCGGGGCAGCTCGATACGTTCCACTGGCCGGTCACACGACAGGAAGCACAGCGGGCACTCGCCCGTTTCATCGACGAACGGCTTGAGACATTCGGAACCTATCAGGACGCGATGCTGACAGGAAAGGATACGTTATCACACTCTCTCCTTTCCTCGTCGATCAATATCGGGTTGCTGTCACCGGACGAAGTCATCAAAGCCGTTGCCGCAGCGCTCGAAGAACAGGAGGCGCCGCTCAATGCCGTCGAAGGATTCATCCGCCAGATTCTCGGGTGGCGTGAGTACATGCGGGCCGTCTATCTGAGTGAGATGCCCGGTTATGAACAGGTCAATGTCCTCAAACACAACCGTGAGTTGCCGGACTTCTTCTGGGACGGTCAGACGACGATGACCTGCGTCGCCGAGTCGCTCCGACCTGTCATCGAAACGGCGCACAATCACCATATCCAGCGGCTGATGGTGCTCGGAAACTTTGCCAATCTGTTTGAGATTTCGCCGCAACAAACGGCGGACTGGTTTAATGAAATGTACATCGACGCCTATGACTGGGTTGTCCTTCCGAATGTACTCGGCATGGCCTTGCATGCCGACGGTGGTCTCCTCTCGACGAAACCGTACATCGCGTCGGCGAACTACATCCATAAGATGAGCGACTACTGCGGGAACTGTCCCTTTAATCAGAAAGATGCCCTAAGTGACGAGGCCTGTCCGTTCAATGCCTTGTACTGGGACTTCATCGCAAGGCACGAGGAACGGTTCTCCGGCAATCAACGGATGACGATGATGTACCGGCAGTGGGCCAAGCGGGACAAGGCGGATCAGCAGGCCGTCCGTAAAAAAGCGACGGCATTGAAGAAACAGTTGGCGGACGGACAGTTTCATCGCTGAGTCTGCCACTGCGACAGACTCGACAAAGACCCGACTCCCTGTCTTCTTCGGCAGGCAATCGGGTCTTTGTCTTTCAGCTCAGGAGCGCGGGTGAAAAAAAGTGAGCGCGCCTTTCGTCAGACGCTGCTCTGTTTTTTTCATCACGCACTGTGCCGTTCTGCTTTTTGATGTTTTTTCGTCCGCAACCGATACAGGACAAACAATCCGATAAACCAAACCGGTGTCAGGAGTAAGGCCGGACGGGTTTCATCCGCGACGAGCATGACGACGAGGATCAGTCCGAACAATCCGAGGACGAGGTAGTTGACGAGCGGTGTCCACGGTGCCTTGAACGTTGACGCCGCATGCAGTTCCGGTTGTGTTTTCTTATATTTCAAGTGACAGACGAGAATCACACCCCAGACCCAGATGAAACAGATCGCACTGATTGTCGTGACGATGCTGAAGGCTTGTCCCGGGATCAATTTACTGAGTAACGCTCCGCCCGATACGACGAGTGTCGAGACAAACAAAGCGTTCGCCGGGACATGGTTTTTGTTGAGCTTCGAAAAATTAGCCGGTGCCTGTTTTTGATTTCCGAGATTATAGAGAATCCGGCTTGTCGAGAACATTCCGCTGTTACAGGCTGAGGCAGCAGACGTCAAGACAACGAAGTTGATGACGCCGGCAGCAAGCGGGATTCCAATCAAGCTGAACGTTTTAACGAACGGACTTTCCGTCGCATTTAGTCCCGTCCACGGATTGATCATCAGGAGAACCAGTAACGCCCCGACGTAAAAGAAGAGAATCCGTAACGGAATCTTATTGATCGCGGACGGAATGTTCTTTTTCGGATCCGCTGTTTCCGCTGCTGAGACCCCGATTAATTCAACTCCGACATAGGCGAAGACGACCATCTGGAACGACAACAGGAAGCCGGTCACACCGTTCGGGAACATTCCGCCGTGTTGCCACAAATTACTGACGGTTACAGGACCTGAATCGGTTTGGAAACCGATGATCAGTAAGACGATCCCGACACCAATCAAACCTAAAATCGTAATGACCTTAATCAAAGCGAACCAAAATTCAAGTTCCCCAAACAGTTTGACCGTCAGTAAATTAAAGCCGAGTAAAATCAGGAGCGAGATCACAGCCGGAATCCACTGCGGAATATCGAACCAGTATTTCACGTACACGCCGACGGCAATGACGTCCGCCATCGCCGTCATGATCCAGCAGAACCAATACGTCCAGCCGGTCACGAACGCGGCACGTGGACCGAGATAATCTTCTGCGATGTCCGTTAATGATCCGTATCCGGCTTTCGACAATAACAATTCTCCCAGTGCCCGCATGACGAAGAAAATCGCAATCCCGACGAGTAAATACGCAAAGACGATCGATGGTCCCGCGAGTTGAATCGCTTTCCCAGATCCTAAAAACAATCCTGTCCCAATCGTTCCACCAATCGCAATCAACTGGACGTGCCGATTCGATAAATCCCTTTTCAATCCTTCTTGTTGTTCCAAACCTGAACTCCTCCTTGAATGCTTTCTCTAGTTCCCCCGGTCGGACTGTTCTGTCAGTCCAACAAAAAAAAGAGACTGGACGGGTGTCCAATCTCAAAAAAATCATCAGAATAGCAAATAATCATCCCTTGACTGGCGACGCCAATTCAAAGAATCAAGATTTAGTACTCTTCTGTCCTTTTGCCTGAGATTGTGAACCCTTCGGCGCCGCATCCTGCGGTCTCTCCAGAAGCTGCTCCTGCCATAGTGTGACCCATGACAATCATAGCTTTCTCTTTTATTCGGTTGCTGAGGTGACATAATCACCTGAATTGTTTTTAATACTAGTAATCTTATGATTGTTTGTCAACCGTTTTATAAAATCTTTCATTTCTTCTTTCATAGACTGAAACAGGAATCGATGTTGATTTTCTAGAAGAAGGAAATCACTACAGTCGAATTAGGAGGATTATCATGAAAAAAATTTACTTGATTCGCCACTGCGAAGCATCCGGACAAGAACCGGACGCTCCGTTGACGGAGAACGGCCATAGACAAGCTAAAGAATTGGTTTCCTTTTTTGAATCCCGTCCCGTCGACCGTATCTTATCGAGTCCTTTTCGCCGAGCAATTGAATCAATCGAAGCTGTTGCTTTTCAGACAAATTGTTCCATCGAAATCCAAGATGACTTGCGTGAACGCGTTCTAAGTCGTCAACCACTGACCGATTGGCAGGAGCATCTCCAAAGAACGTTTACCGACTTTGATTACGCATGTCCCGGTGGAGAAACGAGCGCAGAAGCGACGCGGCGAATCCAAGACGTCCTGAATGACGTTTGGTCTCACTCTGCTGAGACGAGTGTTCTTGTCACACATGGCAATCTGCTTGCACTATACCTCCACTCACTCGATGCCTCTTTTGGTTTTGAACAAGGACAACAACTTCGCAATCCCGATGTATTTCTCGTGACAGAAGTTGACGATGCTCTCGTTTTCGACCAGTTAGATCTCTTCTGATTCCACTGATTGGTTGTACCGACCGTAACGTTCGAGTTCAAAAACGGTTTTCTCGAAATCGAGTAAGCCGTTTTCGATACGTATACCGAACTGAACGGCTCACTCGTCAATCTGCTTGTCTCCGGTGCCGGAATCATCGGAACTTTGTTGGTCTGAAAATCGGCAGTCGCAGAACACCGCGAAAACCGATTCTCCTGACCAGCGGACTCATCATGATTGGCAGTTTCATCGTTACGGTTGCGTTCGGCAACATCTCGCCACTCGTTTCGTACATCTTTGCCTTCATTTCCGGTTTTGCGATGTACATCCAGTATCCGATTTTCATGAACTTGGCACACGAGATGAAAGGGATGACACCGCAAAAAATCACCGTCCTCTTCGGTCTGTTTTGGGCAATCGCTTATGCGCCGCAGACGATTTTCACCATCATTTGGAGCTATTCCCTCGGTCATATGGGCTATACCGTCTCGATGGTCGTCTTTTTCGTCAGCTGTTCGACTTATCTGCTGTTCAGCTTTTTCCTACCTGAAACAAAACCGAAGCAGACGCAACCCGCTTCCAAAAAAACGGCGTAACATTGCAAAAACCCATCGTGTTTCCTGACGAAAATACGATGGGTTTTTAGTTACAATAACGCGTATGATGTGATGTTGCCGCGTTGTTTACGTAACGCAAACAGCATCGGAATTAAACCTTCATGATACGGAATGAACGTCCCTGCTTGAATCCGGGCGATGATTTCCTCCTCCGTCGCCCAGGCGACAGCTTGCACTTCTTCCTGTTGTAAGACGAGTGTCGACAAATCGATATCTGCCTCAATTAAGTAAACATCATCGAACCCTTCATCAAAATGCGACGTCAAATGCGGGCGCATGCCCTCAAAATCATAGCGCAGGCCAATCTCTTCAAACAGCTCCCGTGCTGCCGCCTGCTGGCTCGTGTCTCCCGCGACCGCACTTCCCCCGACGGTCAAGTCCCACAAGTTGGACCAGCCTTCTTTGAAAGGTTGCCGTTGCTGAATCAACATTTCGCCGCTTGAGTTAAACAGACAGACGTGCACGACTAGATGATAATCGCCGCCTTGTAACTTCTTTCCCCGTGTCCATGTCCGTCCTGTTTTCTCGCGGTCCGCGGTATAGATATCCCATTGTTCCATTTACTTCTTCCCCCCTGCCCAATTGTCCGCAAACAGCGTCGAGACCGTTTTGTCTGCTTTCGCCCGGTCGAGTCCGAGCACGACACTTAAAAAGAGTGTCTCCGCCGTCTCGTCGAACAGTGTCAATTCATACTGTTTGATGAGGCGAACCCACCGTCTTTTGCCTTGACCGATTTTGTTTCCTTGATACGTGACACTAAACGTCATCGTCGCCCAGTTGATGTCGATCTGCAGGTCCCGGCTGTCAATCCGGTAATCCGCAAACATCAAAAACCCGGTTTTTTGAATGGTCGCAACGACACGCCCGTCCACTTCCACAAGGATATGCGGCAGCATGCTGAACGTCTGTTTCGTCACGCGGCCGACCTCGGCAGCTTCTTGTACGAGTTGCCAATTTTTCTGCATTTGCAACAACTGCCCGGTCACTTCATGCGTGACGTGTCCGGCTTCATCTTCAATCGTAAAACGACGGTTCAAATCCATCGTCTGGTTCATCAAAAGTGCTTTCATCGGTTCCTCCCTGGGTTCGGTTTATGAACTAGCCTCTTCGTCCTCTTTGACACAGTCAATTGCGACGACCAGCGCGATCAACACCTTCTCGACATCAGGATCAAAGACTTGAATCTCGTAACTGTCACCAAACGTGAACCATTTTTTCTCGACGCTTCCGACGACTTCACCATGACGTTTGATTTGAAAATCCATGTCCCACCAATCGCCGTCGATTTCTAAATCTGCCGCGTCAATCGTGTAACGGTCTTTAAAGAATGTAAATGATTTTTCGATCGTCAGTGTTTCGCCATCGACCTCAACAAAAAACTTCGGCAACAGGCTGAATACTTTCTTCGTGATGGTGGCGACTTCTTCCCCGTCGACGCTCGAAATCGAAAAGGTCTTCGGAATTTGCATGAAGCTCCCTTCGATGAGATAGACATCCTGTTCCTGCTGATCTTGAATCGAAAAACGCCCCCGTAAACTAAATACTTTCTGTTTCATGTAAAGTGTGTGCATGGCTCTTCATCCTTTCGAAATTCAGAAGTTTTATTATTCTACGCACCACACTAGTATTTAGTTTCAACACAATACGAATATTTCACATAGTTAGTTAGGTTTGTTAGCGTCTCGTGAGTGGTATCGGATTAAGACTACAGTTCGCTTAGGAGGTCCACTCATGCCCATCCATACCGTCATCTTGATTACCTTACTTCTGCTCGTTGCGCTCGTCTTCATCGTCCCGCTTATTGTCGTTCTCTACTTATGGGTGACCGATTCACGTCAAAAAGAACATGCCGTCCTCCGAAATTTTCCCGTCCTCGGTAAAATGCGTTATATCTTAGAAAAGATGGGTCCGGAACTTCGGCAATACCTGTTCTTGAACAACAATGAAGGAAAACCATTTTCCCGAAACGATTACAAATCAGCCGTCATCGCCGGTAAATACAATTCACGGATTCTCGGTTTTGGATCAGAACGTGACTTCGATGAAGCCGGTTTTTATATCCAGAATGCCCTCTTTCCGACGAACCGCGATGAACTCCGGGTCGCGAACGATAACAAAGTTCCAACCTACTTATATGAACTCGATCAAGATAATTTATTCACCCGGAAAGAACATCTCGTCGAAAAACAAGTCGCGCCCTTTTTATTACAGGACGACGACGCCCCCATCATCGGTGAAGCGACGTGCCGCCAGCCGTTTCAAGTCCGCGGACTGATTGGACAATCGGCGATGAGCTTCGGTGCACTTGGAGACCGAGCGATCACTGCGCTGTCGATTGGCCTCGGACGCGCTCAAGGCGCCTGGATGAACACAGGCGAAGGCGGTCTGTCCGACCATCATTTAAAAGGCGACGTCGATATCATTTGCCAAATCGGTCCCGGACTGTTTGGCGTCCGGACGGAAGACGGTGACTTTTCATTCGAAGAATTTGAACAGAAAAGTCAAATTCCCCAAGTCAAAGCATTCGAATTAAAACTTGCCCAAGGTGCAAAAACGCGTGGTGGTCACCTCGAAGGTGAAAAGGTCACACCGGAGATCGCCAAAGTCCGGAAAGTCAAAGCCGGTGTCGGCATCGATAGCCCGAACCGCTTTAATGAGTTCAAGACGAACGCCGAGATGCTAACGTTCGTCGAGAAGTTACGCGACATCGGTGGGAAGCCGGTCGGTATCAAAATCGTCGTCGGGAAAGTCGATGACATCAAAGATCTTGTCGCCTATATGGCGGAGTCCGGCAAACACCCTGATTTCATTACGATTGACGGCGGCGAAGGCGGGACCGGGGCGTCGTTCCAGGAGCTCGCCGACGCGGCGGGTCTTCCGATCAAATCGGCGCTCCCCTATGTCCATCAACTCCTCGTGGCATACGGGATTCGTGACCGGATCAAACTGTTTGCGTCCGGTAAGTTGATCAGTGCCGATAAGATTGCCGTCGCCTTAGGGCTCGGTGCTGATTTCGTCAACATCGCCCGCGGCCTGATGTTCAACGTCGGTTGCATTCAGGCGCAAGTCTGTCACACAAACCATTGTCCGGTCGGTGTCGCGACGACGGATCCGAAACTGCAAAAGGCCCTCATCGTCGACGAGAAGAGCTTCCGGGTGACGAACTACATCATCTCGCTTCGGGAAGGGCTCTATAATTTGACAGCAGCGGCCGGACTTGAAAGCCCGACGCAGCTGACGGCAGAACACATCATCTACAAGGATCAAAATGGTCATGTCACGAAAGCAACGGCGCTGAACTACAATCCATTGAAATGATTGACGTGTGCAAGCAGCTGACTCCTACGATCTGTGGAGTCAGCTGCTTGCACTTTTTCTGCAATACGCTTAAAGTATATAGTTGATGAAATTTTAATTGAACAAAACGAATTACCTTAAGGAAAGGGTTTTATATACGATGAAAAACAACTTTTGGCAGGACCTGCCACGACCATTTTTTGTACTTGCACCAATGGAAGATGTCACCGACGTCGTCTTCCGTCACGTCGTCGCGAAAGCAGCGCGGCCGGATGTCTTCTTCACTGAATTTACGAACACCGAGAGTTACTGTCATCCGAAAGGCAAACAGAGTGTCCGCGGACGCCTCGAGTTCACGGAAGATGAACAGCCGATGGTTGCCCACATTTGGGGCGACAAGCCGGAATATTTCCGTGAGATGAGTATCGGGATGGCGGAAATGGGCTTTAAAGGCATCGATATCAACATGGGTTGCCCGGTCCAGAACGTCGCCGTCAACGGAAAAGGATCAGGCTTGATCAACCGTCCCGACGTTGCGGCCGAACTGATTCAAGCAGCGAAAGCCGGCGGTCTGCCGGTCAGCGTCAAGACGCGTCTCGGCTATTCGAAAATCGAGGAGTGGCACGACTGGTTACGCCACATTCTCGAGCAGGACATCGCCAATCTGTCGATTCACCTGCGGACGCGTAAAGAAATGAGTGCCGTCCCGGCGCACTTCGAACTGATTCCGGAAATCAAGAAACTCCGCGATGAAATCGCGCCGCAAACGCTCCTGACGATCAACGGAGACATCAACGACCGGCAGCACGGTCTGGAACTCGTCGAGCAGTACGGTGTCGACGGTGTCATGATCGGTCGCGGGATTTTCCATAACCCGTTTGCGTTCGAAGTCGAAAAGAAAGAGCACTCGAGCGAAGAGTTACTAGGCTTGTTACGTCTGCAACTCGACCTGCATGATCAGTATTCAGCGGAATTCGAACCCCGTCTGTTCAAACCGCTCCGTCGGTTCTTTAAGATTTATGTCCGCGGTTTCCGCGGGGCGAGCGAATTGCGCGCCCGTTTGATGGAAACGAATTCAACGGACGACGTCCGGGCGCTGCTCGACGAATTCGTCGAACAGGAAGGCATTCACGCCGTCAATTCGTTTTCGATTTAATGTAATCATGTGAAAGAGCAAGGCCACGCGCCTTGCTCTTTTTGTCGTCAGTTCGCTACCGCTTCCAGTCGAATCTTTAAACAGGTGAATTCAAATGGTGTGTCGCAGGTCACCCGTTCAAGCCGCCGCTTTCCGACACGCCGGTCGAGCAAGGCAAAGCCGCGGATAAAGGCATGGGGATGCGTCAACGCTTCTTCAATTGATAGTGTCGGGTACAACAGAAAATCCTGTTGGACGGCATAATTGGCATGCCATCCCTCTTGTTCCAACTCCCGTTCGATTTGCTGGTCTAATTCACTTGATGCCTTATACCAGTCTGATTGAAAGATTTCCAACGTAATCTGTTCCGGCTTTTCCGGCAAGCGGTTCTTCACCAACGCATAACGACGATCTGACTCTAATGTAAAACGTAAATCTTCGGCCTTAAAAAAGGGTTTTCCATCCAGTGTCATCCAGACTCGAGCTTCGCCGTCATGAAAATGACGATCGACTGTTGCATAGAGATTTATACGTGTCTGAAGCGATGGTGCGACAAACGACAACATCTGTTTTTTTATTTTTGAGAATTGCATCGGGTCCTCCTTTTACACACATCAAACACCAGGCAGCAACTGACTGCCTGGTGTTTAGTTTACCCGTTCTTCATATCGAACGACTCCGTCAACGTGAAAGTAATTTGCTTCACATCAAGACCCCCGAGCGTAAAGTAGAGCTTGAAGTAATTATGCGGATTAAAGACGAAAACGTCTTTCGTTTGCGTCACCCATTCGCCGTTCGTCCCGTTGAATGTAAAGGTCGCGACCGGCATATTGTTCGCAAACAGCGTCACCGGCATCTGCGCCAGCTCACCGGCAAACGAACGTACTTCTAGCGAAACATGATACATACCTGTCTCTTCTGCAGTCACAGCAAAAACATGACTGTTCCCAGTTGACGTAACAAGTTCATCGAAGACCAGTGGCACACCACTGATGAGTGGTTGATGCGTCATGGCTTGTTCGTTTGTATCCATTGTTTCTTCTGGTAATCCTATCACTTCAACTGTCGCTTCTTGACCAAGCGCCCGTTCCATGACCGGTGAGCGGAGAATGAAGCGGCAAATGTTTGCTGCACTCCGGAGTAGCTCCGCCCGTGTCAATGTGCTGTCAGTGATTGATGTTAATGTATCATCCTCAAACGGATTGGCACCCGATTCACCGACGACCATGTATAAATCGTTTTGCGAACGGACCATCGCTGCCGTTTGTTGACGGTTCGCGTCCGTTCCTTCAGCATTGATCTTCGCCCACCAGTCGGTCATGACGACACCTTCAAAGCCCCACTCGTCACGCAGAATCCGGGTGTTCTGATCATAGAGTCCAGCTGTCCAAAGGCCATTGACGGCACCATACGTCGTCATAATCGCATAGGCTTGCCCGCGTTTGACAGCATGCTCAAATCCTTTGAGATAAATCTCCCGTAAGGCCCGTTCCGAGACAATCGAATTGAGATCATGGCGATGGAATTCCTGGTTGTTGGCGCTTAAATGTTTAAGTGTTCCCGTCACGCCGACCCGGTGCATCCCGTCCAGTTCAGCGACCGCCATCATCCCCGTCAGGTGCGGATCTTCCGAGAAGTACTCGAAGTTTCGGCCGTTGAGCGGATGACGGTGAATGTTCATGCCCGGTCCGAGCAAGGTATCGACGCCGTTTTTCCGAAGTTCAAGACCTGTCATCTCAAATAAGTCAGCCACGAGCTCGACGTTAAAGGTCGAGGCGACAAGCGTCCCGTTCGGAAGTGAAAAGGCTTTTGTTCCGATATCCATCCGGATGCCGGACGGACCGTCGGCACAGCAGGCTGCCGGGATCCCGAACGCCGTCAGCCGGTCGGTCACGCCGCCAAACGCCGCCGCTGTTCCCGGTGTGACACGCGGTGAATTCATCCCTTCACCGCGGACGATCGCGGCGAGATCCTCATCCGTCAACTGATCGAGGAACATGTCGAGTGATGTCTTGCCTTCAGAGACGTCCTGCCATGTCAGTCCTTGATCGTCCGAATAGGTCCGCTCTGCCGGACGTTCCGCTAAGCGGCGGGCTTCCGGATCAACCGTCCGCAATGGTGTCGCTTCGTACGACACGTCGTAACCGGTCTCCGTCTGTTGCGGCTTCAAGCGGTCGAATGCCGTGACCGGTGCCATGTTTTCGCTTAACGTCTCGATCACCTGTAACTGCCCAACCGTTTGCGTCGCCACGTGCGTCGCCTTCCGGACGTCTGTTCCGACGTACAGATGATATACACCTGCTTCAATCACGTAAGAAGACTTATGTCCGGTCAGACCGGAGTCATCATAGCTCGCATATTCCATCAGCGGAGCCGTTAACGTCAGTGTTTCACTTTGACCCGCCTCAAGGAGTTGGGTCTTCGCAAACGCAACAAGTCCACGGGCCGGATTGCCGAGCTTCCCTTGTGGTTTCTCAAGATAGACTTGGACGACTTCTTTTCCGCTGTGCTCTCCTGTATTCGTGACGGTGACGGTTAACGTCACCTGTTGCTCCGTCATATCGATCGTATCCGTCGCGACGTCAAACGTCGTATACGATAAGCCGAATCCGAACGGATAGAGAACGTCGTCTTTCGCAAACGTCTCGAAGTAACGGTACCCGACATAGATATCTTCTTTGTAAATCGCCCGGTCTTCGTGACCGAAGTACGGTGTCGACGGATAGGCGTCAAGTGAACGGGTAATCGTATCCGGCAGTTTCCCGGATGGTGTGACTGCGCCCGTCAACAGATTGACTAAGGCATTGCCGCCTTCCATCCCGCCTTGCCATCCGTACAAAATCGCACTCGGATTGAAATCGACTGCCCACTGCATATCGATGACGTTCCCGACGTTCAGTAAAACAACCGTCTTCGGGAAGGTCTGCGAGACTTTTTCGATCAACGTCAACTCGACGTCCGTCAGCAGATAACTGCCCGGGTCCGCCGTGTTATCCCGGTCTTCACCGGCTGTCCGGCCGATCATGACGATGGCGACATCTGACTGTTCCGCTGCGGCTGCGACCAACTCATCGCTAACCGGCATTTCTTCCTGTGACCATGTTTCTGCCGCCCAACCTTCCCCTTTATCAAACGGGTGATCTTCGAGCCATGCTTCATAGACGTCGAGTAACGACTGGTTCAGTGTCAAATCCGGATGACGTTGCAGGGCTTCGAGCGGACTGACTACGTATGAGACGTTGACCATTCCACCTGATCCTGTTCCACTTTTATAATAATTGAACTGATTGCGTCCAAAAACAGAAATCGTTGTCCCGGTAGCAAGTGGTAACGTCTGATTATCATTTTTTAACAGGACCGCGCCTTCTGCGGCCGTCTTTCGTGCAAGTGCTGTATAAGCGTCCCAATCTAGCGTGTATGTCGTCATCTGCTCATCCCCCTATGGTGTTTGTATCAGATTTTATCTCAGCAAACCGTTTCTGAAGACCGTTCGCGATTTCCGTGATGCAGTCTTCCGCTTGCGGGTATTGCCCGAGTTTTTCAATGAAGGCATGATCCATGCCGTTGTACTGAATCCGTTTTGTTTTGACGCCGGCCCGCGCGAGTTTCCGTCCGTACGCTTCGCCTTCAAGACGGAGGTAATCGTACTCTGCCGTGATGATTAACGTTTCCGGTAATTCTGCCAGCTTGTCACTGAAGAGTGGTGAGACGTGCGGATCCTGTACGTCCGTCGTCCCTTGCAGGTACAAGCGGTTTAACAAGCCATCCGTGTCTTCAAGTGCTGTGACGATCCCTTCAAGTAACTCACGATTTTCGTTCATCTCGTACGCGTCAAGACGCCACTCGAAGTCGTCCGTCGGCAAGGCGGCAAGATTGATGACCGGATAGAGCAGGACTTGGTACTGGATCATCTCTGTCTGTTGTTCGCGGTCAAGCAGGGCACAGACGGTCGCCAGGTTGCCGCCGGCACTGTCGCCGGCGACGGCTAGCTGCTCGCTGTTGATGCCGAGCTCATGCGCCTGTTCGTAGACCCATCTGACGGCCGCGAAACAATCGTTCAGACCGCTCGGGAAAGGATGTTCCGGTGCCAGCCGGTAATCGACGGAAATGACGACGACGTGCGCCCTTTCTGCCAGCAACTTACACGGGTGCTCGACCGGTTCAAGCGTCCCGCCGAAAAAGCCGCCGCCGTGAAAGTAGAGAACAGCCGGTAACGGTTCCGTCGACCGGGGACGATAGATTCGTGCCGGAATCGGTTGTTCCCTACTTGGAATCATGATGTCTTCCGTCGTGATGTCTGTCGTCGTCAGGTCGGTATTGACCCAGCCCATCCCGGCCCGTGCCGCTTCGAGTGAAAACGGGATGGGTTCCGGTGAAGGCACTTGCTGCTGCATCACGTCCATGACCCGTGGATCGAGCACACCTTTTTCTTGACGGTCCGGCACCGATTTGATAACGACTTCAACGCCATCTTGCAGTTCCCCGGTCGTTTTTTCCGCTAACCGATCGACCAATTGCTGATAATCCTGTCCCATGCATCTTCCTCCTTTAACTCCATCATTTGCTTGCTTATCAGAGATTATTCATTTGTCAAAATAAGTATCGAAACCGCTTTCGTAAATCTCAAAAAATTTTTAGGATCCCCTTTATCAATAAAAAGAGACCGCTTACAAAACCAATCATACGCATCTTTATCCGATTAATCAATCATTCTGGATGATTCCAAAAAAGCCACTCATCTTTCGCGTGCTTCCCTTGTCGGAATGACGTGAAATGAGTGGCTTTTTGACTTAACTTAAAATATTTTCTTCGGAAACAAGCTTAAAGCCGTCAATGATTGTATCTTCCTCGACTTCGATCAACAGACATTGTTTGCCGTTGTAATTGACTTGCTTAATATACTTCAAGTCTTGCGGACTGACCGTGATGTTTGCGACTTTCGTATTGATTTTAATTGATTTCGCTTCATAGTTCGGGACGATGTTGCTCGCCTTCATTTCGTACGTCGTATCATCGATGACTGTTTTGAAGGCCCGCTCGACCTGTTCCGTGTCGACGTCTTCGATGCCGCTCGCTTTTAGGACCCGTTCGACTTCTTTGACGTCAAGCATCGGTATCTCTTCCGTCTCATCTTCCTTTTCGTCTTCAAGGACAAGCAGGTGATTGACTTCTTCATAGACACCGGCAAGCGTCTTTGAATCGACTTCTTCGCCGATGACGAGCTTGACGATTTCTTCAAAGACCGATTTATCTTCTTCCGCCGTCACGATTTGGTCCCCGTTCAGGACATTTTCGATGAAGGCAAGGTCCGGTTTATTCGGCTTGCTTGCTGTGTAAAGGACACGGTTAACGTCCGCCGCATTGTCCGTAAAGCACGGGAATAAAAAGCCGCCGATCGGTGACGCGAGTTTAATGACCGGATTGATCAGCAGGTTCGACTTAAATTCGAGATCGACATAGTCAAAGACGAGCGACTGTTTCGGCAGTTCCGTCTGATTAAGACTGCTGAGGATGAATGGCGTCGTATAGACTTCATCGTTTTTATCGACTTCCGTCTCGTCTGCCTGACGTTTCGTCGTCTTGTAATACTGTCCCCGGATGAACGTGACGACGATATCATTGTCGTATTGAACGTCCTGCACCATCTTCAGCGCAATCTGTTGCATCTGTTCCGTCCAGTCTTCCGTCTCTTCCGTGTAGAGCCCTTCGTACAACAGTTGTTGCGTATGTCCGGTCGCACCTTCTTCCGGTTGCTGGAATTTGACTTCAAACAGCTTGATGTCGAGCTTACCGGTTAAAACTTTCTTGAAGTTCGCCAGGAACAGTTCCTGTTGCTCGAGTTCGAGAAAAGCGAACGGTCGGCTTTCTTCATAGAAAATTTCACTCGTTTCCTTGCGGATATATACATTATAAATTTCGTTGATTTTAAGTAGTTCCGAGTCGACCTTAAAATGGCGACGGATATCACTGATGTCTTGTTTGTTCACGGTACAGCTTCAGCTCCTTGGCGTTTGAATTCCTCGTGGCTCCTAAAAAAGGAGTGCCTCCTGTCCGAATCGAACAGAGGTACCCCTTTACTATACAAGATTTGAATCAGATTCGCTGACAGAGTTCAATTCTTTGCCCGGGAACTGAATAAATAATGTCTAATTAGATAACCGACCAGAACAATCAGCAACGCGATGGAAAAGTAGACGATGAAATTCAGCGCGACCGGCAGAAAAATCGAGACGACATAAATGATCATCACCGTAACGGCATAAAACAGTAAAAACTGGCTGATGGCTTTCAATGGATTTCTCCTTTCGACGGAATTCGTATCAATCCTGTTCGAAGGCTCTAAAACTGTAAGAGTTCGTAATTGGTTCATGGATCACCAATTCGTAGCCGAGACCTCGTTCATCCGCTTGCTCGACAATCGACTCAATCTGAACCGTATTAAGGTGGCGTTGGACGAAGACGAGTGAAATGGCTACCGCGAACGCTAAACCAGTTAAAAGAACGATAGATGTAATAGATGAATGTAACCTTTTTTTCATGGTCTCAGCCCCTTTTTCAATTAATACGTTTTATTTCATCGAAAGTTCCTAGTTTTATTATTATGGCAGTTTTATAAATCTACTTTCTTTGTGTCTTCATATTGTCCATGTCAATACCATTTAATTTTTGTAATTTTTACATGATTTCAACCCTTTAAAAAAAATTCAATGGCATACTGAAAAATGTAAGAGGATTCTCTCATCATAACCTACATAAGAGGAGGCAGTTCATGTTCCAGAAACTCAAGTTACTCGCCGTATCCGTTGTCTTGTTCCTCACTGCATTTCAGTTCGACCTTTCACCCGTCTCGGCACTCCCGTCCGGACTTCCGTCAAAAGCAACCGCTCAGTCTGAATTAAATGCATTAACGGTCAAGACCGAGGGCACGATGACCGGTTACTCCCGTGATCTTTTCCCGCATTGGAGCAGCCAAGGTGGTGGATGTGACACACGTCAAGTCGTCTTGAAACGCGATGCGGATTCTTACGTCGGCAATTGTCCGGTCACGTCCGGCTCATGGTACAGTTATTACGATGGACTGACGTTCACGAACCCATCCGACCTCGACATCGACCACGTCGTGCCGCTCGCTGAAGCATGGCGTTCTGGGGCAAGCAGCTGGACGACGACGACCCGTCAAGCATTCGCAAACGACCTCGAAGGTCCGCAACTGATTGCGGTTTCTGCAAGCTCGAACCGTTCAAAAGGAGACCAGGATCCATCAACATGGCAACCGACACGCTCGGGTGCAAGCTGTGGTTACTCGAAGATGTGGATCCATACAAAAAGTCGCTGGGGCTTAAGTCTCCAAGCAGCCGAAAAAACAGCATTACAAACGATGTTAAACACATGTTATTACTAAAAGAAGCACACATTCCCCATAAATCAAGTTATCCGGAAGGACTGATTCGATGGAAACGAAAACCTCTACTTTCACCGCCACGCATGGTGTGATGACAAATGAAGTCGGCGTCATCAGCGGCGAGCTGGAATTACGGACGACATGCCAGGAGGACGGCATGCTGGAGCTTGCGATTTTATATGCCGGGGCAACAGACGTCTATACCTTACCAGGGAAAGATTATCAGTTATATGATGCCCGCGATCATGACGTGGTACACCGGATGTTAGCAACTGTGCTTGAACGTACTTAAGAAGAGAAAAAGCAGCCATGGCGAAGGTTCTCGTCTTGGCTGCTTTTAAATGTTTTATCGTCCGATGCGACGAAAGGCAACAATCACACCGACTGAACTCATTAAGAATGCAAACAGAATATACGCATCGCTTTTCGTATAGTCTCCACTCGTTTCGTCACTGTCTGCATTGTTACTCGCTTCATTATTTAAGGGTTGATTGTTATTTGGATTTTCTCCATCAGCATTTTGAGGCGGTCCTTGTCCTTGTCCTTGTCCGCCCCCCATATTTTCATTGAGGTACGTCTTTTTCTCTTCAATCGTCATCGTCTCAAAATCATCTGGTAAGGCGATTGGCAGATTTCCAGATTGAATCTGTTCGACAAATTGATTAAATTCTTCATCTGTCATCGAGTTAATGTCGGGTCTTGGCCCCATATTCCCTCCTGGTTGTGCTGGTGCACCTTCTTCATTCGTAGTTTGTTTATTATTGTCTGGGGTTTGATTTGCAGCTGAATTGTTTTCAGCTACCTCGTCAGCGTCAACCACGAGTTCACCCGATAATTGAGCTAATATTGATTCACTGCGTTGTTTAGCAAACTCTGGGAGACTGTTTTCACCACTGACACCTTCTAAAAATTCTTCCGTTGTAAAGAATTTAGAAGGATCGCTGTCGACGTAGGGTTCTAATAAGATACCGAGCTTCGACGTAATAGACTCCACGTTTTCTTCAGTTAAAATTTCAGTCGCAATTTCTTCCAGATACTCCTCGTATTGCTTCGATAAGGTTTCGTCACTTAATAGTACGTTCAACAAAGGACGTTCAGATAAAGTTGTACCAGAAACGGGCTGATCTATGCTGAAGTTGATCGTGTCTTCACTTAATAATTCTCCAGCCTGCGTTCCGCCACCTTGATTCCCTCCACCTGCTTGAGGAGTTACCGGTTCTGCATCTGTATCAGACTCCTGCGTGGGCGGAACTTGTTCCGGTCTAGTTTCAGGAGCTGTTACTTCTTCACCTTGTGTGTCTGCACCATTTTGTGTAGCTTCTTCGCCCGGTCCGCCTTGACCACCGGGTCCACCCTGACCGCCACCACCCATGTTAAATCCACCAAACGACATATTATAATCCCAAGGTAAAATCGAAAATTCACCGTCTGCATCTTCGTAGAGATAATAATTATGCTTCAGTTGGCCTTGATAACTATCTAAGCTGACTAAAGACGTGTTCAGGGCAAAATAGCGGAGCATCTCATCCGTATTCAGGTAATCCTCATACCCCTCCCCTTCATTGATGGCTTTCAGCATCGAGATCAGTTCAGATTCGTCTACACTTTCTTCATTCATTTCAACTTCGATACCGTCATAATCTTCAAGTGAATCACTTATATAAACCAAATCACTACCTGTACCGTCCGGCTTATACAAGTACCCTTCCGTCGTATTATAATTTTGGGCGATAAACGTCTCGTCAATTGCTTCTACACCGAGCATCAGTCCATAGTATTCTCCATTCACCATGACCTTCATGTAGGCATGCTCCGGTGTCTCTATTCCCATTTGCTCCATCAATTCATAAGAAACAAACTCTTTCATTTGTGTCGTGTCACTAAAGTTGTTATTTAAATTGAGTTTGGATAGACCATAATAACTTTGATTGGAATCGTAATAGTTAAAATCTACTTTTAAGCTATACCGATCCGAATCTTCATCACGAGCAACTGATGTTAATGAGGAGTTTCCTTTTGTACGGATGGCTACATTCGAAACTTCTTCTCCATTAATCGTGATAGAAGCTTCTTTATACTCCTCCTCAAGCGGATTTTCAATCAAATCCTCCCATTCATCGTCATCCATTGAAATCTCAATAGTAGAAACTTCATCTTTATTAAACATGGTTTCGTCATACGAATACGCAGAATTTACTTTTTGTAGTTGAAACTCTTGAACCGTATAAAGGCTCCCCACTGTAAAGAAAATCGCAACGAGCATTAACGTGATAATCCATCTTTTTTTTATTAACATTTCCACCCCTCCATTACGTAAATCTTAAGTAATCCGTTTAATTGAAACAGCGGTGGCAGCAAGAGTTTTCTTGCTGCCACTTGAGGTTCTCTCTTTTAATTAGGCAGTAAAGTTCCCGTCGTAACTGATCATGACCGCTGATTGGACACCTTTCATATCTGAAAGTGTGTTTAAAAATTCCATATCGTCTTCTTTAACACGAATTTCGTAAGTCACCTCAAACTGATTACCGGGTAACACAGACTTTGATTTGACTGTATGTTTCTTCGCATAATTCTTGACGACATGATCCACTAATTCAATGACTGAATTTTCGTTATATTTGATAACAAGTAAATAAGGATTTTCGATTTTGATTTTATTCACGAACAAAATTAAAACTAGACCAATGGCGATAGAACCTAATACTGCCAGAGGAACGAATCCTGCTCCACATAAAATCCCGACTACGATTGCCCAGAAAAGATAAACAATGTCCATCGGATCTTTAATCGGTGTCCGGAAACGGACGATCGATAGCGCACCAACCATACCAAGAGACAACAAGACATTTGACGAAATCCCCATGATAATGAGTGAAGTCGCCATCGTCATGATAATCAGCGAGATGTTGAACGTATGAGAATAAATCACGCCGGCAAATGTCTTTTTATATACCGTGTAAATCAATAAACCTAAAATAAACGCTGCCACTAAACCGATCAAAGAATCAACAATTGAAAAGCTCGTTGTTTTCTCTAAAATATTGGACTTGAAAATATCATCAAAAGTTACATTTTCCATTTCTATTCCTCCAAATGACTAATCTTTTATACGTTAGTCTTTTTTATTATCCGTACATTCGACTCATTTGATATTTTGAATACGTTCCTTTTCGTCTGTTACCAATCTGAAGAAGTTTTTTTATGACATCCGGTAGAAATTCGTCATACTTAATTTCTAAAATGACGACATCCGGATTCGTTTCAATCATCGGCAAATCAAAATTGAGAACGTCATTATTTCGAAAACTGGTTTTGATATCACTGTCAAACGTGACCCGGACATTCCCGTAATGATAAATGAACACTTCACGTTCATAATCCACTACGGTCATTGGTTTGATGTGATACATCTTCATTTCAATATAGAGTTCACGAATCAACATTCGTTCATCATGTTCCATCCAAGAAATCTCGCCATTTCGCATGTCTTCATACTCTTCAATGCGAATACGACATTTTTGCTTGTACGTGAGATTATTACGCTTACTTTTCTTCTCCAAATGGAGAAGACTGATACGATGGTCATACAACCGCACACGAAATTTATCTCGGTCGTAGTATCCTTCTTTTTTTTGCGTTAGCACTTTATTATCGATGTTATCGAAATACACGCTTCGAATATGATATTTGCCTTCCTCGTTTGCATGAGGATCGACCTCCATAATGTGCTTCAATCGATGGCGAAGCAGGTAACAATCCATTTTTGATAGCTCGTGCTTAAGCTCCGTCCGCCCTTGTACACCATTCAACGTCTTTGCCTGCATAGCGTTCAACTCCCTTTTAATAACTTCCTCATGCCTTGATTATTAAAGATGAACCTTAAAAATTGCTTAAAGTTTTACGCGATTTGAACAAAAAAAAAAGGAAATCACAAATGCGTGATTTCCTTTTTAGGCAATTTAATTTGAAAAATACTTCCTTTTGATTCACCAGTATCGACTACTTTAATTGTGCCGCCATGACTAACGACAATCCAGTGGGCGATTGCTAAACCTAGACCGGTCCCACCGGTATCTCGTGTTCTCGCTTTATCTTCTCTAAAGAATCTTTCAAAAATTCGTTTTCTATTTTCTGGACTTATTCCAATGCCTGTATCACTTATTTCTATGATTATCTTATGTCCTTCCAGATATGTTTTCACCCCGATACTTCCATTTTCCGCGGTAAACTTTAATGCATTATCCAACAGGATGACGAACAGTTGATGCATCCTGCTCTTATCTGCTTCAATTTCTATCGGAGTATTTACATGAAGCCACATCGTTTTATCTTGCATTTCAGCAATTTCAAGATAGGGCTGACAGACACGTCGTACAAAATCATCTAAGTGGAACGTTTCTGTACTTAACAGGGTTTCCAATGAATCTGCACGGGCAAGCGTTAGCAAGTCGGTCGTCAGCTTCGACATGCGTCTTGTTTCAGATAAACTGAGTGCAATGCTCTCAAAAGAGTCTACAATTTTTTCATTAGGCTGGACCAATAACAATTCAAGCTTATTTTGAATGATCGTCAACGGGGTTCTTAACTCATGCGAAGCATTTTCCACAAATTCAGCCTGGCGATCCCAGGACTTAATGATTGGTTGCATTGTTTTTTTGGATAGTAAATAACTAATCGTAAGAGAAAGAACAATGCTTACAATTGAACAAATCAGTAAAATCCATCTGAAGTTTTCGGTTAGACTTTCTTCAGCATCTGTATTAATTAACAGTTGGGTGTAGGAAAAATCATCACTCTCATCATTCTCGTAAGACAAAGACCGAAAAGTATATTCATCCTTTAAGCGAACCTTCGTGACTTCATTCAAGGACTCTTCGTTAAAGTTTTGGTCTTCAAAATAATTTTGATAGAACTGCGTACCAATCTGATCTTCATTTACATTTTCGCCCTCACTATTCCACCGTAAGACAATGATTCGTGGATTTAACGGGGGCGCCAGCTGGTCCGGTTGCCCACGGTCAGCCGGCAGATTTTCTTGCTGATCTAAGTCTTCACGTTGTATTTTTTGTTTGAAATTATATAACTCCTCATCCGCTTTTTTATAAAGCGTACTTTGAACGAGTGTAAAAATAATCACGCTGAATATCGCAAAAATCAGCGTAAATGCAATAAAGTTCAACGACATAAACGTAAATTGCTGCTTGCTTATTATCTTGTTTTTATTCATGCGTCCTGACCTTCCTCGGATAACATATAACCTAATCCACGAAATGTCTTAATGTAACGATCGTAATCATATGCCTTTAATATTTTACGAAGATGACTTGTATAGACTTCGACGACTGTATTCGTCGTATCTGATTGAAAGCCCCAAATCCGGTCAAATATTTGTTCTTTCGTCACAATCGTTTCTTTGTTGTTAATGAGATACTCAAGTAGTTCAAATTGCTTTCGATTTAACTTAATCGACTCTCCGTTTAAAGTGGCAGTTTTAGTTTTTACATTCAGAATAAGCTCTTTAAACGAAATATTATTTTCTTTGAAATGCCCAATTGTCCTTCGAACGATTGCCTCTAACCGTAACAATAATTCTTCCCGGTGAAAGGGTTTCACTAAATAATCATCTGCACCTAGACGAAGACCCTGTATTTTATCATCAATCGCATCTTTAGCTGTTAAAATAATTACGGGTGTCGTGATGTCCTTTGACCGTAATGCCTGTAATACTTCGTATCCGTTCATAAGCGGCAACATCAAGTCTAAAATAATAATGTCATGGATGTTTTGCTCAGCTAAATAAAGCCCTTCTTCTCCGTCAAAGGCTTGAGAAGTTTCATATAATGTATTCGTAGACTCGACAATTGTATTGGACAGCATCACATCATCTTCAATAATTAGTATTTTCATAAGATCCTCACTTTTCAATTTAAACTTTATTCTGCACCACTGAGATTAGAGAAGAAACAATCTATTTCGCACGTGTAAAGTTTACCGTAAAAAAGATTGTATCAGACTAAAGATTAGACGGTATCATGATCCGATTAGAGTCGCTAAGTATGCTGATTTTAACTAAACCTTACATCCTTTATTTGATGTGTCTAACACCTTCTTAAAGGTTTGCAATTTTTTCATCTAGCGTAACACAATGAAATGCCATACAAATCAATTGCTTATTTTAATTTTGTAGACACAGAAAAAGGAGTTGTTTATTTGCACCCATATACCAAAAAAAGACCATCTGAAACGCTTCTTAACGTTTGAAATGGTCTTTCTTATCAACTCTATTCACTTATGATACGGCTCATTCCGATTAATCCGATATGCCCGATAAATCTGCTCACACAGAATCATCTTCATCAATTGATGGGGAAACGTCATCTTCGAGAAGGAAATCGTATCGTTCGCCCGCTGCATGACTTCCGGTGCGAGACCAAGCGATCCGCCGATGACAAACGCGATTTTGCTCTTGCCGTACGTCGCCAGTCGGTCGAGTTCTGTTGCAAACTGTTCACTTGTCCGTTGCTTTCCTTCGATAGCAAGTGCGTAGACATGAACGTCCGGTCCAATCTTCGCTAAAATCCGTTCGCCCTCTTTTTTCTTCACTTGTTGCATCTCGGCGTCACTCAATTGTTCCGGTGCTTTTTCGTCCGGGACCTCGATTTCTTGAATCGAACAATAGGCACCAAGCCGTTTCGTATATTCGGCAATCCCTTGCTTCAAGTACTTCTCTTTCAACTTTCCGACCGTAATAATGGTAATTTGCATCATTTTTCTCGCTTTCTGACAGAAAATTCAGGAGTTATCCACAGAGTTATCCACATGTCCACATGTTGATAATTATTTTTTGCTTGACACAAGATATGTTGCGGGCTGATCACAGTACTCACATGTGACCGTTTTTTCTGAATTCACTTCTTCCAAAATCGGGTATTCTTCCGTTTCATCAACCACTTCGTCAAGTGCTAACTCGACATGTTCCAAGCAGACGTATTTATCCACAGGTCTTCTCCTCCTTTTTAGTTATCCACAGTTATCCGCTACCAGTATAACAAAAATCGGCTTCTTCAACCGCTTAAAAGTTATCCACATGCGTGGTATTCTTGCTTCTTTTCGTTCCATGATTAAGCTGCTGCTCATCGTGTCGGCTGCACGCGACTCCTACAGGAAAAAGCACGGCTCGTCCGTGCTGTCAGAGGAAAACGAGACCCTGGCATCTGCCGTCAGGCAAGAAGCCAACGGCTCGTTCCTCGCCTGAGGAAAGCGCGTGACAGCACATCACGATGACTCTTTCTCTTTCTTTCATATGCCCATTCATATCCCCAAACAAAAAAACTACCCGTACATGTACGAGTAGTTAATCTGAATCTGTTATTGCACCGTCGCCGCTTGTGCCGACAACTTCACATCAAGGGACTGTTTATCCCCATTCCGGTAGAACGTCACTTTGACGGTCTGTCCGACTTTCGCATCACGGTACAGAACACTCTTGAGATCTGCAAATGAATTAATCTTTGTCCCGTCGATTTCGACGATGACGTCATTTGCTTTCATCCCTGCTTTTTCTGCTCCACTGTTGTTTGTCAGACCGACGACGACGATTCCTTTCGTCACGTCACTCGGCAGTTTCAGGCGGTCCTCACGGTAGCCGCTCGGGAACTCCTGGACGTCCCGAATCTGAATCCCGAGTTGCGGACGAATGACCTCACCGTTCTGTTCGAGGTCACGCATGATTGGTAACGCTTCGTTGATCGGAATCGCAAAACCGACACCTTCGACGCTTGCTTCCGCAATCTTCATCGAGTTGATTCCGATCAATTGACCGGACGTATTGATCAGTGCGCCACCCGAGTTCCCGGGGTTGATTGCCGCATCCGTCTGAATCACTTCCGTGTTGAAGTCCTGCTGGCCGTCCTTGTTCGTATCGACCGGCACCGTCCGTTCCTGGGCACTGATGACACCACGTGTGACCGAGTTTGCAAAGATCCCGAGCGGGTTGCCGATCGCGAGGACCGTTTCACCGGCACGTAACGTATCGGAGTCACCGATTTTCGCGACCTGTGTCACTTTTGCTGCATCGATGGATAAGACGGCTAAATCATACGTCGGATCTTCGCCGAGGACTTTCGCTTCGAGCGCTGTTCCGTCTGATAACGTGACCGACAAGCTGCTTGCCCCTTCAACGACGTGATAGTTCGTCACGACATAGGCTTTATTGCCATCTTTTTTATAGATGACGCCGGATCCTGCTCCTGTCTCTTGATCCGCACCGCGGAATGAACTTTGTAAGTTCGTCACACTGACGACGGCTTCTTTCGTTTTACTGACGGCACCGACGATATCATTCTCGGCTTCCGTCGCTGTCGTCGCTGCCTGTTCCGTCGTCACCGTCGCGGCTGGTGTCGGACTCGTCATTTGATCACGGGCAAATGGCCAGGCGATCAAGGCAATCAGTAAGGCGCCGATGACGCCGCCGATTAAGCCGACAAAAAATGCTTTACCACCGCCACCACGCTTACGTGGAGGTTCGTCTGTTTCTTCATATGGTTCACGATAAGGACTGACCGGTTCTTCTTCAGTCGGTCGTCGCGGTGGAAATCCGCTCTCCTCATCGGTCGATTGATTGATCTGTTCCGATTCATTCCGTGGTTCTTCAGGTCGATCCATCGGCACATGCCTCCTTCATAAACTCTCTTTACACAAGTATACCCCCATCACCTGGCAAGTTAGCCAAATGTGGGGGTCTTTTGAGCATATTCAGTAATTTCCCATAATCAGAGCTTCAGGAGTGGTGTCGGAATGACGGGATCGGTATCAAGCAGATGAATCTTGCTGAGGTCGACATCCCGGCTCGCCAGTGTCTGGGAGACACTCATCCGGGCCAGTTCCTTCATGTTGTTGTCCTTGCTCAAATGGGCCATATGGATCCGTTTCGTCCGCTCGTCGAGCACCTCGCTCATCGCGACCGCCGCGTCTTCGTTCGAGACGTGACCGTAGTCGCCAAGGATTCGGCGTTTAACGCTCCACGGGTAGTGTCCCATCTGGAGCATCCCGATATCATGATTCGCTTCGAAGATGTAGGCATCGGCACCACGAATCGTCCCTTTCATCCGGTCCGAGACGTAGCCGGTATCCGTGATATGGGCGAGTCGTTTCCCTTCATGGGCGAACTGGAAGAACATCGGATCGGCTGCGTCATGGCTGACGTTAAACGATTCGACTTCGATATCGCCGAACTGTTTCACTTCGCCGACTTCCCAGAGGAACTTCAAGGCGGGATCAATCTTGCCGATTTTTGCTTCCATCGCGTCCCATGTCTTTTGGTTCGCATAGAGCGGGATGTTGTACTTGCGGGCTAAGATGCCGACCCCTTTAATATGATCCGAGTGTTCATGGGTGACGAACAGCCCATCGATGCCTTCCGGTGACCGGTGAATCTGGTCGAACAATGCAAGCATCGCTTTTCCTGTCAATCCGGCATCGACGAGCAGCCGGCTTTGTTCACTTTCGATGTAGAGGGCATTTCCCGTCGAGCCGCTCGCAAGAACGCTATAGTGTAGGCTCATCGTGTATTCCTCATTTCTCTGAAACTGTATCGAGGCGTTCGATCGTCTGAACACCCCCGTCAATCGCGTTGACGAAATAAAGTTCTTCCCCGTCGAGTTCGATCTGCCACGTCGGCGGTAAAATCTGGACCGATTTTGTCCCTTCCGTCACGAGACAGAAATAGCCAAGCTTATGGCCTGTCATTTTTTTCGAGGCCGGGAAAAGACCTTGCTCCGACAATTGGATGACGGCTTCGCTCGCTGACAACAACGTCACGTCCTGTGCTTGGCGGACGACTTCGTTCAAGTGACGTTGCTTATAGCTGACGATTTCCTTGTCATCGTTCAGCTGCAGGACGAGCAGGGACGGACCAATCATCGACTCATCATCCCGTGATTGCTCCGGTGTCGAATACAGCGGTTGTCCTTTATACGTCTGCACGAACGTCATTTCATTTTGTTTATTATCAAACTTCCAAAACGTGTAGTCTGAACCGTGATTAACGGACGACTGGACGAATGAAGTCGCCGAGTCGCGCATCGCTTTTGCGTCGAGCGGTGACGGCTTCGACAACCGAACAGACCATTCGACCTGATTTTTGACTGATGTGATTGCATCTTTAATCGGTGAGCTCTCTTTTGGTGCCAGTGAGCTCGAATCGACTTCTGCCGTCAAATAACCGATGTCGCGAGACGCGGTCTGCAGTTGTTTTTCGTCAATCTTCCGATCTTTCAAAATCGTCTTTCCGGACGCCGTCGTCGCGACGATCCGTGGTTCAATCATCCGATCCATCAATTGAACGACCAGGTAGACGTTCAGGATGAGGAAAGTCAGAATCAACAACGTCTTTGCTTTACTCCAATCCATTCAACATTACCCCTCATTTCCAATTGCTTGATCGACTGTGCTCCATTCTCCATCCCGTTTGACGAACCATGCCGGTTCAAACAGGGCGTAGCGACTCGTCGCGATTTTGTATGTCATGCTGTAGCCGACTCGAATTCCGGTGATGTCCTGCATAAGGTCTGCTTGCTCCAGCTCTTTCACCGTCTGTTCAATCGTCGGTAACGTCGTTTCCTTTAACAAAAGTTTCCGGTCTGCCCGTAACATGCCCCGGCTGATCGACCGGATTTGATTTTCTTCGAACGTCATCTTGATCGTCGCTAAATCAAATTCTGGTTGTTCGAGCAACGGGCCAATTTCGCCGAAGACCGGATAACGATTCAAATAGAGACGGAAGATTGCCGTTTGTTGCTCTTCTTGACTACTCATTTGATCGAAGTAATAACGGAAGCCACTGCGTTGTGTGACTTGGTCGAGCCAGCCCCCATGAATATTGATGTAGCTGACGAGCGTACTGTAATCGACTGCCGTACTTTGTGTATTCGGTGACAGCGTGTTGAAACGATAGGCATTGTAATCCCGGTCATACGTCGAGACGCTGACCCCATCCGTCAACACGTCGAGTCCGTCTCGTCCCTTGATTTGCTGCACGTTCGTATTCGCTGTGAAGAACGCACTGCGGATCCGGTCGAGTGGTTTCGGGTCCTGTCCGACTTCGTCATAGACAAACACTTCTTCAAGACGAGGGGTCGCTGTTGCGACGTACGTGTAGTCACCGCCTTTAAGCTCGACCTTCGTCATCGGTTTTTTCTTATCGTAGGCAAAGAGGCGTTTTAAGACTGTCTCGTCGCCGACCAATTGAAAGTCTTTAAAGCGACCAGTCGCTGACTCGAGCCGAAGAATCGGTCCGTCATAATCGAGCAGATAGAGCCGTTTAATCGGTTCAGCCATCGCAATCTCTTTTTCACCGAGTAGTTCTTCAAGCATCGCTGCCGTGACCGGTGTCGGGAAAATCATCTCGACACTCCGTTTGCTGAGCGGGATGTTTGAGGCTTTATCCGTCAAGACGAGGACACCGATATCAAACGAAGCACCAATCCGGTTCAAAATCGTCCGCCCGATGATTTGTGTCTGATAGGCTTCCACACCATTCGAATAGACGACGAGTTCGGGATTGACGAGCTGATTACTCTCAACCGTCTTTGAAGCATCAATCTCATTAAACGATACTTGTTCCTGCTCAATCGATTCACTACTTGGATGATATGTCCAAAGCATTGCCGTCTGAAAAATAGAACCACATACAAGTAGAATCAGCAGGGTCGTTTTCAGTCGTTGCTTCATCATCCGGCATCCACCTCTTCAATCACTTCATAAGGAAGGGTAAAGTAAATCGTCGTACCACGTCCCCATTCACTTTCTGCCCAAATGTCGCCGCCATGTGCCGAAACGACATCTTTCGCGATCGAGAGACCGAGACCTGTCCCACCAATCTTCCGTGCCCGTGCCTTATCGACACGATAGAAACGTTCGAAGATTTTTTGCAGGTTCGCTTTCGGAATCCCGACTCCCTCATCCTTGATGCTGATGACGATCCGTTTCGCCCGTAACATCGTCCGGACGGTAATCGTTCCGCCTTCCGGTGAATACTTGATCGCATTCGTCAAAATGTTATCGGCAACTTGAATCAACTTATCCTGGTCCCCACGAATATAAACTTTCCGTTTCATGATTTTCCGGCGGAAGCGAATCCGCTCCGGTTTTGTCATGTCATGACGATCGAGAATTTCATTAATGAACTGGATATAGTCGAAGCGCACTTTATTCATCTTGTATTCCTTACTATCCATTTTCGACAGTTGCAGGAGGTCTGTGACGAGACGAATCATCCGCTCCGTCTCATTTTGTGTCGTCTCAAGGAAGCGTGGTGCAAGTTCTTCGTCTTGATAGGCCCCTTCTGCGAGTGCTTCGAGATAACTCCGCATCGTCGTCAATGGAGTCCGGAGTTCGTGACTGACGTTCGCGACGAACTCGCGGCGGTCCTGTTCGACTTGCTCTTGTTCCGTGACGTCATGCAAGACGATGATCATTCCGGTAATCGGTCCACTGTGTTTCTTGACGGGCGAGAAGAACGCCCGGACGAGGAACAGTTCATCCTCACTACTGAAATCAAGCAAGCGTGGTGGCATTGTTCCGTCTTCCGGAATCATGAAGTCATCCCCGAGTGCGAGTAAATCCTTCAGATTCGTTCCGACCATGCCTGCCTCTTCGACGCCGACGATGTCTTTTGCTTGATCATTCATCAAGATGACACGGAGCGTCCGGTCCGTCGCGATCACACCGTCCGTCATGTTTTCGAGGACGCTCGTCAACTTCCGTCGTTCCGCTTCCGTCGTCGCGTTTGCTTCGAGCAACTCGTCGGTCAATTCGTTGAACGACCGGGCCAGCTGTCCGATTTCGTCATCGGAATAGACTTTTACTTTCCGGGAGAAGTTCCCCCGGCGCATCTCAATCGCTTGCCGACGCATGTCGGAAATCGGTCGCGTGATCGTTCGAGATAACAGCACCCCGAGAATCGACGTGATGACAAGTGCAATCACTGTTCCCGTCGCTAGAATGCGGGTGACCTGTTGCATCTGTGAATAGATCGACTCCATCGATGCCCGGACATAAATCATCCCGATCGTCGAACCATCACCTTCTGACGTGACAGGTACGGCGAAGATTCGGATTTTATCTTCATTCGGATCAAGGACGGTATCGATTCGGGTCGAACTCGTCGCCTGTGCTTTTTTGATTAACGAGTTTGTCGCCCGTTGCCCAACCGCCGACTGGTTGTCCTCATCCGACGTCGCTTGAATGACAGAATCCTGGTCGATGATTTGGACTTCGAGAATGTCGTTCCTTGAAGTGGAGCCACTACTAAACTCAGACAGCAGCTGCCCAAGAGACTCAGACAACTGCCGTTTAGAGGCTTCATCATCGCCTGCCTTATCAAATTCCTTCCCGACATTGTAAGCTACAAGTCCGGCTCGGTCCTCGACAGATTTTGAGAAGTTTGTAATGTACTGCTTTTCAAGGGAACGAACGAAATAGACTCCAATGACTTGCATCGCGACTAAAATCAGTAACGCGTAAATGACGACAAGTTTCCACTGGATGGATTTAAAGAAGTTCGTTCCTTTTAACATAGTTATTCATTCTCCCCATCTTGGAGATAATAACCGACACCACGACGTGTCATGATATAAATGGGTGTACTCGGGTTGTCTTCGACTTTCTCACGTAGACGGCGTACCGTCACATCGACCGTCCGAACGTCGCCGAAGTAATCATAGCCCCAGACTGTCTGAAGAAGATGTTCGCGCGTCATGACTTGTCCGATGTTCTTCGCTAAATAATGCAACAGTTCGAATTCACGTTGTGTGAGTTCGATTTTTTCTTCACGCTTCGTGACCGTATGCGAATTCAAATGAATCGTCAACTCACCAATCGTAATATCATCAGGGTCATCACTGACTGGTTTTTCATCACGTCCTCGTTTTCGCATGTTCGCTTTGACACGTGCGAGTAGCTCGCGTGAACTAAATGGTTTCGTTACGTAATCATCCGCACCGAGTTCCAGTCCGAGTACTTTATCGATTTCTGAGTCTTTTGCCGTCAACATGATGATTGGTGTCTCAAGTGTTTTTCGGACTTCACGACAGACTTCCATCCCATCCATTAAAGGCAGCATGATGTCGAGCAAAATCAAGTCTGGTTTGAATTCCTCGACCTTTTCAAGTGCTTCAACGCCATCATTGGCAACAGCGACGCTGTAACCTTCTTTTTCAAGTTTAAATTTTAATATATCCGCAATCGGTTGTTCGTCGTCGACGACGAGTATTCTACGTTCCGTCAATGGGTGTTCCCCCTTAAAAAATTTCTATTCAATCTATTTTACCTGTTTTTTCGGCATATAGAAAGGTGGCGACGGAAACTACCGACGCCACACCCCTACCATTCAACCGATTTCATGTGGAACGTTCCACGTGAAACATTACTTTTAGTATACGCTCTTATCCTTTTGTTTGTGAATTATTTCGCTTATCAAAAGATATAAAAAAACAGGTGCGGCACCGATTGATGCCACGCCTGTTTGTATTCGACTTATGCTTCTTCGTAAAGATCGCGAAGGACGACTGTCTGCTCGCGACCTGGTCCGACCGAGAACGTCACGAGTGAAATATTCGTCAAATCTGCGATCCGTTTTACGTAGTTTTGAGCATTGATTGGAAGGTCTTCAAACTTACGAATCCCTGTAATATCTTCTTTCCAACCCGGTAACTCTTCGTAGACCGGGACACACGCTTCAAGATCACGGAAGCTTGCCGGGTACTCATCGATTTGTTTTCCGTTGAATTCGTATGATGTACAAATCTTCAACGTTTCAATCCCGGTCAAGACATCGATCGAGTTCAAGGACAGGTCTGTCAAACCACTCGTCCGACGTGAGTGACGAACGACAACCGAGTCGAACCAACCGACGCGACGCGGACGACCTGTCGTCGTACCATATTCGCGACCGACTTCACGGATGTGATGACCGATTTCATCGAACAATTCCGTTGGGAACGGACCATCACCAACACGTGACGTATAGGCCTTACAGACACCGACGACGTGGTCGATACGAGCAGGACCGACACCGACACCTGACGCGACGCCACCCGCTGAAGCATTTGATGATGTGACGAACGGATACGTTCCGTGGTCGAGATCGAGCAAGACACCTTGCGCTCCTTCGAACAACACTTTTTCCCCTTTATCGAGGCTATCGTTGACGACGACTGATGTATCGCAGACATACTTCGCGAATTCTTGACCATACGCGTAGTATTCTTCAAAGATATCATCAAAGGCAATCGGCTCTGCGTCGTACATTTTCGTAAACATCCGGTTCTTCTGTTCAAGCACGATTTGAAGTTTTTCAGCGAACGTTTCTTTATCGAGTAAGTCTGCCATCCGGATCCCGATCCGTGCTGCTTTATCCATGTAGCACGGTCCGATTCCTTTCAGCGTCGTTCCGACTTTCGCGTCGCCTTTTGCTTCTTCTTCGAGCTGATCTTGCAATTGATGGTATGGCAAGATAACATGAGCACGATTTGAAATTAATAAGTTATCCGTAGAAACACCACGATCGTGCAGATACTTTAATTCCTTGACGAGCGATTTCGGATTGACGACTAGGCCATTTCCGATGACACATTTCTTGTCTGAGTAAAAGATCCCTGAAGGAATCAAGTGTAACTTATACGTCTCATTATTGAATACGATTGTATGTCCTGCATTGTCCCCACCTTGATAACGAGCGACGACATCGGCTTTTTTCGAAAGGAAATCGGTAATTTTACCTTTCCCTTCGTCGCCCCACTGTGTTCCGACTACTACTACTGATGACATATTCTCATCCACCTCCACGTACGATTCAAAACCACGACTAAGTGTAACGCGGAAAAAAACAGAAGTCAATCAAATACCGAACAATTAATTAATGTATTTCTGTTTCGTTCGTTTAATCACTCCTTTCTGCTTCCTTTTTTCCTTTACTTTCAAGATATCGAAACATAATGATTCTTCCCGATGACTTCGTTTGTCCAAATCGTTATGCTTCCTTTATGTGCTTTACTCTCGTCTTGTTTATCAAAATCGGGGGCTAGTCTACAGACAAGCTCATATCGAAACCTTTTACATACGCCCGCCGCGCTTTTCCTCTGCGAATCAACAAATCGATCCCCAATGATCCATACGACCCGCTACACAAGACAACCGTTTTGCTTCTCGTGACTCCTACGGGAAAAAGTGCAAGATTTCTTGCACTGTCAGAGGCAGGCAAGACCCTGCTACGTGTTGAAGGAGCAACGGCTTGCGCCTCGCCCGAGGAAAGCACGAGAAGAAAGAAACGGTTGTCAGAAAGCAGAAAGCAAAAAGCAAAAAGCCTCGTTCACAACATTGAATTTATCTTGTCCACACGTGAACTAAACTAACACCTCAGTCATGATTTTCTACAAACAAAAACACCCCGACCTGGTTAGATCGAGGTGTTGCTTGTTACGCCGGTGGAGCATACGAATTACTCGGCTCAAGATCGACGAATTTATTAAATTCTTTCCGGAAAGCGAGTTTAACCGTACCGGTCGGACCATTCCGCTGTTTCGCGATGATGATCTCGATCGTATTCGCATCTTCCGTTTCTTTGTTGTAGTAATCGTCCCGGTATAAGAAAGCGACGATATCAGCATCTTGCTCAATCGCCCCTGATTCCCGAATATCCGACATCATCGGTCGTTTATCTTGACGACTCTCCACACCACGCGAGAGCTGTGATAAGGCGATGACGGGCACTTCGAGTTCACGTGCGAGCGACTTCAAGGAACGGGAAATCTCCGAGACTTCTTGTTGACGGTTATCGCTTGAGCGACCGTTCCCTTGAATCAGCTGCAAGTAATCAATCATGATCATGCCGAGTCCGTGCTCTTGCTTTAAGCGACGACACTTCGCCCGGATATCATTGACACGAATCCCTGGCGTATCATCGATGTAAATCCCTGCTTGCGACAAACTACTCATCGCGAGCGACAGTTTACCCCAATCTTCATCTTCGAGTTGCCCCGTCCGGAGACGTTGCGCATCGACGTTGCCTTCTGCACACAACATCCGCATGACGAGTTGTTCCGCACCCATCTCAAGACTAAAGATGGCAACATTCTCGTCGGCACGGGTGGCGACGTTTTGCGAGATGTTCAAGGCGAATGCCGTCTTCCCGACAGACGGACGGGCGGCGACGATGATTAAATCGTTACGCTGGAATCCGGCCGTCACTTGATCGAGGTCGCGGAAGCCGGTCGGAATCCCGGTCGTTTCACCGCTTTGCTTATGCAATTTATCAATCGTCGCATACGCGCTCGTCAAGACGTCAGAAATCGGGATAAAGTTTGCGCTCCCCTTGCCTTGCGATACTTCAAGAATCTTCCGTTCTGCCTCATTCAGCAGCACATCGACTTCATTTTGTCGTTCGTACCCGTCTGTGACGATTTCATTTGCTGTCCGGATTAAACGGCGGAGCGTTGATTTTTGGTCGACGACATTGACGTAATAATTGATATTCGCTGCTGTCGGGACACCTTCCGCAAGCTCACCGAGATAGGCAAGCCCGCCGATTTCTTCTAAGACACCGAGCGTACTCAGTTCCGCCGTGACTGTGACAAGATCGATTGCTTCGCCACGGTCCGACAACACGAGCATCGCTTCAAAAATCCGTTGGTGTGCCGCCCGATAAAAATCGTGTGGCAATAATCGTTCGGACGCACTGATCAATCGATCAGCATCAATCATGATCGCCCCAAGGACGGCTTGTTCCGCCTCGATACTTTGGGGTGGCGTATTTTGCATTACATCACTCATCACCGATCCCCTTTTCTCATCACGCTTCTTTGACCTGAACGTTTAGCGTCGCTGTGACTTCATTGTGCAGTTTTAACGGCACTTTCGTGAATCCGAGGGCTTTGATCGGGTGTTCAAGCTCGATTTTACGTTTGTCGATTTTGTAACCCATGCTCTTCAATGCTTCTGCAATTTGTTTACTCGTGACTGAACCGAAGACACGACCGCCTTCGCCCGCTTTCGTCGAAACGACAATCGTTTCTTTTTCAATCTTCTCTTTTAACGCTTCCGCGTCGAGCAATGCTTGTTTCGCTTGCTCTGCTGCTTTACGTTCATGTGCTTCATGTTGTTTTAAGTTCCCTGTTGTCGCGGGACGCGCTAATTTCTTTTTGAATAACACATTGTTCGCGTATGCATCTGCGACTTCTTTCACGTCTCCTGCTTTACCTTGTCCTTTAACGTCTTGCAATAAAATAACTTTCATTCGATTTCCTCTCCTTTTGTTTCATCTTCTAGATAACGATCGATTGCTTGTCTTAATTCATCCGCGACCGTGATGATCGATTCCGCCATCTGTGTCGCCGCATTCGTTAAGTGACCACCGCCACCTAACGTCTCCATGATTAACTGGACATTGACCTCACCGAGCGACCGGGCACTGATTGCCGTCCGGCCATCTTGGAGCTCAGCGATGACGAAGGCGGCACGGATTCCTTGTAAGGATAACAGTTGATCCGCCGTTTGGGCGATCAAGACTTGATCATGGATGACCCCTGGCTCCGCTGTCGCGATTGCCATACCTGCCTTATAGATTTCCGTCCGCTCGAGAATATGCGACTGTTCGACATACGTCTCGAGGTTTTGACTAAGGAACTCTTGGACGAGGACCGTGTCTGCGCCTTGCGAACGCAAGTAAGAGGCCGCATCAAACGTCCGCGAGCCTGTTCGGATCGTAAAGCCTTTCGTGTCGACGATGATTCCTGCAAGTAACGCCGTCGCTTCAAGCATTGACAGCTTTTCGTTCGTCGGTTGGTATTCAATCAACTCTGTGACGAGTTCTGACGTCGAAGATGCATATGGCTCAAGATAGACGAGCACTGGCTCCTCGATGAAATCTTCTCCGCGACGATGATGATCGATGACGACCATTCGTTCGAACTGATCCAGTAATGCCGGAACGACGACAAGCGACGGTTTATGCGTGTCGACGATAATCAATAACGCTTGATCGTCGACGAGTTGCTCAGCTTGGAACGAATTGATGAAGCGCGACTCTAGTTTTTCGTCTTCACTGATTTCCGACATCATCCGTCGAATCCCTTGACCGATTTCTGCATCCGGTAATACGATATGCGCTTCCTTATCGTTCATCTCGGCAAGCTTGAGAATACCAATCGATGCTCCAAGTGAATCCATGTCAGGATTTCGATGACCCATGACGAGGATTCGACTCGATTCCTGCATCAAGTCACGCAACGAATTGGCGATGACCCGTGCCCGGACACGCGTCCGTTTTTCTGTCGGATTCGTTTTCCCACCATAAAAGCGGACTTTCCCGTCACGTTTGATGACGACCTGGTCGCCCCCGCGTCCGAGTGCTAAGTCAAGACTCGACTGCGCCATCTGACCGAGAACAGGTATCGCGTCACTGCCACAGCCAATTCCGATTGACAGCGTTAATTGCACCCCACGTTGACTCGTCTCGTCTCGGACAATGTCTAAGATGGAAAACTTCGTCCGCTCAAGAATTCGTAGATTCTCTTCTGTCGTCACGACAAAGTACCGGTCTGAGGCGGTACGTTTTATATAGGTGCCGTGATCCGCCGCCCAATGATTCAATAACTGGGTGACCCGACTATTTAATTCACTTCTTAATTGATCTTCAATCCCCTGCGTCATCTCATCATAGTTATCGAGATAAATGACGCCGATGACGGTTTGATTGTCGACGAGTTGTTGTTCAACTTGCGCCTCTTCTGTCATATCAAATAGATAGAACGTCCGATTTTCACGATTCGAGAAGACACGATAGACGGACTCACCAATCTCAAGTGTCGCTTGATCTTCATCCGTCGCCATCATTTCAACGAACAAGGGATCGAGATCGAGTAACAGATGCCCCATTGCCAAGTCGTCGAAGATTTCACGCATCGGATCATTGAACCATGTGACGTGCGTTTCCTCATCATATAGTAAGATTCCAATCGGCATATTCGTCAAAGCATCTTGCCCTGTATCCTCGACTTGAATCGATATTCTTTCGACATATGCTTCCCAGGACTTTCGTGCCCGCTGCTCTTCTAATAGATGAAGGACAAAAAGAACAGTCGTCACGAACGCACCAATTGCTGCGATGATTGGATTACTAATTGCGACGACGAGAAGTAGACCGACGATTAATAGATACGGAACGAAGCGAACAACCCGCCGTTCCCGTTCTGATGATACTTGTTGACCTGACTCCATCGCGTCCTCCTTAAATACTTCTAATTAAAAATTCGTTAACTTGTTTATTATAACCGAAAAATAGGACCGGTTGAAAGCGAAGCGAAAAAAAGCGCCCTTCCTTCGAAAAGGAAAAGCGCTTCACCGTAATCAGTCAGCTACGTATGGGATTAAAGCCATTTGACGTGAACGTTTGATTGCGATTGTAAGTGGACGTTGGTATTTCGCTGAAGTACCAGTCACACGACGTGGAAGAATCTTACCGCGTTCCGAAATGAAACGTTTGAGAAGTTCTACGTCTTTATAATCGATATGAGTGATGTGGTTCGACGTGAAGTAACATACTTTACGACGACGTTTTCCACCTGGACGACGTGCCATGTGATTAACCTCCTTTTTAGAGTAAATTTTTCAGTCCAACGTTCCCATTAGAATGGGAGATCGTCGTCTGAAAGATCGATCGAACTTCCACCGCTGAACGGATCAGCGCCGAAGCCCGAGTTCGATGAAGATGAAGCGGGTGCTGGCGAGGAAGAGTTGTTCTGCTGTTGCTGTGAACCCCATCCTGCAGCATTCCCGTTTCCACCTGTATTTGAATTCGAAGAATAGCTGTCACTATCTGAAGAACGGCTTGCATTGCGTGATTCTAGGAATCGAACACTATCCGCGACGACTTCAGCACGATATCGACGTTGACCCTCTTTATCGTCATAACTGCTAATCTGTAGGCGACCCTCGACACCTGCGAGACTACCTTTTTTCAAATACTGAGCAACGTTCTCTGCTTGCTTGCGCCATACGACGCAATCGATGAAATCAGCTTCTCGCTTCCCATCTTGTCCCGTAAATGGACGGTCACATGCGAGTGTGAATCGCGTTACCGCAATCCCGCTCTGCGTATAACGCATTTCAGGGTCACGAGTTAACCGACCGACTAAAACGACGCGGTTAATCATCAGAATCACTCTCCTGTTTCAGCTTATTTCTCGTCTTTTGTGATCATTAAGCGAACGATATCGTCACTGATCTTCATGAGACGGTCAAGTTCTTTAGTAGCTGCTGGTTCAGCAGTCACGTTAAGAAGAACATAGAATCCTTCACGCATATCATTGATTTCGTAAGCGAAACGACGTTTACCCATTTCAGTTGTTTTTTCAACTGTACCACCGTTGTCAGTGAGGACTTTGTTGAAACGCTCAACTAGAGCTTTTCGTGCTTCCTCATCAACTTCCGGACGGATGATGTAAAGTACTTCGTATTTACGCATATCTGTCACCTCCTCTTGGACTGGCGGCTCGATTCATCGAGCAAGGAGCAATAATTCATTACTCACATTTGTTAATACTATCAAAGTATTTTGGTTTATGCAATAACGATTCGTTCGCTCTGCTTAAACGTTGAAGCGGAATGTGACAACATCGCCATCTTGGAAGACATATTCTTTACCTTCAGAACGGTAACGTCCTTGTTCTTTGACTGTCGCCATGTTTCCAGCTGCTGCTAAGTCATCGTATGCGACAACTTCAGCACGGATGAATCCACGTTCGAAGTCAGAGTGGATGACACCGGCACATTGTGGTGCTTTCATCCCTTTTTTGAACGTCCAGGCACGAACTTCTTTTTCGCCCGCTGTGAAGTATGTCGCGAGACCGAGCGTGTTATAGGCTGCATGGATCAATTGATCGAGACCTGACTCTTCGATTCCGAGGTCAACGAGGAACTCTTGACGTTCTTCCGGTTCGAGTTCAGCGATTTCTTCTTCGATCCGGGCACAGATGATGATGACTTCCGCCCCTTCTTTTGCTGCAAACTCACGGACGAGACGAACGTTTTCGTTACTATCTGCATCCGCGACTTCATCTTCACCGACGTTTGCGACATAAAGCATCGGTTTCATCGTCAACAATTGGAAGTGTTTCACGATTGCCGCTTGATCTTCGTTTAATTCTGCAAGACGTGCTGGTTTTTCGTCTTCGAGCAATGCGAGGACGATTTCAAGTGCTTCGAGTTCGCCTGCTGCGTTTTTATCACGTGACTTGACTTGTTTTTGGACACGTTGGATCCGTTTTTCAACCAATTCGAGATCGGCCAAAATCAACTCGAGGTTGATTGTTTCGATATCATCGATCGGTGATACTTTACCTGAGACGTGTGTGATGTTTTCGTCGATGAAGCAACGGACGACCTGACAAATCGCATCGACTTCACGAATGTTTGCTAAGAATTTATTTCCTAATCCTTCACCCTTTGACGCGCCTTTGACGATTCCCGCGATATCCGTGAATTCGAATGCTGTCGGGATGGTCTTCTTCGGGTTGACGAGTTCTGTCAATTTACGAAGACGTGCATCGGGTACTTCGACGACACCTACGTTCGGATCGATTGTTGCGAACGGATAGTTCGCCGCCTCGACACCTGCTTGAGTAATTGCGTTAAAAAGTGTTGATTTTCCTACGTTTGGTAAGCCAACGATTCCTGCTGTTAATCCCACTTGGAATTCCTCCTTTTCGGTATTTCCTAGGAAATCCGTGCTAGCGGCCGCAGTGGGTAGATTGATTACACCACGTCAGCACATCTTTCACAATTATAGATAGTTCAATTTTTTTAAGCAAGGAGATGGGAATTCTTTTTTAAAGAGTTTGCTAATTCACCTAGCCGCTTAATCAAAACTTAGACTTCTCCTTAACCTTTTTTCCACCATTAGCGTTCTGCTTTGTAATTAAAAAAGACCGAGGCACCTATTAAGCGCTTCGGTCGTATTTGATAAAACTCATTCTGGTAAGACTTTTTTTAACCGCTTATCAAAATCGCGCCGTGGCATTAAGATGCTTGCCCCACACCCTTGACATTTGATGCGGATGTCCATGCCGACACGAATGATTTGCCACCGGTTCGTTCCGCATGGATGTTGTTTCTTCATTTCGACATAATCATGGAGATTGTACGTTTTTGGCATCATTGATTTGTTCACCATTCCCTTGATCTGTAGTGTTCATCATGACCATATGCGGGTACGGAATCTGGATTCCTTCCGCTTCGAGACCTTGTTTGAATTCTTTACGCATCAAACGTCCCGCTTGAAAATGTTGCATCGGTGGTACTTCTGCCATCATGCGGTACGCAACGCCAGAAGAATCAAGCATTTGGACACCGAGTATTTGAATCGGTTCAACGAACATATCGGCATATTTCTTCGTCGTCGCTTCCGAGATGTCGTTCAGAATCGTCTCGACCCGGTCGAGATCCTCTTCATACGGAACTTGGACATCGACTAAGGCAAAACTGTTATCGACCGAGAAGTTCGTCACTTGCAGGATTTGCCCGTTCGGAACGATATGAATCTCGCCCGTCAGACCTTTCAGCTTCGTCGTCCGAATACCAAGCTCGATGACAATCCCTTCAATCACGCCGACGCGGACATAATCACCGACTTTGAACTGTCGTTCGAAGATGATGAAGGCACCTGTGATGATATCTTGAACCAGGTTTTTCGCACCAAACGAAATGGCGAGACCGGCAATCCCTGCACTGGCGACGAGCCCTGTGATGTTGATTCCGAATTGACTGAGCACGGTCAGTAACATGACAATTCCGAGGACGTAGCGAATCGCATTTTGTAACAATTTGAGTAACGTCTCGTTTTGTCGTTGCGCTAAATAATCATGCTCGTTGATTTTTCGAATCGTAAACAAACGGGCGACTGCTCCCGTCATGATCCGTGTCAGGATATAAAATCCGGCAATGATGATTAACGCAATTGTCACCTTGAGTCCAAACCGAATCCACATTTCTGTGTCCGTCACTTGCGCAATTAACTTATCGACCTGGGCGACTGATTCTTTCACATCTTGATTGGTAGCCATTCTCTTCATCCTTTCATTTCTCTCTATTACGACAGTATACGTGATTTTAAATCAGTTTCAACTTAAAGAACCGATTTCGACGTTAGTTTTCTTGAAAAACCGGGAAAGGAAAATCATTACAGAACACCTTCACTCTCGCCAATACACCATGACGTAGACACCTAGAGAAGAAAGGATGATCTAGAGATGAACTTCCGCTTTCATTCACATGAGCCAAAGCCCTATTCTTTCTTTTTAGAGCATACAGAGCCGTTTGCGAAAGAACGATTAGCTGAACAATTACACGAGCAAGTCGCTGCGACGAAAGAAACACGTCCTGTCGTTCTCGTTTGTATCGGTTCCGATCGTTCGACGGGGGATTCCCTCGGTCCACTCGTCGGTACATTCCTCGAAAAATCCCGTCCCGCTCATATGCATGTGTATGGCACATTAGCCAAACCGGTTCATGCCTTAAATTTAGCTGAAACACTTCACTCGATTCAAACGACCCATTACAAACCACTCGTCATCGCCATCGATGCTTGTCTCGGACGCTTATCGAGCGTCGGTCATGTCTTTTTCTCGGAAGGTCCTCTCGCACCCGGAGCCGGTGTCCAAAAAGAATTGCCTGCTGTTGGTGACTTCAACATCAAAGCCGTCGTCAACGTCAGTGGATTCATGGAAATGATGATTTTGCAAAATACCCGACTCCATCTCGTCTATGAATTAGCTGAACTTGTTGCCGACAGCTTCGCCTTACTCGATGCGAAACTGGCAGCGGAAACAAAACGAACGACGATTTCCTTTACGCCCCGTTCGATCTAAACAGCACACACTACAATTAAAATAAGGACAAGCGAATCCTTACGACTCGCTTGTCCTTATTTTTTTTGTCATTCTTCTTCCGGCAACAAAATCTCAAGTATCCGATTTAAATCCTCTTCGTCCATAAAATCGATTTCTAGTTTCCCTGCCTGCTTCGTCGTCTTGATTCGAACACTGGCCCCGATCCGCTCCCGTAACGCGTCTTCAATAAAATGAAGTTCAGTCGTCTGTTCAGAAACATGCCGCTTTTGCTTACGTTCGCGGAGCTCTTGCTCAAGACGACGGACATTCCAATTCTCCGTGATGACGCGTTCCGCCATCCGCTCGATTTTTTGCGGGTTTTTTAAAGCGAGCAAGGCACGTGCATGCCCCATCGATAAACGTTCTTCCATGACTGCTTGTTGGACGAGTGGCGGTAACTGCAACAAGCGTAGACTGTTCGTGATGTGCGAACGGCTTTTTCCGACACGGCTCGCAAGTTCTGCTTGCGTCACCTCAAACTCTTCCAACATTTCGGCATACGCCATCGCTTCTTCAATCGCACTTAAATCAGCGCGCTGAATGTTTTCAATCAAGGCAAGCTCCATCATCCGCGTATCATTGGCCTCGATGATTAAGACGGGTACATGAACGAATCCGACTTGTTTCGCTGCCTGATACCGGCGTTCCCCGGCGACGATTTCGTAAAATCCATCACGTGGTCGAACGACGATCGGTTGAATCATCCCGTGCTGCCGTAAAGAATGTGCTAATTCTTGTAATGCTTTTTCATTAAACTGTTTGCGCGGCTGACCTGGATTCGGTCGAATCGCCCGCAGGGGTATCTCATTCACATAAATCTCTCCTAAACGTAGCGGAAGGCACGACCGCAGTTTACGGACGTGCCTTCACGATGCGAATTCGCACCTCGACATATTCTTCACAATCTACTTCTTCTTTTTCGACGGTCAATCCTGTCCGCTCAATCATGTCGACTGAATCACGTAGTGTATTCAACGCGATCCGTGTATCCCGTGCAAAACTTTTATGTCGCTTCTTCGGCTTTTTCGGTGTCAGTAGACGCTCGACACGCTGTTCCGTTTCTTTGACATTCCATTCGCGTTCCATGATTTCCGCTAAGACTGAGATTTGAAGATCTGCATCCTTTAAAGGCAACAAGGCGCGCGCGTGACGTTCCGTGATTGTCCGTTGCTTCAATGCCTCGCGAATTTCAGCTGGCAAACGCAACAGACGTAACTTGTTCGCAATCGTCGACTGACTGCGTCCTAGTTTACGTGCTAAAACTTCTTGCGTAATGTGTTGCATCGCAAGCAATCGTTCATATGCTTCTGCTTCTTCGATTGGAGTCAGTTCTTCCCGTTGTAGATTCTCAATCAATGCGAGTGCAGCTGTCGTTTCATCGGTCATTTCCTTGATAATTGCGGGAATCGTTTCCCACCCAAGTGATTGAACCGCTCGAAAACGACGCTCACCTGCGATGATTTCATAACCTAGCCCCTGTTTTCGTACTACGATTGGCTGTAGTAACCCATGTTCTTCAATCGTCATCGCCAATTCTTCAATCCGCTCCCCATCAAAAATCGTTCGGGGTTGGAATTGATTGGCAACAAGCTCTGTCAGCTTTAGCTCCTGAAGCGTGTCTCGGGGATCAAGCTCAAGCGGGACAGGCTGTCCCCCTTTACCAAGCAGTTTAGCAATTGCATTTTTCACGTTCGCGCACCTCACCTTTATCAGTCATCGTTTCACGTGAAACGGTGTTTAACTCAGTGGATCTTTAGCCGGTGTTCCCGCCTTACGCGGATATTTCCCGGGTGTTAATCGTTTTTTATCTACAATAACGATATTACGCTCACTTTCCTCACCTGGCAATTGGAACTGGAAACTTTCCCGTAAATTACCACCAAGTACTTTGAGTGCCGTTGCGCCTTCTTCTAACTCTTGCCCTAACTTCGCTGCCTTCAAGGCAACAAATTGTCCGCCGACTTTCGCGAGTGGCAAACAGTATTCTGCAAGGACTGACATGCGGGCGACGGCGCGTGCCGTCACGACATCAAAGTGTTCCCGGAACTGTTTGTTTTTACCGAACTCTTCGGCCCGACCATGATGGAACGCGACACCTTCAAGTTCAAGTTCTGTCGCGAGCATGTTCAAGAAGCCGATTCGTTTATTCAGTGAATCGATGATCGTGACTTTTAAGTGCGGGAACATGATTTTAATCGGGAGGCTCGGGAAACCGGCACCGGCTCCGACATCACAAACGGTTTCGACTTCTGTGAAATCAAAGTAGAAAGCCGCTGTGATCGAATCATAAAAGTGTTTCAAGTAAACATCTTCTTTATCCGTGATCGCCGTCAGGTTCATTTTTTCATTCCATTCGACGAGCAGTTCATAGTAGCGTTTGAACTGGTGTAATTGTTGTTCTGAGACGTCGAGACCTTGCTCGGCTAAAGCCGTTACGAATTGCTGTTCGTTCATGTTATCACTCCGCAGTCAATGCGTATTGGCCTTGCTCGATATAAATTAGCAAAATCGAGATATCTGACGGGTTAACCCCAGAAATCCGTGATGCTTGTCCAATCGAGAGCGGACGCACTTGGTTTAGTTTCTGTTTTGCTTCAATCGCGAGACCATTGATGACATCGTAATCGAGTCGATCCGGAATTCGTTTTTGTTCCATCCGCATCATACGTTCGACTTGGTCGAGTTGTTTGTCGATATAACCTGCGTACTTGACTTGGATTTCGACTTGCTCGGCCGCTTCCGCTGACAATGCGACAGGTGGCTCTGTCATGTCTGCAATCATTGCGTACGTGATTTCCGGACGTTTCAATAACGTAATTGCGTGCAACGCTTCTTTCAACGGTGAGACACCGATTGCTGTCAGTTTTTCGTTGACGTCTGGTGTCGCTTTGATGACGACTTTTTCAAGACGTTTCATTTCGCGACTGATTTCGTCTTTTTTCAGTTCGAGTTTCGCATGACGCGTGTCATTGATCAGACCGAGTTCATGCCCGATTTCAGATAAGCGAAGATCGGCATTGTCATGACGGAGTAAGAGACGGTATTCAGCACGTGACGTCAAGAGGCGATACGGTTCGTTCGTCCCTTTTGTGACGAGATCATCAATCATGACACCGATATACCCTTGCGAACGCGACAAAATCAATGGCTCTTTGCCTTGAACTTTAAGCGACGCATTGATTCCAGCCATGATGCCTTGTCCGGCAGCTTCTTCGTACCCGCTCGTACCGTTAATTTGTCCTGCTGTGAATAACCCTTCGACCCGTTTCGTTTCAAGTGTCGGCCACAGTTGTGTCGGAATGACCGCATCGTATTCGATTGCATAGCCGGGACGCATCATTTCTGATTTTTCAAGACCGGGAATCGAACGTAAGATATCATGTTGGACATCTTCCGGTAAGCTTGTTGATAACCCTTGGACATAGACTTCTTCCGTATCGCGACCTTCCGGCTCGAGGAAGATTTGGTGACGCGGCTTATCATTGAACCGGACGACTTTGTCCTCGATTGAAGGACAGTAGCGCGGGCCTGTTCCTTTAATCATGCCTGAGAACATCGGTGAACGGTGTAAGTTCGCGTCAATCAATTGGTGTGTGTACTCTGTCGTATACGTTAACCAACATGGAATCTGCTCCGTGATCATCTGAGTCGTTTCATGGCTGAACGGTAAAGCAACCGCATCCCCTGGTTGGATTTCGGTTTTTGAATAATCAATTGTTTTTCCATCGATTCGGGGTGGTGTCCCTGTTTTGAAGCGCGCGAGCTCGAACCCGAGTTCCTCGAGATGCTTCGATAGGTTGACGGACGGCATCTGATTGTTCGGACCACTCTCGTATGAGAGTTCGCCGATGATGATTTTCCCGCGCATGAACGTTCCTGTCGTAATGACGACAGCATTCGCCCGGTACTCTGCTCCCGTATTCGTCACGACACCGACACAGCGTCCATCTTCAATCAATAGACGTTCGACGAGTGCTTGACGTAACAAGAGGTTCGGTTCATCCTCCAGGGCTTTTTTCATTCGATTTTGATACTCAAATTTATCTGCCTGCGCCCGGAGTGCACGGACGGCCGGACCTTTTGATGTATTGAGCATTTTCATTTGGATGTAAGTCGCGTCGATCGCTCGTGCCATCTCGCCACCTAATGCATCAATTTCCCGGACGACAATCCCTTTTGCGGGACCACCAATCGACGGGTTACAGTACATGAATCCGACCATGTCGGGATTCATCGTTAACATCACCGTTTTCGAACCCATTCGCGCTGATGCGAGTGACGCTTCGATTCCAGCATGTCCGGCTCCGACGACGATGACGTCGAATTCACCTGCTTGATAAGCCATAATTTCGGTTCCTCCTTTTATGAATCAACAACCTGACAGTGCAATTATTTCCCTAAACAAAACTGGGAGAAAAGTTTATCGAGTAGACTATCTTGCGCCGTATCCCCATTGATTTCGCCAAGCGTATCCCATGCCCGGCGTAAATCGATTTGGACCATGTCGATCGGCATCGCTGCTTCTGCCGCCCCGAGCGCATCTTCAATCATCTGACTCGCTTGTTTAATCAATTGAATATGACGTGCATTCGAGACGTACGTCATGTCTTGGCTTTCAACACCTTGTTCGAAGAAGAGGGCTGCGATTGCTGCTTCGAGGTCGTTGACGCCTGCTTCTTCAAGCAACGATGTCGTGACGACCGGGCGTCCTGCAGCCAGTTCTTCAACACGTGTTAAGTCGATTTGTTGCGCAAGGTCACTCTTGTTGACGATGATGATCGCGTTCATATCGCGAATCGCTTCAAACAACAAAATATCTTCTTGCGTCAATTCGTCATTCCCGTTTAAGACGAGTAAAATTAAATCCGCCGAATTGAGTGCCTGGCGTGATTTTTCGACACCCATTCGTTCGACGATATCTTCCGTTTCCCGAATCCCTGCCGTATCGATCAACTTGAGCGGTACACCGCGGACATTCACATATTCCTCAATCGTATCACGGGTCGTCCCTGCGATATCCGTGACGATTGCTTTTGCTTCTTGCACCAATGTGTTGAGCAAAGATGATTTCCCGACGTTCGGTCGCCCGATGATTGCTGTCGACAGGCCTTCACGTAGAATTTTTCCTTGGCGCGCCGTCCGGAGCAGTTCCGTCAGGATGCGGCGGACTTCCCCAGCATCTTTTTGGACGATTTGTTGCGTCATTTCTTCCGCATCGTATTCCGGGTAGTCGATGTTGACTTCAATCGAAGCGATCGTCTGTAACAGCTGTTCGCGCAATTCTTGGACAAGCTTCGAGAGCCGCCCTTCGATTTGACCGATTGCAACCGTCATCGCCCGGTCCGTTTTCGCACGGATTAAGTCCATCACGGCTTCAGCTTGTGATAAGTCGATGCGCCCGTTCAAAAAGGCGCGTTTCGTGAATTCACCTGGTTCTGCTAGACGAACATCAGGTTGTGCCAGAATGAGTTCGAGTACACGATTGACCGCGACGACTCCACCATGGCAATTCAATTCGACGACATCTTCGCGCGTAAACGTCTTCGGCGCCCGCATGACACTGACCATTACTTCATCGACGACCTGCTCCGTCTCGTGGTCGACTAATTTCCCGTAATGAATCGTGTGGGTTGGTACTTCCGTTAACTGATTCGCACCTCGGTACACTCGGTTTGCCGTTGCTACTGCTTGCGGACCTGATAAGCGGACGATTGCAATCGCCCCTTCGCCCATCGGTGTCGAAATCGCGGCTATCGTATCAAATTCCATCATTCGTCATTCACACCTCGTTTTCTTCTATCGTTTCTATGATTAATTGATGAGTTAGTTATAAATGGGTATAACGTGACAACTATACACGAAAATGACTCAAAGAAAAAGAGCGACACTCTGTAAAAACGGAGTATCGCCCTCATTTGTGATTAACGTTTCTTTTTCGGCTTTTTCGGAGCAGGAGCTGCTTCGGCCGCTTCTTTTTCACGTTTTGAAGCAATCGTTGCTTCAGTCTGTAATTTGATCTTCTCACGCATCGGCTTCATGATCACGATCGTCACGATGATCGAGAAGATATAACCAACGACCCAGTAAAGTGACAAGGCAGAGGGTAACGTCACACCCATGACGAAGATCATGACCGGGAAGACGTACAACATGATTTTCATCTGCGGATTATCTTCTTGCCCTGCCATCGAGAGTTTCTGTTGCAGGTACGTAAAGACCGCTGAAAGAATCGGTAAGATAAAATATGGATCTGGCTTTCCAAGATCGAACCAAAGGAACGTATGCTTGAAAATATCCGGCGTGTAAATGATTGCGTTATAGAAGGCAATCAGGATTGGCATTTGAATTAAGATCGGTAAACAACCTGCAAGTGGATTGACGTTATGCTCCTGATAAAGCTTCATCATTTCCTGTTGCAATTTCTGTTGTGTTTCCTGATCTTTTGAACTGTATTTCTCACGCAGTTTCATCATTTCTGGCTGGATGACTTGCATACCACCCATACTCTTCGTCTGTTTAATCATCAACGGTAAGATGACGAGACGAACAATCAATGTCGTAATCACGATTGCAATCCCGTAATCCCCATTAAAGTATTCAGCAATTTTTCCAATCAACCAAGCCATCGGCCAAACAAAATAATGTTTCCAGAAACCTTCTGTGTCAGCAGTAATCGGTTCACCTGTTCCGTATGTTCCAGGTGTACAACCCGATAGAACAACTGCGAGTACTGACATCAGTCCAAGTGTCAACCAAATCTTAGTTCTCTTGTTCATAATTCCTCCTAATGATGTTTACCCTTTGTCGGTCAGACTCCTTCTATAGATAGAATCAGGAAAGACCGTTACAAATCAAACAGAATATATTACGTATTTATTTAACTTGCCGCTTCCAGACGCCGGAACGCTTTAATACATGCCGCAAACTATCTGCGACTTCTTGCGCAGTCATCTTCGCAGCTGGATTGCGGGCGATGATTACAAGATCATAATCTGGTGCAATCGAAGCTTCATGTAACAAAAATGCTTCACGAAGGTACCGTTTTACCTGATTACGTACGACAGCATTTCCGATTTTCTTACTCACTGATAAACCAATCCGAAAATGAGCTTGCTGGTCTTTTTTTAGTGCGTATACGACAAATTGCCGATTGGCGACAGAGGCTCCTCGAGTAAACACCGCTTGGAACTCCTTGTCTTTCTTGACGCGGTATTCCTTCTTCACCTTGATCACACTCCATCCTGACATCACGAAAATTCGTCGTCTTTCATCATATCATAGAATAATCCTGCTTCGCGAGAGGGGGTTGTGACAAAAGCACGAACACCCTTAAAAAAAGCAAAAAAAAGATCACCTCAGGCATCGCCAGAAGTGATCTCATCATCGCTCGATTATACAGTCAAGGCTTTGCGGCCTTTAAGACGGCGAGCAGCCAAGATCCGGCGGCCACTCTTCGTTGCCATGCGCGCACGGAATCCGTGAACTTTTTTGCGCTTACGGTTGTTTGGGTTGAAAGTTGGTTTCATTTTAGTCTGCACCTCCTTTAAAAATTACTCTATTAAAAAACATCGTTTTCTACTTTAAGGCAGTCTTGTACATTATATAAATCAAAAGGGACCTTGTCAATGAAAGTTCGTAAGAATTATCTCGTTCGATTCTATACGATTCGTTACGATAGAAATCTGGATGAGGGTTCGTATTACAAGATAGGAATCCGATCTGCATGAACACTAGGAAATTCCCCAAATTAAAACTATCCACAGACTTATCCACACTATCCACACTTTCCGTGGATAACTCTTCACTTTGTCTACAATAGTATTTTTTAAAATCAACGTCAAGGTTTGATTTTCGACTCGATTCTCCAACTATTTTTGATTTTGTGTATAACTATTTTTTTACGCTTCCTCTTTCAAAAAGTTATGCACACGTTATCCACACCTTATCCACACTATCCACAGCCTGTGGGTAACTACCTGTGTATATCTTTATTTACTTGTGGATAAATCACTCTAGGCATTGCCAGGGCTCATTTCATTTGATACACTAATTGTGCATAACAACGACACGAACCAAATTGAATTTTCAAGTTATACACACCCTGTGGATAACTTTATACACAGTTTTACTTGCCTGTGGATAACGTTATCCACAGTTTTTATGTTGTGGGGATAAGTCGAGTTTCTTCATTAACTTTGTCCTGTGCATAAACCTGTGTATAGTTTTTTATATCATGATAGAAAAAGGGAGGTATTTATGAAAAACGCTGCCGAACTTTGGCATAATGTATTGTCTGTGATCGAGGAAGAAGAACGGACACCTAAGGCAAGTTATGACATGTGGTTAAAATCCACTGAAGGCGTCACGCTGAATGGAACGACACTGATCATCTCAGCACCAGCTGCATTTACCGTTACTTGGCTGGAACGTCAATACTTATCGTTACTCGAAGATACGGTTGAAGAAGTGACAGGGAGTCGACTTGATATTCAATTTATCGAGGAAGGCCAAGCAAAGAAGATGCTCGATCGTCAAAATGAGGAAGCGTCTGAGACGGTACCACCGTCTAAAACATCAAATCGTGCACAATCGTCACGAAAACCGACCGATGAGCTGGTCATGAGTGAACTCGGTCAATTGAATACAAAATACACGTTCGATACGTTTGTCATTGGATCAGGTAACCGTTTTGCCCATGCCGCTTCCTTGGCTGTAGCAGAAGCACCTGCGAAAGCCTATAATCCTTTATTCATCTATGGAGGAGTCGGACTTGGTAAAACCCATTTGATGCACGCGATTGGCCAGTACGTCCAAGATCAAAACCTTGGGACGCGGATCGCCTATGTCTCCTCGGAACGTTTTACAAATGACTTCATTAACTCGATTCGGGACAATAAAACCGTTGAGTTTCGGAACAAATACCGGAATATCGATGTTCTATTAATAGATGACATTCAATTTCTCGCAGGAAAAGAGCAGACGCAAGAGGAGTTTTTCCACACATTCAATGCCCTGCACAATGATCAAAAACAAATCATCATCTCGAGTGATCGACCACCAAAAGAAATTCCGACACTTGAAGATCGGCTTCGCTCTAGGTTCGAGTGGGGATTGATAACAGACATCACACCTCCTGACCTTGAGACACGGATTGCGATTTTGCGGAAAAAAGCCAATGCCGAGCAACTTGATGTTTCTAATGAAGTCATGCTCTATATCGCGAGTCAAATCGACACGAACATCCGCGAGCTCGAAGGGGCACTGACGCGTGTCATCGCTTATGCGAACCTGGTCGGACGGACGATTGATCCGAATGTTGCAGCAGAAGCGTTGCATAACATCATGCCGGTCACGGAGCCGCGAAAAGTCACGATCCGCGACATCCAGGAGTCCGTCAGTAAACACTTCAACTTACCGTTTGACGACTTAAAGGCTAAAAAACGAACAAAATCGATTGCCTTTCCACGCCAGATTGCGATGTACCTCTCGCGAGAGATGACGGAAAGCTCTTTACCGAAGATTGGTGAGGAATTTGGTGGACGGGATCACACGACAGTCATCCATGCACATGAGAAAATCAGTATGCTCGTTAAATCGGATGGAGAAACAGGAAAAGTCATCGAACAAATTAAGCATGAATTGAAACATTCCTGAACCTGTGGATAAGCTGTGGATAAAAGAGGCTAGTTATCCACAAGTTATCCACACGCAGTTTGGCTCTATACCAAGTTATCCACCGACTTATCCACACTATCCACAGCCCCTAATACTATTATTAAAAAAATATATTATTATGTTATGATGATGTAACGCCCATTTTGAGAGGAGCTTAACGACAATATGCATATTACAATTCAACGCGATACTTTAATCCAAGCCATCCAGGACGTAGCGAAAGCTGTCTCATCAAGAACGACGATTCCAATCTTAACGGGAATCAAACTTGAAGCGCATGGTGACGGAATGACGTTAACAGGAAGCGATACCGAGATTTCAATTGAACGGACAATCTATGCGGAAGAGAATGGTACTTCTTATGTAACCGTCCACCGCGCCGGTAGTGTCGTCCTCAATGCCCGTTTCTTTGGTGATATCGTTAAAAAGTTACCAACAGACGAAGTCATCATCGAAGTCTCTCCAAACTTCATGACACGGATTCAATCCGGGACAGCTGAATTTCATCTGAACGGTCTTGATTCAGACGAGTTTCCGCGTCTTCCACAAGTCGATGGGGGACAACAGTTCCGTTTACCCGCAGATCTATTACGTTCAATGATCCGTCAGACGAGTTTTGCCGTCGCGGTTCAAGAAACACGTCCTGTTTTGACAGGGGTTAACTTCTCAGCAGATAAAGGCATTTTGACATGCGTATCGACGGATAGTCATCGCCTTGCACTACGCCGGGCACAGTTTGAGACAGAGAACGAGATTTCGTTCCAAAATGTCATCGTGCCGGGTAAGAGCTTAAACGAATTATCGAAACTGTTAGGTGATGGTCATGTCGATGTCACGATCACGAACCAGCAAATCCTCTTCAAAATGAAACATGTCCTATTCTTCTCTCGCTTACTCGACGGGAACTATCCGGATACGTCGCGTTTAATTCCGGAAGAGTACCGGACGGCTGTCCGTATGAATGCAAAGGAATTGCTTCAGGCAATCGACCGGGCATCACTTCTTGCACGTGAAGACCGCAACAACGTCATCAAGTTCGCAGCAGAAGGTACGACAGCTGTCGAAATTTCATCGCACTCACCAGAAGTTGGGAAAGTTTCGGAACAAGTGAGCATCTTGTCGCTTGAAGGCGAAGAGCTGAAGATTTCTTTCAACTCGAAATACATGATGGATGCCTTAAAAGCACTTGATGCGACGGATATTGAAATTCAATTCACGGGATCGATTCGACCATTCATTCTCCATCCGGTCGACCAAGATAACGTCTTGCAATTGATTTTACCTGTCCGTACGGCTTGATTCCCTCCCCGAGAAACCGACTTGGTTTCTTGGGTTTTTTTTGTAATCCGTATATATGTTCGTTCATTTTGCTAAATCATGAGTTTTTTAGTACAATAAAGAGTATGTCATTTATAATATGTAGGTAGGAGGAGTCAATCCATGAATCAAATCAAAATCACGTCGGAATATGTCACATTAGGTCAGTTCTTGAAGCTGTCTGATATTATCTCGAGCGGAGGACAAGCAAAACCATTTCTAGCGGAGGTACCTATTCTCGTCAACGGTGAGGTCGATCAGCGACGTGGTCGTAAGTTGCGGGATGGAGATGTTATTGACGTAGAAGACTACGGTCAATTCGTCATCAAGAACGAGGCGAACTAACGTGCGACTAGATTCGGTACGACTCAGTCATTATCGCAACTATGAGTCGCTGGAATTGTTCTTTTCTGAAAAGACGAACGTCTTAATCGGGGAAAATGCTCAAGGCAAGACGAACTTGCTTGAAGCGATCCACGTATTGGCGCTCGCGAAATCGCACCGGACGACACACGATAAGGAACTGATCCAGTGGGATGCGGAAGCAGCGCGCGTCGAAGGACGTGTCATGAAGCGGATGGGTCCCCATTCGCAGGAAATCCAGATTTCGAGTCGTGGGAAGAAGGCGAAGCTCAATCATCTCGAACAGCGGCGCCTCAGTGATTATATCGGGGCGCTCAATATCGTGTTGTTCGCACCAGAGGATTTGCACATCGTCAAAGGCAGTCCACAAGTACGGCGTCGCTTTTTAGATATGGAGATTGGTCAAGTCAGTCCGGTCTACCTGCATGAATTAAGTCAATACCTGAAAGTGTTGAAACAACGAAATGCGTTGTTGAAGCAGTTGTCAATTAAAGGGGGGGACGAGACGTTCCTCGACATTTTGACGGAACAGATGATTACGCTTGCCGTTAAAATCGTTCAACGCCGTCATCATTTCATTGCCCAGCTCGAAAAGTGGGCGCGACCGATTCATGATGGAATCAGTCGTGGACAGGAAGAACTCGTTCTACGCTATCGATCCGATACATTTAGTGATGATTCGCTGGATGTCGAAGGAATGACTGCTTCTTATACGCAGAAGTTTGGTAAAATAAAAGAAAATGAAATTAGACGAGGCGTGACGTTATTTGGTCCACACCGTGATGACTTCGAAATGGAGGTCAATGGACGAAATGTCCAGACGTACGGTTCACAAGGACAGCAACGGACGGCTGCGCTCTCGTTGAAGCTAGCAGAGATTGAGTTGATTCATGAGGAGGTTGGGGAATACCCGCTACTTCTTCTAGACGATGTGTTATCGGAACTCGATGATCATCGTCAAACCCATTTACTCGATACGATGCAACAAAAGGTTCAGACGATCCTGACGACGACGAGTGTCGAGGGAATCGCACATGAAACGATTAGACAAGCGAAGTTGTTCCACGTGAAACAAGGAGCAGTTATTTTGGAAGAGACATCCTATAAAGAAACAGTAGGTGAGAAAACCGATGAGTAATCATGAAGATATGGAATTGGAACAAGGGTACGGTGCCGATCAGATTCAGGTACTTGAAGGTCTTGAAGCCGTTCGAAAACGTCCAGGTATGTATATTGGATCAACCGCGTCGAAAGGGCTCCACCATTTAGTTTGGGAAATCGTCGATAACTCGATTGATGAAGCACTGGCTGGATACTGTGACACGATTAAAGTCACGATTGAACCAGGGAACTCGATTCTAGTTGAGGATAACGGTCGGGGGATTCCGATTGATATTCAAGAAAAAATGGGACGTCCTGCAGTCGAAGTCATTTTAACGGTCCTCCATGCCGGCGGTAAGTTTGGTGGCGGAGGCTACAAAGTATCAGGTGGTCTTCACGGTGTCGGGGCTTCGGTCGTCAATGCGTTGTCGACGAAGCTTGAAGTATTCGTTAAGCGGAACGAGAAGCTCTATTATCAATCGTATCATCGTGGTGTTCCAACACAAGATCTCGAAATCATCGGGACTTCAGAAGAGACAGGGACAATGATTCGTTTCTTCCCGGACAGTGAAATCTTCCAGGAAACACTCGAATACGATTACGATTTACTTGCGACACGTTTACGTGAACTCGCTTTCTTGAATAAAGGTCTGAACATCGTCATTACGGACGATCGTGCAGAAGAACCGATTACGCGGCACTTCTATTACGAAGGTGGAATCAAGTCGTACGTTGAACACTTGAACCGCTCGAAAGAAGTTGTTCACCCGGAACCGGTCTACGTCCACGGAACGAAGGACGGCATCGAAGTCGAAGTTGCGCTTCAATACAACGATGGCTTTGCAGCCAACATCTATTCGTTTACGAACAACATTCCGACGCATGAAGGTGGTACGCATGAAACGGGCTTTAAGACGGCGTTGACGCGTGTCATCAATGACTATGCGAAGAAGTTCGGTTTGATGAAAGAAGCAGACGGTACGTTGTCTGGGGAAGACGTCCGTGAAGGAATGACGGCAATCGTCTCGATCAAACACCCGAACCCCCAATTCGAAGGACAAACGAAAACGAAGCTCGGTAACTCGGATGCTCGAACAGCGACCGATACGTTATTCTCTTCCATCTTTGAACAGTTCATGATGGAAAACCCGACGAATGCCCGTGCAATCGTCGAAAAAGGAATGATGGCCTCGCGTGCCCGGATGGCAGCGAAACGCGCGCGTGAATTGACACGTCGTAAAGGTGTCCTTGAAGTAAGTTCACTTCCTGGTAAATTGGCCGACTGTTCATCGCGGGATGCAACGATTTCAGAAATTTATATCGTTGAGGGTGACTCAGCGGGTGGTTCTGCGAAATCAGGTCGTGACCGTCACTTCCAAGCGATTTTACCGATCCGTGGTAAAATTTTGAACGTTGAAAAAGCCCGTCTCGATAAAATTCTCGGCAGTAACGAGATCCGGACGATCATTACCGCACTCGGAACGAGTATCGGTTCAGAATTCAACATCGAAAAAGCACGGTATCATAAAGTCATCATCATGACCGATGCTGACGTCGATGGTGCCCACATCCGGACACTCCTGTTGACGTTCTTCTACCGGTATATGCGTCCGCTCGTCGAGCATGGTTATGTCTATATCGCACAACCGCCGCTATACGGAATCAAGCAAGGGAAAAACATCACGTATGTGCATAACGAACGTGAGCTGAACGAGGCCTTAGCCGCACTTCCAGAAAACGCGCGTTACGACATTCAGCGTTACAAAGGTCTCGGTGAGATGGATCCAGAGCAACTTTGGGAAACGACGATGGATCCGAGTGGTCGTCAAATGCTTCGGGTTGAACTTCAAGATGCCATCGAAGCGGATGAAGTATTCGATATCTTGATGGGAGATCAGGTAGAACCACGTCGTGACTTTATCCAGTCGCACGCGCATTACGTGAAGAACTTGGATATTTAACGTTGAATAGAGAGGGTGGCCAGACGAATGTCCGATCAACAAGGAATCATTAAAGATATAAATATTAGTCAAGAAATGCGTACATCCTTCATGGATTACGCGATGAGCGTCATCGTCGCACGTGCACTTCCTGACGTACGTGACGGTCTGAAGCCAGGACATCGTCGTATTCTTTATGCGATGAACGATCTCGGTATCCGCGCAGATAAGCCACATAAAAAATCTGCCCGTATCGTCGGTGAAGTTATCGGTAAGTACCACCCACACGGTGATTCTGCTGTTTACGACACGATGGTTCGGATGGCACAGGACTTCAGCTACCGGTATGAGCTCGTGGATGGACACGGAAACTTCGGTTCTGTCGACGGCGACTCTGCCGCTGCGATGCGATATACGGAAGCCCGTATGTCAAAAATCGCGATGGAAATCGTTCGCGATATCAATAAAAATACCGTTGATTTCAAAGATAACTATGATGGATCAGAGCGCGAACCAGAAGTCTTACCGTCGCGTTTTCCGAACTTGCTCGTCAATGGATCAAGCGGGATTGCGGTCGGGATGGCAACAAACATTCCGCCGCACCAATTAGGTGAAGTCATCGATGGCGTACTTGCGCTAACGCATAACCCGGAGATTACGATTTCCGAGTTGATGCAACACATTCCAGGTCCTGATTTCCCGACAGCCGGTGAAATCTTAGGTCGGAGCGGGATTCGCCGTGCCTATGAAACGGGACGTGGGTCAATCATCGTTCGTGCGAAAGCAGAAATCGAACAAGCTAAAAAAGACCGCGAACGGATCATCGTGACGGAACTGCCATATCAAGTCAACAAGGCGCGTCTCGTAGAAAAAATCGCCGATCTCGTCCGTGAGAAGAAAATTGAAGGCATTACGGACTTACGTGACGAATCCGATCGTCGTGGTATGCGGATCGTCATGGAAATTCGTCGTGATGCGAACGCAAGTGTCATCTTAAATAACTTATATAAACAGACATCGATGCAAACGACGTTTGGTGTCAACATGCTTGCGATCGTGGGTGGTCGTCCGAAAACGCTGACACTCAAAGAGATGCTCTATCATTACCTCGAGCACCAAAAAGAAATCGTCCGTCGCCGAACACAGTTCGACCTTGAGAAGGCGGAAGCACGGGAACATCTTCTTGCGGGTCTTCGCATCGCACTCGATCACTTGGATGAAGTCATCAAAATCATCCGAGCGAACCGAACGGCTGATGCGGCACGCGAACAGTTGATGGATCGGTTTGCTTTGTCTGAGAAACAATCGCAAGCGATTCTTGATATGCGTCTTCAACGTCTAACAGGACTCGAACGTGAGAAAATCGATGCTGAATATGATGAAATCATGCAGCTGATCACGGAACTCAAAAAAATTCTCGAAAGCGATGAAGAATTGCTTGAATTGATTCGGACGGAACTCGAAGAAGTGAAAGAACGCTTCAACGACAAACGCCGGACTGAAATTCGGATGGACCACATCGAATTCGAAGATGAAGATTTGATTCCTGAAAAAGATATCATCATCACATTGACGAGCAGTGGATACATTAAACGTCTCACGACGGATTCGTATCGTGCACAACGTCGTGGTGGTCGTGGTGTCCAAGGAATCGGTACGAATGATGCGGATTATGTAACACGTCTCTTATCGTGTTCGACGCATGATACGATCCTGTTCTTTACAAACCGCGGGAAAGTCTACCGCATCCGTGGGTATGAAGTACCTGAGATGAGCCGGACTTCAAAAGGTGTGCCGATCATCAACCTGATTCAGATTGAACGCGGTGAAAAGGTCGAGACGATGATTCCAGTTAACTTTAAACGATACCTGGAAGAGCAAAATGTCGTCGAAGAATCCATCATCGAAGCGACAATCGAATCGGATGACGACGTAACACCGGAAGAAGAAGCGGAAGAGGTACTTGATGCAGAAGAAGTCATGCAGGATGAGCAAAAATCATTAATCTTCATGACACGTAAAGGACGCGTTAAACGTTCGCCACTCTCTGCTTATGCCCGGATTAATAAAAACGGTCTGATTGCGATTCGTTTGTTCGAAGACGACGAATTGACATCTGTCCGTCTCGCATCGACAGACGATGAAGTCTTTACCGTTTCAAACCGTGGTAAGGCGATTCGTTTCCCGATCACAAACGTTCGTTCAATGGGACGTGGTGCGCGTGGTGTCAAAGCGATGAAACTAGCAGAAGAAGATATCGTCATCGGCATGGAGCTTGCGCGTGAAGAACAAGATGTCCTCGTCATTACGGAAAAAGGATTCGGGAAGCGGACACCAATGACTGAATTCCGAAGCCAGACGCGTGGTGGTAAAGGATTGATTGCAAGTAAAGTGAACGACCGGATTGGTCAAATTGCTGCCCTGCGAATCGTTGACGTCGATGATGACATCATGATCATGACAGAAGGCGGAATCGTCATTCGGACCGATTCACAAAATATTTCACGTGTCGGACGTAACACACAAGGTGTCAAAGTCATCCGGATTGAAGAAGGTGACCGTGTCGCTACCGTCGCGAAACTGAAAAAAGAAGAAAACGAAGAAACGATCGTTGATGAGCTGTCGACTGTCGTGGATGAAGAAAACATTTCTCCGGTTGTTGAAGCAGAAACAGTAATCGAAGAAACAGAAGAATAACATCAGTATGGAATAAAGAGGTACAGCAGAGTCGGACGGTAGATGTCCCTACTCTGCTGTTTTTCTACAAATAAAACTGATGAGAGAAAGGGACGAGGTAAGATGCGTATCGCAAGCGAGCGACTCATCATCGGCGATCGGGTAAAGGAGTCAGTCTTTTTACATACCGATATACCGATTGTCGAAGCTGGAAAAAAACTAGGGACAGACGAACTAAGACGCCTGAAACGGTTTTTGATTAAGGAAATCGATATTGAGGAACGACCAGAAGGTCTAGTCGAAGAAAGTCAACAAGAGATGGTTCGTCTTCAAGAAGTGAGCGAAAATCCATTCGAAGAACTTGTTGGTTCCTATAATCAAGTCTTCACCTCATGGGAACAAGGTTTCACCCCGAATACATATGAAGCTTTGAAATGGGTTAAAAACTCGATGCCCGATACAGTTCGTCGGGAAGATATTTTACCGTTCTTCCTTGAACGGGGAACGGAAGCATACACAGTTCGCCATGCGATTTATCGAGGGGCACTCGCTCAGTTGTTAGCGGAAGCAGTCAGAAAAGAACGAAAGATGATTCAAGACTTATGGACAGCCTCTTACTTTGCAGACTATGGACTCGCACGCATCATGGAGTGGCGACATACAAAACGATATGAAGCAATGCAACAAGAGATTTTCCATCGACATCCGGCGATGGCTTATCAAGCCTTACAAAACGATACGGTCATTTCAGATACGGTCAAACGTTTAATCGTCCAACACCATGAACGTCTAGACGGATCCGGTTACCCATTAAAAGCCACGGGTGATAAAATCATGGATCATACACGTCTTTTCATCGTAGCAGATGTTTTTGCGGCAATGACAAGCTGGCGTCCATACCGAGAGGCTTATACGGCATACAATGCATACGTTCACCTAAAAGCGCGGCCGATGCAGTACGATTCGAAGTACGTTACATTACTCGGACAACTTCTATTGCCGATTGGAATCGGAGATCGTGTTTTGATGAGTAACGGAAAAATTGCAACTGTCGTGCGGAAGAATGTCATCTTTGATCGTCCTGTCATCGTCTATGATGAGCAGAACCAGCAAGTCGTGAAAGACTTAATGGAAGACCGGCAGTTGAACATTATGCAGCTGATGGATTAAAGCAGACTTACTATATAGAAGAAACGCGTAGTTTAATCAGTCTGTAGATCAACTTTTCTGTAGATCAACTTTTATGAAGAGGGAAACATTTAGGTGGATCTGCTAGGAATAGGTTAGTTTTCTGTTTGAGCCGTATGTGACAAGTGTCCTGAAAAAGGTGAATGCTAAAAGTCGAAAGATACGGCTCAAAAACAGGAAGACGTGGCAAAAGCCACTTATACCAACAAAAAATGAAAGTCTAGTCAAAAGTTATAAAACAATTTTTTATGAAATTAAAATTAATTATCAAAAATGCTTGCACAATAATAAATCGCATGGTATATTATTTCATGTCCTAAAGAGGACGCACGCTTGAAACGAACGAAAAAACTTCTTTTAAAAAGTTGTTGACTTATCGTTCCAGACTTGGTATTCTAATTGAGTCGCCAAAACAGGCGCGGACGAACTTTGAAAACTGAACGATGAGGCAAAAAACGTATCTTCGGATACAAACAATGAATGAAGCGCAAGCTTCGTCAACGTGACTTTTAGTCACAAAAACGAGCAAGTCAAACACTTTATGGAGAGTTTGATCCTGGCTCAGGACGAACGCTGGCGGCGTGCCTAATACATGCAAGTC
>NZ_JACSML010000021.1:0-455 GCF_018618635.1 Exiguobacterium sp. s102
GCTGCGACAGAAGGCGAACTTCCGAAGGAAGCAGCTGAAGAAGTCCTTCGTGCTCACGAAGCGGACGTCTATAAAACATTCCAAGAGTACGCAGCAGGCGACTATGAAGGATCGTACAACACGTTCCGTGAAGGATACAGCCGCATGTATGACATCTCGAAAGCACTCTCAGTCGCGATCACGACACAGATGCCTGAGAAATTCGATAACTCGAAAGCTGATACGAAAGCCGCTGACCTCCGGTCAACACTCAACAGCCTCGCTGCTGAACACGTCGCTCTTGCGAACCTCAGCATGACGGCAGGCGTCGATCAAGCGAAAGACTACGATGCTGCAAACTGGGCGGAAGACATGCACACAGCTGATTTCAAAGCCGCAATCAAATCAATTTACGGTGAAGCCGGTGCAGATCAGTTCGAGCAAGCTTGGACGAAAAATCACATCGAAGCACAAGC
>NZ_JACSML010000022.1:0-428 GCF_018618635.1 Exiguobacterium sp. s102
ATCACTTTCTGCATCGTCTGACTTTTCGTACACCGTTCTAGAAATGGACAAGTTTCACAGATTTTTGGATCTGATACGTACTCCCGTCTCCCTTCCCGTGTAGTTGTTCGATAGACAAGCTGCTGATTATTTTCACAGAGATAGCAGTCGTAATACGCATCATTATAAAAGGCATTCGTTTTGAACATACCTTTCACCCCTTTAGGGCGAGTGTAGGGGAAGACTGGCAAAATACGCTGTCTGAGAAGTAAATGTACGATGGGGGCGGTTTTATAGGCGGAGTCTGCGACGACTGCAAACGGGACGGTAAAACGGTGGATGATGAGCTCGAGCAAGGGATTTAAAATGATACTATCGTGAATATTACCTGGTGTGACAATTGTCCCGAGGACAAAACCATTCCGATCACATGCTGTATGAAAGGAATA
>NZ_JACSML010000023.1:0-413 GCF_018618635.1 Exiguobacterium sp. s102
AGGTAGCCGTATCGGAAGGTGCGGCTGGATCACCTCCTTTCTAAGGAAAACGTCCCGTAAGGGACATGCCCATCGTTCAGTTTTGAGAGTCCGATCTCTCAACTGAATCATCCCATATTTGAATGGGCCTATAGCTCAGCTGGTTAGAGCGCACGCCTGATAAGCGTGAGGTCGGTGGTTCGAGTCCACTTAGGCCCACCATTCAATTTTAAGTTCATATCCTGGGGCCTTAGCTCAGCTGGGAGAGCGCCTGCCTTGCACGCAGGAGGTCAGCGGTTCGATCCCGCTAGGCTCCATTTGTCTTGTCCATTTCCATGGAGAAGGCACTCGCACCTTGAAAACTGAAGACATCAACAAGACATCAAACTTTTTATAACCATGTCATTAGACGTGTGTTCTTAGAATACCAAAAT
>NZ_JACSML010000024.1:0-407 GCF_018618635.1 Exiguobacterium sp. s102
CCTGTGTTCGGCATTGAACCTGGTGTACCGTCCATGAATTTCTCAGGAGATTGCATGACGATCGCGTTACCGAGGTTTTCACCGACACCGTACATGTAAGCATATGACTCGCGGAACGTATCGACTGATCCTTTGTAGTCGCCTTCCGTGTACTGCATGAACGTGTCTTGGACATATGTTTCATGGCCAGCGACTGCTTCTTGTGCTGCTTTCGTCGGAAGGTTTTCTTCCGTTGCTGCTCCGAGGAACGCACCGAAGTCGTTCGAGAACATTTTAAGCATGTTTTGAGCGTCAGCCATCATTTTTTTGTCATCGTTGATGGCTGCTGTGACGAGGTTTGCTTGTGCTTCGATGTGATTTTTCGTCCAAGCTTGCTCGAACTGATCTGCACCGGCTTCACCGTAAAT
>NZ_JACSML010000025.1:0-356 GCF_018618635.1 Exiguobacterium sp. s102
TCAAAAATCGTCGTGTCTTGGAAGCGTCGGACATAGTTTTTTCCGAAGGTTGAAAAATGAGGAACCTTTTCATCCAATCCAAGTCCTAGAAACCAACGATAGGCGACGTTCGTTTCGATTTCTTCGTCTTCCGCATAGAAGGAATACCGAATAAATATTGAAGGAGAGCCATCTTGATTAAGAGAACAGAATCCACGCTAGGTCTTCCGTTATTTTCACAGTATAACTTTTCAACCAATGGATAGATGAATTGAAAGTCCATCACCTGATCGACCTTGCGGACCAAGTGGTCCGCAGGAACCAATTGTTCGAGTGTGACCGTGATGTTTTCAGAACGATGGGGTTGATTTCGTTTT
>NZ_JACSML010000026.1:0-310 GCF_018618635.1 Exiguobacterium sp. s102
TTTAAAATGATACTATCGTGAATATTACCTGGTGTGACAATTGTCCCGAGGACAAAACCATTCCGATCACATGCTGTATGAAAGGAATAGGCGAATTGCTTTTCACGCTCCCCCTTCACGTAATATCCTGACTCAGGATCCGTGGTACTCTCCTTCGTCAAACGTTGATCATTCTCGTCCTTCTTCTTGGGGGTAAAACGCTTTTTTCCGTGCGCCTCACGATCATCATTGATTTCTTGTTCCAGTTCATCTTGATAAAAACGTGCTGCACGACGAACATGTTTCTTTTTATATTTCCGCTTATTCGCAT
>NZ_JACSML010000027.1:0-246 GCF_018618635.1 Exiguobacterium sp. s102
AGGTAGCCGTATCGGAAGGTGCGGCTGGATCACCTCCTTTCTAAGGAAAACGTCCCGTAAGGGACATGCCCATCGTTCAGTTTTGAGAGCTCGTCTCTCTAGTCTCGATAGAGACACTCGCACCTTGAAAACTGAAGACATCAACAAGACATCAAACTTTTTATAACCATGTCATTAGACGTGTGTTCTTAGAATACCAAAATGCTAGATCAAGGTATGAAGGGCGTACGGTGGATGCCTTGGCAC
>NZ_JACSML010000028.1:0-210 GCF_018618635.1 Exiguobacterium sp. s102
ATCACTTTCTGCATCGTCTGACTTTTCGTACACCGTTCTAGAAATGGACAAGTTTCACAGATTTTTGGATCTGATACGTACTCCCGTCTTCCTTCCCGTGTAGTTGTTCGATAGACAAGCTGCTGATTATTTTCACAGAGATAGCAGTCGTAATACGCATCATAATAGAAGGCATTCGTTTTGAACATACCCTTCACCCCTTTGGGGCGG
>NZ_JACSML010000004.1:0-224504 GCF_018618635.1 Exiguobacterium sp. s102
AAAGTCACGTTGACGAAGCTTGCGCTTCATTCATTGTTTGTATCCGAAGATACGTTTTTTGCCTCATCGTTCAGTTTTCAAAGTTCGTCGTGTCGTGTTAGCGACTTTAATAAGATATCATGGAATAACTTAACCGTCAATCCTTTTTCTTATTTTTTTAATTTGCTTTCGTCGTTCAGAGCGTGTCGCCCTGTCGACATGTATTAATATACTATCTCAAAATAGTAACGTCAACAGATTTTAATAAAAAACTTTTAATTATTTTTTTCTTCTATATATAGTATTTTCGATTCGCGATAAAAAACATATGAACCAATCGTTTAAACGACTGGTTCATATGTTACGAGTTCCACGCCCGTACCTTTTGTTTGACGATAAGAGATGCGAATTAACCCTTTACGCATAAAGAAATCGACTAAACTACCTAAATCAACCTTCAGTTCCTGCAATCGTTCATTTTCCATTAGTTCATACATCGTCCACGGGATTGTTCTTTCACGCATCACTTCAAATAAATACTTTCCACCGGATAATACTTTCGATTGAAGTAGATGTTCCAGACCAATCAAAGCTAAATGGATTCGCAATTCAAGTGTTTCTTCACTTAATAGTAATTGCTGGTATAACTTGTACACTTCCGGATCATCCATGCGAGCTTGTTCCCAGACGACAATTTCAGGATGTGCTCCTTTTTCAAGAACGGAAAGCCGTGCTAAATGATGTAAAGCATGATGCACGTGCGTGTAAGCATCATAGTAGTTACCGCGACTAAAGAGATTACGCCCGTCTTGAAAACGACGTAGTAGTTTCGCAAAAGACAGTGACATTTGCAGGCAACGTTCTGCTTCCGGGAAATTCAACAGCCTTTTTTTCATATCAGTTAAATAATCATTGCGTTCAAAAATAATTGTTCCTTCGGATATCCAATGGACAGCTCGCCGATTCGCGTTCAGTACAATCCATCGTGACAGTACATCTTCATGGACGACATGAAGTGACACCTTGAGTGTATCTAGGCGGTAGTGTTTGATTGTCCATTCAATAGAGGAGTCCCGTGTAACAACTAGTAACAGTATATCAAATTGGTCCGTCAATGAATCCTTCGGTTGCTGTTTTTCAACAGCGATGATCCCTTGCGTTTCTTGATAGGCAGCATATTCGGAATAAATTGTTCTTGTGACTTGTTCCATTCAATTCTCACCCTTCTTCACTCATACTCATCCGTTACCATTTTCGACAAAAATTCATTGTTTCCTTCTTCAGGACATAAGCTACAATATGCTAGACTGTCGTTAGGGGGAATTCAATTGAAAAAACAACGCAAGAATAAAATAAACCGCGCCCGTAACTTGGCGATGTTCCTCGTTTTTGGTGGAATGCTCGTTATGTATGGCGGTCTTCTATTAAAACAATTTGAAATCATCATGGTTATTTTAATGCTACTCGGTTTTGTCATGGTCTTAGCGAGTACTGCCTTATATTTCTTGATTGGTTTAACTTCAACGAAAGCAGCCGTCGTCACTTGTCCGAACTGTGGAAAAGAAACAAAAGTCCTCGGTCGCGTCGATTTATGTATGCATTGCGATGAGCCACTCACGATGGACCAAGAACTTGAAGGAAAAGAATTCGATGAAAAATACAATAAACACAATAAACGAGCTCCCCGTTAAAGGAAGCTCGTTTTTATTGTACGTTTGATTGGCATTCAGGACACGTCCCGTATACTTCGAGACGATGACGATCTACTTTAAATCCAGTCAAATGTGCAGCGACCGTCTCGACATCATCGAGAACCGGATAATTGAAGTCGACGATTTTACCGCACCCTTCACATATCATATGATAATGACGTGTCGTAACGAAATCGAATCGGCTCGAAGCGTCTCCATAGTTCATCTCTTCAACGATTCCTTTTTCACGGAAAACACGTAAATTATTATAAACTGTCGCCACACTCATATTTGGAAAACGATGTTCGAGCGCACGATAGATATCATCTGCCGTCGGATGCGTATGTCCTGTCGTCAAGTATTCCAAGATTGCGTGACGTTGTGGTGTCATGCGAACGCCCGAGTCCCGTAAAGATCGTACTGCGTCATCTAGCATTTCGTTAGCCACGTCCATCCCCTCATTTCTATCTTTCATTGATTATTAGATTGTAATCTTTATAATTAGTCTACCTACATTATTCCCGTCCGTCAACGGCTCTGCTTCTGATTTGACGTCCGTGATACAATCATATCGTGATATTTTTCACGAATCAACGATTGGAGGAATCATCCATGTCAACCCATTCTACACGCCCGACATCCGAGGCGTTATACGACGTTGCCCAAAAATGTATCGTCGGAGGTGTCAACAGTCCATCCCGCTCTTTTAAGGCCGTCGGAGGAGGCGCCCCCGTTTATATGGAACGTGGAGAAGGTGCTTACTTTTACGATGTCGATGGCAATCGTTATATCGATTACTTAGCCGCTTACGGTCCAATCATCACCGGGCACGGGCATCCACATATTACGGAAGCGATTACGCATGCGGCGCAAAATGGTCTCCTATATGGTACGCCTCACCGTCTAGAAATCGACTTCGCACATAAGCTTCAACAAGCGATTCCGTCTTTAGAAAAAGTTCGCTTTACGAATTCAGGAACCGAGGCGGTCATGACGACGATACGAGTCGCGCGTGCCTACACGGGTCGTGAACTCGTCGTGAAATTCAGCGGCTGTTACCACGGACATTCTGATTTAATGTTGATTGCAGCAGGAAGTGGTCCAGCAACACTCGGTTCACCGGACTCTGCCGGTGTAACGAAAGCAACAGCGAAAGAAGTCTTGACGACACCGTTCAATGATGTTGAAGCCTATCGTCAAATCATGGCTGAATGGGGCGATCAAGTTGCCTGTGTCCTCGTCGAACCGATCGTTGGGAACTTCGGGATTGTCGAACCGCATCCTGGATTCCTCGAAGCCATCAATGAGATTACTCATGAGCACGGCGCACTCGTCATCTACGATGAAGTCATCACGGCGTTCCGCTTCACATACGGCAGTACTCAAGAACTATTGAATATCCGTCCTGATATGACGGCACTCGGCAAGATCATCGGTGGTGGTCTTCCGATCGGTGCATACGGTGGTCGTAAAGACATCATGGAACACGTTGCTCCGCTCGGTCCTGCTTATCAAGCTGGAACGATGGCTGGAAATCCGGCATCGATGGCAGCAGGTATCGCTTGCCTAGAGTTACTTGAACAGCCTGGTGTCTACGAAGAATTCGAACGTCTCGGTGCGAAGCTCGAACAAGGGATTCTCGAGGCTGCTGCTACTCATGACGTCACGATTACAATCAATCGTCTAAAAGGAGCTTTGACGGTCTACTTCACGGATGAGACGGTCACTGACTACCTCGGTGCGGAGCGCGCAAATAGCGAGATGTTCGGTCGTTTCTTCAAATTGATGCTCGAGCAAGGCATTAATCTTGCCCCTTCAAAATATGAGGCGTGGTTCTTGACGACGGCTCACACGGACGCAGACATCGATGAGACGATTGCTGCCGTCAACCGTGCGTTCGCACAATTGTAAGCTGTTCATTCTTTATACAAAAAGGCTATTCCGAAAAAAACGGAATAGCCTTTTTTCATTCGACGAGCTCGAGGTTCTGAATCGCGTACAGTTCAAAATATGCGCCACGTTTACGCATCAACTCTTCATGACGACCGAGTTCCGTGATTTGACCATTTTCAATCACGACAATCTTATCGGCATCCGTAATCGTCGACAGACGGTGGGCGACAGTAAACGTCGTCCGTCCTTTCGCGAGACGCGCAAGCGAATCTTGAATCATCGATTCACTTTCTAGATCTAGCGCACTTGTTGCTTCATCCAGAATGAGAATCGGTGGGTTCTTCAAGAAGACACGGGCAATCGCCAAGCGTTGCTTTTGTCCCCCTGACAGTTTAACGCCTCGTTCTCCGACCGCCGTCTTGTACCCTTGCGGCAGCCGTTCAATGAACTCGTGTGCATTCGCCGCCTTCGCAGCAGCAATTACTTCTTCATCCGTCGCTTCCGGGTTCCCCATCTTGATGTTCATTTCGACCGATTCACTAAAGAGAATCGATTCTTGCATGACCATTCCGATTTGGTCGCGTAAGCCACGCAATTTCAAGTTTCGGATGTCGACACCGTCAAGCGTAATCCGTCCAGACGAAACATCATAAAAACGAGGAATCAGACTGACGAGCGTCGATTTCCCGCCTCCCGACATTCCGACGAAGGCGATTCGTTCCCCCGCCTGGACGTCGAGCGTCAACCGGTTGATCGCAAGTTCGCCATCTTCTTCATACGAGAAGCTGATGTCTTCGAACTGGACGTTTCCTTTAACAGCGACCGGATCTTTCGCATGTGCTTTTTCCGTAATATCATACGGTTCGTCTAAAAATTCAAACATCCGGTCCATCGAAGCAATCGATTGTGTCAACGTAGTGGACGAGTTGACGAGGCGACCGAGCGGTGCATACAGACGGTCGATGTAGCCGATGAAAGCGACCATCGTCCCGATTGTTACTTGTCCGTTCAAGACGAAAAAGGCAGCCGTACCAAAAATCAAAATCGGTGCAAAGTCGGTAATCGTCGAAACGACGACGTAGGTCCGTGCATTCCAGTTCGTCTGACGAAGTGCCGCTTTTAAGAAACCATCATTTTGACCTTTGAACGCTTTGTTTTCATGTGGTTCAAGGGCGAAACTGCGGATAACTGCCATTCCGTTGACCCGCTCCGTCAAATGTCCTTGGAGTTCCGCAAGTGCTGCTGAGCGATCGCGCGTCAAACTGCGGAGCCGCCCATAAAAGAACTTCACGGCAAAGGCATAAAACGGCAATGGGATGATTGCGACGAGCGTCAATTTCGGATTGATCGTCCACATGATGGCAATTGCGATAAAAATCGTAATCATATCGAGCCATAAGTTCATCAAACCCGTTACAACAAAATCTTTTGTTTGTTCGACATCGTTGATGATTCGGGAGATGACTTCCCCGGTTTTCGTATTTGAATAAAACCGAAGTGATAATTTCTGAACATGATCAAACAAATTATTCCGTACGTCGAACAAAATTTTCGACGCCGACCACTGTGCTAAATACTGACGGACGAATTCAAGTGGTGGTTTGACGACGAGGAAGACGAAGAAGCCCGCTCCAATCAAATACGCCAGTTCCTTACTCCGCTCTGCAAGCGGTACCGTATTATCGGTCAGGAGGTTATCGATGATGTACTTATACAGTAACGGTAATCCTAACGGAATCGAAAACTTGATGATCCCGACGAACACCGTCAAAAAGATTTGTTTTTTGTACGGCTTGACGAACTGCATGTAGCGACGAATCGAACCTGGCGCCTTATTTTTCTGTTGTTGAGTTTCCTTACCCATGATGATTCACTTCCTTCAATTAAAAAAAGACGATGGCGAACCATCATCTCCGATATCTTGTTTCATATTCACGATACCACGTTTCAACGAATGCCGGATTGAACGGACCTTTCCGACTTCGAATCCACTGGATTAAAATCTGGACGTTGTCCTTCAGGATACGATCAATCGCTTTCGGATAATTCATTTCCCGGCGATGTTTCTCGTACTCATCCTCATCCAAAATCATATACGACATGTCCGGATACACCTTAATGTCTAAATCATAATCAATGTACTTGACTGCTCGATCCTTTTCATCAAACGTCGAAGGTGACCCTAGGTTACAGTAATAGTAGATTCCATCCTCTCGAATCATACAGATTACGTTAAACCAGAGTTCTGTCGAAAAATAACAAATCGCGGGTTCGCGTGTCCGCCACTGACGACCATCCGATTCACTGACCATGATTCGATCATTGAATCCAATCAATTCTTCTTCCGTCGATTTAAGCACGAGCGTTTCTTCCCAAACTCTGTGTAAGCTGCCATTATGTTTGAAACTTTGAATCTCAATCTTGCTACCTTCTTTTGGGAATCGACTCATGTGCTACTCCTTTCTGAAGCTTTTTTATTCAATTTTTCTATACTCTCGTGCTTATTATACCCATTTTCAGAACACATGAAAAACGAAAGGGTACTTTTTCAGAAAAATGACTGTGATTTATTAACTAAAGTAGTCTAAAATCGCGCGTTTCCGTTGAGCGAACATCGGTTTGAGAATCAGTAGATCGACAATCATTTTCGGAAAATAAGATTTATAGAGTAATTCATCAATCATGTAGACCCCGTCCGGACGCTGTTCGACACGGTGGAGATGACACCAAGCAGTGAACGGGAACGGGACCTTGACTCCTACATCAACGAAAGCATGTTGACCGACAATCGGAATCAGTGACTCCCACTCGACGAAAATGGGCGGAAGACCGACTTTAAGCTGAATCGTGTTTCCGGCGATTGTCCGCGTATCACCAATCGTTTTCACTTTCGGGAAAACCGTCATTCCCGTTAATGCTTTCGCATCGCCTAAAAACGTCCAAGCCTGCTCTAACGTCGCTGTTACTTTCGTTTCCGTACGAAATGTATTCATGTAGTCTCCTCCTTTAATAGACGATCGATTTTCATTTGTGCGACTGATATCGGCTGCTTGACGTACGTTGCTTCATCCATCAGTACCGTTCCTTCAGGTTGCGTCGCGACACGGTAAATACTGACTTCCCAAATCCGGTGTGAAAAGATATGTTTAATCTTCCCGACATACGTTCCGGGTACGGTTTCCGTCGATTCGACTAACGGATATTGCCACATACCCGCGAGCAGTCCCGTATCCGGTCGCTGTTCGACTGCAACTTTCCCTGCTTCTTCGTAGACGAGAGCGTCGTATTGAATCGTCTGCGTTTTTCCTTTTTTCGTTTTGACCGGTAACTCACCTTGGGCATTTCGCTCGTACGCAAAACAGACGTCATTGACGGGACATAACCCACACATCGGAGACTTCGGTGTACAGACGATTGCCCCGAGCTCCATCAACCCTTGGTTGAAGCTCGACGGATCAAGCGGATCAAGCAGTTCATGGACCGCTGCCTCGAACAGTTTCCGTGTTTTCGGTGCGGCGATGTCTTCATAAATCCCAAGCACCCGCGATAAGACGCGCATGACATTTCCATCGACTGCCGGTTCCGCCTGACCGTAAGCAATTGACAGGACTGCTCCCGTCGTATACGGTCCGACACCACGTAAGCTTTCAAAAATTTCTTTTTCATCAGGAACAATTCCGCCATATTTTTCAACAACTTCTTGAACGGCGATTTGAAGATTCTTAACACGGGAATAGTATCCTAAGCCTTCCCAGTATTTTAAGACTTCGCTTTGCTCTGCCGCCGCTAAATCGTGCGGCGTCGGAAAACGGTCCGTGAAGCGATTATAATAAGGGATGACGGTATCGACACGCGTCTGTTGTAACATGATTTCACTAATCCAGATGTGGTAAGGATTTTTAGTTTCTCGCCATGGTAACTGGCGTTGTTCACGTAAAAACCATGCGACCAATTCGGTTGTGAACGTTCGTTTGTTAAAGTTTATGAAATATTCTTGAACGGGGATCAAATGTCTACCTCTTTTCTACAAAAATACGTTATAGTGAATGAAAATTACCCGGAACGCTTACACTTGTTTGTTTATCCGTACCATTACTACTTTTAGAGGAGCGAATTCGCATTGGATACTGGTACACATATCGGAATGGGACTTTGTCTCGCCGCCATCGCAACACTTGAACCGGATGTCGCAGCAAGCGCAACACTCTTTGCTGCCGTCACGACCACTGCCTTAGTCGGATCGCACGCCCCCGACTTTGACACGGTTTTTAAATTTAAAGGGAACGGTGCTTACTTGACGCAACACCGTGGAAAATCCCATGGATTGATTGCCCTACTCGCTTGGCCGTTACTCTTATCAATCGTCATCGGTACCTTATTCGGCGTACCACCTACTTCATTATGGCTGATGGCGCAGATCGCTGTCGCCCTTCATGTCTTCGTCGATCTGTTTAACGCCTATGGTACACAAGCTCTGCACCCCTTCAAACAGACCTGGATTGGTTGGGGTGTCATCAATACGTTTGATCCGTATTTATTTACGATGTATTACGGCGCTTTCGGGATCTGGGTCCTGACACGCGCGACCATCGTTATTTTCCCGATTTTAATCGTCATCGTCGCGATTTATTACGCCGTGCAGTTTAAACTCCGAAATGATGCCCTGGCGACGGCAGCCCGTTACTATGGCGGGGCCCACAAGTTATTCATCTCACCCGGAATGAAGTGGGACGAGTGGCACGTCGCAGCACGACTACGCGACGACTATTCCGTCGTCAAAATCAACTCTGGTGTCGTCGTCGAATGCGGAAACTTTCGCATCAAAGAGGAACCGCATGGGGATGTACTCTATGAAGTCGTCAAACAAAATGAGGACTTGAAAGCTTTCCTCGCCTTCTCAAAAATCCACACGTATACGGTATCCCGAAAAGACGGCATCGTCGAATATCGTTTCACGAACTTACGGTATTTCACAAAAGATGTCTACCCATTCGTTGCCGTCGTCCGAATCGACGAGGCGTCTCAACAAATCGTCAGTTCTTATACGGGTTGGGTCTTCAGTGAACGGACACTGCAAAAGAAATTGATTATCCCTGCTTTATAAACAAAGACTCCGTGTCAGTGGTCAACCGACCAAGACAGGGAGTCTTTTTCTGTTCATTTACTGGATGTCGCGTCCGAGCATCAAGTGCTTAAACTTTTCATTCGATGTATTGAAGCGGTGCAACATCGCGCCATGTTGTTTGATTTGTTGCTCGACGAATCGTACGGCGACAGCCTCACCTTGGTATTTTTCGCCTGCCCGGGCAAGCGTCGCCTCGAAATCTTCCCAAAGGACTTCGACCCATGTCAATGCCTCGATTGGCGTTAATACCGGATTGACGGCTTGTAATTCTCCTGCTAGTTGTTCTAGTGCCGCTGTGCGGTTTTCTTCCATCATACACCCTCCTCAGAATGAATCAGCGCAAGCGGAATCGCGACTTCGTTGACGGTTCCTTCAAAATGCCCCCAACCCATGACGCCGTTGACGAAATGTAATTCGAATGCCGCCTCTTCCCCTTCGACTTGATAAAGTTGTCCGGTTTCGAACTGACTTGCATCGACGAGATAACTTTGTGCCATCGCGATTTTCCGAATGACGACTTCGACTTCACTCATGTTCCCATGCTGCTCCGCTTTTCTTTTTTGCTCGTTTAGTTTCGTGACGAGCATTTCTAATTCGTATTTCGATAATTGACTCATCCGTGTTTCCATCAAAAAACTCCCCCTCTTCGTCATTAGTATATACGAAAAGGAGGAGTCATATCATGGTGTTAGCTCGATTTCAGCTCAAGATTCCGTTTGCTTTGAAGGGCGTACATCTTCGCGTAAATCCCTTTTTCCGACAAGAGCACGTCATGTGTACCACGCTCCATGATTTGACCGTGATCGAGGACGATGATTTCATCGGCATCTTTAATCGTCGACAACCGGTGCGCGATGATGAAGGTCGTCCGTCCTTTCGTCAACGTCAGCAAGGCTTCTTGAATCATCGCTTCCGTCTCGGAATCGACACTTGCCGTCGCTTCGTCAAGAACGAGAATCGCGGGATCAAAGGCAAGCGCACGGGCAAAACTGATTAATTGCCGTTCCCCCGCAGACAAGGTCGCACCTTTTTCGATGACCGGCTCGTCTAAGCCATGCGGAAGTCGATCGATGAAGCGGTCTGCTCCGACGGCAACGATTGCCTGGCGGACACGCTCTTCCGAAATCGATGGATTATCCAGTGTAATGTTCGAACGAATCGTTCCTGTAAACAAGAACGGATCTTGTAAGACGATTCCCATGTGGTCACGGACCGCTTGTTTCGGTAACGTCGTAACATCTTGTCCGTCAATCAGGAGATGACCGGACGAAGGATCATAAAAACGCATCAACAGGTTCATGATTGAGCTTTTCCCACTCCCCGTATGCCCGACGAGGGCGATGGTCGCACCAGGACGTGCCTCAATCTCGATTTGACGTAAAACCGGATACCCCTCTTCATAGCTGAATCCGACGTCTTTAAACTCGACGCGCCCTGCGAAACGGGGAATCCGACCTTGTTCGACCGGTTCACCTTTTTCGTCGAGCAACTGGAACATCCGGTCGGCCGAGACGAGTGCTTGTTGGAGCGGTGACAGTTGATTCATGATTTGTGTGACCGGTTCGAACAGACGCGACACGTAATCAATGTAGGCATAGAGAATTCCGAGTGATAAAAATGTCCCGTTCGTTAAACTTTGACCGGCAACGACCCAAATCAATAAGGCGAGCGTCAAGTTTTTTAAGAAATACGATAAGTTGTGTGACATCAATGCATCGAGCCGTAACAGTTTCGCACGGGTCTGATAGTTCTCTTCATTTTTCTGTTCGAATTCAGCGAGCACTTCTGCTTCACGGGCGTACGACTGAATGATTGGCATCGTCTGGATGTTTTCATTCAATTGTCCGTTCATATCCGCGACGAGTGCCCGGACTTTAAAGTTGTTTTCCGTCGCAAACTTTTGGAACAGTTGAATCCAAAAATAGACGATCGGGATAATGGCTAAGGAAACGAGACCCAGCCGGACATCCAGGAAGAACATCGCGACGAGAATCCCTGCTATCGTGATGATGCCTGAGAACACACGCGCCAGGACACCGAGGTAGAGATCCCGGATCGTCTCCGTATCGTTCGTGACACGACTGACGATTTTACCAATCGGTGTCTGATCGAAGTAACGGACCGGCAAGTGTTGCAGATGTGAAAAGACATCAAGCCGCATCCGTTTAACGATTTTATGCGCTGAGCGTTGCAATAAGATTTGTTGGACCCAGTTCAGGCCCGCTGCGATCAACAGCAAAATGATATAAAAGAGCGATAACCAACCAATCGCCTTTAAGTCCGAGGCATAAAAATCATAGACTTGTCCTTGCGTGAGCTTTTCGACACCGGCGTACCGAAACGTTTCCTCTCCTCGCGTGACAGTTAACGTGTCCCCCGCGACTTGACGTTCGCCACCACTGACGACTTGTTCCGGAACGAAATAATACCCCGCCTTCGACTGGACGATCGAGATCGGACCGATGACCGCCGACTTCGGAACGTCTTGCGACTTCGCAAAACGTCGTCCGTCATAACCGACCGTCCCCCCCGATTCGACTTCCACCCAGTCTTTTTCGATTGCGACGATGTGTTCGTCGATGATGATTTTTGCGATATACGGTCCTGTCAGTTCAGCTCCGACCGCTAAAACGAGCAAGAAAAGCCCGAGAAAGATTGCGCGTTTCTCATGCATCGCATAGCGGACGAGTGAACGAATCGTCGTTTTCCGTCTGACGGGATCGAGTAAATAATTTTCTTGTTCAGTCAATTTCAGCACCTCCTGCCTTACGTTTCTTCACTTTGTCGTTCGAATTGTTCTGCATACCAGCCACGTCGTTCCATCAGCTGTTCATGCGTTCCCCGCTCACTGATCACGCCGTCTTGTAAGACGAGAATTTCATCCGCATGCGCGACGGCAGACAACCGGTGCGCAACGATCAATGTCGTTGACTGATGACGGTTCGTCCGGATCGCGTCGATGATTTGTGATTCCGTTTTCGCATCAACGGCTGACAACGAGTCGTCGAGCAACAGCAACTCCGGTTTCTTCAACATCGCCCGGGCAATCGACAAGCGTTGTTTCTGTCCACCGGAAAGCGTGACTCCCCGTTCTCCGACCATCGTTTGTAACCCTTGGTCAAGCGTCTCGACATCCGTCGTAAAGGCCGCTAAACGAATCGCTTCTTGCAACTCAGCTTCTGTTGCCTCACCCGCCCCGAACAAAATGTTATCGCGTACGGATTTTGAGAAGAGTAGATGCTCTTGCGAGACATAGCCCGTCCACCCGCGGACGGTCTCCAGTGCGACGTCTTCATAGGGGGTTCCATTTACTTTCAACATGTCTCGTCCAATCGGATACTCCCGTAAAAATTGGCGTAAGAGCGTTGTTTTCCCAGATCCAGTCGGACCGACGATTCCAATCGTCTGTCCGTGTTTGATCGTCAAATCAATCCCGTGTAACGACGGATGATTCATCTCTGGATACGTAAACGTCAAGTTAGCCAGAGTAATCATTTCCGGTCGCACAACTTCGACTTTCGGTGTCGATGTGATCAGCGGTTTGACACGCATCGTCGCTTCTAAGCGATCGAGACTCGCCGTCCCGCGCTGGATGACGTTGATGAGCTCACCGAAGGCATACATCGGCCAAATCAACATCCCGAGGTAAATATTGAAAGCGACGAGCTGACCGAGCGTAATATCGTTCGTAAAGACAAGGTACGTCCCGAACGATAGACCAATTAAATAGCTGACACCGACCAATAACTTGATGATCGGTTCGAATAAGACGTCAATTTTTGCGACATGCATGTTTTTTTCGAAGACATCCGTCGTCGTGTCATCGAATTTTTTGACATCAATCTCTTCTTGGACGAACGAGCGGATGACACGAAGTCCGGAAATCGATTCGACGACCTGGTCATTCATCGTTCCAAACGCATCTTGGGCGACGATGAAGCGGCCGTGAATTTGACTTCCGAGCTTGTTCATCGCATACGCGAGGAGCGGCATCGGAAGGAGTGCCGCGAGCGTCAGTTTCCAATCAATCGCGACCCCCATCACGACGAGGGTAATCGCCGTCATATTCAACGAATCGACAAGCGTCAACACACCGAATCCGGCTGTTCGTTCGACCGCTTTTAAGTCATTCGTCGCAAGCGCCATCAAATCTCCTGTTCGGTTCTTTTGATAAAATGTCGGCGTCAATTTCAGTAAATGTGTAAAGAATCGGCTTCGTAATGTCCGTTCGAGTAAAAATGCCGTCCCGAACAATTTCGCGAGCCATAGATACGTCAAAATAAACGAAGCGATCGAAATTACGAGCAGTCCGACGACATATTGAATCAGTGTCGTCCGGTCCATCGACCCGGACCGTAACCCGTCAATCACTTTTCCAATCAGCCACGGCGGCGTTAAATCAATAAAACCCGTGATAATTAAGAGTACGACGGCAATCAGATAAGATGTTTTGTGTTCTTTTAGAAACCAACTGAGTTGGCGAAATAATCGCACGATGGTTCCCCCCTTTGTGTCATGTTATGGTGTTCCTTTTTTCCGAACGCACAAAAAAGGCATACTGATTTCCGGAAGCAGTCCGAGAATCAATATGCCTTGAAAAGACGATATGAATCAAAAATATGGTCTGCGCGCTCGGGGAACGGATTCCCTGTCAATCGCACACTAAAATGAGTGTTTATACGAGTTCGAGAGTCTCCGCCATATTCAACTGTCCAATAGTAGATGCGATAACAAGTTGCTTTTTCATGTGACGGTTCCTCCTTTTCTTAATCTGAGCGTAGAATAGCACAATTGTCGGACAATTGTCAATTTTCCATCTTGCTATTTAGGAGAATGAGTTTTCAATTTTTTCAAAAGGAAAGACGCTTGTTAGATTCCTTCTTCTTCTTGCTTGACCTGTTCGATGACTGTTGCCACGATTGCATATGGGAACCCTTTTCGAACGAGTGCTTGTTTCGTTTTTTGTTCTCGGGCAAATGGCTCCAGTTTATGATATTTCGGATAATATTTACGCGCTTGATAGAGCGCCGCCTCTTCTTCCGCGTCGACTTCGACTTCCTCAAAGACGATTTGAAACCCTTGTTGCGTCACTTCTGACGAAAAACCACGTTGCATCAGAGTTTGTTGCAGTTTCTGTTTCAATTCCCGGACCGAACGCCGCGCTAATTCCTTTTGTTTTTGGCGCAAGAACTTGACGACCTTCTCAAGCTCTTCTTCTTCCGTAAACTGTCGTAACGCTTCATCGATAAACTCTTTTTTTACCTTCAATGCTGCTAAATCACGCCGGATTCGTCCCGGACCTTGGGGAGTCGTCGCTTTTTTCGTCGCCGTATAGGCAAGGGCAAACTGCTGGTCATCGATATACTTTTGTTCCGTCAGGCGCTGAATCGCATGTTTGATTGCGTGTTCCGGCGTTTCCTTTTCGATCAAATGCGTTTCGACTTCGCTCGTCGCCCGCATCCGGTAAGACAAATGGTTCAACGACAACCGGTAAGCTTTTTGTTCTTCTTCCGCCGTCAACACTTCCTTGACGAAGTCGTCATCGATTTCCTTATCACGCTCAAGGTTATATTTAATTAAGATGTCAACATCGACGGCAAACGCATACTCTTCTTTTCCGTCCCGTTCGATATAGATATTAAACCGTTCATTATTTTTCTTTTGGGTTGAAATCCGTTTAATCTTCAAGGGGGTATCCTCCTATATGAAACTGAATACTTAACGATAACATGCTTCCTCATGTTTGAGTGAAACTGACAAACGGGAACATATGTACAAGATTGTTGAAAGGGATGATACAGATGAAGATTGCGATTACAGGTGGGACAGGAATGATTGGGCAGGCGCTCTCGAAACGATTGATTGCGGAGGGGCATCATGTCTATATTTTGACCCGGTCCGTACAAGACAACACAGAACACACTACTTACGTTGAGTGGTTGACGTCGTCCGCCGCTCCAGAACAGCAGCTTGAAGGTATCGATGCCTTTATCCACCTGGCTGGCGCTTCCATCAATGATGGTCGCTGGACGGAAGAACGGAAACAAACGATTCTGCAAAGCCGGATCGATTCGACGAAAGAGTTAGTCCGCATCAACCAGGCATTAACAACGAAACCGGCTGTCGTCCTCTCCGCTTCCGCTGTCGGCATCTATGGACAGGACCGGCACCAGACATTCACGGAGGAACAGCCACTCCCGCCGACAAGTGACTTCCTCAGTCAAGTCTGCGTCAAGTGGGAAGCGTTAGCCCAACCAATCGCTGACCTCGGGATTCGGCTCGTCCATCCGCGGATCGGTGTCGTCCTTAGTAAAGAAGGCGGAGCCTATCCATTGATGCGCCTCCCCTACAAGCTTTTCGGCGGCGGGACGATGGGCGACGGAAAGCAATGGGTCTCTTGGGTTCATATCGACGACCTCGTTGAATTATTCATCTTTGCCCTTAAAACAAATCAACTCACTGGTCCGCTTAACATTACGGCACCGCATCCGGAAACGATGCGTCAGTTCGGAAAAACAATCGGAAAAACGTTACAGCGCCCCCACTGGTTACCGGCTCCGCGCTTTGCTCTCGAACTCGCACTCGGTGAAAAAAGCGTCATCGTCCTCGAAGGAGCACGCGTCATTCCGAAAAAAGCACTCGAAAATGGGTTCAAGTTTCGGTATGCTGAATTAAAGGATGCACTAAGCAACTTAGAGCAGACAAACTAATACAGGGGCTGACGAAACGTTGAACGTATTAATACGCAATGCACACATTTTCCCGATCACAGCAGATAGTTTTTATGGTGATATTCGCATCAAGGATGGCAAAATCCACGAAATCCACGAGTTACTTGACGTTCAAGACAACGAACGTGTCATCGAAGCCGAAGGACGCTTTTTATTGCCGGGCTTCATCGACGCCCATACCCATCTCGGACTTTATGACGAAGGAACGGGAACGGTCGGAAATGACGCCAACGAAACGATTTTCGCAATGACACCGCACCTGCGTGCGATTGACGGCGTCTATCCGCTGGACGAAGGATTCAAGGAAGCGATTGAACATGGTGTCACGACCGTCCAAGTCATGCCGGGCAGCATGAACATCATCGGTGGTGTGACGAGTGTCATCAAAACGCACGGACGCTTTATCGACGATATGATTTTACGGAAATATGCCGGTCTGAAGATTGCGCTTGGTGAAAACCCGAAACGTGTCCACAGTGCCGGACGTGCAGGAGAATTGACGCGGATGGGCATCATGGGCATGCTCCGTGAAGCGTTCCTCGAAGTGAAGATGCAACGGACGGCAGATACGTTCGCTCACCGAATGATTGAACGCGTCCTGAATAAAGAGATGCCACTTCGCGTCCATGCACACCGGGCGGATGATATCCTGTCTGCCATCCGCTTCGCTGAAGAATTTAATCTCGATGTCCGGATCGAACACTGCACGGAAGGTCATCTCGTCGCAAAAGAATTACAACAATTGCCGATTGAACACGTCACCGTCGGACCGACCTTCACCCGCAAATCAAAAATCGAGCTTAAAAATAAGACATGGGAGACGTATCGCGTTCTCCACGAACATGGTCTCGAAGTCTCGATCACGACCGATCATCCGTACACGCCTGTTCAGTACTTGAACTTGTGCGCAGGACTCGCCGCTCGTGAAGGCTTACCCGTCGACATTGCCCTCCGCGCCATCACGATCAATCCAGCTCGTTCGCTTGGCGTATCGGATCATGTCGGATCGATTGAAGTCGGAAAAGATGCTGACTTAGTGTTATGGAGCCATTTCCCACTTGATTATTTAGCAAAACCGCTCATGACGATGATTGACGGAAACGTCATTTTTGAACACACGCATTTAACCTCGATGTCTTAAAAAATCAGCCTTTGATTTTAACGCTAAAACGTTGAAAATCAAAGGCTTTTTTCTTTGTGAAAAACAGTCATTTTCATTTGCAAAATTTGTCTTGTTTTTGTATGTTTTTTCACAAAAATTATTTACTTGCATTTTTAAAAAAAGAAGGTAATATTATCTTATCCGACAACTGAAGAAGGCATACCATGCGCGGTTCAAACGAGTCAGACAGGTAGCTTTCGACAATCATTCTAGCGGTCTTAAGAAGGAGGAATGGAAGTATGCTCAAGCAACGGGAGCTGAGCGACTGCGCTGATTTGTTCGAACTGATGCAGCATCAAGACGTATATCCGTACGTCCGCCAAAAAACACGGTACTTTGATGAATTTCTGTTTACTACAAAGCAGGCAATCGAAGAGGAAGAACGTGGTGAACTTGTCTCACGTACAATCCTGGATGAATTCGATCAACCAATCGGTACAATCAGTTTACTCGATATCGAAGGACATTATGGTTTTCTCGGTACATGGTTAGGTAAACCGTATCATGGAAAAGGCTATAACAACCTTGCAAAAGAAGCATTCTTTTCCGAGCTGTTTTTCGAACTCGGTTTCGAGAGTGTCTTTATGAAGATACGCCAGACGAATATCCGTTCACAAAAAGCAGCTGAAAAATTGCCTTATGCCTTTTGTGCGGATGAACTCCGTCCAACGTTACTCGAACAATTGAATACAGGCGAGACCCAGTTCACGCTGTATGAAGTATCAAAGTCGAGTTTCCACATGTATATTCATGGTCGTGAGCTCGAAACGGTCTACGAACAACAACTCGAAGCATGAGTGGCATCGCCCACTCGTGCTTTTTTTGTCGTACTTTTGATGCGGCGTGAAACGCTCAAATGGTATGATTAAAAAAAACTCACCGGTCAACTGGGTTCAAATCCCGTTTCCCGGATGAATGAGGAGCGATTTGAATGGCAGAACAGTTTAAAATACTCGTCGTCGATGATGAAGCACAGATGCGCGATTTACTCGTATCAAACCTTGAAAAAGAAGCTTACGTCACGACAACTGCGACGAATGGACAAGAAGCAATCGATAAAATTCAACAGGATACCTTCCATCTCATTTTACTTGATGTGATGATGCCTGAAATGGATGGACTGACGGCATGCATGCGGATTCGCGAATTTTCAAATGTCCCGATCATCATGTTGACGGCACGTTCGGACGAACTCGACCGGATTCATGGTTTAAAAATCGGTGCCGATGACTACATCACGAAACCTTTTAGTCCACGGGAACTCCTTGCGCGAATCGAAGCGACGCTCCGCCGGTCGCACCGTTTCGCTGTCGATCAATCGGCGTCGTTATCGATCGGCAAACTCGAACTCGATACAGAAAGCCGAAGCGTCCACGTCAGCGGTAAACCAGTCAGCCTGACACGAAAAGAATTCGACTTGTTGCACTTGTTCGTCCAACATAACGACAAAGTTTTTTCTCGCGAACAACTGCTCGACCAGATTTGGGGAGCCGATTATATCGGAAACTTACGGACGGTCGATACGCATATCAAAACACTTCGCCTGAAACTCGGAGAAGCTGGGGGCGCCATTCAAACGGTCTGGGGCATCGGCTATAAATTCGAGGAAGTATGATTAAACGCTACACGATCCGAAAGCGGATTTGGATCACAATTTGGTTCACGAGCGTCTTTTCGGCGATTCTCTTCCTGTTACTCACGTTTTATCTGTACGACCGGTTTTATCTCCAGACACAAGAAGACATCTTGCTGAACCGCGGTGAAAAATTGATTAACATCTATGAATCGGAAGGCCTGTCCGGTGCTTTTTATGACGGAATGACCTATACGAACGAGCTGACGGAATCAAAAGTCTTTTTCATCGATTTCTTACAAAAGAATCCGGGCGGACTGCGTTTCCTGACGAACGAAGATATCGAACAGCTCCGAAACGGCCAAACGGTCGTCTCGAGCCGGACCCATCCGATTGAAGGCACTGATATTTTGATGACGGGATTTCCAATCATCGAAAACAACCGGTTAGTCGGGACGTTGATCCTCTACCTTGAACTGGGACAGATCAGTGAACCGTTCCGCCCTCTGCGGCTGATGATTTTCTTCATGATCGGCTTAATCGTCCTCAACCTCGTCATCTTCGGTCGACAAATCATCGATACGATCATTCGTCCATTGATTGACATGAAACGGGCCTCGACGGTCTATGCCCAAGGTGATTTTGATTACCGGATTCCGATTCAATCGGATGATGAAATCGGGGAGCTTGCCGAAACATTGAACAAAATGGCAGAATCACTTGGCGAAGTCGACGAACAGCGAAAAGAGTTCCTCGCGAATGTCAGCCACGAACTCCGGACACCCTTGTCCTATATCCGTGGTTATACGGAAATGATGCAAGATGAACATTTAGACACGAAGACACGCGATCAGTATTACCAAATCATCGAACGGGAGACGGAACGTCTGCAGCGTCTCGTCAACGATTTACTCGACCTCGCGCAACTTGAACGGGACTCGTATCCAATGACGAAACAACCGCTCGTTTTCAGCCAGGTTCTCGAAGATGTCGTCTACCGGATGGCACCGATCGCGCAAGCAAAAGGCATTCAACTCGTGACAGACTTTGATCCGAGTCAAATCGTCCTCGGTGACAATGACCGGTTGGAACAAGTCATCGGAAACCTGATTGACAATGCCCTTCGGTACACACCGTCTGACCGTTCGATTTACTTGACGACGAAAACGGATGGCAATTTGACCATCTGTACGATCCGTGATGAAGGAGAAGGAATTCCCCCTGAACATTTAGAGCGTTTGACGAAACGTTTTTATCGTGTCGACAAATCGCGGACACGTAAAGATGGCGGGACCGGTCTTGGCCTCGCGATCACGAAGCACATCATCGATCGCCACGATGGAACGCTTGCCTTTACGTCATCAATCGGACAAGGAACGACCGTCACAATCACGCTTCCCCTCTTACCGGATGAAGACGATGGATTTGCATAACAAAAAAAGTCATCCGTTTTCACGATTGTTTTTCAGAAGTGTTTGCTTAAAAGGAGTGTTTCTTCATCGAAACGAGATTAATTGATTTACTTCAGGGTGCGGACCATTTCGCGGTTCTGATCAGCTTGCTCGTCAGCTTCATCGTCAGTATTTTTGGTTTCTTACCGAGTGCTTTCGTCACCGCTGCAAACGTGCTTTACTTCGGTTACTGGGAAGGGTTTTTGTTATCCTTCCTAGGTGAGGCCTTTGGTGCACTCATCGCTTTTTACTTGTACCGGTTCGGTGTCCGTCGTCTTACACCAAAGATTGACTCGGTCCGCGTTCAAAAGTGGACCGACCGGCTCGCTGAAACGAACGGACGTGATGCGTTTTGGCTGATCGTTTTACTACGCGTCTTGCCGTTCATTCCGTCTGGCCTCGTCACGTTACTGAGTGCGGCTAGTCGTGTCTCTCCGCTCGTTTTTTTCATCGCAAGTACTCTTGGAAAGATTCCTGCTCTATTTATCGAGGTCGCGAGCGTCAGCTGGTTCATCGGAAGCGATGCGGTAATCCAGTGGATTGTCGTCGGTGTCGTCATCGTTCTGTATGCGGCTCACCACGTCTACAAACAGTATCAATCCAAACAAAAAACGCCGTCTTCTTGATTTACTTCAAGAAGGCGGCGTTCGTACGTATTAGAACTTTTTCTTTTTCTTTTTCTCGAGGACGACGATTGCTTCGACATGTGCCGTTTGCGGGAACATATCGTACGGTTGAATGTAACTCACTTTATAATCAGCCTTCATCAAGTGATCACAATCGCGGGCAAGCGACTGTGGATTACACGAAACGTAGACGATTTTTTTAGCTTTTGACGAAATCATCGCATTCAATAGTTGTGTATCACAACCCGACCGTGGTGGATCGACGATGAAGACATCCGGGACCCAACCTTCTTTGACCCAACGCGGAATCCAAGCTTCTGCTTTCCCGACGACGTAATGGGCGTGATTGAAACCATATTGCTTCATGTGTGCATTCGCATCTTCAACCGCTTCTTCAATGATTTCCATACCGCGGACTTCTTTTGCTCCTTTTGCAAGCCAAAGACCAATCGATCCTACTCCAGCATACGCATCGACGACACGCTCTTCACCCGTCAGCGCCGCTGCCCGAACGACTTCTTCATACATCCGTTCTGCTTGTTCCGGATTTAACTGGAAGAAGGCACGTGGCGAAAGTTGATACGTGAATTCACCCATCTGCTCTTCAATCTTTTCAACACCACGAAGAACTTCTGTTTCTTCTCCGAAGACACGTGACGTCAGTTTGTCATTGATGTTTAGCGCGACCGAGATGACACCCGGAATATTGTGAATATCACGTGATAGTGCTTCGAGATCTTTAAATCCATCTTTAAACGCGACGAGGACGACTTGAATCTCACCTGTTTTGATTCCTGTCCGGACGACGATGTTACGAATGACACCATCTTGTTTCGCAGAATTGTAGACCGGTACATTGTAATCATTTAATAACTTCGTCACGGCATTGTTGACGCGTAACGTTTCTTTATTTTGTACGATGCAATCATCAATCGCGACAAGACGGTTTGAATTCGCTGAATACAAACCACTGACGATTTGATTGCCTTCTTTTCCGACCGCAAATTGCGATTTATTCCGGTATTCCCATTCTTTTGTACCGATTGTTGAACGGATATCTGCCTTTTCGATGTTCAACTTCGTTGATTTCGAGAATGCATTTCGTAACATCTCTTCTTTGTAACGGAGTTGTCCTGCATAGCTCATATGTTGAAGCTGGCATCCGCCGCATTGACTGTAAATCGGGCAGAGTGGTGTGACACGATCCGGCGAGCGATCATCACGTTTGACTAGTTTTGCATTTGCGAAATTGTCGTGGACTTCCGTGATTTCAATCTGTGCTGTTTCTCCGACGAGTAACCCCGGAATGAACACGATTTGTCGTTCGAGTGTCGCAATCCCCTCGCCATTGATTCCCATCCGTAGACACGTGACGGAGCGGATTTCTCCGACATTTAGTTTAATTTTCGTTGCCATTCTCTTCATCCTTTCCATGATACAAATGAAAAAGCGGTTTCGATTAACCGCTTTCTGATCCCTCATGTTCCTTCATATCTTTTGCATAACGAAGTACCTTGGCTTTTAACTGGTCCAAGGAAACTGCGAGTCGTTCTAAATCCTCGATATCTGATGTTTCATCCAGTGAATCGATCGTGTGGCATAGAAGCTGCATTCTTGATTTTAGCACATTCATCTGGCCAAGTTTATCAGTTCTTGCTTTTCCCATTATTCAGACTTCCTTTCTTCTTATAGATTCCGTCGTTATTTTAGCATACGATACGAAGTGGAGCATTTATGAAGGAGGAATATAACTATGTTACAACAATCAACGATCACGATCGAAAATGATCCGTGGGAAGCCTATCGCGATATCGAACAGTATGGTCAGGCCATGCTGACGAACATCGAAGTGACGACAACAAAACTCTGCAACATGCGGTGTGAACATTGTGCCGTCGGCTATATGTTAGCGAGTAGCGAGAACCCAGAAATCCCCGTCGAACTATTAATCAAACGTCTCGATGAAATCAAACATCTCCGGGCCTTTTCGATTACAGGGGGCGAACCGATGCTATCGACGAAATCGGTCAAGGAATATGTTGTCCCTTTACTTAAGTATGCCCACGAACGCGGCGCTAAAACCCAAATTAATTCAAATTTAACACTTCCACTCTCACGGTACGAATTAATCATCCCCTATCTCGACGTTTTACACATATCCCATAACTGGGGAACGGCGGACGATTTCATCGATGGTGGTTTTGCGATGATGGAACGGAAACCGTCACGTGAAGCGCGGACGAAGTTATTCGAACGAATGAAGGAGAATGCACGGATTTTAAATGCCCGTGGCGTTCTTGTCTCCGCCGAAACAATGATTAATAAACGGACACTCCCGCACCTCGAAGCGATTCATCAAGAAATCGTGGATATGGGTTGCGTCCGTCATGAAGTGCACCCGATGTATCCAGCAGATTTCGCTTCAATGATTGAAGCTGCCAGTCTTGATGAAATTCGCGACGGGATCCATCGTTTGCTTGACGTCCGTGACCCGAACGTCTGGATGCTCTTCGGAACACTCCCGTTCTATGCCTGTTCGATGGAGGAAAAAGATTTAGCTCTTCATCGCCGTCTGCGTCAAGAAACGAATGTATCTGTCCGAAACGATCCGGATGGACGCTCACGCCTAAACGTCAATATTTTTGATGGTGAGATCATCGTCACGGACTTTGGTGATGAACTCGCTTCTCTCGGAACGATTCATGATACCTCTTTCAACGACGCCTATGCTGAATGGCAACAAACTGAACTAAATAAAAGTCTATCGTGTCATTGCCCGGCCGTTAAGTGCCTCGGACCGAATGCGCTCGTCAAGAATGCCTACTATCCAGATGTCGACTTCCTCAAGCAATCAAGTCGCTTATAACAGCCGACAGGTTTTACCTGCTTCCAAACGGGGAAAAGATTGTCACAAAGTTGACACACGTTCTTTCGCTGAAGGGAGTTTTCAAAATGGAATGGCTCGTCGGGATTGTCACCATCATCGGGATGTTCAGTATGGTACTCGGAATCATGATGATTGGAATTCGTTCTTCCCACAGCATCGAACATGATGAAGTGTTCGATCAGACGGATTGGGACGAACACCTTCTGCATATGCCACGCCCAACACGTTTTGAACAGACTGAAAAATAGGAACACAAGCGCCCCGCTGTACAATCGTGCAGGCGGGGCGTGTTATGCTTAATTCAAAAAAATGAAAGGCAGTTGTTTTGTCGTGTCTCGTCGCTTCGCCCTGATTTTATCGATTGTCTTTATCTCCGGCTTTACGCAAGGATTATTGATTCCTTTGTTGTCTATTTTACTCGAGCGTCAAGGAACACCTGCTTACATAAATGGTCTGAGTGCTGCCGTCCTTTATATCGGTGTTATCGTCGCTGCTCCATTGATGGAAAAACCTTTACGACGTCATGGCTATGTCCCCGTCATCTCTTTCGGTCTATCGTTAGTCGCCGTCGCTGTGTTCGCCTTTCCGTTGTTACCAAGCGTCCTCGCCTGGATGGTATTACGCTTCATCGTCGGGTTCGGTGATCAAACGTTACATTACGGTTCGCAAGTCTGGGTGACATCGATTACCCCCAATGAAAAGTTAGGACGGACGATGTCGCTTTACGGCATGGCATTCGGGCTTGGCTTCGCACTCGGTCCTCTTGCCGCTCCACTTGTCGATTTAATTGACTGGCTTCCGTTCGTCTTAACCGGGATGTTGACCGTCATCGTCCTCGTATTGTTACGTCGCTTGCCGAATGAAAAACCAACCGACATCATGCCGGAAGAATTACAAAGTGCAGCCTCCCGCTATCGTCTCGTCCTCGCGAGTGCCTGGTTTACGTTACTGCCTGGCTTCACATACGGATTTTTGGAAGCGACATTGAATGCAAGTTTCCCCGTTTTCGCGACACGTAACGGGTATGCCTTGTCCGAAACGAGTGCATTAATCACGACATTCGTCGTCAGTTCGCTCATCATGCAACTCCCGCTCGGACGGCTAGCTGACCACTTCGGAAAACGGCGTACCTTAATTACTGTACTCTGCATCGGGGCAAGCGCGTTTCTCGCGGCTTGTTTCCTCTTTGAAAGTTACGGTGCCTTGTTTGCCATCTTCGCCTTTAGCGGCATGGCACTCGGCTCGACGTATTCATTAGGGGTCGCTTACATGACCGAACAATTACCGAGTCACTTATTACCGACCGGCAACCTCCTAGCTGGTATTTCCTTTAGTCTCGGGTCGATTCTTGGACCGATTGCAGGCAGTGTGTTTGTCTTACTTCCTCCTGCTTTTTACTTTAGTTTATTTGTCGGCGTCCTCTTTACACTGGCTTATTTATTATTTCGCTCGACAGCTAAGCCGATACAAATTAAATGAGACCCGTTCTTTCATGTACAGTAAGAAGGGATTGCCGCTCGATGCGACACTCCCTTTATTGTTTAGCGTTTATTTTTCATTCAGTCCATCGTAATTCGATGACTCCTATTCACGAGACGGTATCACTTGACGATTCCGACTTGTCGAAAACGTTGCCAGAGCTTTTCATCGATTGCGTACGGTTGATTTTTTGCTTGCTTCAACTCTTCCGTCTCCAATAACACGATGACCTCTCGACCATTGATCGACCAAACTGAATCGTACCCCTTTTCCGCCTCAATAATTTCCACATCGACCTCGCCATGGGTTTCCTTGAGTTGCTGGCTGACGCACGTTACGACGAACCGAGCGAACTCATCCCGGGGACGGCGATTTGCCATGATCTTTCGAACGATCTCATTACGTTCCACTTTTCTCATCTCCTCTCGTTTTCTAGTCATACTAGCCTTTTTGGCAAGGCCGAATCGGTGTTTTATGACCGTACAGAAAAAGCCGAACAAGTCGGCTTCAGCAACGAACGATTAAGAATGAAACTTTAATTGAGACTATTTTCACACGATTCAGATTCTTCGTCAACTGCGCTTTTGAAACCAGACTGGAAGATACGTCGAGACAAGAATCCCTGATACAACAAAAAGCAATCCAAGGAGCGCTTGCGGCGGAATCGTCTCACCGAGAATCAGGGCCGACAGACTGACACCGTAAATCGGAACGAAAAACATGAATAATGAAACACGACTAACAGGATTGTACTTCATCAGTAAATTCCAAAGTGTAAAGCCCGTCGCTGATAAAAAGGCGAGGTAAAGCAACATCCAGGCCGTCGTTTGTGTGAAGTGGAACGGGAACCATTGACCATTCAGCACCGCACCTGCGATGAACAGGCCGATCGAACCAATCACCATTGCCCAGCCCGTCATCGGTGCGACCGGATAAACAGCCGAATACTCTTTCGCAATCAAGTTAGCAAATGCCCCTGAGATCATTGCACAAATCAACAAAATCTCACCGACACCGAACGTGACACCCGCCGCCCCTTGTGGCCAGTTTGCTAAAATGACACCCGTGAACCCTAAGAACAACGCTAGTCCTTTAAAACGATTCAAGCGGTCGTCTTCATAACGAAAGTGTGCAAGTAACATCTGAAAGAACGATGTTGAACCGGCAATGATTGAGCCTTGGACACCTGTCGATAATGACAACCCGATGTAGAAGAAGACATATTGTAAAAAGGTCAAAAAGAATCCAAGACGACTATAGGCATACGCTCTCTTTTTCAAAGTAATCGGCTGTTTAAAAATCAGGACGCTGACGATGAGCAATAAAACTCCTGCCAGAAAAAAGCGATAGCTCGCAAACAATAACTGCTCTCCATATTCTGAAGATGTGATTGCTAAAAGTTCATAACTCTTTTTAATGAACGGAAAGGCGCTCCCCCATAAAAGTGTCGTAAACAATGCAAAAACAACCATCCCGACCGGATGGGTTAAGATTTTTTTCATTTTTTTCAGTTTCCTTCCCTGTTTCTTTTCACTGAGGCATGGTATAGTAACTTTACAGATAATAATAATTATAATCTAGCGACAATGAAACTCATTATCATTGACTTAAAAACGTTGGTAATAAACATTCTCATTGTTTTAATATAATGATTTCATTTCTCATTTATAATTTGGAAGGAGCTTTTTTATGACTACCTCTACTACTACCGATACTCATCAGCGTTCCGCAATTCGTCATGCTATCGAGGAGCATCACGAATTGATTTTAGCACTCTTTAGCGGAATATTAATTTTAATTGCTTACGCTTTCGAAAAACTACAAATTCCGGCAACTGTCTACGTCACACTTTACTTATCCGCCTATGTGATCGGAGGCTATGCGAAAGCTAAAGAAGGATTGACAGAAACGTATCAAGAAAAAACATTGAATGTTGAATTGTTGATGATTTTAGCAGCAATCGGTGCAGCAGCAATCGGCTACTGGATGGAAGGTGCGATCCTAATTTTCATCTTCGCGTTATCCGGTGCGCTTGAAACGTATACGATGAACAAAAACGAACGCGCTCTTCAAAGCCTGATGTCACTACAACCAGAAGAAGCAACACGATTGAACGCAGACGGAAAACTTGAAGTCATCGGAATTGAACATCTCTCGGTTGGTGATATCGTCTATGTCCGTCCTGGTGAACGAATTCCCGTAGACGGGACGATCATTCGTGGTCAAGCCGCGATTGAGGAAGCTTCGATTACGGGTGAATCCATTCCTGTCGAAAAACGGACCGGTGACACGGTTTACAACTCGACCGTCAATATGAACGGCGTCTTGACGATTGAGATGACGAAAGCCGCTGATGAATCGTTGTTCCAAAAAATCATCCATATGGTTCAAAATGCGCAAAGTGAACAATCACCTTCTGCTCAGTTCATTGAGCGGTTTGAAAGTCGTTATGTCAAGGTCGTCCTTGTCGTCGTCACATTGATGATGGTTCTCCCACATTATCTTGTCGGTTGGAGCTTTGAAACAAGCATCTATCGTGCCATGATTTTACTCGTTGTTGCGTCACCTTGTGCCCTCGTTGCCTCGATCACACCAGCTGCCCTATCAGCCATTGCAGCTTCTGCCCGGAACGGTGTCCTGTTTAAAGGGGGCGCCCATATTGAGACGTTAGGTCAAGTAAACACGATCGTCTTTGATAAGACAGGTACACTCACGACCGGTAAACCGATTGTGACCGAAAGTCATTATGCAGAGGATGCTAATCAGTTCTTGCTCAAACAAGCCGTCGCCTCGATCGAAGCGCAATCAAATCACCCGCTCGCTCAAGCGATTGTCGATCATCTTCAAATCGAGACGCAAGAACCGTCTGCTTTTAAAGACGTGACAGGATACGGCATTGAAGCGACGGTTTCCGGCGTGACGTATCGTATTGGGAAATATGGTTTCCATGAAGGCTTAAATGACCCGTTTCGCTCGATGGAACAAACATTAAAAGAAAAAGGAAATACAATGGTCTACGTCAGTAACGGCGAATCCATCGTTGCACTCTATGCACTCCGTGATACGATTCGTCCTGAAGCAAAAGCAGCCATCACTTCTCTCAACTCGCTCGGCATCACGACGATCATGCTGACAGGCGACAACCCTGTCACGGCAGCTGCAATTGCAGAAGAAGCCGGTCTTACATCGTTTGTCGCAGAATGTCTACCTGAAGATAAAGTAAACTACATCAAACAATACCAAGCAGATGGACAAACTGTCGCTATGGTTGGTGACGGAATCAATGATGCTCCTGCGCTTGCCCTTGCTCATGTCGGAATCGCGATGGGCGAAGGAACAGATGCTGCATTAGAGACTGCTGATGTAGTCTTGATGAAAAATGACTTAGGTCGTCTCGCTTACGCTGTCAATAAGGCACGGAAAATGAACCGTGTCGTCAAACAAAACATCACGCTCGCAATCGGCGTCATCTTAATCTTGATTGCCTCGAATCTCTCTCAATTTCTCATCATGCCGTTCGCTGTCGTCGGGCATGAAGGATCGACGATTCTCGTCATCCTCAACGGCTTACGTCTTTTACAAAAAGACGCTCCCACACCTGTAGAGATGACTGCCAGCTTAAAAAAAGTCGCAGCTTAATTCAGTGATTCACTAAAAAAGACTCTAAAAACCGAGCAACCGGTTTTTAGAGTCTTTTTTTTATCACCCGAACGTATTCGTCGGAATCGAGTCGAGATCCGCTTGTTCTTTCAGACGTTTTTCTTCCATTTTTTTCGGATCAGCCTTCTTCATGAAACGTTCCCATGAAGCATTTAATTCTGAACCCAGTAAAATAATCAATCCTGTGAAGTAGAGCCATAAGAGAACGATGACGACACTCCCGAGTGAACCGTACGTCTGGTTGTAATTCGAGAAGTTCGATACGTAAAATCCGAATCCAACGGACAGCAATTGCCAAACGATGACACCGAACACGGCACCTGGAATCGCCTCTTTCATCGTAATCGGACGCTTTGGTGCAACACGATAAAAGATGGATAAGATGACAATCAGTAATACTGTCGAGATTGTATACCGAAGGACCGTCAAGAGAACTTTTTGCCCCATATCAATCGGTAAAACGAAATCTGCTAAGTAACTAATGATCGGACCACCGAGGACGTTTAAGATGATTAGCAATAACATCCCAATCCCGAGAACGACCGTCAAGATTAAGGCGATTCCACGCGAAGCAACAAAGCTCCGTGGAGAAAAATCTCCATAGGCGTGATTGGCAGTTGTAATCAAACGATCGACACCTTTAGATGCTGACCAAATCGCTAAAATCGCACCAATCGAGAGCAGACCACCTTGAGGTTCTTTGATTGCTTGGAAGATGACATCCGTGAATGTATTCACTGATCCACCCGGTGCTAAATCGCGAAGTTGCGATTCAAGTGTTTGCTGGTCAATATCGAAAAATGATAATACTGAAATAACAAAAATGATACCTGGGAAAATCGATAAAAACCAATAATAGGCGAGCGTTCCAGCGTAGTCTGTAATGTTATGATCAGACATCCGCTGCTTTAAATTAAGTGCTAACCCTTTTGGGTCACGTGTATGCGCCATCCTCATCATCTCTCCTTAATTAAAAAGAGGCAGTCTAGGACTACCTCATCATCTTCCTATTTATTTCCCTGTTTAGTTCAACTAAAACCTCAAATATCTTCTAGTCGAATATCATAAAATCGTTCTGTCATCTCTGACAATTCCTTGACGAGAGAAGTCGGACGAACCGGTAACTGTTTTAGTTCGCTACGTTTGACCCAAAGCGGGGTATACCCAGATGATGTATCTTCGAACTCTTCTCCAGTCCCTGTACCAAATACTCCACCCGTGATTTTCGCCCAGTAATATGGATTGTCTAAATCGTTAAAACGAACGATTGCTGCTACCCCTTCGAGTTCGACATCGACACCTAATTCCTCATGAGCTTCCCGAATCGCCGTTTGTTCGAGCGTCGCCCCCTCTTCGAGACCACCTCCGGGGAAAACGTAATACGTCACGTCTTGTTTATCCCGGCGAATCAAGGCAACCTCATCTGCTTCATTCAAAATGATGACGGCACTTCGTTGTATTGGCATGGCTATCCTCCCCACATTTACATTAGACATAGTCCGGTTACTTATCGAATCGTCTCTAACATCTCAGGAACTAAGCCGTTTTCTGTAGAAGCGATGACTTCGGCCGCGACTTTCATTCCGAGCGTTAAGGCGTCTTCTGCTTTTTTTGCGTCTGTTAACTCCGACAAAACAGCTGAGAAGAATGAGTCTCCCGCTCCAGTCGAATCGACGACCTTCACTTTTTTTGTTCCGATGTGACCAGATGTCGCACTGCGGCGATCAACATAGACTGCACCAAGCTCGCTCATCGTCACGACTGTGAACGGTGCCCCTTTTTTCGCCAGTTCATTTGCCACATGAAGCGCATCCTGAACCGTCACGATTGATAAATCAGATAAGATTTCTGCTTCTTCGCGGCTGCAGATAAATCCTGTGAACCCTTGCAAAAGGTGACGATTCCGTTCGATGACACTGAGGTGTCCGCACACTCCGAACAACGGCAACTCCATTTTTCGGCAGAGATGAATCAACCGTTCTAAAACGGTCACGGATAAATCTAAATCGATCGCGACTGCATCGACTCCATCTAGGGCGTAGACGGACTGGCGAAGAATCGCTTCTTCTAATAATTTTGCGTCAGGTTGCTTTGAAATCGATGTCTGGAGGTCACCCTCGTTATCCATGACGGCTAACCACATACCCATTCCGTTGTCGTCAAGCATTTCGACGTGATCCACATTTGCACCGTATGATTTTAGTTCTTCCAACACGCCGACACCGATTTGGTCGTTCGTAACCGTCGAGATAAAGCGAACATCATTCCCGAGAACGGCTAAGTTCTGCGCTACATTCCGTCCTGTACCACCATTTGAAAACGTGATGTCTCCAACGTTTTTCGCATCCTTATGCAATGGAGCGAACGAAGTTCCTTTTATGTCGACGAATACTTTTCCGATTACCGCGATTTTATTCATTCCAGTTCCACCTCTAAAAAAAATTCATGATTCCCGAGTATCCACTCGAATATTTCAGGCACATTGCTTCAATTATAGTAAAATTTTAAATCTGTGACAACCAATCCTACTCTTACGAGTAACTCGTGCATGGCAAAAAAATACCCTGCTGCCCGTATTCACGGCAGTAGGATATTTTAAAGGTATTATTTTAGAAGTTAGCGAACGTCAAGCTAATCGCAAGCAACAATCCGAAAATTGTATTTACTTTTCCCGTCTGCGCCATTCCCGGCATCAATTCTTGTGGTTCAAGGTCGTCCCAAAACAGCTTCACGGCCTTGATCATCAATGGAATACTCAGTAAGGCAAGTAACGCGAACCAGGAAACGTTAAACGCAACGACGGCAACGATTAACGAAATGACGGCAGCAACAAAAAAGGCGATCAGGACGTAGACTGCCGCCCGGTGACCGACGAGGCAAGCAATCGTTTTTCTTCCGTTCACTTTATCGTTGTCGAGATCACGAATATTATTCGCTAGCAAGATCGATCCAATCAAAATCGCGACTGGCACTGAAATCGCGACCGCTTCCGTCGGGACATAGCCAATCTGGAGATAAGCCGAAATGGCGATGATGACGTACCCCATGAAGAATCCGGCGACGATTTCCCCGAACGGCGTGTATGCAATCGGGAGCGGTCCCCCGGTATAGATGTAACCGACGAACATCGAAACAAGTCCGACTAAGAGCAGCCACCATGTTGTCTCAAGACAGAGATAAATCCCAAGCAGTGCAGCAATGCCATAGAGTGATAAGGCGAAGGCAAGAATCGTCCCCGGCTTGAATCCGTCCCGGACGATTGAACCACCGATGCCGACCGACTCTTCATTGTCGAGTCCCCGCTTGTAGTCATAGTATTCATTAAATAAGTTCGTTGCGATTTGAATCAACACCGATGCGCTCAACATCGCAAAAAATAGATCGAGTCGTAATGACTCGATACGTGGTGCGACGATAGCCGTCCCCACGACGACCGGTACAAAACTCGCTGTTAATGTATGTGGCCGTGTCATTCGCCAATATACGGCGATTGATTTATTCATATAATAAACCCCTTTCCCGTCTAAGTGTATCGGGTTTCGTTTTTTGCTGTCAATGCTCAATGAAAGATAGCTTATTCCTTCTTTTTTTTCAACAAAAAGTTTACACTTAGATTAAGTGAAACGTATCACAGTATCTACAGACTAGGGGGCAATGAGCGGTATGGCTTACGCTCAACAAGAGCTTAAACAACGTATTGAACAGGCCGTTGGTCATGCGAACGCATACCAGCGCTCTATAATCGCTTCTTATTCATGGGAAATCGAAGCGCAAGACGTCAATTCATTGACGTACGGAACAAAAGAACGCTATTACTTTACGACACCCGACCGATCGATGCGTGCCATCGGTTTCGGTATTGCGAAACAGTTAAAAGCGTCAGGACACGACCGATTTTTACGAATTCAATCCAAATGGTCGAATCTCAACCGCGATCATGTGGGTGATGATTTATTTGCGTTTTGCGGTTTTTCGTTCAGCGAACTCAAAAACCCCGATTATCGCTGGTCTTCCTTTGGAGAAGCCTCGATGACAGTTCCAAAGTTTTTATTCTTAGAACGGGATGGACGGACGACCGTTACACTATTCGCGATCGTCGACCCTCAGTCAAACGCTGAAAAAACACTCAATCAACTCGCTTCCGATTACGCCGAGTTACACCAACCAAAAACAAGTCGTTTCGTGACTCGGATCCGAATGACTCGCGACGGGAATGAGGCTTTTGAAGCGTCTTTCCATCAAGCGACACAACTTTTAAAAACATCGTTAAAGAAAATCGTGTTGGCCCGTGAGGTCGTGTACGAAATGGATCAGGCCGTCGACCTTGCCGGACTCGTCCGCGAACTCGAGCAGTCTCAACCGGGAAGTTATGTTTTCTTCTTCCAGCCGACCGTCGACGAGGCGTTCCTCGGAGCTACACCAGAACGACTCGTCTTAAAAGAAGGAAACCAAATTAAAACAGCTGCCGTCGCTGGTTCTGCGCCACGTCACGAAGTCGAACCAACAGATGATGCACTCGGTCTCGAGCTGCTCGAAGATAAAAAAAATCGTGTCGAACACTCAATCGTCGTTGACTCCATCACGAGTACGTTACACGATTTATCGACTCGAATCGAGAAACCGGATCAGCCGATGTTGCTTAAGAACCGCCACATCCAGCACCTGTATACACCGATTACTGCTACGTTGTCACCGGATGTGACGTTGCTGCAGATTATCGAAAAATTACACCCGACGCCTGCTTTAGGTGGCGAACCTAAACTAGAAGCAGTTCAAGCCATCCGTGAGATTGAAACATTCGAACGCGGTTGGTACGGTTCTCCTGTCGGGTGGATGGACGGTCAAGAAAACGGTGAATTCATTGTTGCCATCCGGTCAGGTCTTTTCACTGAACGGTCGGCAATTCTCTATGCCGGTTGCGGACTCGTCGACGGGTCACAACTAACGAGCGAATTAGAGGAGACTGAAACGAAACTTTCACCGATGCTTCAAGCTCTTTCACATCTGTGCACGTTAGAAAAGGATGATGTTTATGTTGACTAAGTGGATGCACACATTAATCGATACGCTCGTCGCTAGCGGGGTACGGGATTTCGTAATCAGTCCCGGCTCTCGCTCCACACCACTCGCGATTGCTGCATTTCTTCACCCGTCTAGCCGTACCCACGTCCTCGTTGACGAACGGTCGGCTAGTTTTTTTGCTTTAGGATTAACACGGACGGAAGAACAGACACGTCCCGTCGCTTTGATTTGTACGAGCGGGACAGCTGCGACGAATTATTTTTCCGCCATCACGGAAGCAAACATTTTTGAACTCCCGTTGATTGTTTTGACCGCTGACCGACCACACGAATTGCGTGGGGTTGGAGCACCACAAGTCATCGATCAAGTCGGTCTTTACGGAAAACAAGTCCGCCATGCATTCGATTTACCTTTACCCGAGGAACAAAGTCTATCGTATGTCGCTCATGTTGCAACGCGGTCCGTCCTGTTGGCGATGACCGAACCGGCCGGACCGGTCCATATCAATGTCCCGCTACGCGAACCGTTGATTCCGGAGCTTGATCCATTGCGGACTGGGCGAACTGTCGGAACACTGCCCCGTTTTGCCGAGCAAATGACGACTGACGAGCTCCTAGCTCTTCTATCTACAAAGCGTCTTTTGATTGTCATCGGACCACAACTTTCGACGGTCGATACAAAAATTATTTTGGATTACGCGAAACACTCGCGAATCCCCGTATTAGCGGATCCCCTGAGTCAAGGACGTCAGTACAAAACAGACACCGTTTTTGCCTTCTATGATACGTGGCTAAAAAATGAGACAGTCAAAACAGTAGCTAAACCCGACCACATCTTACGGTTCGGAGCAATGCCGACATCAAAACCTTACTTACTTTGGTCACATGATATTCCGACGACGGTCGTCGGTCATGCGGCAAATTGGCGTGCTCCGCAACTGCATACGAATCTGTTAGCCGGGCATCCGAGTCAGCTCCTGAGGATACCCGTGACTGAGCATGATCCTGCTTATCTCAAGACGATCCAAAGAGCTGAAGAAACAGTCGGCACTGTCTTTACGACGCTCGATCAAGACGACCTGACGGAGTATAACGTCGTTCGTGCCTTAAACACCTTGTCGTCAGGCAGCTTATTCGTCTCAAACAGCATGCCGATTCGCGACATCGATACGTTTTTGCCTGCAGGTACACCGCTTCGCCTTCTCGCCAACCGGGGTGCGAATGGAATCGACGGGATTTTATCGAGCGCAGTCGGTGCGACATACGATGCACAGGAACGCTACTTGCTCGTCGGTGACCTCGCCTTTATTCATGACGTCAATGGCTTGATGATGGCACGGACTCGTCCGATTACCATCTTGCTCATCAACAACACCGGGGGCGGAATTTTCAACTTCCTCCCACAACAGCAACAGCTTGAATCCGAGGTCTTCGAACCGTTATTCGGAACAGCCCAGCATCTCGATTTCAGTCATATCGCAGCCGGTTATGGGGTCAAACATCAAGTCGTCACGTCGATTTCCGAACTGAAAACACGGTTGGCGGAACCGACGACCGTCACACGAATTCTCGAGATTCGAACAGATCGTGCGACGAACGTCCTGAAGCACCGTACGATTTGGGAACAGACGAATCATGCGCTCACGGAGTGCTTTCAATGAAGTTACGTGACCATGACTACCATCTCGAAATCGAGGGGCAAGGTCCTCCATTGTTGTTACTGCATGGGTTTACCGGCAGCAGCGGGACATGGACGATGCTCAGTGCACGACTTCAGGAAACCTACACCGTCTATCGGATTGACTTGCTTGGTCATGGAAAGACGCCGCCTGCTGCATATCAGCGGATGCGTTTGACGGAACAAGCCAAAGACTTACAAGCGTTACTTGCGACAAGAAATGAACGATGGACCGTGTTAGGCTACTCGATGGGTGGACGGATTGCCTTGATGCTTGCAGCCTGTTCAACGCAAGTCCAAAAGACGATCGCTGTCAGTACGACACCTGGCCTAAAGACAGCACACGAGCGCCGTGCCCGGCGTGCAACAGATCGGCTTTTGCAACAGATGTTGCTTGAAGACGGACTCGAAGCATTCGTCCGGCACTGGGAAGCGTTACCGCTATTCGCAAGCCAGCAGCAATTACCGTCATTTGCGCAGCAACAGATTCGGTCGGAGCGTTTGTCCCAATCAGCAGAGGGGCTAGCCGCTTCACTCGCCGCGCAAGGAACAGGGAACATGCCGTCTTTATGGACCTGTCTTCAAGACGTATCCATTGAATGGATTGTCGGGGAACATGATGAAAAATTTAAAAAAATTGCGCACCAAGCGGCGGATCCAAAAAAAATCCACCAGATTTCGCATGCAACGCATGCCCCACATATCGACCAACCGGAAAAGTTTGTTACAATAGTAGAGAAACTACTCTTAACTTAAGCAAATGGGGGAATTTAGATGAAATATGCTCCAGAATGGGCAGCAGTCCGTAGTTATGAAGACATTAAATACGAAAAATGGAATGGGATCGCTAAAATTACGATCAACCGTCCTGAAGTGCGCAACGCGTTCCGTCCACACACGGTCCATGAATTAATCGATGCGTTCTCACGTGCGCGTGACGACCAAAACGTCGGTGTCATCATCTTGACAGGTGAAGGCGATCTCGCTTTCTGTTCAGGTGGAGACCAAAAAGTTCGCGGACATGGTGGTTACGTCGGTGAAGATGAAATCCCACGCTTGAACGTCCTTGACCTTCAACGTTTGATTCGTGTTATCCCGAAACCGGTCATCGCGATGGTCGCTGGTTATGCAATTGGTGGCGGACACGTCTTACACTTAGTCTGTGACTTAACGATTGCTGCTGATAATGCGAAGTTTGGACAAACCGGTCCTAAAGTTGGATCATTTGATGCAGGGTATGGTTCTGGTTACTTGGCTCGTGTCGTCGGCCATAAAAAAGCGCGTGAAATTTGGTTCCTCTGCCGTCAGTACGGTGCTCAAGAAGCACTCGACATGGGACTCATCAACACGGTCGTTCCACTTGCTGATCTGGAGCAAGAAACAATCCAATGGTGTTCTGAGATTCTTCAACATTCACCAACAGCTCTTCGTTTCTTAAAAGGAGCGCTCAATGCAGACTCTGATGGTCTTGCTGGAATTCAGCAACTTGCTGGAGATGCAACATTACTCTACTACACAACAGACGAAGCAAAAGAAGGACGCGATGCGTTCAAAGAAAAACGTGATCCTGACTTCGGTCAATTCCCACGTTTCCCATAATACGAAAAAAGGTTCAATGTCGTGAGACGTTTGAACCTTTTTCGTATCATCTTGAAGAAAGGATGTGATTTCCGGTGTACCCTTGGATTTATACACGCGCTAAGGAACAACCTAACGACTTAGCTCTAGTCACAGATCAAGCCCGCTTATCTTGGCAGGAATTATATACGGCAGCACACAAATTAGCAAGTGCCTGGGCAAGCCACCTTTCGCGTGGTGACCGGATTGCTCTTTATGGTCCTGCAAGTCAGTCATATATCATTGCCATCCATGCGGCACAACTACTTGAATTAACAATCGTCCCACTCAACGTCCGCTTAAGTCAGCGCGAACTGGATGATCAATTAAAACGAGCACAAGTCAAATATGTCATCTCCGACCGGACGCTAGATACCGATATCAAGATTTTACCGTTCCACTATGTGAACACGGCACCTGACATCATCGTTCGACATATGCCAAAACACTATGTCCAATCGATGCTCTTTACGAGCGGAACGACAGGTCGGGCTAAGGCAGTCGAACAGACAATGCTAAATCACTTTTCAAGTGCGATGAATGCAGCACGTCATATCGGTTCCTCGACGGATGATCGCTTCTTAATTGTTACCCCACTGTTTCATATGAGTGGTCTCGCTGTCGTTTACCGTGCTGTCATCTACGGCGCCCCTATCGTCCTTGAACCTCATTTCGCCCCGACGAAAACGATTGAATGGATTAAAAATGAACGGATTACCCATGTTTCCCTCGTTTCTGTCATGTTAGATCGGCTGCTTGAAGCAGGGTTGCGTCGCTATGATTTACGTGTCGTCTTGACGGGCGGTGGACCGGTCCCTTTACCGATTTTGACTCGCGCCCTCGATCGAAAGATTCCCGTCATGCAAACATACGGGATGACAGAAACCGCTTCGCAAATTGCGACACTATTGCCGGAAGATGCGTTACGAAAAATCGGTTCTGCCGGCCAAGCAATTGCCCCGACCGATATCCGAATCACACGCCATCAAGAAATCGAAGTCAAAGGACCGACCGTCATGAAAGGTTATTTTTCAGATGAGCAAGCGACCGTAGCATCTTTTACCGCAGACGGCTATCTCAAGACAGGTGACCTTGGACGTTTAGATGAAGAAGGCTATTTATACGTTCTCGATCGGCGAAGCGATTTAATCATTTCAGGCGGTGAGAATGTCTATCCGGCTGAAGTCGAATCTGCCCTGCTCTCGATTGACGGAATCAAGGAAGCTGGTGTCGTCGGTCGCTTTGATTCGACTTGGGGACAAGTCCCTGTTGCGTTTATCGTCAGCGCTGTCGATGAATCGATCGTCCGTCAAGCAATCAGTCAGTTACTCGCCAAATATAAATGTCCCGTCGCCTATGTTTATCGTGACGCTCTGCCACGGAATGCGAATGGAAAACTGCTGCGTCATCAACTGAAGGACTTCGTATGAAGATTACGCTTCGAAGTGCAGAAGTATTTGATGTCCGATTAACATTCCGTCAGCCGATGAAAACGGCACTCACTACCTTAAGCAATCGCCGGACGACGATTCTCCGATTGACGGACACAGAAGGTAACATTGGTTACGGGGAAGGTGTCGCCTTTGAGACACCGTGGTATACCGCCGAGACACAAGATTCGATTCATGCCTTAGCTCCCGTCCTCTATCGCTTGCTTAAAGGACCGCTCAATCATCCGTCAGAAGTCGCAACACGCTTTCACCCGATTCAAGGAAACCAGATGGCAAAAGCAATGTTCGACGGCGCCGTCTATGAATTGTTTGCTCGCGCGAGTAACCAAACGCTTGCCACGTATCTCGGGGGTGACGAAAACAAAGCCATCGCTTGCGGAAAAGCACTTGGTCGCGCGGAAGCCAGCAAGACGGTACATGCCGTTGAGGACGCGTTACAGGACGGTTTTCAGCGTATCAAGCTAAAGCTAGACCCAACGGATACCTCCGTCTTAGCGCACGTTCGAAAACAATTTCCTGATGCGCCTTTAATGTTTGATGCCAACGGAAGTTTCACCCGTTCCGAGATGAATCTCCTGCAGGACTGGGATCAGTATGGATTAATCATGATGGAGCAACCATTTCGGGCAGATGATTGGTTGACGCATCAATATGCTGCGTCACTGCTCTCGACTCCTTTATGTTTGGACGAATCGATCCAAACGGTCACTGACGCTGACTTAATGCTCTCACTCGGTGCAGGTCAAATCATCAACATTAAACCGGCACGCGTCGGAGGCTTGACGAACGCCCTAGCATTAAGAGATAAAGCGACGTACTGGCTCGGTGGAATGTTCGAGAGTGGAATCGGGCGTCGGCAGACGCTTGCTTTCGCTACACTACCTGGTCTAGCGTATCCGATTGACATGGCTGGAACCGATCATTATTTCGCCGAAGATCTCCTTGAAGTCGACTATCGAATCGGAAACGGTCACATTCCATACGCCGAGCACGAGGTTTCACTCGAGCGGTTAAATCGGCTTACCCGGTCTAAAATCGTTCTTTGAAGACGTTAAGAATTCGCATTGCGCAAAAAAAGCTTCTACCTTTTCCGTTGCTTTCCTTGGGCGAGACGCGATAAAACGGCATACCTATGTAGACAAACTAGATGGCAGGTCACTTGAATGTGATTTTCCATCTTTTTTTGCTCTCTCTTTCCTTCCTAATCGTCTTCCTGTGGCAAACATCGCGCCGCTACAGCGAAGCTGCAGGGTCGCTCCTGTTTGCTTTCCACTAGGAAGCGATTAGATCGGAAACCGAGGTTTTTTTAGCCTTCCTTCATATTATAATTGAACGTGTCTTGGCGGACGCGACAGAAAAGCATGGCATACGTTGGACTCGCTACCTCGGGTTAAAAAAGTGACGATTCAGGCAATGCTCACTTTTGCTACCCTGAACCTCAAAAAATTGGCCAATTGGTCATGGAATTTCAGTCGGAATCCTAATGTAGTGTCATATTTTTTACACATACATAAGACAAACCCTCATTTCCAAGTGGAAATGAGGGTTTGTCTACAATCTACATTCTAAAAGCGCCGTCCCTTTGCGGAACGACGCTTTTTTTAGTCTGCCTTCGTCAAGATTTCGTATCCATCCTTCAAGACAACGACGCTATGTTCGAACTGTGAAACCAAACTTTTATTTGGCGTGTACAGTGTCCAGCCATCCTTTTCATCTTCCATACAAAATTCGTCGCTCGTCGAGATAAACGTTTCGACTGCGATGACTTGTCCTTCTTTCAACAAATCATTTTCTTCTCGGTTGAAGTAATTCGAAATCGACTCCGGTTCACCATGCAACGTTTTTCCTAATCCATGTCCAGCTAAATTCCGAATGACCGTAAAGCCATTTTTGCGTGTTTCCGCATAGATTGCTTTACCGATTTGATTGACTTTCGTACCTGCTTTGACTTTTTCAAGTCCTTTTTCAAGGGCAGACAATGACACCTCGACCAGTCGGACGTGCTCAGGACGCTTCGCTTCGCCCGCAATCACCGTTTTACCTGTATCTGAATAGTAGCCATCTTTGACTGCCGAGACATCGACGTTGACGATATCGCCTTCTTGAATGACATATGCACCAGGAATACCATGAGCCGCGACTTCATTGACACTGATACACGTTGCTCCAGGGAAATCATACATGACGATCGGTGCTGATTCCGCCCCATGTTCCTTCAAAATACGCGCTCCGATGTCATCAAGCTCTTTCGTTGTAATTCCTGGTTTGACGGCATCCGCCATTTCATCGCGTGCAATGGCGACGATGCGCCCAATCTCACGTAGTGCATCATAATCATAATCCAACATGTTTCATTTCCTCCTTATTCACTTAACCGTTCTTGATATAAATAACTTGCTGAAATATCAGCAAATAAGAACATCCCATTATTTAGCGGCATACTGAACGTTCGCGTTTGTTCACTCGAACTGAAATCGACGTATCGATCAGAGAGGTATCCCGTATGCCGTCGTTCCATCGCAACCGTGGTCCGAATGAAATACGGTCGAAAACTCCAGTTATAACCTTTGTAAAACGCATATGTTTTCCATTCACCGCTCTTTTTGCTAACGTTTGATGACTTTTGAAAGCCATTCGCGTCTGTGATGTAAAAGCGAATGAATTCGGGTTCCATTTTTTGAGCCAGCTTAATTAACCATTCATCCAATGATTCATCTGCTTTTAACGACTGGCAGTACTCATTAAACCGAACCGTCCAGTCTTGTTCGAGCTGGAACAAACGATTCATCTGTTCCCGGTCATATTTATAGAACATCGGCACTTCATGTAATAAGATTTCCATGCCTGGGCATGTCGTCACCCAGTCAGGTGTCGTCTCACCGAGTAGATTTCCCATGTAATAGCGCCCACCGTGTTGCCATGCATACCGGAGTTGACCAAGATGGCTGATATTTTTGTAAAGAAGTGGCGCACCGAGTTGGTCACATAAGTGTTCCATCGTTTGTAACAGGTGCGGATAACTCGCTGAAACGGTTTTTTTCTCAATCATCGAAGATAAGTCGACAATCAGCATATCCGGCGACATGGCAAAAACGCGTTCTAAGCTCGTCGCCTCCGCACGATCAAGCGCAACCTTTAAGCCAGAGTTTTGATAGTACGCAACGATTCGTCCGAGTCGATCAAAGTCATCCACTTGGACATCGGTCAGTGTGACATATAACCGGTCTTCCGGAAAGTCGATCTGTGCGTTACGTAAGATACTCAAAAAATCTTCGCCACCATTTTCGAATAACCAATCAGGTCGACAGCGGATTAAGACAAATGAATGCGCATCGGCCGGGACTTTTTGAAAAGCATGGCGAATGACATGACTCATGACTTCTAACTGGTATTCAATTGGTACATCATCTTCTTGAAAAAATGGCTTCAGCGGCTCACCGCGAAAATGAGATTGGATTTCATACCCTTCCACTTTAAAAGGTGCCGCTCCAACAATTGGTTGGAACCACGCCTCAATCTGTTCGGGATGAACAATGACATCTAATGCATCCATTCTTCTCCCCCCTATTCTCTTGTTCTATCTTATCAAAAAAAAGACCACCCTGTAATCAGAGAGGCCCCGTCTTTAAAATAACGTTGTATCTTTTCTTAACGCAATGTACAAATAGACACCAAATGTCGCCGTTAAATAGATAATGCTCAGAACACCGTATTGAATGCCTGTAGCACCACCCTTACCAATCGCTAAGACGAGAAAAATAATCCCGCCAAACAATAACGTCGCTAAAGGGATATAACGAAAGTGTCCTTTTGTCGTCTGCTCGCTAATTTTTTTAGTTGCGATGAGCAGTCCAATCAGACAAATGAATGCTGCTGCATAAATGGTATACACGAACGATTCAGCCCTCTCTATATCTTTCATTGCTCATTTTATCATGAGAATTCATAAAAAAGAACCGACTTGTCTGTGACAAATCGGTTCGGATTTTTTACTTTTCAAAACGTGGTTTACGTCCGCCACGGTTACGATCACTTTCGCTACGGTTGCTACGACCAGCGTATCCACCTTCACGACGATCTGATGACGATGAACTACGGTTTCCTTCAGAAGGACGACCGCCTTCACGGCGCTCCCCACCACGCGGGTTGCTGCCACGGTATCCGCCACCACGGTTAGAAGAACCAGAACCTGATCCACCTTTATTGCCGTAAGGACGACGGTTACCACCGCCACCGTTGCTACCAAAACGTTTGACACGGATTGGTTCGATTGACGAAATTTGAACTGGAGTTGCATCCGGCTCTTTCGTTAATCCTTTAAGCGCTGCTGCGATTAATTCAACCGCTTCATACTCTTCAAGAAGTTCTTGCGCGAGTGTTGTATACTCTTGTGAGTTTTTCGCTTCTACACGTTTGATGAGTTCTTGTGCAGCAAGCTTCAAGTTGCCTTCCAAGATTTCGTCAAGTGTCGGTGCGTGACGACGTGACATTTTTTTGTTTGTTACACGTTCGATTGTTTTGATTTGACCAAATTCACGTGGTGTAACAAACGTGATTGCTGATCCCGTTTTACCAGCACGTCCCGTACGACCGATACGGTGAACGTAGCTCTCTGGATCTTGTGGTACATCAAAGTTGTAAACGTGTGTAACACCAGAAATATCAAGTCCACGTGCTGCAACGTCTGTCGCAACAAGGATATCGATTGTTCCTTTTTTGAAGCGACGAATGACTTGGTCACGTTTCGCTTGTGTTAAGTCACCGTGTAAACCGTCCGCCGTGTATCCACGTTGGATAAGTCCTTCCGTCATTTCGTCAACACGTTTTTTCGTACGACCAAAGATGATTGAAAGTTCTGGAGAATCTGTATCAATCAAGCGGCAAAGCACATCGAATTTTTGGCTTTCTTTTAGTTCGATGAATGATTGGTCGATGTTTTCGACTGTCATTTCTTTTGCTTTTACTTTGATGTGCGTTGGTGTTGTCATGAAACGATCCGCGATTTTACGAATCTGTGGTGGCATCGTTGCAGAGAACAAAAGTGTTTGACGAGTTGGCGGAAGTGTACCTAAGATTTTTTCGATATCTTCCACGAAGCCCATGTTCAACATTTCATCTGCTTCATCCAAGATGACTGTTTGAACGTGGTCAAGGTTTAATGTTTTACGGTTCATGTGATCCATTAGGCGACCAGGTGTCGCAACGACGATTTGTGGGTTCTTGCGAAGCGCACGAATCTGACGATCGATTTGCTGACCACCGTATACTGGCAATGCATGAACGCGTTTCATTTCACCAATGCGGTTAAGTTCTTCTGCTACTTGAATCGCAAGTTCACGAGTCGGTGCAAGAATCAACGCTTGGATATGGCGCGATTTTGCGTCAAGACGCTCAATCGTCGGAATACCGAATGCTGCTGTTTTACCAGTACCTGTTTGTGCTTGACCGATTAAGTCAACGCCGCTAAGACCGACTGGAATTGTTTCTGCTTGGATTGGAGTTGCTTCTTCAAAGCCCATTTTTAGGACACCTTTGATAAGTGCCTCACTAAGATTTAATTCACGAAATGTTGTCAATGCTAAATACTCTCCTTTGTCATATGAAAAGCGTCTGCCACTAAACAGACGCTACCGTAACGAATACAATCGACTACCTATTATAGCAGAAGCCCGTCCTTAAAGATAGAGGCTATTTCTACTGATAATAATGTTTAGGGAAGTCACCATCATAATCGTTGCCATAAGGGCGAGGGAAAGGCATGATGCCCGGACCGTTCAACGCTTTAAATCGCGCCGCTTGCCCCCACTAGTGATGGGGTTTTATTTGGAAATGGTCGCCGGTTAAAACCAGCCGCAACCACCAAAATGATGAATTCCTAACTATTTATTCGAAACGTAGGTGCAGTTGGCTAGCTTACTTCGTTAGCCGAATACCCGTTTCATGTTTTTCTATTTTTTTATCTTTCAACAATCGACCTAGAGCACGTTTGAAGGCAGCCTTACTTAGGCCGAATACCTCATCAATCGTCTCAGGAGGTGTCTTATCACCATACGCCATCTGACCGCCATGTTCAAGTAGGTGGTTCAGGATTAAATCCGCATCGATGTCGATTGCCTCGTGAGCACGTGGTCTTGCTGAAAGTAATACTGTACCATCTGGCTTCACATTTGTCACCCGTAATTTCATAACTTCTCCGAGACGCGGCCACCGTTCCATCTCTTGTTCATGTAGAAAACCAATCGATTGATCGTTCACCCAAACGTTGACACCCGGATCACGCTGGGCAAAGACAAGTCCTTCAACGTCCATGTTATTCCACTCTTCCGGTGCCGGTTGCGCCTTAAGATTGAAATAGGCATAAGGAGCCGGGTCACCTAACAAACGTAATTTTTGATCATGTTTCAAACGAATGTAAAGTTCGTCTCCCTCTTCCGGCCAAAATGTCCGGCGTTGCGGAAGATCGTCCAGCGAGACGAGAACATCCTTTTGAATTCCGATGTTCGCAAAAACACCTGTATTGTAACGTGTTCCGTTAATCGGTGCTTTGACGTAATCCTCAAATGACGCTTCCGGAATCGTCATTGATGAGGCGAGACGCCCTTCATTGTCTTGGTAAAGGAATACTTCGACCTCTTCTTCTAGCATGAGCGATTTCGTCTGTTCATTTTTATGAAGTAAGATATCCTCCGTACCATCACTTAAAAACACACCAAATTCTGCTTCACGCTCTACTTTTAATGTGACAACCTGTCCTGCACGTAGTGCCATTTATGGTCATCTCCTTTCATTAACTTGGTTAAGCTGAAACACTCAACTAACCGTAAGTTCTTTTCATCACCTTCAATACTATACTCTTTTTCAACCTATCTCCGACATCAAATGGAAGCGAACAGTTGTGACATTTTTGTGAACGAATCTGATTTAAGTGATTTTTTTGAAAAAAACAGATATGATAAAAGAATAGGAAAAAGAAGGTTTAGTTTTGGTAAATATGGGGGAAAAACTATGTTTCATGACATTCAATCGCGTTCTTTCGCAAGACGCTTTACAAAAACGTTAGTATTCGCTTTTTTCGCATTTCTCGCAACGATTGGAATTGTATTCGCTGAAGGGTCGAGTAGCACTGATTTGTCTCCAAAGACACCTGCACTCCAACAAATCGACACACCTTAAAATCTACATCTCATCGTGTAGATTTTTTTATTTGTTTCCGAAGTTTTACTGGACGATAAAGGAAATCCTGCTTCGTTAGCGAATTGCTTTACTAGACACACTTAGTAGAGTGACACGAAGGAGGAAGTACTGTGTATTTTTACTTATTTACGACGCTTACGGGTCTCATTAGTACATACCTTAGTTTTATCACGGGATATTATACCGATTCAGTCGGGATTTTCGTCTTCACCCTATCCATTTGTCTTTCACTTTCATCTTTTAGACAATTAATTCGTACGACATATCATGGTTATCATGAATATATGCAATACCGCCGCGTCAAAAAACAGTTGGAGCGTATGAAGAAACGGGAACACTCTTATCAATTGTCTTATGAACAAAATGACACAGTCGCATCACTTGCATTATCAACGACAGAACAGCATGATAAATAAAGAGTTTGACTTCATGTTTTTAGGAGGAACCGATTCATTATGAATGAAATACCACTATCCAACGGCTGGACACTTCGTTACTCACCTGTCATCGACTTATGGCTAAAAGAAGATGGTGTTTTACTCGTCGATCATGAAGATAAGGTACGTTTGACACTCATCCTCGATGAAGAGACGATGGAAATCAAACAAATCGATAATACGAATGCCTCGTTTTCCATCGATCCGACGACGAGACGCCTGACATTCGAACTCGGCGAGAGTGAAGAGGAATCTGAACCTCGTTACTGGGAATAAAGAAGAAGACCGGGTGCGATACCTGGTCTTTTTTTGTACAATAATAATACACAGTAAAAAAGGAGTTTGATGCCATCATGTTACGCACGATCATCTGGTTCATTCATTTTGGGCTAGTATTACCTCTTACATTACCATTTTTGCCTGGCGCAAAACGTCGAACACACGCCGCTCGCTACGCGTATACACAAAAAGTAGCACACGTTTGGGCGAATTCGCTCCTTCGCTTAGCTGGAGTGAAAGTCCGTCTGACAGGGGAAGAACATATTCCGTCTGATCAACCTGTCGTCTTCATCGCCAACCACCAAGGGAATTTTGACATCCCGATTTTGCTCGGACATATCGCAAAACCCAAAGCCTTTATTTCGAAAATCGAAGTCAATAAGATTCCAATCGTCAATGTCTGGATGAATTTAATGGGATGTGTCATGATTGACCGAAAAGATCGCCGACAGTCTTTAAAGGCGATTCGTGCCGGTGTCGAGACAATCAAAGATGGGCAATCGATGATCATCTTCCCGGAAGGTACTCGCTCGAAAGGCGGACCGATTGCTGAGTTCAAAGCAGGGAGCTTCACCCTAGCAACATCTAGTGGTGCACGCGTCGTTCCGATTGCCATTTCAGGAAGCTATCGTGTCATGGAAGAGACTGGTCGGATTCGACCGGCAACTGTCGATGTGACAATCCTTCCATCCATCGACCCTGCTACAATGACCCAAAAAGAACTCGTCGCTACTGTTGAACAACAAATCAAGCATATTGTAGAAGGAGTCTGACATGCTACTTAAAGTAGATCAATTAAAAAAAGAATTTGCTGATAAAATCGTTTTTGAAGACGTAACATTTTCCGTCACACCCGGAGACCGGATTGGAATTATCGGTGTCAACGGGACAGGAAAATCGACACTGCTCCATATTTTAGCAGGAAAAGAGACAGCTGATTTCGGTGAACTGCATCATCCGAACGATTACCGGATACGTTTACTTTCACAATCGACAGATTATCCGGAAAATCAAACAGTGATGGAAGTGCTCCTCTCCGGAAACACACCGACAATCAATGCTTTACGCCATTATGAAACGGCTCGTTTAGCGCTTGAACAAGATCCGACAAATGAAACGTTACTCAAACGATTCATCGATGCCCAAACGGAAATTGATGCCGCAAATGCCTGGGATACGGAGTCTCGCCTTAAAATGATTTTAACGCGACTTGGCATTACAGATTTAGAAGCAAAAATCGGTTCGTTATCGGGCGGCCAACGGAAGCGTGTCGGCTTGGCAGAAGCTTTGCTCGACGAAGCCGATCTATTACTACTCGATGAGCCAACGAATGAACTCGATGCAGAAACGATTACTTGGCTCGAATCACAGATCAAGGAATACCGTGGAGCGATTCTGTTGATTACCCACGACCGTTATTTCTTGAATCGTGTCACGAATCACATGATGGAAATCGCGAACGGGACGGCCCATTTTTATGTCGGAAACTATGAGTCATTCCTTGAAAAGCGGGCTGAGCGCCGCGAACGGACTGCTTCAATGGAAGAGAAGCGCCAAAACATTTTACGCCGTGAACTCGCTTGGCTACGTCGTGGTGCAAAGGCACGGACGACAAAACAAAAGGCACGGATTCAGCGTGTCGATGCACTCCAAGAACTCTCTTATGAAGAAGAAGAAGCAACACTTGAAGTACAAGTCGGTTCGACACGACTCGGTAAAAAAGTCATCGAAGCAACGGAACTTGGTCATACATTTGGTGAACGAACACTGTTCGAATCATTTAGCTGGTTATTCGGTCGAAAAGAACGTTATGGCATCGTCGGTCGGAACGGGAGCGGGAAATCGACACTGTTGTCGATTTTAGCGAAACAACTTGAACCGACTCAAGGGGAAGTCGTGCACGGGGAAACGGTCAAAGTTGGGTTTTATGGACAGTTCGCCGAGTTCACGCACCCGGAACGTCGTGTCATCGATGAAGTCGAACGGATCGCCCAGGTGATCACGACACTTGATGGTCAAGAAATCACAGCCAGTCAGATGCTTGAGCAGTTCTTATTCAAACCGGAAGCACAGTATAAGCCGATTGGTAAATTATCCGGTGGCGAAAAGCGTCGACTCAAGTTGTTGACGATCTTAATGGATGAACCAAACGTCTTGTTCCTCGATGAGCCGACGAATGATTTAGATACAGAAACGCTGTCGGTTCTTGAAGATTATCTCGATTCCTTCCCCGGGACGGTTATCACAGTCAGTCATGATCGTTATTTCCTCGACCGTGTCGTCAATCGGTTACTTGCGTTCGAGAATAGTACGATTGTCTCTTATTATGGGCAGTATACGGATTACCTGGAACAGCGTGAGGATGAGACACCTGAAGCAGCTATCGTGACTGAGGTAAAAGAAGTGGTAGCTGCTCCAACCGACATCCCGAAAAAATTGTCTTATCAGGAACAACAAGATTGGACAACGATTGAGACACAGATTGAAAACGCGGAAGCTGCGCTTGAGCAACTCGAACAACAGCTCGCTTCGGCAGGTAGCGATATCGGGCAAGTTAATGAACTCTATCAAAAGATTGAGCAAGGAAAATCCCAACTCGATCAACTGATGGACTATTGGTCTTACTTGTCCGAGAAGATAGAGGCGTACGAATCTTATAAAAAATAATTTGTTTTTGATTTATTGTCTATTTGACCGTATATTTTCCTTTCCGGAAAAATGCGGTCTTTTTTCTTCTGTTCCAAGTACGTTTTTTCCAAATTGAGGGTAATGAATTATATAGTTAAACTGTTACTTTCATTAGACAGGAGGTTTTCTCATGTCAAAAGCGTTCAAACGAATGACAGGAGGAATCGTCATTTATTTGATTATCTCGTATACCATCCTTCTTTTAATTCCAAACTCATTCGTCTTACCCACAGCCGTCTTTTCAAGCTTTGTCGGGTCTTTATTGATTACGAGTGCCGCCATTTTATTTTATAGAAAAACACCTTCACCAGAACTTAAATGGATCCTCATTGCTGTAAGTGCTTATTTCATCGGAGACTTAGGTGGAGTTGTCAGTGGTTACTTTTCGCTCACGTCTGTCAATTTGAACGTCCTACTCGACTTTCCCTATACAATCCATCTCTTGACGATTACCATTTTTTTATTCCGTCTTTTGGATATTGAACATTTCCGTTCACAAAAGCTTTTAATTCTTGATTCATTGACACTTTTTACTGTCGCGATGATTGCTGGATACTTGACAATTTTTAAATACATCCCCGAATACACAAGAACGTTCGCGGAGCAGCTCAGCTGGGATATCTATTCATTCTTGACCATTCTCCTGACTCTTTTCTTTTTCTTACTCTATGCTTCCGGTTTAAAAAAACCGGTCTCGTTGTTCGCTTTTAGTTTTTTAATGGGTGGAACGTTTTTATTAGGTATGATCAACTTTTTATTTTACAGCTTTTTATTGAACGATTTTACTTTTTACGCAATGCTTTTATTACCGCTCTATCCGCTGAGTAGCTATTTTTTCATTAGTTTCCTAGTAACTTGGCATTTACCGATCATCGCTAAACAACAATTATTGTTACTTCGGATTGAACAAATTCTTCGTCCTTCTTTTTCATACATCTTACTATTACTGTTAATTACCTATGTCACGTTTTCACCTGTCACGACACGCTTCTACTTCATCACAATCGCGACCACTTTTTTACTTTTCTTAACGCGGCAGCTTTTTTCTTATCGCGAAAATGTACGCCTTTTACGAGAAACGACTTCGCTACAAGAAAATTTGGAAACCATCGTTTCACAGAAAACGGAGTTACTTCGGTTACGCGAACAAGAATTCAAGGCACTGTTCCTCTCCTATCCGCAAATGGTACTTGAAGTAAATCAAGCGAGTCACATTCTATCCGGAAATCCTGCAGCCATTCGAGAAGGATGGATGGAGAAGTCATTGAAAGACGAACAGGTCCGTCTTTTCAAACAAGTAATGGAGGCGCTACATGCCAATAAAGGGGTCCCTTCCTTATCAAAAACGTTTTATATCCCCCATGACGAAGAGGACCTCATCTACACGATGACGTCGATTTGTATAGCCGATCAAGAACGTGTCTTTATCATTTTATCCGACGTCACAGAAGATGTTCGCCAAGAACAATGGTTGGAGAAATTAGGAAATCATGACGCTTTGACCCGTTTACCGAATCGGCGCTTTTTTGAAGAACAATTGCAGACTCTCCTCCCTACCATACGACATGGATCGTTATTGTTTGTTGATTTAGATGGTTTTAAAGCTATCAATGATACGTACGGGCATGATGCTGGAGATTTATTACTTCAAGAAACCGCAGGCCGGCTACAACAACTAATTCAAGGAGAGGAGCTTGTCGCCCGTTTAGGAGGAGACGAATTCATTTTATTCACCGTTCGAGACGAAGATGAGACGACTGCATTTGCGAGTAAGTTGCTCGCATCACTCAATGAGCCGTTTTATATTAAAGATCAAACGATGTCTGTCACACCGTCCATCGGTATTTCGCTTTATCCGAGTGATGGAAAAAGTTCGAATGTCCTTTTGATCCGCGCAGACGAAGCCATGTATCACATTAAAAATACGAACAAAAATAATTTTCAGTTCGCCGCTCAACTAAAACGCAACTAGGAGGAAACGCATATGCAACAATCCCCCTACTTCATCAGATGGTTCCCTTCACTACTAATCATTTCTTTGATTTTAATTCTCTATTCATACACGCAAGGCTCATTCATGAACCACCTTGTCGAACAAATTCTAGAGTACTTGTCATTTCTTTTAATCGGACTTTTCATCCTCATCGCCTATAAAAAAGAACGGTCACTCGTCGTGCCAAGACGAAAATTTTGGATCATCGCCTTCATTTCACTTATCTTCTCGCTAGCTGCTTCGATTTTTGAAACCATTAACTTATTCAGTAATACGCTGTCTTTTCCGAACAGTTATAGCTTAATTTGTTTCTCCATTTCGCACTATATATTTTTAATCGGACTTTTTTACCGGATTGCTTCACAAAAGAGTTTTTCACAACATCTGCTTGCATTCGTGGATGCTCTAATCATCGTCGTTTTTTTAGGACTTGCTGCTTTTCATACATTAAGCGAACTGGCCGACCCGACAGCTAGTACGTTCCCGTACGATATGATCGTCGTCCTCAACACTTCACTCGGATTGTTTGTTCTCTTCTACTTCTTTTTTGTTCAAGAAACACACTGGGTTTCCCGAACGACGTTATCTCTACTATTCTTTTCACTGTTCATTCGTGGCATGTATGAAGTATCTGCTGTATACTTTCCAGATTTCACGGAACAATATTTAGTCTTTTCTCCTGTATTGATTCGTCTTGTTCAAAGTGCAGCAATCTTATGGCACCTTGATCACATCACTGAAGGTAAACAAGCGTCTCCTGTCGTTCAGAGAACTTGGCTGCCTTTGCTCGCAATTCCACTATTTTTACATTATGTCATCGAACTCGAAGGTAAAAAATTTGATGTGTTCATCATCTTATTGTTACTAATCATTCGACAAATCATCATCGCTCGGCAACATACGTTGCTCGTGCAAAAGTTAAACGAGCGAAACGAACAGTTAGCCGAACGCATCGAACACCGGATCCGGCAAATCAAAGAAAGTGAGCAACAAGTCCTGCCACTGTTTTCAAGTCATCCTGATCCAATCATCCGCTTTGATCAAAACGAAACAGCGACGTATGCCAATCTTGCGGCTCAAGCAACGTTTAAGCTTTCTGCCTTGTCAATCGAAGTACCCACTCACTCAGTCTTACATCTTCAGTCTTCCTTACAGCTTGATTCCAATCGTTATCTCGATGAATCTAACCGCCAATATGAATTAACAAAAATCCCCATCCACATCGCTTCAAAATCGGCCGGTCATTTCTTAGTCTTACACGACGTAACAGAACAAAAGGAGCGGCAGCAACGGATTGAATACCACGCGTTTCATGATGTTTTAACTGGTATCGGTAACCGTCGTTCGCTCGAACGGACATTCTTATCGATTGACCAGTCCGTAAACTATCTGGCGTTACTTGATTTAGACGGTTTTAAATTAATCAACGATACGTATGGGCACGAAGCTGGTGATTATGTCTTAATCGAAGTTGCTCGTAGAATGAGTCTAGACCTCGAACGCGAAGAGTCGGTTTACCGGCTGGGTGGTGATGAGTTCGCCTTGCTAACTTCAGCGAAAGATGAACTTTCACTCCGACGTCGCTGTAAACATTTCTTACAATTATTGCGTCGCCCTTATGTTTATAAAGGGCAAACGTTACATGTCTCGGCCAGCATCGGAGTCGCTCCATTTTTCGAAAACGATGATTTAGAAAGTTGGCTGAAACATGCTGATCTCGCCATGTATCGCATCAAAAACCGTAAAAAAAACGATATTGCGCTGTACCATCAAGATTTTTAAACGAACAAACGTCCATTCACCCTAGCTTAGGATTGAATGGACGTTTGTTTTTTGCTGTTATGCTTCAGGTCGTGGTGTAATGTTTCCCTCTTCGATATCGAGTAATAAGTCAATCAACTCCGCACAAAATTCAGGATACTGACGCAATAGTGCGTCGTCACCGACTTCATCGACAAAATCAGCTAAAAGAACACGCACTTCAGGTACAAGTGCCCGTGCAACCTTCATATAGGCGATTGCGAATCGCCATTTGCCTGAAATGTAGAGAAGTTTGCCGACTAACAGATCGCCAACCGCAACGTCAATCTCTGTCAAATCGGTCTGATACGTTTGTTCCGACATGATGTCGAAGACGCCGTCTTCTTTTACAAGGAAAAGCGACGGAACAGGATCGGCCAGCCCTCTTAAGGCACGATACAGACTTTGAGACATATCTTCTTTGACTTGTTCTAAAAAACGACCATGCGGTGTTTTCCCTTGTTCATCGGTCTCATAAAAAATGGCCCAATCGACGAACAAGTCTCGGAATAACTCAGCATCTTTTAAATACCAACGTCCTTCCGTCGCGATTTCTTCGATGAATGCGACCCAATCGGTGCTTCGAGCAGTGGCTGCTTCTTGATATAAAGTTTTGAGCGCTGTGTTCATCTCTGCTTCGGATACAGTCGTCGGAAACGGGATAATCTTTCGCTCACTTTTCATCGTGTTGGTCCTTTCCGGTGTGGTTTCGCCGGACTTTTAAGCGCTTCCGGTTCCGTGACTTCACGCTTTGGAATCACTTCCCCGCCATAAATCTCCATCGGTTCAATTTCCACACCCATTTGTTTCGCTAATGTTTTCAGGTGTTTCAGATCATGATCCGTGACGAGCGCGAGGACCATACCCGACGCGTTCCCACGTCCTGTTCGACCTGAGCGGTGGACAAAATCATCAAGGGATTCCGGTAAATCATAATGCACGACATGCGTGACGGCATCAATGTCCAGACCGCGTGCAGCAAGCCCTGTCGTGACGAGTAACGGAAACTCTCCCCGTTTATATGAACGTAACGTCTCCATCCGTTCTCTTTTCCCTTTTTCGGCATCTAAAATCCGGTATTTCAGCGAAAACTTGCTTAATTCACCGTTTAACGGACCGAGGAAAGAACGGTTGTTTATGAACGTCAACACTTTGACCTGTTGCATATTAGACAAACGACGTAACATTTCCGGTTTCAGACGACGAGATGTTTCGATGTAACCGAACTTGACTTGCGTCGTCTCCGTCCGTTCAACTCGGATGACTTCTGGATCATTCGAAAGTGTCCGTCCCCATTCTGCTGTCCGTTCAGGCAATGTTGCTGAAACGAGTGCTAACTGGCGGTCACGAAGCGCACTGTTCGCGATGCGCGTCGCTGATGCACTCATTCCACTTTCGTAGATTTGATCAGCCTCATCTAAAACAATCAATTTTACTTTATGCATCTTCAACTTTTTTGAATCAATCAACTCAACTAAGCGTCCTGGTGTCCCAACAATGATTTGTGGTTTTTTCTTGAGACGCTCATATTGACGTTTTAATTCAACGCCACCGATGAACGCACCTGACTTAATCCCGCTTCCTTGGGCAAATAATTGGATGACTTGATGAATTTGCATGACCAGTTCTCGTGTCGGTGCCGTAATCGCGACTTGAACGTGTGGTTCATTCGGATCGATGCGCTCGAGGGCTGGAATGACATAAGCGAGCGTTTTCCCAGTTCCTGTCGGCGCTTCGACTAAGACATCTTTCCCCTCACGGATTAGAGGAATGGCTTGTTCTTGAACGGGCATCATTTGTTCAAAGCGTGCTCGTTCCCACGCTTCATTAATAAAAGGTTTAGTAAAATTCATAACGTATCTTCTCCTACTCTCTTGTCTATCATTCTGTTACATATTCGAAACGATCATCGGTTTCAGTTTTAATACCGCGTAACGTCTGCGTATATTCATTTCCAGAATCGATTAACCGAATATGAAAAACGATTTCTGTCTCATTTTGTTGATCTGCACTTAACACTTCGAAACCTTGCGCCATTCGATCTTGCAGCTCAACAGCAAGTGTTTCAAAACCAGCAAGTACAGGATAAGTTGCTCTGACATCGATTGGGCGTCGAACTAATCGTGCGAGGTACTTCTGGTCGTAACCGATAAAGTCCTCGAAATCAAAATCATCTTCAAACCGGAGCCAAAACCCGTCGTCTTCAAACTCGGTGATCATCCCGATCCGTTCTGTTCCTTCAGTTGATACTTTTAGGGAAACCCAGTCCCCTGTTCGATAGTCTGCTTGCTCTTTTAATGGCGAAAACTCCATTCACTCCACCTCCACGTTCTATATTCCCTTTTTCATTGTCAACGATACGTCCTAAAAATACAAGGTAGCGCCGCGTGACTTTTATCACACTAGCTTCTGTCTCTATCCATTCCACTACAAATTAATGATACAGCTACAGAAAAATCCTTTCACAGCAGTCTTTTTCTGTTTTTTGAACACGGGACACTGACTGATACAATTTACTGTGAAGTAAGTCATAGCAACACTTTTACATTTGTTAAAAGATTCACATATACGTAAAACCTCTATCCCGAATTGTTTGTTACACTATTCACATAAGAGATGTATTAAGAACCGCTGACCTTACTAATGAAGGAGTGTTGATGATGTTACTTGAAAAAACACAGGCATGGCAACGATTCGAAGGTGGAGAATGGATGGAAAAGATTGATGTCGCTGATTTCATCCGGCGCAATCGTTCAGAATACACAGGAGACGATCAGTTCCTCGCCGGTCCGACCGATGCAACCAACACGTTATGGCAACAAATCATGCAGTTAACAGAAGAAGAACGAATTCGTGGTGGTGTCTATGCCGTTGATGCTGCAACTCCATCTTCAATTCTTTCGCACGGTCCAGGTTACCTCAATCCTGAACTCGAAAAAATCGTTGGTCTACAGACCGATGAACCATTCAAACGTTCGATTCATCCGAACGGTGGTATCCGAATGGTCAATGATGCCTTAGAAGCGTATGGTTTTAAATCAGATGACACTGTTACACAGATTTTTAGCGAGTACCGTAAAACGCATAATCAAGGGGTTTTCGATGCGTATACGCCCGAAATGCGTACTGCCCGTAAAGCCGGTATCATCACTGGACTTCCTGATGCTTACGGTCGCGGACGGATCATCGGTGATTACCGTCGCGTCGCCCTTTATGGAACAGCTCACCTCATTGCTGCAAGAAAAGCGGATTTGAAAGCACACGGTGGATTTTTATCAGAAGCGATGATTCGTGATCGCGAGGAGATGAACGAACAACTCCGCTCCCTTCATGAACTGACAGAACTCGGTAAACGTTACACATGTGACTTATCACGACCAGCTGAAACGGCCCAAGAAGCATTCCAGTGGGTCTATCTTGCTTATCTCGCAGCAATCAAAGAACAAAACGGAGCAGCGATGTCGCTCGGTCGCGTTTCGACCTTCCTTGATATTTATATCGAACGTGACTTGCAAACGGGTCGATTGACAGAAGAGAGCGCGCAAGAACTTGTCGACCACTTTGTGATGAAACTTCGAATCGTCAAGTTTCTTCGGACACCCGATTACAACGAACTCTTTTCCGGTGACCCGACGTGGGTAACAGAATCAATCGGCGGCATGAGTGAAGACGGTCGCTCGAACGTCACAAAAAGTTCGTTCCGCTTCTTGCAGACACTCGTCAACCTCGGTCCGGCACCTGAACCGAACTTAACCGTTTTATGGTCACCAAAACTTCCACGTGGTTTCAAAGAATTTTGTGCGAAGATGTCCATCCTGTCTAGTTCGATCCAATATGAAAATGATGACTTGATGCTTCCGATTTATGGTGATGATTACGGGATTGCTTGTTGTGTCTCAGCAATGAAAATCGGTAAACAAATGCAATTCTTCGGCGCCCGGGCGAACTTAGCAAAAGCCTTACTCTACACGTTGAACGGTGGCGTCGACGAAAAACTCAAAATTCAAGTCGCCCCTCCTTCCGACTTGATTTTAGATGACGTGCTCGATTATGAAACCGTCATGGCCGCCTATGATAAACAATTGGATTGGTTAGCTGAGCTCTATGTCAATACACTGAATGTCATTCACTTCATGCATGATAAATATAGTTATGAGCGCATTGAAATGGCACTCCACGATCCTGAAATTTTACGGACGATGGCTTGTGGGATTGCCGGATTATCCGTTGTCGCCGATAGTCTGTCAGCGATTCGTTATGCTAAAGTCACACCAATCCGAGATACGGATGGCATTACAGTCGACTTTAAAATCGAAGGCGATTTCCCGAAATTCGGAAATAACGATGATCGTGTCGATCAAATGGCCGTCGATCTCGTCGAACTCTTTATGGAAAAAATCCGGAAACATCCAACGTATCGTGATGCTTTACCAACCCAATCTGTTCTGACGATCACGTCAAACGTCGTGTACGGTAAAAAAACCGGGAATACACCCGATGGTCGTCGCGCTGGCGAACCGTTCGCACCGGGAGCAAATCCAATGCACGGACGTGACACACGTGGTGCAGTCGCTGCGTTGACTTCTGTCGGCAAATTACCTTATGAGCATGCCTTAGATGGTATTTCCTACACGTTCTCAATCGTTCCGAAAGCACTCGGAAAAGATGAAACAACACGTATCAACAATACAGTCGGTCTACTTGACGGCTATATGGGCGGTACGACTACCCGTGGTCATCACTTAAACGTCAACGTGTTCGACCGCGCCACTTTACTCGATGCGATGGAGCATCCTGAACTTTATCCACAGTTGACGATTCGTGTATCGGGTTATGCCGTCAACTTCATTAAGTTGACACGCGAACAACAAATCGATGTCATCAACCGTACATTCCACGGTGCACTTTAACTTTTCTGAAAGGACTTGATCACTATGACTTACGGGACGGTTCACTCTGTCGAATCTTGTGGGACTGTCGATGGTCCCGGTATTCGTTTCATCGTCTTTACGCAAGGCTGCCCACTACGCTGCCAATATTGCCACAATGCGGACACCTGGGAATTCGGTTGTGGTCGAAAAGTAACACCGGAAGAAATCATCAAAGAAGCGAACAGCTATCGTTCCTTCTTTGACGCAACGGGTGGAGGGGTGACCTTCTCCGGTGGCGAACCGTTGGCTCAACCCGAGTTTTTAGAAGCCTCGCTGCGTGAAGCAAAACGAAACGGCTTGCATACCGTCATCGATACAGCAGGTTCGGTCGTCCCGAAAAACCTGGATCAAATCCTGGACTATACAGATCTCGTCTTACTCGATATCAAGCACATCGATGATGCGACGTGCCGAATTTTGACCGGGCGAAGTAACATCAATACACTAGCCTTCGCAAAATTGCTCGCAGAACGAAACATTCCCGTCTGGATTCGCCATGTCCTTGTCCCCGGCGTGACGATGACGGAAACGTTTTTACGGCAAACAGGTGAATTCATTCGAACACTCGGAAATGTCGAACGGGTTGAAGTCCTCCCCTATCACCAATTAGGTGTCTATAAATGGGAGGCACTCGGGCTCGAATATGCGCTAAAAGATGTCTTACCGCCTACCGCGGAGGAAACGTTTGCCGCGCAAGATTTACTCAACTCGTACTTGTCATGATTGATGTGACTTGATAGACTGAACACATAGTCTATGAAACGGAGGTACAATACCGAAATGAAGCAATCACTCGCTAACGTCTAATGATGAATGAACTCATCACTTTCGCAATCGCTTGCGGATGACTGACGCTACGAGTCTGCTCAATTTCGGTATTTCCCTATTTCAGGTGGATACCTTCTTTGAATTGCACTCCCGCACACCATCCGTACGCTCAGGATGGTGTGTTTTCATTTCATCTCAACCGAAATGAAACAAAGGGAGCTGAGCTTATGCCAACTGAAGTATTATCCATCCATGATTTACAAATCGATTTTGCCGGGCAGTGTCTTTTCCACGATGTAACGTTCTCCATCCGCGACGGCGAACACGTCGCCTTGGTCGGACCGAACGGCGTTGGAAAAACGACGCTCTTGCGCGCCATCCTAAAAGAAATCATCCCGACGACCGGGACAATCCATCGCACGTATGACCGGATCGGGCTCTTAGCCCAACAAATCGAACCCTCGACAAGTGTAGCAATTCAAATCGTCGAACAGGCGGATGTAACCCGTTACGACTTACGTGAACGTGCCTTAACCACTGAAGCCGTGGCCGACTACCAGGCTGCCGTTGACGCAGATGCCTTCACGCTCGAAGCCGATGCGAGACGTGTCCTGAAAGAAGTTCAACTCGAGCAATCTCTTTGGTTTCAGCCTTTGAACACACTGAGCGGCGGCGAACAGACCCGGATTCAACTTGCATGTCTACTGTTGAAGAAACCGGACTTCATCCTGCTTGATGAACCGACCAACCATTTAGATGAAGACACACTCGAGTGGCTCGTCGCGTGGACGCGTCAAACGAAGACGACGATTCTCTATGTTTCACATGAGCGTGCCTTTATCGATGCGACGGCTGACGCCGTCATTGAATTGACTGAAGCAGGAGCGGCACGTTACGAAGGAAACTATGAGATTTACCGTACGTTAAAGGAACAAGAACGGACTGCACAGTGGCATCAATATGAGAAGCAAGAACGAACACGAAAAGAACTCACCCGGATGATTGGTCAATATCAAAATTGGCATCAAAAAGCGACGGCTAGTGCAAGTGAACGAGATCCGTACGCGAAAAAAAAGGCTGCAAAACATGCGACAAAAGTCAAAGCAAAAGAAAATCAGCTCGAACGCCTACTGGAACACCGGGTCAAAAAACCGGAAACGCCGTCCCACGTCCATGTCAGATTCGAAGGAGAACATTTTTTAGCGAAACGTCTCGTTTCAGTCGATGATCTCTCATTCGACTATCCGCATCGCCGGCTCTTTCAGGATGTGTCGTTCTCCATCCAACGTGGCGATCGAATCGCGTTGATTGGTCGAAACGGTTCTGGGAAAACGACGTTATTACGTCTTTTACTTGGAGAATTGGCGCCATCTGCCGGTATCATCAAACGGCACCCGACTTTAAAAGTCGGTTACTTTTCTCAAGTTCTATCCACCTTACCGAATACCGGCACACTACTTGATGCCTTGCTTGAGACGAGCGAGATATCGGAAACAGATGCCCGGACACTACTCGCGTGCTTTTTATTTCGGCGGGAGACCGTCTATAAACCAATCGCTGAAGCGAGTATGGGCGAGAAATGCCGGATTGCCTTTTTACGCCTCTATTTTTCCGGCGCGCATTTACTCATCCTCGACGAACCGACGAATTACCTTGATCTTGCGACACGGGAACAAATCGAAGCGGCACTCGAAGTTTTTCCCGGTGAGTTGCTGTTTGTTTCCCATGACCGTTATTTTACCGATCGTTTATCAAACCGAACGATTTCCTTGACCGGTGACTTCACAGTCCATCCTGTCGGAACAAAGGCTTTACGGGAACAACGTGCTTCTGATTCGGATGGAATCCGGGCTGACTTACGGCGTTTGAATGAACTGACCGGTGAAATCGACTTTGATGTGTAATTGACGGAAGTCACATCACGAACTGATTTTTAGCACGATGATAGAAGCATGCTAACTTAAAAAGAAATACGGTACTTTTCCATGCGCCTCCCACATGCGTATCTAATTACCGCGAACGAAAAAAACGCTGATGATTCCCTGTAAAGAAGGGGAACATCGGCGTTTCGTTTACTTATCTTTTTTGATACTTTAATTTTGTATGTGCCTGTGCGTTTTTCTGAATCTTCTTCCACTTTTCTTTTTCGGCAGCTTGTAGCGCTACACTTTGCTTCCGTTCAGCATAGGCAATTTCCCGTTGCAGCTTCAGATAACTTTCCCAGCGTTCGTGCGGAAGACTTCCATCTTCCAATGCTTGGCGGACTCGACACCCGGGTTCATTGCCATGTTGGCAATCCCGGAAACGACAGTTTTCAGCGAGCGACTCGACATCAGAAAAAGTCGAAGTCAGACCGTCACTTCCGTCCCATAGTCCCAGTTCACGCATACCCGGTGTGTCGACGAGCAACAGACCGTTCGCTAATCGTTTGAGTTCACGGTGCGTCGTCGTATGCCGTCCGCGTTGATCGTCTTCTCGCACGCCACCTGTTTCCATCAACTGTTCCTCTGCTAACGCATTAACGAGTGTCGATTTCCCGACACCGGATGAACCGACGAGGACAATCGTCTCACGTGGTGCGAGAACATCTCGAAGACTTTCCAACCCGTCACCGGTCAACGAATCAATCGCAACATAAGGTGTCCCGAAGGCAATTCCTTCAATCTCAGCCAACTCGGACTCGACGGATTCCATCAGACTTCGTTTCGTCAAAACAATGATCGGCTTGACGCCAGCTTCCCAGGCGACCGTTAAATAACGTTCAAGCCGCCGGACATTAAAATCGTGACCGAATGCCATGACGAGCAAAGCTACGTCAACATTCGCACAAATGATTTGTTCTTCGACTTCCGTACCCGCTGCTTTTCTTGAGAATTGTGAGGTCCGCGGAAGAACTTGCTCAATCCGTCCTAATCCCGCTTCTCGCTCTGTCTGGATGATCCAATCCCCTACTGCGGGAAGATCTGCTTTCGTCAATGCCTCAAAGCGCATCTTTCCAGATAATTCACTAAGCGTCTCGCCAGCAGCCGTCATGACACGATACTGTTTTTGAAAGACTGCAGTGATCCGTCCTAAATTTTCATGTTCTCCTGCCTCATGTGCAGGTGGTTTACCCCATTCGTTCAAATGGTTTCCTCCTCTAATTTAAGGGAGGGAAACCCCTCCCTGTTCTCCAGTACGTGTTTGATTTACGTTGATTTGCACATTCATAAACCTCACTCCTCTCCAGTAACTTCCTTTGTATTTTATCATATGTAGCCACTTCAAAAACCGTTGGGCGATAAAGTCAGACCTTACTACTCCGCCTCAAGGCCGAGACGAATACGGTCCGAGGGGCGTCGTCGTTTTTTTCACCATCCCTTATCATAAAGGTATCAAGTAAAAGGAGGCTTCATCATGAAGCAATCAAAAGGCAAACAGGCTTTGATGATACTTGCTGGTATCGCTCTTCTCGCAGTCGTCATCGGGACACTCCCACATATGATTGGACTCGGGCTCGGTGGACTGCTTGCATTTTACGCCATCAGTAAGTTTATCCGTTCAACAAAAGTCATCGCAAAAATCGGTTTTGGTTTACTCGCAGCAGTCGGAATCGGCTTAGCCCTTTCAAACATTTGGGCGGTATTCGGTATCGCGGCAGCACTTGCCCTCTACATCGGTTACATGCGGATGAAGATGGAACGTGTGAACCCAAACGATTTATTTTCTCGCCGTCGTCGGTCAAACGCGTCTCATTTTGAGGCAGATTGGAAAGACCTCGATCAAAAACGCTTTTAATCGCTACTTATACTCAAGGAGGAATTCACAATGAAGAACGTATTCGACCAACTCAATGATTTTGCTAACCAAATGATGACGGAAGTCAAAAAGGCAGCCGAGCAAGGTGAAGTCCCGGCTAAAAAATTAGTCCGTCATATCCGGATTACCGAATCTGATTTAAAAGAAATCGACCGGCTACTCGAACGTCAACGGTCACTCCTAAGCGAACTCACACAAAAACAAGATGAAGCAAAAGAACTAGCTGATAAGCGGTTTGCCCAAGTCGAAATTGCTAAACAAGCTGAAGAGCAGGAACTTGCAGAACGCGCCGCTATCGAATCCAAACATTACGGTGAACAGTTCCGTTTCTTCGAAGAGTTGATTGTTGAAACGAAACGGGAATTGACGCAACTTGAACGGGAAGCACTCGAGTTGAAACTTAAACTCGAAGACTTGCAAAATAAACGCTATGAGTGGATGATGCGGGAAAACGTTTCTAATTTAAAATCAAAGATGAACCAGGTGCTAGAACGCGAACCAAATGCTACTATTAAACAAGAAGAACATCCGTTTACGGTAGCAGAACCGGATGTCGCAGAACAAACACCAGAAGACGACATCGATTCACGTATTGCGGAACTCGAACGTCGCTTCCAAAAATAAGTATTTTGACGAAGGAGGCCCTTGCCTCCCTTTGTCATGTCAGGGAGGAGATTGATCGTGCGACGATTAAGTACAAAACAATTAGTCGGCTACGTGTCGATCCTATTCGCGCTCGGATTATTTTATGATTTGATGACTGGAGCCGGAAACGTCTTATTTGGAATCTTATTCCCGTTCTTGTTGTATTATGTCGGGATTCATTTTCGGCGTCGCGGTCATGAAAAACTGGCCATCCTGTTTTATATCGTCGGTACGATTATCTTAGCTGGAGTCGTCTTGAGCTCGGCAGCTGTCGGATTCGTCATCGCCGGAATTTTGCTATATCTCGGAATTATCCTTGTCACCCGACACTCCGTCCGCGAATTTTTCTTTTCGAAGATTTCACCACGTCTTTATGAAGAAGAAGGCATTACGATCCAACCTGCTTACTCGTTTTCGACGCAGTCTGAAACACCTTACGTGTTAAAAGACTTGAGTGAACAGTTCATCGTCAAAGATTTAGAAATCGATTTAACGCATGCCTATGTCCCAGAAGGTGAAACACTCATCGTCATCAGTGGTGTCGTCGGAGATGTGCGTATTTTATTACCTTCAGGATATGACTATACGCTTGATACGTCGATTGGTTTTGGAAGCGTCAAAACAGATGTCCGCCGGATCCCGACATTTTTTAACCGTCGCATTCAGTTCCGGGCACCACAATATGAAGAAGCGACTCGAAAAGTCCGCATTCACGTCATGCTTGGCATCGGTAACGTGGAGGTGACCTCGATATGAAACGTGATCACTTCCCGCTCGGTGTCATCGCGCTCCAAGTATTGACCGGATTTCTGACAGCCGTCGTGACGACTGGTTTGTTTTTAAGTACACGCCAAGTCGATTGGCATGTACTTTTCGTCCGTCAACAAGATTTACCTGTCTTATTGCTTGTCGTCGGATTATCCCTGTTACTTCCGCTCGCAATCGGCAGCATCCACTACTTCTTTTTACGTCGTGACTTCAAACGTGTCACAACTGCCATCATCGAACTCGAGCAAGGAAAAGAAGTCACGATTGTCAACGGACCTTACTTCCACACACTGACCCGCCTCTCACGAATTGGGAAACGAATCGATGAACAGGTCGAGACGGTTCAAAAAATCAGTACACGTCCGCAACACGTCGAACAAGTTCGTGTCCAAGCCATCACGGAAGAACGCAAACGTCTCGCACGTGATCTCCATGACTCCGTCTCCCAACAACTTTATGCCATTTCGATGATGACGACGGCTGCCAAACAAACGATTTTGACGCAACCGGAAACGGCAGCGAAACAAATTGACTTAGTCGAGACGATGGCACAGACGGCACAATCGGAAATGCGTTCTTTATTGCTCCAACTACGTCCCGTTGAACTCGAAGGGATGACTTTACAACAAGGACTAACCCAACTGCTCGAAGAACTATCAAGGAAACAATCGACGCAACTGAGCTGGAAACTCGAACCGATTGAATTACCGCGCCCGATTGAAAATGAATTATTCCGCATCGTTCAAGAAGGCTTGACGAATGCTTTACGCCACGCGAAAGCATCGCACATGAATATCGAATTGCGTCAATTCAATGAGACAATCATCTTGAGTATGAATGACGACGGTGTCGGCTTTATCGTCGACGAGAAAAAACTCGCCTCGTACGGGATCAACTCGATGCGCGAACGTACGGCTGAAATCGGTGGGACGATTCGCCTCGTCAGTGTGCCCGGTCAAGGAACACAGATTGAAGTCAAACTTAGAAAAGAACGGATGGTGCAAGTATGATACGCGTATTATTAGTCGATGACCATGAAATGGTTCGCGCTGGAGTCTCTGCCTTTTTATCGACCCAACCTGATATTGAAGTGGTCGCAGAAGCTGCTGACGGACAAATCGGAGCGAAACTTGCTCTTGAACATCGCCCTGATGTGATTTTGATGGACTTAGTCATGGAGCCGGTCGATGGTGTCGAAGGAACACGTCTGATTCGCGCCGAGTGGCCGGAAGCTAAAATTTTAGTCGTCACAAGTTTCTTAGATGATGAGAAAGTTTATCCCGTCATTGAAGCCGGTGCGATGAGTTACGTCCTAAAAACGGCAAGCGCGTTTGATATTGCGGAAGCAATTCGCAAGACAGCGAGCGGACAATCTGTCATGGCAGCTCAAGTGACAGGTAAGATGATGGAACGCCTGCGCAAACCTGCCAGTCAACTCCACGACGATTTAACGGAGCGTGAACAAGAAGTCTTACAGTTGATGGCGCGCGGTATGGCTAATCAAGAGATTGCAGACGAACTGTTCATCTCCCTAAAAACAGTCAAAACGCATGTTTCCAACATTTTATCAAAGCTCGATGTCGTCGATCGGACGCAAGCCGTCGTCTATGCCTTTAAGCACCACATCGTGAAATAATCTTTTACTTAGTTTTTGCACTCGTCTACGCATCCATTCATTTAAAAAAAGGGTCAGCTTATCAAAGCTGGCCCTTCAGACTGTAAACAACGTGCGATTGGGAGATCAAGCGTCATGTTTCGTTGCTTTCCTCGGGCGAGGCGCAAGCCGTTGCTCCTTGGATCCTAGCGGACAACGAGCAGGGTCTTGCCTGCCTCTGAAAGTGCGTTAAAAACGCACTTTTTCCCGCAGGAGTCAACGAAAAGTGACACTTTTCAAGTAATACCGTGAGGGAAAGCCGAGCATGTAGACAATTTAGAGCGCAATCCGTCTCGAATCGCTTAGAACCCCGAAAAGCAATCGGTCGCGACCCTGCAGCTTTGCTGTAGCGGCGTGACCGGTTGCCGCTTTGAAGACGAGGCGAGACAGGAAAGCACGAACGGAGTGCTTCTCAATATAGCATTTTCACCCTTCAGCGTGTATAAAAAGTCCTAGTAAGCTATCAGCACTTTTCGATAGGGCTACCAGAGTTTCCAACCTGGAGCTCCAGGAGGCGCATTATCAATCATGTGCCAAATCGGTACTGTGTAAGCAAACGCAATCAAAGCAAACGTCACGAAAATCCAAAGTTTCCAGTTCTCAAAGAAGAGTGGTGTCTTCATCGCTGCTTCCTCTGTTTCCGCGACAGGAAATTCAGTACTTCCTTTCGGTGTCCGGAAGGCCAGTTGGAACATCGCAAACAAGAATAAGAGGATTGAAATAAAGAGGATCGTACCACCGATTGCCATCGCAACGTGATAGGGAATCCAATCTGCGACGAGCGAATCTTTGAAATATGCCGCAGGACCCGTCCGTCTCGGATTGCCAAGTAAGCCTGAAATATGCATCGCAGTCGACATAAAGAGCATACCAATCGTCCACGTCGCCGTCTGGATGAGACCAATTGTATTGATCCGTTTTGTTAAGGTCCGTCCTCGTAATAATGGAACAAGCCAATAGGCCGTTCCAAAGAACGTCAACGCGACTGCAGCCCCGACTGTGATATGGAAGTGACCTGTCACCCATAAAGTGTTATGCACGACGATATTCAATTGGTGGGAAGCATTGACGACACCACCGGCTCCAGCCGGGATGAAGAACAACATGCCGACGAACGGTGCAAGAAAGCGGACATCCCGGTACGGCATTTTCTTGATCCACCCAAATAGTCCGGTCGCACCTTGACGACGACCTGCTAGTTCGAATGTCGCAAACATCGAGAATGCTGTCATCAATGAAGGAATGATGACAAGGAACGTCAAGACGACTTGGATGTACTTCCAAAATGCTGATATACCGGGTTCGAGCAACTGATGGTGAAAACCAACAGGGAACGAGAACAATAAGAACAGTAAAAATGACATTCGTGCTAAAGCATCTGAAAAAATCTTACCCCCGACAATCTTTGGAATGACCGTGTACCATACGATATAGGCTGGCAATAACCAAAAATAGACGAGCGGATGACCAAAATACCAAAATAATGTTCGGGATAATTCGATCCCGACCTTATCCGTCCAACCGAGTGATAACGGCAAGAGTTGAAAGAGAATAGTCGCTGCGACACCTAGCGTGGCGATGACCCACAACAAAGCCGTCATGATGCTCATATAGGCTTGAAGTGGTGGATGGACATCCTTATGTTCTCGTTTGTAATCCGCGTACATCCGGAACATTGCGGCAGAAGAAACCCATGTTCCCACAACGAAAATCACGAGTCCGATATAAAAAACAGGGTGTGCCTTCAGCGGCGCATAAAACGTGTAGAGAACGGATGCTTCACCTGCTAACACCATCCATGTGACAAGGAGGACACCGACAATCATCAACCAGAATCCAACCCAGCCCAAGCGTCTCGGAAACTCTTCAAAACGCCCGAACGACTGTCCTAAAAATGAAAATAAAAGTCCGAATATGAATAATGTCGTAAAGACAATCGCAAGCATTAGTCCGTGAGCCGTCAGCAATTCATAATAACCGACTCCAGCAATTTCTGGAATGACTCCAGTACGGACGAGTGTCTGTAGTAGACCACATAGTCCACCGATCAGTAACGCCACAAGTGAAAAACTGACGTAGGCAAATCCGAGTTTTGCTTCTTTTAATCCAATCTCTCCTGCGGGGATTCCCCGCTCCATCTCAAACTCCATTAATTTTTTCGAAATCGCATTCATTTATTCCACCACCTTAATCTTAGTCGACATCATGTGATGCGCCGATCCACAATATTCGTTACAGACAATTAAATATTCGCCAGCTTCTTTGAATGTGTACTCGATTGAATTGATATGTCCGGGAACGACCATCATATTGACGTTCGTCTTGACGATTTCAAATCCATGGACGACATCTTTCGACGTCACCAGAAAATCGACGGTCGCGCCTTTTTTGATAATCATGTCTTGCGGTGTGAACTGGAAAGCTTGTGAGACCATGACGGCCTCATATTTATTGTCGTCAATTTTTTTTAGACCCGGTTTATCAAATGGCTTCGTCTGATCGACTTGCGTCGGGTCAATCAATGTTGCGTCCGACGGTGGTTGATTATCAGAAGCGAATGCTGATACGCCAATGATGATTAAAAAGACTGCCAACATGATACAACCGAATACTAACCATATTTTTTCTAAACGATGAATATGCACCCTGATTCCCCCTTATCTTGAAGTGAATAATAAAAAGATTGATCCCCACATTCCGATGATGACTCCGGCAACGATAAATACAGCGATAAACGTTCCCTTCAGTTCTGTATCTGATTTCTGACGCATGATCAGTAGCTCCCTTCCGTCGTTGAATCGGTGACTTAACCTACCTTTATTTTAGAAAAAGACACCCTTCGTAATATGTGATAAACGTCACACCAATTGTGACGATTTCGCGCTTTTCTTTTATAAAACACACATAAAGTTCACAACTTGTTACGTACTGAACATATTTTGAACTGCTACTGTTATGCGACACAAAAAAGGACCGCATTCAAAAAGAATGTGATCCTACAGCGTGTAGACAAACTATTATGAAGAGTGAACATACTATAACGAGAGGCAATCCGTTCGCGCGTCCCTGTCTCGCATCGTCTTCAAAGCGGCAACCTTCCGCGCCGCTACAGCAAAGCTGCAGGGTCGCGACCGATTGCTTTTCGCGGTTCTAAGCGATTCGAGACGGATCGCGTGCTAAACCGTCTGCATGCCAGGCTTTCCGTCACGGTATTCCTATAAAAAGCGTCACATTTCGTTGACTCCTACGGGAAAAAGTGCGTTTTTAACGCACGTTCAGAGGCAGGCAAGACCCTGCTCGTTGTCCGTGAGGATCAAGGAGCAACGGCTTGCGCCTCGCCCGAGGAAAGCAACGAAAAAAGACGCTTGATCTCCCGATAGCACGTTGTCTACATCCTGAAGGACCACATTCAAAAAGAATATGATCCTAGACTGCTGATAAGTTCTTCTAAAGTTTGACGTGTTGCGGTTCCATCAAAAGGATGATGTTGGAGCAATTTTTAAGTCAGCTCCAGCGTATGGCTCCGTAAGCTAACGCTCAAGTTAAGTTTAAATCCGGCAGACACCGACAGGACACCCTTCACAGTGGCAAAGATCGCGTAAATAGTTGGCATCATGAACGATGATTTTAGTCGTCGTCATCGAAATAACATTGTCTTTTTTCCACTGAGAAAACATCCGGTTGACCGTTTCACGTGGTGCCCCGATCAACTGACCGAGTTCAGTATCCGACGGTCGCTTTGAAATCACGTAATCGTCATCGACTTTTTTTCCGTCCATTGCGATTAGTCGTAAGAGTGTCGAAGCGAGTGCCCCTTGTTTCCCGAACAATAAGAGGTCACGTAACTTCGTTTCCGTTTGTTTTCGCATCAAGGCTTGCCAGCGCATGATATCTAATGCGAATGTTCCATCTTTTTTCATCAAATCTTCGAGTGTCGATTTCGAGATGAAGCCAATGACACTGTCCTCCATCGTTTCGACACTATAGGAGCTTGGAAATGCTTCTCCGACATCGAATTCACCAAATAAGTCACCTTTGAAATATAAGAACATCATTAGCGGGCTACCTTTTTTCGTGAGCTTTGATAGTTTTACACCACCTTGTTTCACATAAAAAAGTTTATCGTTCATTTCCCCTTCCCAACAGACGATTGAGTCTTTTTTAAAAGATACCTCAGTCATGAACTCTTCAAGTAATTCACGTGTCTCACTCGACAACACGAACGTATTGGCTTCTGTCGTCCCACAAGTAAGCATCTCGCATTCTCCTTTCCGTAGCTTCTGCCTTCAGTATAGAACATCACAAGGGAAAATAGCGTTTTTTCAAAAGATTGTCAAACTTTGTTCACTATTTCACAAATTAAATAAACAAAAAAAAGCCAAGGTAGACCGATTGGATCTACTCTTGGCTCCGTTTAAGTCCCATTTATAATAAATAACGCATCCATTTTGAATCGGTATTCGAGCGCATGTAGCGGAACGGCAAATCGAACTTCGTCGTATTGTTGACGACTCCTTTACGGTGGCTGAACGTCTCAAAGCTGAATTTCCCATGATAGCCACCGATACCACTTCCGCCGACCCCGCCAAATGGCAAGTTATGTTGCGCAACATGCATCAACGTATCATTGATGCATCCACCACCAAATGACACACGATCGAGTACACGATGCTGAACAGCTTTACTTTCTGTGAAGAGATAGAGCGCCAACGGCTTATCACGGTCATTGATGAAACGGATGACCTCTTCCACTTCACGATAAGAATAGACTGGAAGAATCGGTCCAAAGATTTCCTCTTGCATCAACGGACTTTCTGGATCAACGTCCGTCATGACGGTTGGTGCCATCTTTCTCGTCGCTGCATCGACTTGACCACCAAATAAAATTTCACCTTGGGGCAAGTAGCCACTCAATCGATCCAAATGACTGTCTGAAACAATCTTGACGTAAGAATTCACACCAACACCATTACCATACTGGGCAAAAGCTTCCTTTTCAATCAAGCGTAAAAATTCCTCGCGGACGTCTTCATGGACAAAAACATAGTCAGGGGCGATACACGTCTGTCCTGCGTTTAACCATTTGCCCCAAGTAATTCGTTTTGCAGCAAGCTTTAAGTTCGCATCACGGTGAACGATCGTCGGAGACTTCCCGCCGAGTTCAAGCGTGACAGGTGTCAAATATTTCGCCGCTGCTTGATGGACGATTTTTCCGACACGCGTCGACCCCGTAAAGAAGATGTAATCAAACTTCTCTTCAAGAACAGCTGAACTGACGTCCGCATCCCCCTCGATGACAAGTCCAAATCGTTCGTGAAATGCCGTTTCAAAGACTTCACGGAGAACACGCGAGACGTTTGGTGTTAGTTCTGATGGTTTCAAGACAACCGTATTTCCGGCAGCGATCGCCCCGATGATTGGTGCAACAGCGAGCTGGAAAGGATAGTTCCACGGCGCGATGACGAGCACGTTTCCGTATGGTTCATAATGGATGTCACTTTTTGACCCGATATGTAACAACGGTGTCCCGACTCGTTTCGGTTTAGCAAGTCGGCGAAGTTTCTTCTCCATCCGTGCGAGTTCGCCGTAGACGAATCCGATTTCCGTCGTAAACGCATCTTGACGTCCTTTATTCAAGTCCGTTTTTAATGCCTCATAAATTGCTTCTTCATGCGTTTCAATCGCTTGCTTTAAAAACGTCAACATACTTAGACGAAACGCAACACTTCGCGTCGCGCCTGTCTTAAAGAAATTACGTTGCGTTTGAACAAGATTCGAAATAGTTGATTCAGTCATCGTCGATTCCATCTCGTGTTCCTCCTCATGGTCTAGGCTTTCTTTTCCTCATTCTATCATAGCGAATGAGCAATGATTCAATCGTATGCTCCCTCTTCTTTGTGATTAGACAAAAAAGCAGGACTCGAAACGCGAGTCCTGCTGTGTTCGTTTCATGAAGACAGTGATTTTACCATCCGAATCGTCTTATTTCATCTGATTGATTACAGCTGAATCGCTGTTTCAAGTGCCACTTTCATCATATCATTGAACGTCGTTTGGCGTTCTTCAGACGTTGTTTCTTCTCCCGTTAGGAGGTGATCTGAAATCGTCAAAATCGTCAAAGCATTGACTTTATGTTTTGCAGCGAGTGTGTAGAGACCTGCTGCTTCCATCTCGATTGCGAGGCAACCGAAGTCCGCCCATTTTTTGAAGTGGTGGAAATCATCTTGATAAAATTGATCCGTCGTGAAGACTTGACCGACTTTTGCGTCGATTCCGTGTTCTTGTGCCATTGTGTACGCTTTATGCAATAACTCGAATGAAGCTGTCGGCGCATAATCCAATCCATTGAAACGGACACGATTTTGAGCCATGTCGTGTGAAGCACTCATCGCGATGACGACGTCACGTACTTTTACATCCGGTGTAATCCCGCCCGCTGTACCGACACGGATCAAGTTTTTTGCACCATACGATTGAACGAGTTCATTTGCATAAATTGACATCGACGGAACACCCATACCTGTTCCTTGAACGGATACTTTTTTCCCTTTGTATGTTCCTGTGAAGCCATACATCCCACGCACTTCATTATAAAGAACAACGTCCTCTAAAAATGTTTCGGCGATGTACTTCGCGCGAAGAGGATCTCCCGGAAGTAAAACTGTTTCTGCGATTTGACCTTCTGCTGCATTAATGTGTACGCTCATGTACGTTTCCTCCTTGACGTTCGTTTAATTAAATAGATAACAACTCTCTAAACTCATTCGGTGTCATGCCGAATTGCTTCTTAAATACTTTTCGAAAATATTTATCATCCTGATACCCGACTTCAACGGCAATCTCATATATACGGGCGTTCGTCTCTCCCAGCAATTCCTTTGCCCGATTTAGACGAATCGTTTGGATATAATCCGATAAGTTAACCAAAAAACGCTGTTTAAAGCGCCTTGATATATATTCTCGGCTTAAATAGAAGCGCTCACTCATGAGCTGGAGCGTTAACTCTTCCGCATAATGTGTCTCGATATACTTCGCAATTTGATCAATCGCCTCTCCCTGCTCTTGAACTGGGCAAATCAGCTCCATCGCTCGGGAAAGCGCATCATTTAAAACATCTGGATCGATCGGTTTCAATAAGTAATCAAACGATTGATGTAAGATCGCACGACGCATATACGTATAATCATCATAACCTGTCAACACGATCGTGACGACCTTTGGATGATGATTTTTTGTCCATTCTAATAAACTTAATCCGTCTACTCCCGGCATTTCAACATCGGTCAGCATCAATCCGACTTTTTCTTCATTTAAGATTTTTTTCGCAGCTGCTCCATCCTCCGCTTCAAAAATATGCGATACTTTCCAGTCACCCCATTCACCAAGTAACTTTACAGCGTCACGAACATGTTGTTCATCATCAACGATTAGTACATTCATTACAATTCCTCCTGTTCGATCGGAATTCGGATAGTGATTCTGAATCCACCTTCTATTGGAGATTGGAGCGTCATGTTTGTGCGTTCACCGTAAAAAATTTGAAGACGTTCGTATATATTGTGTAAGCCGATGCCAGATGTTTGCCGGTCTTCAGGAGCGCGATGTGCCCGCATTTTTTGGTTAATCATCTCAAGATCTGCCTCAGACATGATCGGTCCGCTGTTTTCGACGCTAATGATCAGTTGGTCCCCATCGGTTCTAATTTTGTACGCTAAGTAATTTTCTAACGCATCACTTTGCTGATTAAAGGCATGTTTAAAGTAATTCTCAGCGAACGGTTGCAAAATCATTTTTGGTACTTCAATCGGGTTCATGTGCCACGGGACATCGACGATATAACGAAATTTTTCTGGGAAACGCTGTTGTTGTAAGCGCATATACCCTTGAAGATGGTCGACTTCTTGCTTTAATGTGACAATCGTCTGTTCGTTGTTCATCGAATAACGCATCATTTGTGAAAGACCGGTTATCGAACGGTAGGCGACTTTCCGGTCCCCTTGCAACGTCGTTGTTCCGATTGATTGTAGCGCATTAAATAAGAAGTGTGGATTGAGCTGTGATTGCAACGCACGTAGCTCGTTCGTCCGATTTTCAAGTGCTAACCGGTATTCTCGTTTAATCAAACGATCCATCCGGTGCACCATTCGTTGAAACTGGCGATTCAATAAACCGATTTCATCATTTGTCGTCGCGACAAAACGTGTGGAGAGGTCCCCTTGCTCGACCCGCCAGACATTTGCCGTCAATTGTTTGATCGGTTTTGTAATTTCGAGTGCGACGAGACTTGCCGCCATAATCATTAATAGAAGTGACACTAAACCAATCACCAATAAAATGATTGCCGTTTCATTTGCTCCCTTGATGACAGAAGCATAAGGAATTTTCTTGATCAGTGTAATCGGCACGCCTTGCTTTTCGGTCTTCACATACACGATGAACGAGCTACCGACGTGCATGCTCCCACTTTTTCCAGTCATTTTTTCAGTCGTCACCGGTAATGTCGTTCCTGTCTTCGCGATTAAGTGATTCCCACTCATTAACCATAATGATTCGTCCGGTGAATTTTCAAACAGCTGTAGTTGTTGTTCAAATACCCGAACTGGAATGTCTACTGACAAAAAGCCGATGGGTTCACTCGTTTCGACGCGATCAATCCGGTAACGAAAACTGACGACTTCTTTTTCATCAAGAATCATCGTCCGAGAATTATATGCTGTAATCACATGTTCCGGGTCTATCAACCAACCATTTTCTTGTTGCATCAATCGAAAATAATCAGTCTCTTGTAACCAATCAAATTTGCCACGACCGGAAGTCTTCATATTATAGACAGAGTATTCCGAGTACCCTTTTAAAATCACAAAATGAATTTGTTCAACATCCTGTCTTGATAAAAAGAGACCGAGTAAGGAACGAGCGACGACACTATCTGACTCACCAAGCTCAGCATCGGCACCAGCATTCATAATATTCATCAATGAACGATTAGCGTAGAGACTTGTTGATAACCGTTTCACGTCTTCCATATAATGACTGATTTGACTATTTCCGCGTTGGAGAGCGCTTAAACTCGAACGCTCGGCTTCTGCAATGTTTTGCTGACGTACATATATATAAGAAGCAGTTGTAGCAAGTGTTGTCGGAACCAAGATAGCGAGGGCTACAAGTAATATAAGACGCGTCCGGATGCTCTTCATTTTGCCACCTTCCACCCTTTTTCTTCTAATAAATAGTATAGCACAACTGTATCCGCTTACATCCACTTCCTTTTAGCGCTTACGATGGTTTATAGATCAAGTTATCCATAATATACTTAAAAAATAATCCTTGATTCCGAATGAATAATCATATAGTATCGTTAATGTTCGTTTTTTAATTAAACTCATCGAAGGTGGTTCTCTATTTATGTTTAAGCTTTCTGCCCATAATACGACCGTGAAACGTGAAATCCAAGCCGGGTTCATTACGTTCATCACGATGGCCTATATTTTAGTTGTCAACCCAACGATTTTAGCTGACGCGGGCATTCCGCAAGCACAAGCATTTTCTGCGACCATTATCGCTACACTCGTCGGAACGCTTTTAATGGGGTTATATGCGAATCTCCCCATCGCCGTTGCACCGGGCATGGGACTGAATGCGTACTTCACGTATACTCTCGTCATCGGTGAAAAAATTCCTTATCAAACAGCACTCTCTGTCGTCTTTGTATCCGGAATCATTTTTCTATTGCTCTCGTTGTCTCCAATCCGGACGAAACTGATTGAAATCATTCCACTGACACTCAAGTTAGCGATCACTGGTGGAATTGGACTTTTCATCGCTTCACTTGGACTGAAGATGTCAGGTATTCTTGTTGCAGATGAAGCGACTTTGATTACGATTGGCTCACTGTCTTCACCAGAAGCTATTATTACACTCATTGGTTTGATGACTGCTGCCATCTTAACTGTCAAACGTGTTCCAGGTGGATTACTGTACGCGATGATTCTTGCGGGTGCGCTCGCTTTCATCACGGGAGAACTCAAATTTTCAAATACACTCACGGCTTGGCCAACATTACCGGAAGGCTTGTTAGTCACAAACCCTTTCACAGCGATTCAAGATGTCTTTCAATACGGACTCTTTAGTGGTGTCCTTTCGTTCGTCCTCGTAACGATGTTTGATACGACAGGTACGATGGTCGCAGTCGGTGAACAGGCCGGACTGATTGAGAAGGACGGTTCACTTAAAAATAGTGATCGTGCTTTATTATCTGATTCAATGGCGATGGTCGTCGGTTCGATCTTTGGTACAAGTCCTACGACTGCTTATGTTGAGTCTGCTTCTGGTGTTGCTGCCGGAGGACGTACTGGTTTAACGTCGGTCACAGTCGGTCTGCTCTTTGCGCTCGCAGCGATTTTCGGACCAGTCGTCCAAGCGATTTCAGGTGTTCCTTCGATTACGGCACCCGCTTTAATCCTTGTCGGTGCATTGATGCTTCAAAACATCAAGCAAATTGCGTGGGAAGATTTCAGTGAGGCCTTCACTGCTTTTCTAATCATCATCATCATGCCGCTTTCAGGAAGCATCGCGACCGGAATTGCCTTCGGATTCATCGTCTATCCGATCATGAAAGCCGTACAAAAGCAACGGGTCCATGCCTTAATCTATCTATTTGCCATCCTGTTCTTTATCCAGTTATTTTTCTTATAAGATGTAAAAAACTCCTCTTCCCTATCATCGATTCGATAGGAAAGAGGAGTTTTTCATGTCGATCCCCACCATGTAAACCACTGGTCTGAGATCGCTGTAGTTACTGCTTATTTTTTCATTTTCATCCATGTCTTCGTGAAGTCCTGTAACATCTCTTCTGACGTTTTTTGTTTACCGATATAGGCTTGCATGATTGCTCCGTATTCATTTACAGCACCATCCGGATATTTGAACCAGTTCCATGAAATCGTTTTGCCTTCTTTCGAGTAAGCTTGAATATCTTCTGCAAGCGGTCCTAAGTCCGTCGCTTCGATGGATTTAAAGGCCGGAATGAACTTAAATTTATTGACCATATAGTCTTTTCCTGTATCCGATGTCGCCATCCACTCGAGGAACTTCTTACCTTCTTCTTTATTCTTCGAGTTTTTATTGACGACCCAGTTATTCGGGACACCAACCGGAAGACGGTCCATTTTTTCTTTATCATCATTGATCGGCATCGGGATGAAGCCCATTTCGATGTCCGGGTTCACATCCGTGATCAACTGTTGCGCCCAGTTCCCTTGCTGAATCATCGCTGTTTTTCCTTCAGCAAACTGTGTGACTTGTGTATTATAGTCTGTCGTCAACGGATTTTTATTCCCGTATTCAATCGTTAAGTCAAAGAGATCAATAAATTCTTTAAACTGTTTGTTGTCCTCGAATTTCCCTTTTCCTGCGTTTAAATCTGCAATAAACTGGTCGGGATCATCTTGTTGCGCCATCGGAATATTCAAGAGGTGATTTCCGAGTACCCACCACTCGCCATATCCGATCGAGAACGGTGTCACACCATCTGCTTTAAGTTTTTTAGAAGCATCCGTCAGTTCCGTTAACGTTTTTGGTAAGTCTGTGATGCCAGCTTTTTTAAAGATTTCTTTATTATAAATAAAACCATAGCCTTCTAAGTTCATCGGCATACCATATAGTTTTCCATCAATCGTCATCGGTTCTTTTGAAAGATCAGTTAAGTCACTGACCCACTCCTCGTCTGATAAATCTTCAAGTTTATCTTGCCACGTTTTTGCTTCAGCAAAACCACCATTATTGAAGACATCCGGTTCATTTCCTGACGCGAACTGTGACTTCAAGGCTGCACCATAATCCGATCCACCACCGACTGTTTGAACGACGACCTTCGTTCCTGTTTCCTTTTCGTACTCTTTCGCCATTTGTTCCATGTCTTTCGCAATCTCCGCTTTAAACTGGAATACATTAAGCGTCTTTCCATCTTTGGAAGAATCACTGTCCTTAGAATCGTCGCTATTTAGCGTCCCACCACCACATGCTGCTAATGCGACGACCATTGCCGTAGTGACGACTGGTACTGTTGCCCATTTACGTTTACGCATTCGGATACCTCCCTGATTTCGAGTTGATAATCGTGCTACGCTTTTACAATAAATGAAAACGCTACCAAATAAGATAGATAATTTTGTCGGGTGTGGTGGAAAATATTGAACAGTCGTTATCCGACCGAAAAACTCGGGATTAGTGTATAATGAAGTTAGAATTAAATTTTAACAAAGGAGTTTGATGCAATGTCCTTACCTTCGATTATTTTACTGATTGGTTCTTTGTTGTTCATCGCTGTCTGGACAACAAAATTATCTAGCCGCTTTAACATACCTGCTTTACTTATTTTCATTTCTTTAGGAATGATTGCTGGTAGTGATGTCACGGGCTTCATTCGTTTTGACGATGCAGAGTTGGCACAGTTGTTCGGTACGATTGCCTTAATCGTCATCTTGTTTGAAGGTGGTCTTCAAACGGTCTGGAAAGATGTCAAAAAAGAGCTCGCCCCATCTTTGTCCCTCGCGACGTTCGGTGTGTTCATCGCAACGACTGTCGTTGCCGTTGCTTCCCACTATATTCTTGGCTTTAACTGGCCCAATTCCTTTTTACTCGGAGCCATCGTCGGGTCGACAGACGCGGCTGCTATCTTTTCTGTGCTGAGTGGTCAATCCGTCCGGCGTAAAGTGGGTTCAACCCTCGAAGTCGAATCAGGGACAAATGACCCAATGGCTGTATTCTTGACGGTTCTCTTTCTTGAGTTTGTCACCAATCCGCAAGATGCCTCTCTTTTAAACGGCTTGTTTTCACTCACTTGGGAGATGGTTATCGGATTGTTACTTGGACTCGCGATTGGTTGGGTCGCTTCTGCCGTGATCAACCGAATCGATTTAAGTTCTTCTAGTTTTTATCCGATTCTCTTGATGTCATTTGGTTTCCTCTCATTCGGTATTGCTTCTGCTTTCTCAGCAAGCGGATTCTTAGCTGTCTATGTCACAGCCATTTACATCAGCAACCATGAACTTGTCTATCGGCAGACACTCGTCCGTTTCACGATGAGCATGGCCCATCTCGCTCAAATCGGAATGTTCATCGTACTTGGTCTACTCGTCTTCCCGAAACAGCTGCTTGATCCTCAAGTCATTCTTTCGTCTATCGCGCTAGCTTTGATTTTGATTTTCATCGCTCGTCCACTTTCTGTTTGGTTAAGCTTACTGCCGTTTAAATACAGTTGGCGTGAGAAGATTTTTATCTCGTTTGCAGGTCTTAAGGGTGCTGTTCCAATCATTCTCGCTACTTATCCACTTGTTGCAGGAATTGATAATGCCTCGATGATTTTCAATATCGTCTTCTTCACAGTGCTACTTTCGACATTGATTCAAGGGAGTTTGTTAAGTTTATTGGCTGACCGCTTACACTTAAACGAAACGGGCTCATCAACAATTCAAACCGTCATCGAATTTATGTCGATTGGAAAACCAAACGCTGAAATCATTGAATTAACGATTCCACGTCACCATCCGTTCATCGGAAAAATGATTTCAGATATTCAACTCCCTCAAGAATTTTTGATCACGGCAATCATCCGTGACGACCAAATCATTACGCCGCGTGGTGATACTGTATTCGAAGGAAATGATCAACTGTTGTTGTTGACACCGAAACACCGGATTAAAACGTTAAAACGCTTCCTGTTCCCTAAAACGTCATAACAAAAAGGAGAATCGTGTTTACGATTCTCCTTTTTTCGATTTCCGGCGATAAATAATGTAACCGACGATTCCGATGATGATAATCCCGAGAATCCACCACAGTTCTTTTTCAAGTGCTTTTAACATCGACTCTGCACGTGCTACCCCAAATTTTTCTCCTAGCCAAATATAGAAGAACGAGACCGGAAATAATCCGACACTCGAAGCAAGGATATAACGCTTGAAGGAAAGATTAAATAGTCCACAGGGAATCGAGACAACCGACCGAACGACAGGAAAGAAACGACCAAATAGTGCTGACCACGTTCCGTATTTCGAAACAATTCGTTCCCCTTGATCGATTTCCCGTTCTTTAATCAATAACCATTTCCCGTAACGGACGAGTAATGGTCGTCCAGCATAACGACCTAAAAAATAAAATAATGTCGCTCCCATCAGGCTACCAAAGAAGCCGATTAAGACAGCCGTCGTCCAGCCGAGTGTTCCGTTTGAGACATACAGACCCAGTAAGGGTAACCCGACTTCTGCCGGAATTAATTCAGTACCTAATCCAAGAATCATAATCCCTAAAAAAAGCCAGAGATTTGACTCTCCAGCTGCAAATAACCACTCTAACACGCTTGACCCCTCCTCTTTTTTAACCTCGCGGACGGAGGAGATAATAGATGATGACGACAAGTGTCGTCCATACACCAGTGAAAATACCAATCACACCTACAATAAAGAAACCTAGTGCTACCATTGAGCCTGTTTCTTTATAATCACGCCACATCGTTCGAAGTCCTTTAATGTTAAACCAAAGAAATAGAACAAATAATAACGCAAATACCAGTCCTGTAATGAGTAATGCAGACATGTCTTCACCTCTTTCTTATTTATTCTTATGCCCATTATACGTCAATTCAACACGTTTTCCCTCCGTCTAAGGTCTTATGAACTTACTCATACTAAAAAAGAGACCCCACGTTTGTGAGATCTCATTTTCATTTCTTCTATATAATATAGTCACTCGCTTACAGGAGGTGCACACCTTGCTCGCGGTACGAACGACGCGTTTCCTCTGACCAGACGGATGCTTGGACTTCCCCGATGTGACGTTTCTTCAATAGGAACATCGCCATTCGTGATTGCCCGATCCCTCCTCCCATCGTCAACGGGAGTGTCTCTGAAAGAACACCTTGATGGAAAGGAAACTCTAATTTTTCGTGTTCTCCTGTCGTCTTGATTTGAGACAAGAGTGCCGCCCGATCGACGCGAATTCCCATCGATGATAACTCAAAAGCACCAATTTCCGGGTGATGAACTAAAATATCACCGTTTAGTGACCAGTCGTCGTAATCAGCTGCTCGGCCATCATGTTTTTCTCCAGAAGCTAAAGCTCCGCCGATTTGCATAAGGAAGACCGCACCGTACTCTTTTGTAATTGCCGTTTCCCGCTCTTTTGATGATAGGCTCGGATACGAATCTTCGAGCTCTTGTGTCGTCATGAAATGAATCGTCTTCGGTAACGTCGCTTCAATCCCGAACTGCTCTTGAACTTCTAATTCAACTTGGCGAATTGTTTCATAGATGGATAAGACCGTTGTCTTTAATGAATCGATTGTCCGAGCTTCTTTTGAGATGATCCGTTCCCAGTCCCATTGATCAACATGAATCGAATGTGTCGCGTCGAGTACTTCATCCCGACGGATCGCATGCATCAATGTATATAGCCCTTCGCCTTCTGCAAACCCATATGTGTGCAACGCTTGGCGTTTCCACTTCGCGAGTGACTGAACGATTTCAAGTTCTACTTGATGATCGATTGCATCAAAGCGAATGACACGCTCCGTTCCGTTTAAGTGATCGTTGACACCTAGTGTGCTTTCTACGAATAAAGGTGCTTCTACACGTGTCAATCCGAGTGTTTTAGAGAACTGGTCCTCAAAGCGTTTTTTTACGAGTGTGATGGCTTCCTGTGTCTGTTTCATCGATACGAGTGTTGTCATGGTTTTCTTCCTCCTCAATTGTGTTTTGAAAAAGAAGCCATAAAAAAGAGCCCTTCTCTCCCAAGAATATGGGACGAAAGACTCGGTTCCGCGGTACCACCCATGTTAGTAGCAAAGCTACTCACTCAAAAGACTTGATGAATCATCATCTCAATCTTCGGCCATATGATAACGGACAGGCATTTCCGGCTACGCCTACTGACAATCGTGTTCGGGTAGCGACTCCAGGATGTTCTTCACAACTTGTTTCCGACTGGGCTCTCACCGTCCCCAGCTCGCTAATACGGTTTTTCAAGGTGTTACTCTTCCCTTCAACGTCGTTGTTACAATTGAATTGAGATTATCGTACACTATGCCGTCACACTTTGAAAAGCTTTTTTTTTCAAAAAAATAAAATTGTCTGATTAGTCTGATTAAGTTTATCAAGCAAAAGCGTTCCCGCAGAAGCGAGAACGCGCTTTCAAAAATCATTTGATGGAACCACTCGTAATTCCTTGAATGATTTGCTTTTGCATCGCGAAGAAGAAGAGCAGTAACGGGATGATACCAAGCACGAGTCCGGCAAGCGCCAAGTCCCATTGTTTCGTGTATTGACCGAAGAAATAGAAAGTCGCCAGTGGAATCGTCCGTAAATCAACATCACGTAACATCAGCGATGGTAACAAAAAGTCATTCCAAATCCAAAGCGTGTTCAAGATGACGATTGTGACCGTGATGGGCTTAAGGAGCGGGAAGACGATCCGCCAAAAGACACCCCACTGTGAGCAGCCATCGATAATGGCCGCTTCTTCGATTTCTTCCGGAATGGATTTCATGAACCCATGATACAAGAAAATCGATAATCCTGATCCAAACCCGAGATACATCAAGATTAAGCCCCAGTAACTATTTTGCAAACCGAGCTGACCCGATAACTTCGATAACGGAATCATGATCGATTGGAACGGAATGATCATCGCTGCGACGAACAAAAAGAAAATAATCGTCGACAAGCGTGTTTTCGTCCGAACGAGTTTCCATGCCGCCATCGAACAGAAAATAACGATGATTGCATTGGCACCGACCGTGATGATGACGGAATTCAAGAACACTCTTCCGAAGTTCATCGCTTCCCAGGCATCCACGTAGTTTGAAGCCATCCATTCTTTTGGAAGACCGGATGTATTCGTAAAGATGTCCCCTCTCGATTTAAACGAATTCGAAAGTACGTAGTAAAAGGGGATCATATAGAGCAGTCCCATGATGAGCGCCGCAATTTCGACCATTCCAAGTCGAATCGAATAGCGTCCCTTTTTTTTCGGTTTTTGTTTTGTCGTTTGTTTTTCTGGCGTCGGTAAAGGTTGGGCTGTACTCATGCTTCCACCTCCCGCTTTTTCGTTAAGTAGACCTGTGTGACTGTAATCGCCGCAACGACCACAAAGAAGATGACAGCCTTCGCTGAACCAAGTCCTAAATTATTATTTGTAAAGGATTCTTTGTAGATGTTCAAAGCGAGCATCTCTGTCGACTTGAACGGACCACCGTTCGTTAACGATAAGTTCGTATCGAACAGTTTGAATGACCAGGAAATCGTTAAGAATAAGCAAATCGTCACCGACGGCATGATCAATGGAATCGTAATATTACGCAGTGTCGATAAGCGATTCGCTCCATCAATTTTTGCCGCTTCAACCAATTCTTGCGGTACATTTTGTAACGCAGCGATATAGATGACCATGATGTACCCGCCACCTTGCCAAATCGAGACGATGACGATTCCCCAAAAACCTGTTCGGGCATCTCCGAGCCATGGTAATTCAAAAAGACTCCAACCCGTTAACTCGCCAATCGAAGAAAAACCTTTTACATAAATAAACTGCCAGATGAATCCAAGAATCAATCCACCAATCAAGTTCGGCATAAAGAAAATCGTTCGTAAAAAATTACGAGTCCGAATGTTTTGTGTTAATAAAAATGCCAGGATGAATCCAACTAGATTGGTCAAGACAACAGCAACAATTGTATAGCGCGTCGTTAACCAAAATGACTGTTGGAACTGTTCATCACTCGTAAACAATCGAACATAATTGTCAAAACCAATCCAATTCAGTTCACCTGTAATCCCGTTCCAATCCGTGAATGAATACATAACGCCATTAAAAAATGGAACAAGAACAATGACCGCGAAAACCAAAAAAACCGGTCCTACGAACATCCAGAAATCCAGTCCGCGTTTTAGTTTTTTCTTATTGCCTGATGCCATTTATCATCCCTCCTCTACCTTACATTACGAAATTCGACAAAAAATGAAAACGTAACGATTTGACTCTTTGGGTGGAAAATATTGAACGATTATTTGGCGTGTCTGTTTTAGATACGCTACTATAAGGAAATAGAGAGAAATCTATAATTGGAGAGGGAGAAGCTGCCATGGAAAAAACCATTCGTTCTGACTTAGAAATTGCACAACAGACGATTTTAAAACCAATCTCTGAGATTGCTGATCAAATTGGACTTACGGAGGCTGATTACGACAGCTACGGAAAGTACAAGGCAAAGTTAAGTGATGGATTAGCAACTCGCCTCGCAACTAAAACGGATGGGAAGCTCATTTTAGTCACAGCCATCAACCCGACGGCTGCCGGTGAGGGAAAATCAACTGTGACCGTCGGTTTAGGTCAAGCACTCCATCGTCAAAATCATAAAACGATGATTTGTTTACGCGAACCCTCCCTTGGACCAACTATGGGATTAAAGGGTGGCGCTTGTGGCGGTGGGTATAGTCAAGTGTTACCGATGGAAGAAATCAATCTTCATTTCACTGGAGACATGCATGCGATTACTTCGGCTCATAATACGATTAGTGCTTTACTCGATAACCACATGCATCAAGGAAACGAGCTTCACATCGATCCACGTCGCATCACCTGGAAACGCGTTCTCGACTTGAATGACCGCGCCCTCCGAAACATTACGATTGGTCTAGGGGGACCCGCACACAGCATTCCACGACAAGACGGTTTCGATATTACAGTCGCTTCCGAAATCATGGCCGTCTTATGCTTAGCCGACTCCTTAAAAGATTTAGAAGAACGGATCAGCCGGATCGTCGTCGCTTATTCTTATGATCAGCAAGCAATCACGGTCAAAGACATTGAAGCGTCGGGTGCTGCGACATTACTGCTAAAAGAAGCGTTCCGTCCGAACCTTGTCCAGACCGTCGAAGGAACACCCGCTTTAATTCACGGCGGGCCATTTGCAAATATCGCCCACGGCTGTAACTCACTCATCGCAACACGGACTGCACTTAAGTTAAGTGATTATGTCGTGACAGAGGCTGGATTCGGCGCTGACCTAGGGGCTGAAAAATTCTTCAACATCAAATCAAGAATTGGTAATCTCCATCCAGATGCTGTTGTCATTGTCGCGACGATCCGAGCACTTAAGATGCATGGTGGCGTCGCAAAAGATCAACTCGTCGAAGAAAACCTAGCCGCCTTAACAGAAGGACTGGCGTTGCTCGAAAAACATGTCGAGACGATGGATGTATTCGGTGTTCCCGCTGTTGTCGCACTCAATCGATTTTTCACTGATACAGAAACAGAACGGCAAACCGTCTTAACATGGTGTCGCGAACGAAACATTCGCGTCGCAGAGAGCGAAGTCTTCAGCCAAGGTGGTGCTGGTGGCGAAGCACTCGTCAGTCAAGTCATGGAGGCACTCGAGGAAGAGAGTCAATTCAAACCGTTGTATCCAGCAGAGTTACCCCTCAAGCAAAAAATCGAACGAATCGCAACGCGTGTCTATGGTGCTGCTGACGTACATTTTGAAGACAAAGCATTGCGCGAACTTGAACGTTGTGCAGAACGCGGGCTGAATGACCTGCCGATTTGTATGGCGAAAACACCGTTTTCTTTAACGGATGATCCATCAAAATATGGTCGGGTCGAAGGATTTACCATCACCGTTCGTGAAATCAAGCCGGCCATCGGTGCCGGATTCATTATTGCTCTAACCGGGAATGTATTAACGATGCCGGGTCTTCCTAAAAAACCGGCTGCTAATCAGATGGGGATTTCTGAAGACGGAACAATCTTTGGTCTTTCGTAATCAAGAGAGGATGAGACATGTGACAATTAATCATACACACTGGATTGCTTCTGATGGCTATACAACAAATATGCGGATCCTAGAAGCACAAGCACCAAAGGGAGTCGTCATCGTTTTCCATGGCATGATGGAACACGGGGCACGCTATGACGAATTCGCAGAATTTCTCAATGCTCACCACTTCCATACTTTCATTCCCGATCTTCGCTGTTTTGGTGAACGTGCGCAGCAGCAAGATGCCCTCGGTCATCTAGAGCCGAACCAAGGGTTTGAACAACTCATTCAGGACGCAGAGGAGCTCGTACAAGATATTAAGCAACAGTATCCTGAATTACCGGTTTTCGCATTCGGACATAGTTTTGGTTCCCTCATCTCACGACGCCTTGGTCAAACGCTTGGGCATGTGCTAGCAGGCGTCATCGCTAGTGGTCCACCTACCGATGCTGGAGTTTCAGGAACAGTCAGTAAACAACTCGTTAAACGGTTGATTGCTAATACTTCCGCCAAACAACCAGCTGAAGGGATGGGGCGTGCTGTATTCGGTCGATACAACTTACGTTTTTTCCCCGCCCTTTCGTCGAATGCCTGGTTATCCTCGGACCCACAATCCGTCTTGCGGTATGATGAAGATCCACTTTCAGGGCAGACCGTAACACTCGGATTTTTCCATGAGCTCTTGACGGCAACCAAATCCGTCAATGCGCTAGCAAATCTTTATCAGCACCCACGGCATCTCCCCCTTCTACTCGTCGCCGGAGAAGATGATCCGGTCGCCTTTGATGGAAAAGGAATTCACGCATTGTTTGATGCCTACAATCGCGTTCGCGTTGAAGATACTCAACTGACCGTCTATCGCGGTTTACGTCATGAACTCTTCCATGAGTTCGAACGCATTCGTGTGTTCGCAGACATTGCCGGTTGGTTGAATAATCATATCAATGCTCCATATCCTGCTTCTATTCGAAAACAGGGCTCTTAATCGAAACAAAGAGCTGACGTTAACGTCAGCTCCGGCTGTAAATAAACTTTTAGGACGAGTGAAGAGCATGTTGGCGTGTCCCCCCTGAAAAGTGCGTAAAACACTTGTTTACTGTATTTCAAAGAAAAAGGGCTTTTCGCTACGGGAACCAAGTGTGCATCCAGTCATCATGAACGAGATGAAGCAAAAAAACGCCGATGACTCCGTATGAAAAACGGAATCATCGGCGTTTCTTATGCTAAGGACGAAACGGTCCATCACAAAGAATTGTGAAGGGAATCGTTTTGAATTAGCACCTTTTTCAACTCAAGAAATCCATTTTAAAGATGTCATGATTGTTTCGATTTCTTCTAACTCGAGCGATTCGCGATCCGCTGAGTACGTTAATAATACAAGGCGTTCTCCATCTGAATACGCAAAGATGCGAAGGAAAATTCCTTCCTCTTTTCCATCTACTGCGAGCAACGCTTCTTTTGTTGAATTACGACGCGTTTCAAGTGGACTCGTCAATTCGATATCAAATTCTTCAACCAACAAGTTGATTTCTTGTTCGGCTGCTTCGAATGGCGTCAATTCCTCCGATTCCGATTCATAAATCGAAAGTTGTAAGGTTCCCATCGCATTTTCTTCTGTCGAATAAAAACTGACAAAAGTCTCTTCTTCTTGATATTCAAATGCTTGTGGATATTCAAGTGTAATCCAATTATCGACCGTGTATTGTTTCATATTAATTCCTCCATTCGATTTATCTCGTCAAATTGTATCCCGGTCACGGTTAATCGTTCTAAATACCGTGCTAGCTGACTGGAGACGAAAATTCGATCTGTCAGTTCGTCTCGTAATAGATGATGGACACCGAGCGAATCTTGAACGAGTCGCTCTGTCATGAAGTAGACATACTTTTTTCCGATTGGTCGGAAAATGTTCGTCTTATGTAGATGTTCCACCCGTCTGACCGCTAGTATATTGATGAGATAGTAGTTGCTCCATCCCGATCTCGTTTGAAGTTGAACCCGAAGACATTGAACAGAAAACGGTGTAAACTGTTCAAGCGCCTGTTTCATCCGTTCAGAGACCAGCGGGATGTTCAACACGTTCGGAAGCACGTCCGGTAACATATCCGCATCCTGTTCAATCGAAAAGGCAAGTAAGCTTGCGTTAAGGAACCACTCTCCTGTCGTGAAGCGATGACGATCGATTTGATGATGGCATTGTGCCCTCCATCCTTTTCCCATCGGCTGTTCGCTCCAAACTTGAACTTTGTTCACTACTCATACGCTCCTCTATCCATCTTCAGCCATTCACAATCGTTACAGGAAGCTCATGTAAACGATTTAGCTATTATTATTGTACACATAAAATCAACCGAAATAGCTTTTTTTCATAAAAGTTATGGAAATAACTGCTTTGCTATGCTACTATATTTCATGTAGCACTCATGCGGGTGTAGTTTAGTGGTAAAACCTCAGCCTTCCAAGCTGATGATGAGGGTTCGATTCCCTTCACCCGCTCCAATTTTAAGACATAACATAGGTCAACGACCATAATCCCTCTAGAGGGCAGGCGGCTTGCGCGATGCAAGCCGTCTTTTTTGTTGTCTTCTAGGGTAATTCCTCATCGTTTCAGGGTATAGTTCGATATAAAAGGAGGGATTTCATGATCCAGATGAAGATGCCGGGCGTGACCGTCTATCAAAGTACATTGATGAAAACAACTTCAACCTTGATTGAAACGCCGGATTGCTTGATTGTCGTCGACCCCGGCTGGTTGCCGGATGAAATTGCGACGATTCGCCGAGATGTTGAAATCATCCGCCATGAACGTCCGCTCTATATCGTTTACACCCATGCTCACTTTGATCATATTTTAGGAGCTTATGCTTTTAAAGACGCCATCGCGGTTGCATCGCGTCGGTTCATCGAAACTGACACACAAGTCGCTTTAGAAGAAGTTCAAAATTTTAATGATGAATACTATATCGATTCTCCTGTCCTCTTTCCGGAGATCACGCATATCATTGAAGAATCGGAAACAACACTCACCATCGGATCGACTAAACTTATTTTCTTTTTGACGCCGGGGCATGAAGAAACACACCTATCCTTCGTCGTCATGCCAATGAATTTACTCATTTGTGGGGATTATGCGTCAGATGTTGAAATCCCCTTGATTGAACATGACTCGACGGAATATTTAACGACGCTCGAACTACTTGAATCGTTCATTTATGAATACGAGGTGAAATTGCTCGTACCAGGTCACGGACATATCTGTGATGTGCGGACGGATATGATTGAACGTCTACATCATAGTTATGATTATATTCTCGGCCTCCGTGCCGGAAAAGAGTCGGAATGGTCTGCATCTTGGCAACGAACTCCCTTCATGCATCGCCTCCATGAAAAAAATAAACGACAGGTCAATAAAGAGCATGAAGCCCGTCTCGCACGACGGCAGTTCGATTAATTCCCTTCGTTTCTTTCACCGGAAAAGGGGGACTGAATCATGCGGCAGTCCGATATCGATTTTCACAACGGACGTTTCCGTCCTACATCAACCAAATGGCCGATACTCCCTTTTCTCATGGGATCATCGGCCATTTCAATGCATATTCTTTTCAATCATGGCGTCCGCTTATTTAGGACACGGAGCTCATCTCTTGTAGAAAGGATAAGGAAACACTCGCTTCACGCAACTTCTACAGGAAAAGGGCAAGAGGGCACCTCCCCTGAGAAAAGCGCATGAAAGAATGATTCCTTTTTGATTTTATTTTTCAAGCAACAAACCAACGTCTGTCACTTACTTGCCCAGCAGCTCAATCATCAGTGCTTTTTGAGCATGAAGACGGTTTTCTGCTTGATCGAACACAACGGAGTGCGTCCCATCGATGACATCAGCCGTCACCTCTTCCCCACGGTGTGCCGGCAAACAATGTAAGAAGATGACTTCATCTGCTGCCTCGCGAAGCAAAGATAGGTTCACTTGATAGCCTGCAAAGGCATTCAGGCGCTCAATCGACTCTGACTCCTGCCCCATGCTCGTAAACACATCACTGTAAATGACTTCTGAACCTTTTACAGCTGCTACGGGATCCGTAAAGAGCTGGATTGTTCCACCTGTCGCCTTCGCGATTTCTATCGCCTGTGCAACGATTTTTTCGTTCGGCGCATACGCATCCGGACTACAAATACGTACTTCCATCCCACTCAGTGCTCCACCGAGCAATAAGGAGTGTGCCATATTGTTTCCGTCACCGATATACGTCAAAATCTTGCCTTGACGAGAACCTAAGTGTTCTTCAATCGTCAGCAAATCTGCAAGTACTTGGCACGGATGATGTAGATCCGTCAGGCCGTTAATGATAGGAATCGTTCCATGCGTAGCAAGCGTTTCGACCGTCTCATGGGCAAACGTCCGAATCATCAATGCATCTACGTAACGACTCATGACTTTGATCGTATCGCTTAACGGTTCTCCGCGTCCGATTTGCATGTCAGCACCACTTAGGACGACCGGGTATCCGCCTAGTTCGACGACACCGACTTCAAATGATATCCGCGTCCGTGTCGATGCTTTTTCGAATAAGAGCGCAACCTTTTTTCCCGCCAGTGCCGTTTGATAGTCGCTTGGGGATTGTTTGACTGCTTTTGCAAGCTCAAGTAGCTCTGTTAAACTTTCAGCCGTCAATTCTTCCAGCGTCAACATATGTTGTAACTTGTGCTTCGTCTTCATCCTTTCATCCACTCCTTTTGCTTGATCATCCATTCGCTTAACGGCTTGACTGGAATCGATGCACAATCACGAACCGTTTCGTAATATTCGGCTAGATGTTGCTCAGTAATGACATGAACGCCTTTTGCAAGCGCTTGTTCCCGGAGTCCTTTTTCTTCAGGAATGAAAGAAAAAAAGGCAACACACTCGTCAAACACAGGGAAATCTCCGAGCGGCGTCGCTTGTCCCCATGCTTCTGTCCCGTGACCAGCAATCGTATGCGCAGGTTTGGTCATGTGACGTTTCGTTGTTTCATCGAATAAGAAACGCTCCTTTGCATGACCATTTTCTGTCCACTGTAACGTTTCTCCGGTCGAACGCATGATCGGACCCGTTTTTGGATCGACATGTGTCAGTTTCAACGTCGAGAAGACCGGTGTCTTGACCGCATGGAAAGAGAGTTCCATCCGCTCTGACGGCAATTCGATTTTTTGACCGATTGCTGCCTTTACAGCCCATTCAAGTAACGGTTGTCCCGTTACCTTCGCGACGATCGGTAATGTCCGTGACGCGCGAGGATTAATTTCTAGAACATAGATCTGTTGTCCCGTGACGACGAATTGAATATTGAACGCTCCACGGTATGAGAGATGCTGACCGATTTTTTTAGAGATCCGCTCGATTTCATTTTGTAGCTGAGCTGAGGCTGACTTTGGCGGAAGAACCATCGTCGAGTCACCTGAATGAACGCCTGCCGCCTCAATTTGTTCCATAATGATTGGAACGTAACTCGTCGTCCCATCTGAAATACAATCGACTTCAAACTCTTGACCAGCGATGTAAGCATCGAGGAGCACGGGGAATGTCAGCGATGGTAAAAGCGCTTCTAACATCGCGTCGTCGTTTAAAATATGCATCCCTTTCCCGCCAATCACATACGATGGACGAACGATTAAAGGATAACCAAGTGCCATCACAGTTTTCTTCAATGCATCAACTGTCATGACTTCTTCTCCCGGAATATGCTTGATGTCTAATTGATCGAGAAAATCGTAAAACCGGTGGCGGTCTTCCATCGCATCAATCGTGTCTGAGGTCGTGCCTAATAACTGATACCCACGTGCTTCGAGATCGGCTGCTAAGCTGATTGCCGTCTGTCCCCCGAACTGAACAAGGACATCTTGGCATTGTTCTGCTTCTAAGACATGAACGACATCCTCAATCGTCAACGGCTCAACGTAGAGGCGATCTGCCACTTCGAAATCCGTCGAAACGGTTTCCGGATTGTTGTTAATCATGATGGTTTCGTACCCGGCACGTTGTAAAGCGCGGACCGCATGGACGGAGCAGCAATCAAATTCAATGCCTTGTCCGATTCGAATCGGACCCGCTCCGATGACTGCGACCTTTTGTTGATTCGATGGTAGTACTTCAGTTCGCCCAGACCAACTTCCGTAGTAATAAGGAGTCGTACTGACGAATTCTGCTGCGCACGTGTCAATCATTTGGAAGGCGGGAGTAATGTCATGCGCTATCCGCAGTTCGTGGACATCTTCCGCTGCCACACCTATGATGTCGGCAATCTGCTGATCGGTAAAACCGTGCCGTTTCGCTTGTTGAATGGAAACAGGTTTCGTCAGGTCGAGCGAGTCGCGCATCGTCAGCAACCGAGCAAACAGTTCTAAAAAGAGCGGTTGGATACTTGTCTGTGCCGCTAGTTCGTCCTGCGTCGTCGCCTGACGATCGAGCAAGGCGAGCATCGCCAACAACCGTAAATCGGTTGGAGTCGTGATTTCTTTCCACAACTGCTCACTCGTCGCCTCACGCATCCACGATGGATAGAGTGGTGCCTGTTCGACCCCTGCACCACGCCATGCTTTTTGCAGTGCTTCTTCTAACGTTTTCCCCATTGCCATACTTTCACCGGTCGCCTTCATCTGTGTTCCGAGCGCACGGTCACACCCTGAAAATAAATCAAATGGGAAACATGGTACTTTCGCCGTAATATAATCGAGTGCCGGCTCAAAACTCGCCATCGTCTCTTTCGTCACAGGGTTGATGCAGTCATCCAAGCGTTCACCGAGCGCAAGACGTGTCGCTAGTTTTGCAATCGGATACCCTGTTGCCTTCGAGGCCAAGGCGGAAGAACGACTGACACGCGGGTTGACTTCGATGACGAAATACCGGTGCTCTGTCGGATGAATCGCGAATTGGATATTGCAACCACCGATCACACCGAGTGCGGAAACGATGCGACGTGCCTCGGTCCGAAGAAGTTGATTCATTCGATCAGAAATTGATTGGATTGGAGCAAAGACAACCGAGTCACCCGTGTGGACACCGACTGGGTCGATGTTTTCCATGTTACAAACGATAATCGTCGTATCGTATGCATCACGCATCACTTCATATTCCACTTCCTTGTAACCTGCGATACTGACTTCGACCAAACACTGGGAAATCGGACTTGCTTGCAGACCGTTCATCGCAAGCGTACGTGCTTCTTCCTTCGTCGTCGCGATTCCACCACCGGTTCCCCCTAATGTGAATGCAGGACGGATGACAAGGGGTACACCGTGGTCCTCCATGAAATTCTCCAGTTCCTCAATCGTTTCAATCGTTTGACTATCCGGGAGTGGTTGATGTAATTCAATCATCCGTTGTTTGAAACGTTCACGATCCTCTCCGTCCCGAATCGTTTCGAGCGATGTTCCGAGCAGCGAAACACCATATTGCTCGAGGATGCCCGCTTCATCCAGCGTGAGCGACAGGTTCAAAGCTGTCTGTCCTCCAACGGTCGCAAGTAAATGCGTCGGGCGTTCTCGTTCGATGATTTCTGTCGCCTTTTCGAGTGTCATCGCTTCGATATATACTTGATCCGCCGTCGACGGATCCGTCATGATCGTAGCCGGATTCGAATTCATGAGAATGACCTCGCAGCCCGCTTCCCGAAGTGTTTGACATGCTTGCGTTCCGGAGTAATCAAATTCCGCCGCCTGACCAATGACGATTGGTCCCGATCCAATGACCATGACTTTTTTGTTATCCAACATGGGCTACCTCCTGTGATAAAACCGAGGCGACGAATTGATCAAACACGACCATTGCTTCTGTCGGTCCCGGATTTGCTTCTGGGTGAAACTGCACTGTCATGATTGGTTGCGATGGATGAATCAATCCTTCAATCGAACCATCGTTAATATGTTCGTATGCCGTAACTAGCTCTGACGCCGCAACACTCTCTGCCTCAACGACGTACCCATGATTCTGCGAGGTCATGAAAACACGACCGGAAGCAAGGTGACGGACGGGGTGGTTTGCCCCCCGGTGCCCGTGATGTTGTTTCGTGATTTGGCAGCCGAAGGCTTTCGCGATGATTTGATGCCCCATACAAATGCCGAGCGTCGGATAATCCATCGCGAGCTGTTTAATTTCTAAGAGAAATGGTTCAAGTTGATCCGGATTTCCAGGACCATTCGAGAACAACAGCCCGTCCGGTTGCAATCTTTTGATGGCGGACGCTTCTGTATCGAATGGAACAACTGTCACGCGCATACCCCGTGCCAGTAAAGCTTCAATCATCGATTTTTTGACGCCATAATCCAGACAAACGATATGTCCATCAGCATTCTCGAGTTCATATGTTTTCATCGTCTGGACGGAGACGGATGCGATTCCTATCTGATGGCGTTTCTCGTATAGAGCGTCTGCCTCAATACTTCCCATTTGATCGCCAGATGATCGAAGTTGATGGACAAGCGCCCGTGTATCGACTCCTGTCAGAACAGGTATATCCGCTTCTGCTAACCAGTCGGCAAAATCCGTTCGTGCTCCGTTTTGTGCGAGCGTTTGAACAATGACACCCGCGACTTGAATCTGATTACTTTCTGCTTCATCATGGGCGATTCCGTATTGCCCAATTAGCGGATACGTGAAAACAAGGATTTGTCCACGGTAAGAGGGGTCCGTCAATACTTCTTGATAACCGGTCATACCGGTGAAAAAGACGACTTCTCCTTTAGCGGATGATGTACCGACCAGCTCTCCTGAATACGTTGTCCCATTTGCAAGCGTTAATGTACCTATCCCGTTCATACCATGACCTCCTGTTGGCAGACTTGTTTTATTTTTTCTAGCGCAAGATCTAGTTCCTGTCGTGTCACAAATAGAGACGGTAATAAACGAACTACGTGTGGTCCGGCACTGACGACGAGCATCCCTACTTGTTGAAGCGCTTGGACAATTCCAGCGACCGGTCGTTCGAATTCAATTCCAATCATCAAACCACGTCCTCGAACACTATGCAGACTTGTTTCAGGCAACTCTGCTGCGAGTCTTCTCATCAAGTAATTTCCTTTCTCCTGCACCTCGTGTAAAAGCTCGTCTGTTAAGAGAAGGTCGAGTGTCGCTTCCGCTGCTGTCATTGCTAGCGGGTTCCCGCCAAATGTTGAGCCGTGTGTCCCCGGTGTAAATATGGTTGCCGCTTCCGCAGTCGTGATGATCGCTCCAACCGGAAAACCGCTTCCGAGCCCTTTCGCGACTGTAATGATATCTGGTTTTAGTGGCGTCTGTTCAAAAGCGAAACGTGATCCAGTTCGCCCAATCCCCGTTTGGACCTCATCGACGACAATTTTGACGCCATACGCTTTTGTCCGTTTCATTAACGCCTCCAACCAAGCATCGTCCGCAACGATGACACCACCTTCACCTTGGATGATTTCAAGCCAAACGGCGCCCGTTTTTTCCGTGATGGCATCTAAACTACTTAAGTCGTTGAACACGAGGTGTTTAAAGTCCGCTACCATTTCACCGAAGCCTTCTTTGACTTTTTCTTGACCTGTCGCTCCCATCATCGCGAATGTCCGCCCGTGGAACGATTGGCTGAATGACAAGATTTCTGTTTTTTGCGTCCATTTGCGAATTAATTTAAACGCACCTTCATTCGCTTCTGTTCCGCTGTTACAGAAGAAAGCATGACTCAAGTGACTGTTCTCCGTCAGTAGCGTCGCGACACGTTCCTGCTTACTGCTTTCAAATAAATTTGACGTATGCCAAAGCTGACCAAGTTGTTCTTTGAGGCGTTGCTCTACGTAAGGATGCCGATGTCCCGTGTTGCAAACGGCAATCCCCATCATAAAATCAAGATACGTGATGCCTTGCGTATCTTTGACGAACGATCCCGTCCCTTCGACTAATTCGATATTATGACGTTGATAAGTTGGTAGTAATGCGCTCATCTGTTTCCTCCTTGACGCGAGTCCCCTGACTCGTCACGTATTTCCCGGACCGAATCCGAACGTCTGGAATCCCTTGTTTTGATGCTTCAATCACCGCTTCTACTTTCGGAATCATGCCACCATGAATCTCATTTGTCTTTATGCCGCCTTCCAACATTTCTCGCGTGACGACTGCTTGATAAGCACCATCTAACCGGACTCCTTCGACATCCGTCAATAGCTCAAACGCATCGACATCGAGTGCGTTTGCGACGGCAATCGCACATGTATCGCCATTGCTATTAAGCGCACCGGACGGACCGGTAATCAGCGACGTCACGACCGGAATATAGCCTGCGCCGAGTAGCGTTTCAAACAAGGTTTTATCTACGAAGCGAATATCACCAACTGCCCCTAACCCTTGTCGTTGCTCTCCGCCAATGCTTGCCCCGTCAATCCCCGTCAATCCGACTGCAGGTAGGTCTGATCGATTGAGCTGATAAACGATTTTTGACTGAACCTCGCCCCCGAGGACACGTTCTGCCCCGAGTAAGACCTCCTCGGTCGTTACACGGACGCCTTCCCGGAAGACGGATTCGATTTCTAAGGTTTCACAATAAGCTGATAAAGCGGGGCCGCCACCATGCAAGATGATTAATTCGTGACCAGCATCGCACCAGTCTTTCCATTCTTTAAAATAACGGGAATCGAGTTGTTCAAAAATACTCCCACCGAGTTTGATCATTTTTCGTTGTTTCATGTCCGGTAGCTCGCATTGATTTTGATATAGTCGTACGTCAAATCACATCCGAAGGCACGTCCGACGGCCGACCCACTATTTAAATCGACTTCAATCGCTACCGTATCCGCCGCAAGTTCATTTGAAGCAAGTGTCTCATCGAACAAAATCGGCATGCTCTGTCGTAAGACCCACTGTGAACCAATCCGAATATCAATTTTCGAGACATCAATCGGTTCATCGATGCTTCCGATTGCTGCTACAATTCGTCCCCAGTTCGCGTCTTCTCCGAAAATCGCGGTTTTAACGAGCGAAGAACCAACGATTTGTTTGGCGATTTTTCGTGCCAATCGTTCTTCGTCCGTTCCTTGAACCGTTACTTCAATCAACTTCGTTGCGCCCTCTCCGTCTCGTGCAATGAGCTTCGCAAGTTCTTGACAGACATGCGTGACCGCCTGCTCAAACTGCTCCGCTTCTTGCGTATCAAGCATGATTGTCGGCGTTTTTGCCGCACCACTCGCTAACATCATGACCATGTCATTGGTTGAACTATCACCATCGACCGTAATGCAATTGAACGTCCGGTCGATTGAGCGTTTTAATATCGTTTGCAGGACGTTTGGTTCGACGGTCGCATCGGTCGTTAAAAATCCGAGCATCGTCGCCATGTTTGGATGAATCATTCCTGACCCCTTCGCAACACCGCAAATCGAAACTTCACTTCCATTCATCAAAAATTGATACCCGGCCGTTTTGATACCTGTGTCAGTCGTTAAAATCGCATGGGCAAAAGCATCCGCTTCTTCTTCCGCCTCACTCGCCACCAGTTGATCGACTCCAGCTACTAACGTGTCGATCGCCAACGTTTGACCAATGATTCCGGTCGATGCGATTGCGACTTGTTCCGGTTTAATCTGTAAGTGATTCGCGATTGCGTGTTGCGACGTATAGGCATGGGTCAAACCTAATTCACCGGTGCAGGCGTTAGCATTCCCGCTATTGACTAAAATGGCATGAATACGCCCCTCTGAGGCTTCCATCGCTTGTTTTGTCACTATAATCGGTGCTGCTTGCATTTGATTTGTCGTATAGACAGCCGCCGCACTCGCTCCTCCTTCACATACCAACAAGCCTAAATCTTTCCGTTTTCGTTTGAGTCCAACATGTATACCTGTCGCCTTAAAGCCTTTTGGTGTCGTCAGCGTCAACGGTGACACGGTTTGTAAGTTCAACACGTTCGTTCCTCCTTTAAATGAATAATGGTTGCTGGGTCAAACCGAGTGCTTCCTCATATCCGCACATCAAGTTCGCATTTTGAATCGCTTGCCCGACTGCACCCTTTTGCATGTTATCAATGACTGAAACGACTGTCAGATGTCCTGTTCTCGCGTCAGCGTATATCGTCAAATCACAGTAGTTACTGCCGACGACCGATTTAATTTCCGGATCATTTCCGTTAATTCGGACGAAGGGTTCGTTCTCGTAAAATGCATGGAGCCACTCACGCCATTGCGTTTCCGATTTATTGATGCGTGGAGTCAATGTCATCGTCGCCATGATTCCGCGATTGATTGGAATTAAATGTGTCGCGAACGAAACGATGGCGTCTTGCCCCGTCACGGTTTGAATGACCGATTCGATTTCGGGGATGTGCTGATGGCGATTCATCTTATACAGACGCATGTTTTCATTCGATCGCACATGATGTGTCTGTTCGCTAAAGGATTTCCCGGCTCCCGATAACCCTGAACTGGCATGAATGATAATCGGCACCGGCTCGATGACCTGTTCTTTTAAAAATGGTAGGAGACCCAGGAGTACGGCCGTCGCATAACACCCTGGATTGGCAATCAAACGACTCGTTTTTATCGCTTCACGGTTCCATTCTGATAGTCCGTATGTTGCTGTTGCTTGAATCATTGGCTCGACCGCTGGTTTTTCGTACCAATGTTCATATGATATTTGGTCGAGACGTAAATCGCCGCTCAAATCGATGACTTTCCCTTTCCAATCTCTCAGCTGCTCTAAGTACTGTTTTGAAATTCCGCTTGGAGTCGCCAAAAAAATGAGTTCCGTTCCAACCTCCTCTAAATGGGAAAGTGAGAACTCCTGTAAGAGGGAATAGTTTTTTTTATTCATGAATGTGTATATTTCCGTAATCGATTCAGTTGCCTTCGAATCACTCACGAGAGAGACGATTTCTAAATGGGGATGTTGCTCAATCATTCGTATCAATTCGACTGCTGTATATCCCGTCGCACCTATGATTGTACATTTCATGTCGGATACTCCTTCGTTAATAATGATAAACTGATTTAAACATATGTATATTTATACTGTCAAATGTATTTTTATTAATTTATAAACAAAAAAAGACTTTGACCGATGACACCTTTCAGTAAGATGTAACTGGTCAAAGTCTTTTTAGTTCATGTTTCTCATCTTTTTTCAGCACGTTGTGCGACGAGATGATCGATTCCAAAAACGCTTGCCCCCATCAAAGCAATAACAACAACAAAAATCGCTGTAAACATATGTATCCTCCTCTTGTTCACAAAATCGACATCACTACTTTCTTATTGTGCAAGATTTTTTATAAAAAAGAAAGCGTTTACGACAAAAAATCGTCACATTTTTTTGTATTCCTGGTTATATTTCTAAATAAAACTCAGGATGTAGACAAACTCTTATGAAAAGCAAAAATTCTACACGGAAATGCTGTCCGTTCACGCTTCCTTGCCTCACCTCGTCTTCAAAGCTGCCGGGGATCGCGGAAAGTTGCTTTCGCAATTTAAAGCGATTCAAGACCGAGCGCGCTCTAAAACGGCTGTACGGTTTGCCTTTCCCTGTGCTACGGCCTAAAAAGCGTCGCTTTTCCGTTGATTCCTACGGGAAAAAGTACGTTTTTAACACGACCTGCCAGATGTAGACAAGACCCTGCTTGTTGTCCGTAGGGTCAGCCTTGCCCTCGCCTGAGGAAAGCAACGAAAAAGGGAAAAGCTTTTTTCACCCCATGTTACTTTGTCTACATGCTGTAAAACTTTCTTAGTTGACGCAGTCAGGAATCTTCGATAAGATTGCATTTGTTCATTACTTTCACACATAAAAGCAAACAAGCATAAACGTAACAAAGATATAAGGAGGTGGAAGCATGCGCATGTCCTTTCGTGAATCCGCAGCTATCCTAGGAATTAGTATCATTATCTTATTGTCCGCATTATTCGGTGCACAGGCCGAACCACATCTCGCTATACTCGCCAGTCTTATTTTTGTTGTAGGGTATGCCGTGTATCGCCGCTTCCCTTTCAGTCAACTTGAAGAACATATGATTAACGGTATTCGAGAAGCGATTAAACCGATTTTAATCATGTTACTCGTCGGCATGACAATCGCCGTCTGGATGATGAGTGGTGCCGTTCCAACCTTGCTCCATTATGGCTTGTCGACATTATCTGCGACCTGGTTCGCGCCAACCGCTTTAATCATCGCGATGATCGTTTCGACCTTTACAGGCAGTTCATTTACTACAATTGGTACGGTCGGTGTCGCCTTGATGGGAATCGCCGTCGTCCTTGGTGTCAATCCCGCCCTTGCTGCAGGTGCAATCATCAGCGGTGCTTGTTTTGGAGATAAAATGTCTCCTTTATCGGATACGACGAATTTCGCACCAGGTATCGTCAACGTCTCTGTTTTTGATCATATTCGTTTTATGATGGGAACAACGATTCCTGCTATCGCGATCACATTTGTTCTCTTCCTTATTTTTGGACGAGGTGAAGGATCAATTGATTCAGAAGCGATTGGAGCAACACAACAAGCACTCGACAGCCTTTTCCGCTTATCTCCTTGGACATTGCTTTCTCCGCTTCTCGTGATGGTACTCGCTATTCGGAAGATGCCAGTCATTCCAACATTGATTGCAGGCGTTTTAAGCGGATTATTACTCACAGGTCTCGTTCAAGGAAATTGGAACATCGCGCAATGGATGTCTGTCATCCAAAATGGTCTCAAGCTCGAAACAACGAATGAAACGGTTGCGAGCATCATTAGTAAAGGTGGCATCCAATCAATGATGTGGTCCGTCTCCCTCGTCATGCTCGCGTTAGCGTTCGGCGGTGTTTTACGTGGTATCGGAGTCATCGATGTCATTATCGAAAAAACCGTTTCGAAACTGCAACGTGACGGGAGTATCATCTCGTCTGCTGCACTTGCTGCAATCGGCGTTAACTTCATGGCAGGTGAACAATACTTGTCTATTTTATTACCGGGACAAGCCTTCAAGAAAATTTTTGAAGAACGGTCAATTGACCCACGGTTTTTATCCCGTGCGCTTGAAGATGGCGGCACACTTGTTAATCCTTTGATTCCTTGGGGTGTATCCGGGGCATTCTTTGCCTCGACACTCGGTGTGCCCGTCACATCGTATGTGCCATTTGCCTTTTTCTTAATTTTATCTCCCCTCTTCACTTTCATCTTCGCCTTTACACGACCGACAAAAAAACAAGTCACGAAGAGTGTCGCGTGACGTAAATCTATTATCAGTAAGGCATACCATTCATAAGTCGAATGGTATGCCTCTTTTTTCTCACTTCTATATGTGAAAGAGGGATATTCAAGCGATTCTCGACTAATTTAGATAAATAAGTGTAAAGATAAAACGAAGTGGGAATATACCAAACATAAGATTAAAATTACAGAGAACTAGAGAGAGATACTGCAACCCTTTTAAAATGGTTGCCTTCGATGTAATTGTAGGAGGAGTCCAATATGATCAAACGTGGTACGCTTGAACGGCTTGATGGTAAATATGCTGTTCTTCTCTGGGAGAACGGTTCAAGTTTTATCCCTCGCCGCTATTTACCGACTGAGGCACGATTAGGTGACACAATACTTTTTGATGGTACAACGTATTCAATTGATGCATCGAGTACATCCCAATCGTCCTTTCAGACGTTTTCCTTTCGGCAAATGGGTTGATGATAATTAAAAAGCCATTTAGACAATGAATTGACTACTTGAGCGTCCTTGCCCACGTCAGTCTTTCCATCTTCTAAATGGCTTTTTCGCGTTTAATCATTCCTTACGTACAAGGATTGATGCCTACATTCGGGACACTTCGCTTGGTGCAAATCGTCAATCGAAATTCGATGTAGTACTGTCTCATCTCGTTCACAGCGATGAATCGGTTCGATGATAGCTGAAGGAATGAAGAGTGCACACCAAAAGCGTGTTGAAATCGTATCGCAACAGGGACACTGAAACAAATCGTATTGATGCGGGACCCACCCGCCTTCAATTGCATCGATATGTGCATGATAGTTCTTAATTAACATCGCCCGGTTTTGATCATCGATGTGCGCTCGGCTAATGAGTGGTTCCTGATAAGGCGGCACGAATAAAAAAGGCAATGCTGTTCTGTACTGTTCTAGTCCATAGGTTAGCATCGAAGGGAATTCCCCCCATTCCTCCCGCTGACCGATTTCAGCGACGATGTGATAAGAACAGTCGCGGCAGTGAATCTCCATTCCCTCATCCTCCCTTTTTCCCTACCATCTCTTTTAGCATACTTGATGTAACAGGACCAATGTGTTTTGCGACGATGACTCCATCCGTATCAATGACGTAAGTCGCCGGCATCGCGACTAATCGATAAGCATTTTCTGATTGGCCCTGCGTATCATAGAGCACCCCGTAATCAACAGGAGTCTCTTTCAGAAAATCGGCTACATCTGAAACCTTTCGTTCGGATGTCGTCACGTTGATGCCATAGACGGGCACGTCCACCGCTTTAGAAAAAGCGTTCAGTTCAGGTATTTCTTGTTTACATGGTGGACACCAGGTCGCCCAAAAATTGATTATGATCAATCGATTCGTCAAATCAGATAGTTCCACCATTTTTCCATCCTGTTCCAACTTGAGATTTGGTGCCTTCATTCCAATCTCTAATCCGCCTTGCGCTTGTTGCGTCGCTTGAGTAAATTCTTTAATCTGTTGTGCTTTATAGGCGTCATAGCTTTTATATGCAATCCCACTAATCGCTAACCCGACAATCACGTATAGTAAATATTTTTTCAACTGCTGTCCACTCCCTCTTTCTATTAGTGTAGCAGAATCAGCCTCTGAATCTATGAAAAACGAGCATACCCTTCCATTTTCCCCGGAAGTGATATGCTCGTTTATATACATCCTTTTTTACTGTCAGTTATAGCGAGGAAGTTGTTGTTTAACCCGACGATTGTCTTTAATGCTTTCAAACGATTCGTCTCCACCAAGCGCTTCATTTAGTGACGTTTTTCCTTGTTTCACCTCTAAACGTCGATTGAAAAGTGCCCGATTATCGACCGATGCCGCCAAAATCGACGCGACATCAATTTCAGAAATCGTTGCATCTTTTACATCTTTTAAATCCTCATCGGCTTCGATTAGTCCAAGACCTTCTCCGTCAACGATGTTGACCGGACAAATGATTGTATACGTCAAACCACTATGCTCAATTTGCTCTTCTGCCGCATTTTTTGCGGCATAGAATGGATAGACTTCTTTTTTAAATTGATTTGGTCGATCAGCGCCATAGGCACTGAGGAGGACAAAATGACGGACACGTGCCTTTTTCGCAGCATCAATCGTTTTTAAAGCAACCGTTCGATCGAGCAACTCAATTTCAGTCGCTTCACCATCGACACCCGCGGTCGCTGCACAAATCACAGCATTTTGACCTGCCACCCCGAGATCAATGACCTTTTCAAGCTCAGTTTCAATGTCGACGTAATGTGCTTTGACACCGAGTTTTTCGAAGCGATCGACGAGATGCTTATGTCGAACGATGACAGTGACTTGATGACCTTTCGCAAGCGACTTGACGACGCGAGCTCCGATTGTACCTGATGCACCTACAACTAATACATTCATATGCTAGGTCCCTCCTCAATAAGCTAGTCACCTCTATTGAACTACTCATACTTATGCAGATAAGAGCTTCCTTCATCGCTTACTCCTGTTAAAAATATCAAAAAGCAATCAAGAATTCTCATCATCCCGACGATTAGGTGTTCGGATTTCGGTACGTCGTCTTTTAAGCCGCCTACTCAAAGATATGTTCATTCCAGCCAAAGAAGCATGAATATTGAAGATATGGACAGGTCTTCAGCTATGATATCTTCCGTTCTCAAAAGCGCAACTGCGTACATCAATTTATACCCGCAATAGGGAGAAGGAAACCTTTCAAAAAGGAACCTATTTTTTAATGTCAGTCATTCGCCAGTACACCGTAAAACGTCGTCTGTAATTTTTCTCTCAATTGTGTCAGGGCTTTTTCATCCGGGAAATCATAGAAAATGCCATTCAATCGATCACTGACAACGTCAATTTCAAGATATTCTCGCTCAGACATCAATGCCAGGGCTAAGCCTGCTGTCGCCATTTGACGGTAACTGATGTCTAAACTCATCTCCTCTTTCATATAAGCATGTGCTGATGAAATTTTAGTCCAGCCTGTCGGCTTCAACAGATGCGTCGCTACAGCTTGAATGACTTCTGACTGACGATTGGCTCGTGCCCCATCATTGTCTGTTTTTCGGTGACGAGAATAGGCAAGAGCCATCGCTCCATCCATATGGTATTCCTTTCCTTTTTGAAACGCATATTGATTCGCTTTTCCGCTAGCGTCTTGCTCCGAGAATGTTCCTGTCGAAACAAGATCAATCCCGCCGATTTGATCAACTAAACCAATGAAACTATCGAAAGAGATAACGATTTTGCTATCGATGTCTACATCAAGTAGTTCACTGACGGCGTTTTGCGTACACGATTCCCCACCGAACGCAAAAGCATGCGTGATTTTATCTTTTTTCCCATCCTCACAACTGATGGGTGTATACGTATCACGTGGAATCGACGTTAACTGAATCGTCCGTGATAACGGTACGAATTGCATGACGGATAGTGAATCAGACCGTGAACCTCGTAGCGATTCTCCGGGTCTTGCGTCGCTTCCGATCAATAAAAAGGTAAACGGCTGTGAGGCAAACAGGATAAAGCCAATCAATAGAACTAAGAGCAGCCCAAATATTTTTGTTTTGAAGCGACGTTTCTTTCTCTCAACAGGTTGTTTCTTTAAACCATCCTGCCTCGTCTCACGTGGTACCTTTTCTTCCAAACGTCCATTTTTACGTCGATTCGACCGTGTCCGCTCCGCCATAATCGTTCCGACTTGCTTGGCAGACCTTCTGACTACGGTGAAAAGTCGTCCTCCGATACCAGTCCGTGTTCTTTTCTGCGAGCCCCGGTGATTTTGTTGAACTGAACGCGACGTCAAAGTTGGTCCATCCTCGACGTATCGATGATTCTGCCGTTGTGAGGCGTCAATCCGCATTCGCTGGTCTGCTCGATGCTCAATTGGTGTATGTGTCGAAGTACGTCGCATCTGCTCTTCTTCCTGTCGTTTTCGTTCTAGTCGAGAACGACCTGATTGAAACTCATCCATAATAGTACCTCCGTTTTAGTCTTGCGATAACTGCTTATCTTGTAAGAACTTACGTAGATACGTCCGTTTCGGTTCCTTCATCGAGGCAGCCATTTGATAGACCCATCCCTCAGTTCGTGCGCCATCCGTCCGCTCTCCATAATATGACGAGGTTTCTGCCTCATACTGTTCTAGCAACTCACGCATCTTGTTGTCATTAGTATACGTATTACGATGGAAGATTGCCTCCATCGGAAGACGGGGTTTTTTACCTGGCTGTTGATCCGGCAAACCGACTGCAACACCAAATAACGGTACGACGTGACTTGGCAACTCAAGAAGTTCACTCACTTTTCGAGCGTCATTACGAAGTGAACCGATATAAACTGTCCCGTATCCTAATGATTCTGCTGCTACGACAAGGTTCTGTGCGGCAAGTCCTGCATCAACCGCTCCGACGATCAACGCTTCCGTCGTTTCGACTGTGTCAGCGACTGAGCCATTCGCAATCTCTGCTGCCAACATATGTTTATGGTAGTCGATACAGAAGACGAAGAAGTAGCTATTATCTGCTACATAACTTTGTCCACTCGCTACTTCGACGAGTTGCTGTTTTTTTTCTAAATCCTCAATTCCGACAATTGCATAGGCTTGTTGATAAGAAGACGTCGAAGCAGCCTGGGCAGATTGGATTAATAGTTCAATCGTCTGTTCGTCGAGTTGATGTTCCTTAAATTTCCGGATCGAGCGGTGGTTTAATAAATGTTCAATCGTTTCATTCATCTGAATCTCTCCCTTAAATTAATCTTTCCCTTTAAAAATAGGCAATGATTGTGTAAAAGAGCAAATGAAAGATGTTCGTTTTATGAAAAAATCGGGAAATGAATAATGAAGTGCTGTGTTTTTGTCGAAGGAGGGCGATCATGAGAATTCGAAAATTACGTCTTTTACTGGAGCAATATGGCGATACTACCCTTCGCGACATTATCGTAGAGATCTATCGCCAACTTCCTAAACAAACAATTGAAGATAAAGAATTAGATTTGATGCTGTCGCAATTCGCAAAATATAAAGGTCTAAAAAAAGAACAAGAACAACCGACAATCGAACAAACCATCGAGCAAACTGAACAATTCATTCAACTCGCTTACGATGGTGAGTATTTAGAACCAAGTACAATCGTTTCCGTACGCGAACAAAAAAACTGGTACGTCACAGCAAAACGATTATTAAAACACCTGCGACATTATGTTGGTCGAAAGAACGGAACGCGTGTTGCTTTCGAAGAATTCTTTTTTTTACTGTCTTCCGCCGCTGGTGAAGAACCTCTTTTCCTGAGTAACGACCCCTTCCGACTGATTAAAGTCTCTCAAGTTGAGCTCTTCCAAGAACTCGTTGGTTACTACAAGCTCGACACATCCGATAATGCGTGGATGAAGCGCGCCATCTACACGGCGTTAAAGGTACCGATCGACGTCGACACAGAACGCAGTGACCTTTTCCTTGCCGTTCTCGAGCATTGTGAAACGCGACAAGAGCGTGAGTCTTACCTGTCGTTATTGAACATGCATGCGAAAAAGCTTCAAATGAACGTTCGCATCGATGCAGACAAGCTCATCCTCTATCAAGAGATTCGCTTCGCAGAACTTCATGCCCTGATTGCTTTACGTGAACTAGAACGAGCCGAAACGATGCTTTTCACAGAATATATTCCTTATTTTTCACACCGTTCGACTCCATTTCGCTATTATCTCGACTTGCTGGAACAGGCGGGTCTAGATGAAGAACATGATCGGATTGAACGCGTTGGCCGAACCAAACATATTCATTTTTAAATACAAAAAAAGAGCTTCGGAAAGGTTTCCCGAGGCTCTTTCAATCTGATGTATTGACGATTCCAAGTCCTACAGTTGCAAGCAGTGCGATACAGGCAAATAAAAATGCCATGTCATTCGGTGAGTCAAAACCATCATATGTCGGTTCTTTTCGATCAATGATGAGTTCATCCATCGTTCCATAGCTTCCATACGTCACAGCTTCTCGGACGCTCGTTTCTTGTTTATCTAAATCTTGTGCTTGAACGGGATGGATACTACTTAAAAACAAAAAGAAGCAGACATAGATAAACTTTTTCCCCAATCTAATCCCTCCCCCGTTTCTACCAGATTACTTTTACCTTTTATGATAAAAACTATTATTTTCCTTTTATTGCTTATAGTATACTTAAGATATTGTTTCATCCTAATCAGAAAAGGAAGTGTAGCGTTTGAAAATTTTACGTTACGAGCAATTGTCGCACGGTCAACGTCGTCTCGTCCATCAGTTGTTACAAAAAAACCGCTTATCTCCTCTGTCCCTCTCATTCCAACCACCTGAAAAATATCAATGGGCTTTGATCAAGGGTGATGCCGTCTGCGCGACATTAGGATTTAACCAATTCGCCTCGTCCCTTCAAATCATCAATGCCGCTTACACGGACTTGATTGCTTTCCGCACTTTGGCGCATTTCGTCCATGATTACGCGCTCTCTCTACATCCTCATCAAATCGACGTTCAAATCATTCCACCACATGACTTCGGGTTGGTCTCGACTTGGAACACGCTCGGTTATACACTCTCCTCTGAACAATTTCGCTTCATCGGTCTCATCAATGATCATGCCGCATCACTTCAATTCAAGCCACTTACCCTCCGAAACCGTTCCTTGTTCTTAAATCTCAGAAACGAGTCGATTCAATCCTCACATTTTTTATTTAGCTATGACGTATCCCATATCGAATATTTGATTGAACAGGGGGCATTGCCGTACCTTGTCTACGATCAACAAACAATCGTCGGAACAATCATCATCCAAAAACAAAAGCAAACGATTCGTTTACTCGAAATTACGTGTATCCCTGAATTGAAGAATCAAGGATACGGGCGAAGAATTCTTGAGACCTTTCAAGCTAAATTAAAACGCACGACAGTTCGGACATTCGAGACGTATTGTTTTTCAACACATCAAGAAGCCCTTCGTTTATATGACCCCGATACATTCTGTGATATTCAACTCTTCTCACACTGGCATACTTACTCTAGAGAATCTTTACGTAACCGCTCAACGATTTCTTGATATTCCGCCAGGATGTAGGCATCCTCTACTTGTTTGAAATCAATATTTGCTCGGATCCTTAGTTGCTCCCCCATCTGATACAGACTGTCGATATAGTCGTTTCCTAACGCACTCGCTTGACCTAGTTGGTGGTTATGAAAGGCTAACAGTGCATCTTCTAAAAGCAGTTGTTCCTTCTCCGTTTTTAAAACTGCTTCAAGCAACTGTTCAAATACTTCTGTATGCCGACCGATCATCGCGTAAAAGAGTGGATAGTGTTTGGCATATTTAAAATCAACTTGATATTTTTTAGTCTCGACGATTGTCTGAATGCTTGACGGATTCGACCGCTTTAACTGCTCAACAAAACCGATTGTTGCCGGATGGTCTGTAAAAAATTCTAGGCTTCGTACGTCCATTTCGTCTTCTAAATCAAGCAACAAATAGAGATCAAGCATATTAATCACGTGCGTTTCTAAAAAACGATCACTCCGTTGCAAGGATGTCGTGTAGTCTAAATCAAGACCTGCCTCTATCGCCAATTGAAAAAGTTCATGATTGATTGCACTGTATAGACCGACTGGAAATGCTAACGGTTGACGGACAATTGAACGATGTCCATCAAGCTCTTTTAATTGATTGAGATCTACACCATGTTGTACCAACAAACGGAAAAAGAGCGTTCTATCTTGTATCGCCCCCAACTTAAGTAACAGACGATCGAGTTCAATGACTGGTTGGTTCGTATCAAGCGCTAGCGCCAAGTGCTCTGATGACTCTAAGTCAAAAGCTCGCTTCACGAAATTTAAAGCGACCCGTTCTTGTTCGGACAACTCAGCATTGTAATACTCAAAATCTTTTCGATTCAATTCTTTAAATGCACGCACTGCCTGACCAACTGCCTCATTTTTCACAAATCGTTTCATCATCGGTTTGCCCCCCTGAATACTGCTTCTCTTCGTAGTGTACGCAATATTATCTTTTCTTGAAAGCCAAAAAAATCCTGATGCCTTCCTCACAATAAGGAAATCCACCAGGATCTATCAATTCTCGCCTACTTTTAAAGGCATCGATCGAAAAATCTCATCTTGCTTTCCGACTTTTTCGACACTCGTTCCAATTGAACCGCTATATTCAATTGTCTGTTCCGGCTGAATGAACTCATAAGTAATGGCCGGTTCTCCACGCAATCGAACCTGGATTACCTGTCGATGTTGCAGGGAAAACGAGGCCTTCACTTCTAAAAATGATGCTTCACTGATTCCATGATGTTTTTCAAGCATCGTCTTTAACTGCTTTTCTGAGTTCTGTTGGCTGCTTTGAAGCTCTGCGTAAGAAATTCCGACCGCAAAAGATAAAAGTCCAATCAGACTTAACGCGAGAATGACCAGTACTTTTTTCATAGACTGATTCACCTCCGAATGAAATTCGTTCTGCTCTCATCATCGGTTCACTCCGCTATTTTTTGAAGTATTTCTCGAAAATAAGCGTTTCCTCATGTCTACAACCATTGGGACGACAAGGGAGAGACGTCTTCCCAACATAGATGAGAACTTTAGTTGCTAGGTAAAGGAACATTCAATACTCTTCTTTAAGCGATAAATGCATATCAAGGTGTGGAATTCCATCCTCCAAATACACATCAGATGTCTCTTCAAACCCAAACGATGCATAAAACTTTTTTAGATGGGCCTGGGCCTGCAAATAAATCCCTGTTTCTTCTTGTGTCCGGATGTGTTCGATTGCTTCATTCATCAAGCGACGTGCAATGCCGTGCGACCGAAAATCAGCGTGAACGGCGACACGACCAATCGCTACAGCACCTGATTGATTTTTAGGGAGTACTCGAAGGCAACCGATTAACTGCTGATCTGCATAGGCAAGTGCATGAATCGCCTCCTGATCACGATTATCGAGCTCTGAATAGGCACATTCCTGCTCAACGACAAAAATATCAGTTCTTAATTTTAATAACTGATAAAGCGTCAAGGCACCAAGCTGATTAAACCGAATAAATTCTGTATGATACATGAATTACACTCCTCTGCTTTAATGTTCAGCCTCTAAATAGACGGGTTAGTCTGCATGAATAGACGACGACCGGTATCCCTTTAAAGACCGTTTCTTTTTCCCAACCCAATCCGTTGGCGCGAGCCACCTTTTGAGAAGAATGATTTTCTGGATGAATGATTGAAATCAGACGATCGTTTCCACGTTCAAATGCCTCACGCATCAGACGTTTCGCTGCTTCACGCCCGTATCCGACTTTCCAGTGCTTCGGCTTTAACCAATATCCGACTTCAAGTTCTTCTACTCCGTCGACTTCTTGTAGGATGAGTCCTGCAAAACCGATTGGTTCCTCATCCTCTTTTTTTTCAATCAGCAAAAAGCCCGTCTGACGTTCATCTTCATACCGCTCGAATTGTTGATCGAACCATAAACGGGCCTCCGTCTCATCCAATGAAACACCACCGTTAATATACTGCATCACTAATTCATTTTGAACGAGTTCTTTATAAAAGTCGAAATCTTCCTGAGAAAAAGGTCGCATTCTCAAACGTTCGCTCTCCATATCGATTCCCCTCCTAATTTTCCGAACATCCTTCTATATACGTATTTATAATTCCCCCTTTTCTAACCGATTCATACCCTAAATCCTTATTTTGTCTTGTTCACCTTTCGAAATTCGGAATTCCAGATATATATTTTCATTACTAAGCGATGACAGTTTTCGGATAAACCTTGCATTTTTCGTGTCAACTCTGTATTTTGGGAACTATGTGCTAAACATCAATTACGTAATTAGTGTAAAATATATTTTGAGCGTACTTTCGCTGAATGGAATTCATAAAAAAAGGACTGAGAACTTATATGACTGAACAGTTGTTGACTGGGCTTTACGAGGGATTAAACGAAGACTCTGTATTAGTGAATGAACCGTTAAAATATCATACGTATACGAAAATGGGAGGAATTGCCGACCTTTTCATCATTCCTTCTTCTTACGAAGAAACAGCTTTTGCTGTTCGCTATGCTTATGAGAACGATCTCCCATTGACATTACTCGGTAATGGATCGAACCTCGTCGTACGTGATGGCGGGATTCGTGGCATCGTCTTATCATTTGAAAAATTAACGGATATTTCGGTCGAAGAACATGAGCTCGTCGCACAAAGCGGCGCGGCCATCATCCAAGCCTCACGCGTCGCTTATGATCATGCATTGAGTGGTCTCGAGTTTGCCTGTGGAATCCCCGGCACAGTCGGTGGTGCTCTTATCATGAATGCTGGTGCGTATGGAGGGGAAGTCAAAGATTGTCTTCAGAGCGCGACGGTTTTAACACGCCAAGGTGAGCTGTTAAACATCACACGCGACGAACTCGAACTTGGATACCGGACAAGCTGTTTCGCTAAAAAAGAATATATCATTCTCGAAGGACGTTTTTCTTTGACGGAGGGGGATCCTGTTCTCATCAAGGAAGTCATGGACGATTTGACGAATAAGCGTGAAACGAAGCAACCCCTCGAATACCCTTCTTGCGGCAGTGTCTTTAAGCGCCCTGAAGGATATTTCGCCGGAAAGTTAATCCAGGACAGCGGACTTCAAGGGACACGAATTGGTGGAGCGGAAGTCTCACAAAAACATGCCGGTTTCATCGTCAATATCGAAAATGCAACGGCGACTGATTACATTTCGCTTATTCACCACGTTCAAGAAACGGTGCAGGATAAATTCGGGATTCTCCTCGAGACCGAAGTAAAAATCATCGGTGAAGAACTTTAATACGAATACTTTCCTTAAACACAAAAAAGTAACAGGAACGGATACCCGTTCCTGTTACTTTTTTAGCCTCCATTCGGCTCATCCTTAAATTGACCAGTTGCCGTTACGCATTAACGCTTCGCGTGTACCGTCTGCTAATTCGCCATCGATTGCCATATCTGCTGAGCCAATCATGAAATCAACATGCGTCATCGAATCATTCGCCCCTTGCTCGGCTAATTCTTCATTCGATAAACTTGGTCCATTCTCAAGGCACGTCGAGTAGGCACGACCAATCGCGAGGTGACATGAGGCATTCTCATCGAACAACGTATTATAGAACAAGATGCCCGAGTCAGAGATTGGTGAATGGTGCGGCACGAGTGCTACTTCTCCGAGATAACGTGCTCCTTCGTCGAGCGAAATCAACTCATCTAATGCCGCTTGACCCTGTTTCGCTTCTGCTTTGACGATTTTCCCATCTTCAAACCAAAGCGTAAAGCCATCAATCAAGTTTCCGCTGTAGCTGAGTGGCTTCGTACTCGAGACATGACCGTTGACTCCTGTCTTCTTCGGTAACGTAAAGACCTCCTCCGTCGGAAGGTTCGCGATGAAATCAACACCGTCCGCATTCGGTCCACCACCACCGAGCCATACATGACGCTCTGGTAACTCGATCGATAATTCCGTCCCTGGTGCCGAGTAATGAAGTGTTTTATATTTTTTCTCCGTCAAGAATGTCGCTTTCGTACGGAGATTGTGATCATGTTTCTCCCATGCAGCGACTGGATCTGCTTGATCGACACGAGTTGCCTTTAAAATCGCTTCCCATAGCTCTTCTACAGCGTTTTCCGAGTCCGGGAATACCTTAGCCGCCCAAGCATCTGAAGGTGCAGCAACGACACACCAGCTTACATTGTCGCTCATGACGAATTTACGCCAATTGGCTAGTGCAACTCCTGCTGCTTTATTCGCGCGCGCGATACGACTCGACTCGACTCCGTTTAAAAGATCTGGATCTTCACTGACGACAGATAAGAAGGCTGTCTTTTCATCAGCTAATTGATCGAACCGTGCTTTTAACCACTCTGGAAATGCGTCAAACGAATCTTCCGGTGCATCGAAATAACGGATTTTCGTCATTTCATCATCTGACCATTGCACGTAAACGTTCGATGCGCCTACTTCGTAAGCAACACGTGTAATTTCACGAACAAGTGGTGCATTTTCGATGCCAGCACGAATTTCTAGTTGCTGACCGGATTGCAAATTGATTCCTGTACGTACAGCGAGTGCTGCATACTTTTTGAGTTGTTCTTGAGTCGGCATTATGTAATCCCCTTTCGTCTCTTACTCTTATTTTCACGAAAGAGTTGCAATTTTGCAAGAAATAAGGTGAAACTAGGTGTAGAGAAGGAGTGTTGAACATGGAATTCGTACCAGGAGATTTTAAATCCGCTTACACATATTTCCACCGTCAGGCATTGGCGTTAGTCGGAGATCACAAAGCACAGGAAGATTTATTGATTCGAGGAGAAGTTGGCTTAGCACATTTAACAAAAGATATCGCTTCAGAAGAAGGGTCTGATATCGAACGTGAAGCAGAACTCGTGCTGTATTTCCAACTTAAACAGTTACTTGAGATGTTACGTGCCCTTTATCAAAAACGTTTTTCGATGAAGGAAGAACAAGAACAATTATTATTGACGGCTGTGCTCTATTTTACTTCCCCAGTCGATGCACTACCTGACGAAAATGTTCTCGGTCTGTTCGATGATGCTCAAATCGTCGAATCGATCTATGAAGAACTCGCAGCAGATGTCGATCGCTTCCAACATCTCGAATAAAGAAAAAGGTAAGGGAGGCGGGAAAACCCGTCGCTACCTTACCTTTTCTTTATGCTTTTTTTTTCGTCGCGATGTTGATTGTCGCAGCTTGTTGTTTTGATTGATCCACTTCTAGCTTTTCTTTATTCAACCACGTGTAAACCATTCCCATGAAGAGTGCTCCACCGATGATGTTACCGAAGAGAGCAGGAATTAAGTTATGGATTGCTCCGGCAAATGAAATCGCCTCTGGGTGAGGTACGACAAGCGCGATTGAGAACAATGCCATATTGGCAATGACATGGTCAAAACCTGATGCGAAGAAGACAGCAACTAAAACCATCATCATCATGATTTGTGCCAATTCATTTTTCATGTTTTTCGGAATGAAAATCGCTAAACAAACCATCCAGTTACAGAAGATTGCTCGCGTAAAAATTTCCCATGTCGAGTGATGGATTTTCGATTCAGAGACAGCGAACAACCAGTTGTTTGCGCCTAACTCTTGAATGATTCCAGTTTGCGAAAAGAGTAACGCGAAGGCAAGTCCTCCGAGACCATTACCAATCAAACAAATCGTCCATACTTTAAACGTATCCATTTTTGTAGTGTATCCACGCATCGTCGCCGTAGTAAAATACATCGTATTTCCTGTAAACAGTTCTGCACCGCCGTAGACAATTAAGACAAGCGCAACACCAAAAGTTAATCCACCGACGAGCGTCATCGCAGCCGATTCATTTAGATAAAGTCCGTTGATTGCTTTGAGTGTAAATATGATAGCAAAACCGATGAATACCCCAGCAAGCATGGCACGAACTAAATATTCGAGTGGACGCATTTGTAGCATTTTAGTTGATTTAACCGCTTTATTTCTTAGCCCTTCTAATGCTTCTACTTCATTCATTGTAGAAACCTCGCTTTCTTCTTGTTCAACACTTCACAATGTTTGTTCACTTATTATCATACTTCCATCTTATAAGATGTTCAACCCCTGCCTACCCCTTATTTAAGGTTTTTACGAAAGAATGACATGTAAACGATACCATTGTGTCAAGTTTGTGAAAAAAGCTTTTTCTTGCTAGATACAACTACTTTACGGGTATATTTTGAGTTGTGAACGGAAGTATTCTAGAAAGGATTTTCGTCTTGATTCAACTAATACATAGTCGTCAATAACTACACGATTAAAGCGGTTAGTGGACGTCGAAGCTCGCTCAATATCGCGTGGTGTATACCCTTCAAAATCATTACGCGTGATTTTAATTTGAAGGATTGATACAGGATCCGTATATTGAATTTCAACTGTCATTACATTAGGAATCGCTAAAAAAAGAGCCAGCGTATGGTGCATGACGAGTTGCGAAAATCGACTTTTGATAAAAGAGGGTGTAGACGGATCAATCCATTCATGATTTGTCCCGACCCATTCTTTTCTGGATTTACCCGTCACTTCATAACGTAAGGAGACGGTAGTCCCTTCAATCTTTACTTGTTTAAGTGCGTCTGAAAATGGAAATCGTTCAATAAATCCTGTCATTGCATTTGTATTTGTAACCGATGTTCCGACATATCGGGTGACCAGTGCTCCATCACGCCACTTATTGTCAGGGGATTCCTTCGAGTAATGCAACATAAAAACGGAACCTGCGCTTAATCCAATGAGCGCACAGCATAAAAATAAAAGGATTTTTTTCAATTCACTCAATTCCTTTCGACCCGCGTCACATTTTTTTTACGATATTTTTCAGTTGAGGGGTTGAATTTAATGCTATATAGGCGTACTCTTGCAGGCAGATACTTTACAAAGGAGGAGCATGAGGATTTCTCATCAATCACAATGAAGACTAAACAAACGAGCAAGAAAAAACGAACAGAAAAAATCAGTTTCCTTTTAATCGGTACACTTCTTTACTCCCTTTATATCAGCCTTTTATTATCTCCAAATGACATTGGATCTGGCGGCATCATGGGAATCACACTTATTTTCCAAGAGTTGTTCAATACGCCTATCGGACTGACCCAACTTGTCTTGAATATCCCGCTTTTCTTACTTGGTTTTCGCTTCTTAAGAAAACGATTCATGCTACTTTCAGGAATTATCGTCCTTATTTCTTCATTTTTAATTGATTGGATTCCAACACAAGTGGTTCCTGAGTCATTAAACGATCCTCTCGTCGCCTCCATTTTTGCAGGGTTAGTTTCCGGACTCGCAATGGCATTAATCTTCTTTGGCGGCGCTTCGACAGGTGGACTCGACATCCTCGGAAAGTTCTTTTATGCCCGCTTTCATAACTGGCCGCTCCCGCGTATTTTTTTAATGCAGGATTTAGTGATCTATATCTTAGTTTGGCTAGTCTTCGACTTAAAACATGTTATGTATGCATTAATTATGAGCTTCGTTCGCGCCAAGGCGTTGCAAACGGTCTATAGTTTTTACTCTGCTTCTAAACAATGTATTATCATTTGTGAAAAAGCAGATGAAATCAACGACGTCATCACAAAAGAACTTGGTCGTGGTGTCACGATTCTCGATGCGCGCGGTGGCTATTCCAACCGGACAAAGAAGATGGTTTATGTCGTCGTACAGAATAATGAAATCGTTCGTCTTCAGGAAATTGTTTCTTCTGTCGAACCTAATGCCTTCGTCACCTTCTCTGAGATTCATACCGTCTTCGGAAATTACAAAGAACATTCCTACTCTTTTTAAATGAACCGCACACGATGAAACGACACCCCCCTGTCATGAGGTGGGTTGTTTTTTGTAAACAAAGGCTGACCCATCATATACGTCTACGTTTGGTATCGCTTCAGGTTTCATCTCAAAATATAAAACGATTGGATCCCCGTAACCAAAAGATGTTCCCCTAAAAAATAGATAACTCTTCACTTTTTGGGAATTAGTGGTTAAGCTAATGACATTACCAGTTAGCTTACGAAGGAATGATTGCATGAATAAACTTTGGCGCTACCGCATTTCTCTCATTCTTTTAGTCAGTTTGTTCGCTTCGATTCCTCTCATCTATGCCTTGACAGGTTATCGTACCATTTCAAAAATGACAGAAGAGATGCACGCCCATAACATCCCGATGATTAAACAGGTCGACCAACTCGTCGAATACAATCGGGATCGGGCAAATGCCGTTCGCGGCCTATTGCTCTATGAAGACGACCGCTACATTGAACAATACTACTTCTGCACGACCAAAATTCATGATTTACGCCGTGTGCTCAATGCTTCGAACGAAACACCTGTACCGATTAAAGATTTATTGGTCCGTAACAATGCATGGGAAAAAGAAATCGAAACCGTTTTCAGCCTTTATGAAACAAACGGTTCACAGGCAGCTACCGCTTTAGCGAAACAATCGACGCAGACCACGCAGACCATTCTTGAAGATCTTGCTCAAGTTAAAGATCAATTGTATACCGAATTAGATCAAGAACTCGAAAATACGGCGCTCGTGACAGCATCCTATAAACGGATGTGCTTTAGTCTATCCATTTTAGCCTTTCTACTCATCAGTGTGACCATCACGTTCTTCCATCGAATCAAATAATCTGTTGTTTCATACGATTAGCTTCGTGAAAAAGCTAAAAAACGCACCGCAGTTCTTTATCGGACTGCGGTGCGTTTTTTATATTTTTCTCAAGAAGAAGCCTTTCCTTCATTCACATGCTCCATTGCCAAATGAACTAACGACGAGACATGATGGTCATCAAGTGAATAATAGACAACTTTTCCTTCTTTACGATATTTGACGAGACCTTGTTTCAATAACGTTCTTAAGTGATGCGAAGCCGTCGCAATCGAACAATCAACTGATGCCGATACGTCACAAACACAAAGTTCTCGCTCGACCGTCAATGCATAAGCGATTCGTAGACGCGTTGCGTCCGATAACACTTTAAACAATTTCCCAATCTCAAGCGTCGGGATTTTCTCAACGGCATGACCAATTTCAGTCGCACGTTTTTTATCGATCGCAATCGTCTCACAGCGTGGTGCCTCCACTGTCTTCACCTCTCCTCCAAACTATTGCACCATCCTAAAACAACAAATGCAAGTAAGATGACTACGATGATTCGCGAGGTGAAGATTCATTTCCGATGTTTTTTTTGGATTGTACGAAAAACTGCCCATCCCCCTAATCGATTCCCGATATCCCAAACGATTCGATTAGTATCGACAGCCCGTACACCGATATCGATGATACTTGTATTTCGCAATCGCTCCTTATATCGATTCGATAGGAAGCGTGGTAACGGTACTTGTAACATCACTCGATAAAATAAATCCAGGTGTGTATGGCCCCAGATTTCCGTAGCGATGGATGCCGTTTTAATCAACAGCGGCCGTTTATATCGTTGTTGGTGTTTGTTTTTTAACAAAACCGCCAATTCAAATGCATAACGATTCGGATAGGGAAACAATTTCCAACCTAAATGATACTTTCCACGGTTGTCGATTCGAATGATTTGTGGTTCGATTCGATACCGAATCCAGCCTCCCCGAAAGCGAATGACTTGCCATTTCACGTACATCACCTCTTCAGTGATTATACCCGGTCTGATACTATTTGACGCGCAGTCTGAACCGCCTCTTTGAACTCTCGTGCCGCACGTTCAATATCTGGTGCTGCGAATAAGGCAGAGACGACGGCATATCCTTCAAGCATCTCGAATAAGTCGGGCACCACATGATGTGTGATTCCACCAATCCCGACGAGAGGAAGGGAAACAGCCCGGCGAATCGCCCGGAGTGTTTCGTTTGTCATCTGACTCGCATCGTCTTTTGTCGCCGTTGGATAGAGCGACCCTACGCCAAGATAAGTTGCCCCGTCTTGCTCTGCTTCGATTGCCTGTTCAACGGTTGAAACAGAAACCCCAATCGTGGCTTCCGGTAACAGCTTACGTGCTTCCTTCAAAGGGATGTCCTCTTGCCCGATATGCAGACCTGCACCGACGATTTGTGCGATATCAATCCGGTCATTGATGATGAGTGGGACGCCGTAACGAGACATCATTTTCTTCAAGTCACTCGCTTGTTCGAGAAATTCTTTCCCTTGCGCCTGCTTTTCACGAAGCTGGACCATCGTCGCGCCACCTTTTATTGCTGCTTCGACCGCATCAATCAAGGCAACGTCCGGGTGAAAGCGCCGATCTGTTACCGCATAAACCGTGTAATCATTCTCCACTGGTCAATACCCCTTTCAAACTTTCTTCTGTAGTCAAGCTGATTGCGTTGAACAACCCCATCCGGAAATCACCAAGTCCCGCTGCTTCATCTGCGACTTCACCCGCTTTTCCCATTAAATACGTCCCATAGGTCGCTGCTTCGAATGCATCATACCCTGCTCCAAGTAGGGTTCCGATGAGCGATGCCGTCATGCAACCTGTCCCTGTAATGTGTCCGAGTCGTGGCGTTCCTACGGTTAGTTTTACTTGTCGCTTGCCGTCTGTAATGAAATCAACCGGTCCCGTTACGACGAGAGTCGTCCCGAGCCGTCCAGCAAACTCATGGACGACTTGAAAATCTAATGTCTCTCCGGAAGCGACATCGACTCCTTTTGAACGTCCGACTTGACCGATGAGCGTCTTGATTTCAGAGACGTTCCCCTTAATGACCGTAAAATGAATTGCTTCGAGTAACTCTTTCGTGAATTGTGTCCGAAGTGTCGTCGCCCCCATTCCGACTGGATCTAAAATAATCGGTTTCTTCAATCGGTTAGCCGTTTGACCTGCCAACAATTGCGACGCTCGTGAAGCTGCGTTCAATGTCCCGATATTGATAACGACAGCATCTGCATGTCCAACCATTTCCTCGACTTCTAGGATATCTTCCGCCATGACAGGTGAACCCCCGAGCGCAAGGGTCATATTGGCACACTCATTAATCGTGACCGCATTCGTTAAATGATGAATTAATGGTTTTTTATCATGAATGGTTGTAAGCATCCGTTTCCCTCCAAATGTCATAAAAGTGATGTGTCGGTCCGATTCCGTTCCCTAAGGCAAATCCATGCCGGATTGCTTCAGTTACGTACCGTTTAGCATAAATCACGCTATCCTTCAGGGAATCTCCCAGCGCAAGACGTGCCGCAATCGCGGAAGACAATGTACATCCAGTACCATGTGTATGCTGGCGTTTTAATCGTGCCTCCTGAAACAGATGATGCATCCCTTCCGTGTATAAAATATCCGAGGCATCCGTACTTTCAAGATGACCGCCTTTTAACAGGATAGCGATATCTCGTTTTTGTGCGAATTCCGTCGTCGCCAGCTTCATTTCATCAATTGTCGAAATCGCTTGCCCTAACATGCGTTCCATTTCCGGAATATTCGGGGTCGTCAAGGTTGCAAGCGGCATTAAATGCTCCATTAATGCTTGTTCAGCATATTTCCTTAACAGCGCATGCCCCCCTTTTGCGACCATCACGGGGTCTAAGACGACTGGTCCCTGATAATGTTTCAAACATTTGGCAATGACTTGAATCGTTTTTTCATTCGAGACCATCCCAATTTTAACGGCATCTACACGAATATCGCTAAAAATCGAGTTCAACTGGGCTTCGACAAGCGTTGGTGATACATCTTCAACTGCTTGTACGCCTAACGTATTTTGCGCTGTGATAGCAGTAATTACACTCATACCGTAAACCCCAAGAGCAGAAAAAGTTTTTAAGTCGGCTTGAATTCCAGCTCCACCACTAGAGTCTGATCCAGCAATCGTCAGTACATGTTTCATCGATAGACCTCACTTTCTATGAGAGCACAAGGAGAAAGCGGAACGAAAAAAAGCGCCGTCCGCTGTAAAAAAGCAGACGACGCCATGAAAAACCAACGAGTGTGGTCACTTATTCATGTCTTCAATCTCAACTTTCCTACGCTGGTATTATCCAGATCAGGTGATAGGGTCGAAAACAGAATGGTTTTCCTCTCAGCCAGATTCCTCCAGCTCCCCTAGTTGCTCATGATTTAAATTTCTCTTTCACTGTAGCATAGCGCCATAAAAAAAACGAGCCGAAGCTCGTTTTTATAAGTATGCTAATGGATTAACTGTGTTAGCTGGTCCTGTCGCACTGTATTGGTAACCACCAATATGCAATTCAAAATGAAGATGTGCGCCCGTCGAGTTTCCCGTATTTCCGAGCGTACCGATTTGTTGCCCTTGCGAGACCGTTTGTCCAGCATGAACTGATAATGAATTCATATGCGCGTAAACTGTTGTATACACTTTCCCATTCAAGAAATGTGAAATCATCACGTGATTTCCGTACGGTCCACCGCTTCCTGCTGTGATGACCGTTCCTGAAGCTGCTGCGACGATTGATGATCCGACTGACCCTCTAAAGTCGACACCATTATGGAAAGTATACCCATTCGCACCACTCGCTGGTCCGAATCCTTGTGAAACACTTCCTGACGCAGGGCGAACGAACTGCGCCGAACCACTCGGAACACTAGCGACTGGCGTAGCACTTACGACCTTCTTAGACGTCCCGGCGTTGTTTTTTTCCGCCACCTCCGCCGCCTTTTCCGCTGCCGCTTTTTCAGCTGCTGCCTTTTCCGCTGCTGCTTTAGCTGCTGCCTTTGCTGCCGCAATCGCACGTTCTTGCGCTTCTAATGTCGCTTGAAGTTCTTTCGCATTCAGAAGTTTTGTCGTAAATTTTGTTTTACCTTGACGTAATTTTTTTAAGGTTGCACTACGTGCTTTCATTTGCTGTTTGAGTTCCTTTTTTTGAACCAAAAGGGCTTCTTTTTCTTTCACTCGCTCTTCCTTTTTATCCACAAGCGTCGCTTTAGCATCAGCTAATTTTTTTTGCGTTTCAAGGTAAGCAGAAATCATCTTGTCATCTTGTTCAGCAATTTTTTTCCCTGCCATCACACGACTAAAGAGATCGCCAAGATCTTTCGAACCAAAAATGACTTCTTCCCATTTAATCGAATTCCCATCATTTTCTTGAAGCACACGAAGGCGGTCTCCTAACAGCTCTTCCTGGCGTTTTAACATTTCTTCATAATGGATAATGTCTGCCTCAAGCTCTTCAATTCGTTCATTCAACTGACGAATCTGTTTATTTTTTTCTGAGACACGAAAAATATTTTCATTGATTGCTGCATCAATCGCATTGATTTGACGTTGCTCTTTTGAAATTTTAGATTCTTGTTTTTTGATTGATTTTTCTAGTTTACGTTGTTCAGCTGCATTATCTGCTTTCTTTTCTTTGATTGTAGCCGCTTGAGTGATTGGGGTGTTCGTCAATAATAACGTCCCTAATAGTACGGTAGAAAATAACTTTTTTAGCATATGTGAGTTCCTCGCTTATGTATGAATTCGATTTTTGAAGTCCTGTTCCGTAGTGAAACTATCTGAAATTGATTATAGCACCGTAATAGTTTCAGAAAAATTTCATTTACATTTCAAATGAAAACGTTATTTTGTAATATAACAACTAATTATTCAAACTGTATAAAAAAGAACCTCTACAATGTAGAGGTTCTTTTACGATTTTATAACATTGACATAGGATTAACACTATTTGCAGGGCCTGTTCCGCTGTAGATATACCCACCGACATGAATTTCGAAGTGTAGGTGTGGTCCAGTCGAGTTACCCGTGCTACCAAGTGCACCGATTTGTTGTCCCTGGCTGACACGTTGTCCTGCACGCGCATTCAATGAACTCATGTGCGCGTAAACCGTCGTATACGTTTTTCCGTTCAATTGGTGAGCAATCATGATGTGATTTCCGTAAGGACCACTACTAGAAGCCGTAATGACAGTTCCTGTTGCTGCTGCGACAATTGGTGTTCCAACCGGTGCACCAAAGTCGATTCCATTATGGAATCCATACCCATTTTCACCACTTGCTGAGCCGTATCCTTGTGTAGTCGCACCACTTGTCGGATGAATGAACAATGCTGAAGATGCAGCTGGAGCCGGAGCTGGATTCGGTGCTACTGGTGCTGGTTTTGGTGTTACAGGCGCTGGTGTCGGCGTTGATTGTTTTGTTGAATTCGTTGTTGCTTTTTGACGCGCTGCTTGTTTTGCAGCTTGCTCGGCTGCCGCTTTTTCTGCTGCAGCTTGCTCAACTGCTGCCTTTTCTGCCGCTGCCTGATCGGCTGCTGCTTGTGCTGCTTGAGCTTCAGCACGGGCTTTTGCTTCTCGTGCTTCTTGTGCTTTGCGCTCTTTTTCAATCCGTGCTTCACGTTCACGTGCCGCTTTTTCTGCCGCGATTGCTTTTTCTTGCGCAATCAAGATTTGTTGAACTTCTTTCGCGTCCATCAACTGTGTCTCAAATTTCTTTTTTTGCTTCTTAAGTTCTTTAATGCGTTTGTTTCGTTCACTGATTTGTTGTTCGAGCTCTGCCTGTTGACGCTTTAATTCTTTTTTCTCTGTCACAAGCTTTGCTTTTTTATCTTTAAGTTCTGCTTGGGCATTCGCTAATTTCTTTTGCGTGTTCTGGTAATCCGTAATCATCTTATCATCTTGTTGTGAGATGGATTTCCCCGCTAGCACACGGCTGACGAGATCTCCGACATCTTTCGAACCAAAGATGACTTCTTCCCATTTAATCGAATTACCATCATTTTCTTGCATGACACGTAAACGATCGCCGAGCAATTCTTCTTGACGTTTCAGCTTGGCTTTATATTTTTCGATTTGCTTACCAAGTTCGACGATTTCAGCTTCTGTCGCCTTGATTTGACGATCTTTTGCTTCGACGGCAAACATTTTTTCATTCAATGCTTCGTCTAAACGATTCACTTCTTGTTGTGTCTTCGAAATTTTCTCACCTTCGTGATTCACAGAAGACTCAAGATTTTTTTGTGTATTTTGGTTTTCTTGTTGCTTTTGTTCGTTTTTAGCTTTTTGTTCACTTAAATCATCTGCTGATGCAAAATAAGGAGTTGATGAAAGGACAAGTGCGGAAACGATGAGCGACGTAAACGTTTTTTTCATGTAGTATTCCCTCTTTTTCTCTATAATTTTATTGTAGTCAAAAGTATGCTTTATTTAAATTTCATTTTAATGTTTAAATTTTATAAGAACGTTTTTGATTATAGCATTCATTTTGCCTCTATTATATTTCAGTGAGATTTCATTTTGTATAAGTTTATTGGTTAATTATGTAATACGATGAAGCTCCTTTAGTGAAAATACCTGCGCGTTGCACCTTGAGGGAAGTTTTGGCACACTAGTGGTGTAAGGGAGGAATTATAGTGAAACTTGATCATACTGGAATTGCCGTCCGTGATATGCAAGAAGCCATTACTTTTTATACAACAATTTTAGGAGGGAAATTAGTCCGTGAATATTCAAACCCCGCTCCAGGCGTGGCATCGAATATCGCTGTCATTGAATTTGAAGATGCACACATTGAACTACTGACACCAACAAGCGCTGACAGCCCAATCGCTCGTTTCTTAAAACAACGTGGTAAAGGGGTACATCACATCGCTTACCGCGTTGACGATTTAGATCAAGCGATTCTCGATGCAAAAGAACAGGGACTTACGTTCCTCGAAGATACGTACCGGTCAACGCCTTTTGGCCGTCGTTTGATTTACATGAATCCGAGGCATTCACATGGGGTCATCACTGAGCTTTGCGATTACCCAAACGCTTAACGCAAAAACAAATCCCCTACACGACCTGTGAAGGGGATTTGTTTTGCATGAACTTATGCGAGCTTCGCTAACATTTCACGGTTGAACGCCGGAATATCATCTGGTTGACGACTCGAGACGAAGTTATCATCGACGACGACTTCAGTGTCTTCGAAATCAACCCCAGCATTTTCCAAATCGATTCGGATTGATTTATACCCTGTCATCTTGCGCCCCTTAACAATTTTAGCGTTAATCATTAATTGTGGACCATGACAAATCGCGAAGACTGGTTTCTTCGACATATCGAACTCTTCTACGAAAGAGACAAAACGTTCGTCTTCACGTAATAAATCTGGTGAAAATCCACCCGGAATCAACAGCGCATCATAGTCTGCCGGTGATGTTTGATCAATCGTGACATCAACAGAGACTTTTGCATCTTCTTGTTTACCAACGAGTTCTGCACCTTTTTCTGAACCGATGACTGTCACTTCATGACCTGCCCCTTTTAATGCGTCGACTGGTCCTGTGAACTCGACATCTTCGAAATGGTCCGCGAGTACGACTGCTACTTTTTTACCCATTAAAATCATCCCCCAATGTCTATATTACTTATCTTGTCCACGATCGCGAGGTGAAATCGGATCATCCGGCATAGCGTTCTTTCCTTTAAGAATTTCCTCTTGTTGCTCGGATGACAGTTTGCGTTCTTGTTCAGTTAAACGCTCTCGCTCATCTTCTAACTTTTCGTTTGGACGGTCAGTTTCTTTTGGCATACTGATTCCTCCCGTAAAAAAGAATAGTTTTTATTCGCTTAATGCTTCTACCACTTTTACCGATAAATCAACATCAATATTTCCGCGTGTCGCTTTAGAGTACGGGCAGAAACCATGCGCTTTTTCAAGTAATTCTTCTGCTTCTTCTTGCGAGACGCCGACAACTTCTACAACAAGTTTAGCTGCGATTTTAACGCCGTTATCTGCTTCGTCTTGTAAAAGACTCACTTCCGAGTTCGTCCGTGTTTCGACACGTTTTTTTGCTTGGCGTGCCATTAAATTATATGCACCATCGAAACATGCCGCGTATCCTGCCGCGAATAGTTGCTCTGGGTTTGATGTCGGAATATCTTCTTTACCTTTTGTACCAGGCATTACTAAATCTAAATTAATGACGTTATCGTCAGAAGAGACTTTTCCATCACGGCCCCCTACTGCCGCCGCGCGTGAAGTAAGAATTGTTTTAGTCATGAAATAGAACCCCTTTTCCTCTGGTTTGAGTAACTTTTTTGCCACATAAACAGTAATACCACTGACTGCCCGAGTATAAACAAATTCTCTACGCCTTTTATCAAGAAAAAAACAAGGTCACCCTGTGGGCGCCTTGTTTCACATGATTTCTTCTTCAGTTGGTGTAGTGGATTCTTTTTCAGGGAGTTGTAGATAAATCGATTTTACTTGGTGATTATCGACTTCCATCACTTTGACCGTATAGTCTTCATAACGGAACTCTTGACCGCTCGACACTTCCGTATCTTGCGCCATCACCCAACCACCGATTGTATCGATATCTTCTTCCTCGATTCCGAGGTTAAACCGCTCGTTCAAGTCATCGATTAGGACACGTCCAGAAATTCGATACAGTCGCTCATGAATTTGTTCGATGTCGGCCTTCTCATCTTTATCGAATTCATCACGAATCTCACCGACAATTTCTTCTAGTATGTCTTCCATCGTGATGACGCCGGCAGTACCACCATACTCATCGATGACTAACGCCATTGGTGTTCGTTCGACTTGCATTTTCAACATCGCATCTTGTAAAGGAGAATACTCTGAAACAATCGGCAAATTATGCACGTAATAACTTAACGCCTTCCCTTTATTCGCCATATGATCGGTGAACAGTTGCTTCGCATTGATGAAACCGAGGATTTTATCCTTGTCCCCTTCCTCTGCAACCGGATAGCGTGTGAACTGATATTCTTCGACAAGTGCGATGATTTCATCCATCGACGCATCATTGGAGATGGTAATCAAATCTGTTCGCGGCAACATGATGTCTTTTGCGATCCGTTCGTCAAAAGAAAAAATGTTCTGCATGTAAGACAGTTCAGTCTGGTTGATTTCACCACTCTTATAACTTTGTGTCATGATGATTTTAATCTCTTCTTCCGAGTGTGCTTCTTCATGCCCTGCCGGCTCTACACCGAACAAGCGCAAAAAGACTCGCGCTGATCCATTTAAAATCCAGATGAATGGCTTCATCACTTGACCAAACCAGTAAAGGGGTGGTGCAAGCAACATCGTAATCGCTTCTGTTTTTTGGATTGCTAACGATTTTGGTGCTAATTCACCTAACACAACATGAAGGAATGTGACGATTGAAAAGGCTAAGACAAACGAAACAATCGTAGAAATTGAATCGGGTAACGCAATCTCTACGAAGAGCATTTCCAGGATTGCACCTACTGTCGACTCTCCTAGCCACCCTAGACCAAGTGCTGTCACCGTAATCCCTAATTGACACGCTGATAAATAATAATCGAGGTTTTCCAATAATTTTTTGGCGATGACCGCTGTTTTATTTCCCTCTGTAATCAATTGATCGATTCGAGACATCCGCATTTTCACGACCGAGAACTCTGCCGCTACAAAAAATGCTGTCAAAACAATTAATAATCCAATAATGAGAAGCCTGATAATAATCGTTGTTGTGTCGAATGTCTCCATTGCATGTGTACTGTCCAATCGTTTCCCCAAGAGAAGGGGATTCACCTCCATTTAATTAAGCTCAGCTTGAGCTTTTGCGTAAAAAAGAAGCTTTTATAAAAATAAGCTTCTCCTCTTTTTCATATTCATACTATAACGGAACTTACACTAAATGTGTACTTGAAGCAACCTTTGCTTTTAGGTCAAACAATGTACAACATAAAGACGACAATCATTAAGAGCATGGCAATCCCTTTTAATAATGCACTTGATAAAATGCCTAAAACCGTTCCGATACCAATCGCCATTGATTCATTCCACGTCTTTTTACTGATGATTTTTTCTGTTAAGATTGCGAAAACAAACGGGAAAATCAACAGACCCACACCAGGAATAATGAACGGTCCTGCAATCAATCCGACTGTCGTTGCAATTTTAGCCGCACGTGACCCACCACGCCGATCGACTGTGTAAGAACTTACTAAATAGTCAAGCGTGAATAATAAAATGATAAATACCGACTGAATGAGCCAAAAACTAATCGTTAACTCGGTAAACCCGAAACCAAATCCATATATCAAAAAACCGATGATGAGTAACGGTGCACTTGGAATGATTGGATAAACAAGTCCTACAAAACTAGCTATGAAACAGACCGCAATCAGAATCCAAAGTAAAATCGTCATACATATCTCCCACTTTCTTTGTTCTCTCCTCCTAATTTACGTACAAGACACGAATTAAGTTTCAAGCAAGCGCTTTTTCTAAGACCTTTTCTAGATGCACACGATCCCAGTCATTCAGAGAAGACCAATCCAATTCTGAACAAACAAACGGGATAAACGTCTGAATTGTTGCCCGATGTTCGGACAAAGCATTTCGTTTCGCGCTCTCGAGTGACTCTAGCATCGTTGCAAGCACAGAAATATCTTCTTGTCCGTAGTGTCGCAGTTGATAAAACGTCTCGTATAGTAATTCCGAGAAAGTAACGCGTTTAACGATGACAGAGCCTTCGCCGCCGATTAACAGACTGCCATCCGGAAGCATCGCAAAATTGCGTAGCAGGTCACCGATTTGTCGAAGCGCGTGTCGCGCCGTATTCGGGTCGTTAATCCCCGGAGAAATTGCGCGTAAACCGACTTCAGATAACTTTTGGATGACAAACGTAAAATCTTGCACGGAAGAACGTGTTGGTCCAATGATGATTCCGGATTCCACACCTTCTTCGTTTGCAGTACCAATCGCTTGTCCTTTTGTCACGTAACTCCCAATCGTGACATCGACTTGAATATTCATTCCTTCTTTCGCCAATGCACCGTAATCAAGCAATTGCAAGTAACCAGACTCTGATGCGACGATTGGATATTGTAGCGAATCATAACCATCAGAAATAAAATGATGTTTTTCCGCTTTCAAATTATCAATTTGTTCCTCGATTAATTGACTGCCTTCCCGGTGCAAACGATCCAGTAATGTCGTCACACGAATCGATTGGCTAACGATATGGATGAAAGCAACGAAAGCAATGATTGAAATTAAGACGACGAGAACAGCAACGGCAGAAGCAACGACACTTCCTCGTAAAGAAGGACGAACGAAAAACAACATCGTAATCGAATACGTAACTGCCCCGATAAAGATTCCGAAAATATGTTGAACTTGTCGATTTTCGATGAAGTTCGGTAATGTTCGTGGTGAGAACTGTGATGAATAGGTCGTCAAGACGACTAAGATCGTCGAGAAGGTAAACGTCATCATCGTCAACAAACCAGCGAAGACAGAACTATGAATCGTTCTTCCTAAATCGAGCGTTGTTTTCCAATCGTCCGGAAAGTAGTTTTTTAAATATAAATCAGTCGCGAGGACACATGCCGTCAACAAGGCACCACCTACCCCATATAACAAGGGCCACCACCAGTTTGTCTCTTGATAAATCAGCTTCAATCGCTTCATCAACCCAACTCCATTCTTGATATATTGCTATATTTTTTAATTCCTGTTTCTTCATTTAGTGAAACCTTTATCATTCTTCTTTTTCAATAAAAGCTGAGTCACTTTATTTTGTGAAAGTGTCAGATTGTGTTTTACTTCTTTTCATAACGTGAATAACTTAATTGTTATCAAAAAGAATTGGAGATGAAAAGTCATGAAACAGACAAACGAGAACGTTCTGAAAACTGATTTCACAAAAATCTTCATCGATGGTCAGTGGCGCAAAGGCGCAAGTGACAGCAACATGGAAAATACGAATCCTTTCACAGGGGAAACACTATTTGAAATTTCAGCTGCAAACAATGACGATTTGGACGAAGCTTATCAAGCAGCGAAAATCGCTCAAAAAGAGTGGGCAAAAACACCGGCTCTTAAACGCCAAGGATTGATTGAACAGTTCTTGAAAGTCATGTACGAAGAAAAAGAAACCATCATCGATTGGTTAATTAAAGAATCAGGTAGTACACGAATTAAAGCTGAAGGTGAATTCCTTGCTTCCGTTTTAATCGTTAAAGAAGCAGCAACGTTCCCACTTCGGATGCATGGTGAAATTCGCCCATCTGTCGTACCAGGCAAAGAAAATCGCATCTACCGCAAAGCACTCGGCGTTATCGGCGTCATCAGCCCTTGGAACTTCCCGTTCCACTTAGCGGTCCGCTCGATCGCAACGGCAATCGCAATCGGGAATGCAGTCGTCGTCAAACCAGCGACTGATACACCCGTCTCAGGTGGGTTAATCTTCGCAAGCCTGTTTGAAAAAGCCGGTCTTCCAAAAGGTGTCTTGAACGTCATCGTCGGTCGCGGTTCTGAAATCGGCGATTCAATCGTTGAACACCCAGTTCCACGTTTAATCTCATTCACAGGTTCTACTGAAGTTGGTCGCCATATCGGTGAACTTGCTGGGAAACACCTGAAGAAAACTGCATTGGAACTCGGTGGTAACAATGTCTTCGTCGTTCTTGACGATGCTGATCTCGATCGTGCCGTCGAATCTGCTGTCTACAGCAAATTCTACCACCAAGGTCAGATTTGTATGTCAACGAACCGAATTCTTGTCGCAGATTCGATTCACGATGAATTCGTTGAAAAATACATTGCTCGTGTTAAAGAACTACAGTTCGGCGATCCATCAAAAGACCGTACACAAGTCGGTCCATTGATTAATCAATCACAAGTCGATCGTATTATGGAAGATATCGAAAAAACAAAAGCTGCAGGTGCTACAGTTCGTGTCGGTGGTGAAGCAAACGGGAATGTCATCGCACCAACGGTCGTGACTGGTGTAACGAACGATATGCCACTCGCTAAAAACGAAATCTTCGGACCTGTCGCAGTCATCATCCCGTTTAAAGATGACGAACATGCGCTTGAACTCGCAAACTCACTTCCATATGGTTTAAGCGGTGCCGTTCATGGTTCTTCAATCGAACGCGCGACTGAATTTGCGCTTCAAGTTGAAACAGGAATGATTCACATCAATGATCAGTCGGTCAACGATGAACCACATATGCCGTTCGGTGGCGAAAAAGACTCAGGTCTTGGTCGTTTCAACGGTGAATGGGTACTCGAAGAGTTCTCAACGGTTCAATGGGTATCTGTCATGCACGAACGTCGCCAATACAAACCATTCTTCGAATAAAATAAAAAAAATGCGGGCATTGCCCGCATTTTTTTTACATACTATTTAAAAGGAGTGTTACTAATGCCAATATTACGTTTTGATGTGATTGAAGGACGAAATGAAGAAGAGTTAAAGGTGCTCCTCGATACAGCGCATGATGCGATGGTCGAAGCTTTTGATGTACCGGAACGCGATCGTTACCAAATCGTTCACACGCATAAAGAACACGAGATGATTATTCAAGATACAGGACTCGGTTTCGAACGGACACGAAACCTTGTTTTGATTAGTGTCACGAGTAAATCGCGGACACAGGAGAAAAAACAAAAACTCTATCGCTTACTCGCGGAACGACTTGAAGCAAACTGCGGTCTCGCACCAAGTGACTTGATGGTGTCAATTGTTGAAAACGATGCCGCTGACTGGAGTTTCGGAATGGGCGAGGCACAATTCTTAACCGGAAAGTTGTAAATTCCAAATACCTTATTTCATCAAAAAAGCCCTAATTCCTAAAAGGAAATTAGGTCTTTTTACTTGTATGAATCATCCATCTCAACCGTTCGCATGTAAAATCAGAGACCGCTCTCAATCAACCGTTTCTTCATCATTCTCTCGTTCTTTTGGATTCTCTCGCTGCAGCGGTGCTTTCCAACTAAACGTTTCCGGAACAAAGTCGAGTCCACCCGGGTGGAACGGTTGGCAACGTAACAGGCGACGTGTCGTCAAGTATCCACCTTTCATGGCACCATGCTGTTCAATCGCTTCTTTTCCGTAATGCGAGCACGTCGGATAAAAGCGACATGTCGCCGGCTTCATCGGAGAAATCACTTTTTGATAGAAATGAATGCCACCAAGCATAACTTTTTTCATAATACTTCACCCTCTTTTTTTCATTTTAACGCATTCCTGCACTTATATCAGTTTAGATGATCTATAGTTAAATCCATTACTACTAAAAGTATGTGTTTCAGATGAAAGCTCTTACGTTCAGTTCATTCGGAGATTCCTCCGTCCTCACATATCAAGAAGCTCCAACTCCCGTTATTCAATCTCATGAGGTTTTAATCGAAATGAAGGCAATCGGTCTTAATTTCGCTGACATCTATCGCCGAAAAGGTAATTATCACTTAGAAGGAGCCGCTCCCTACATTTTAGGATATGAGGGTGCTGGTGTTATCACTCAGATCGGGGAAGACGTTTCCGGACTTAACGTCGGTCAGCGTGTTGCCTTTGCCGATGTACCGAATGCGAACGCAGAACAGGTTGCCGCTCCATCCGACCGTGTCATCCCGCTCCCTGACGAGATTTCTTTTGAAGTCGGTGCTTCCCTGCTCCTACAAGGATTGACAGCCCATTACCTGACACGTGACAGCTACGCGATTCAACCACGCGATCTTGTTTTGATTCACGCAGCAGCTGGAGGTGTCGGACAACTGCTGACTCAAATCGTTCGTTCGCATGGAGCTGTTCCAATCGGGCTGACCTCTTCCGAAGAAAAAGCACTCATCGCAAAAGAAAATGGATGCGAAGAAGTTTTTCTTTATTCGGACGACTGGGTTAAGCAAATTCTGACAGTAACGAATAATCGTGGTTTCGATGTCGTCTATGAATCCATTGGTACAACATTAATGAACAGTTTTGACGTCACAAAAGTAAGAGGAACCGTCGTGTTTTACGGAATGGCCGGTGGAGATCCCGCCGCAGTCGATCCCCGCTTTTTAATGGATACATCGAAAACACTCACAGGCGGAGATTTATGGAATGTCCTTACATCATATGAAGAGCGGATTCGACGCGCGGGTGAGCTGTTCAGTTGGGCGATTTCAAATCAGCTCCATGTATCTGATCCAACTTCATTCCCACTCGCTGAGGGAGCACGTGCCCATGATTATCTTGAGAGTCGAAAAAGTACAGGCAAAATCCTCTTGATTCCTTAAAGACGCTCGTTTTTTGAAGCACGTCTCATTTTTTCCTACATTAAATACTATCTCTTTTAAAATCAATCACAGTCAGTCATTACAAAATAGTAAAGATTTGATTAAATGAATTGCTTTCTATTCTGAAAGAGAGTAAAGTAAATCTCATCAAAACCGAAAACTCAAATTAGTTTTAAGTTTTCAAAAGGGGATTTATATTCATGTTTCGCTCAGAATGGAAAAAATTAAAAAGCCCGATGATGGTGATTGTCATCTTGGCAATCATTCTTGTTCCCTTTCTTTACAACTCCATTTTCCTATCTGCATTCTGGGACCCGTACGGTCAGACAGAAGAGATTAAAGTGGCCATCGTAAATGAAGACAAGACGATCAAGTATGAAGGTGAAAAAATTGATATCGGGGATCAATTCATCAAAAAATTAAAAAAGAACGATGACTTTGATTGGCAGTTTCTTTCAAGTAAAGAAGCCGAAAAACAGTTACGTTCCGGGGATATCTATATGACGGTCGTCATTCCAAAAAACTTTTCAAAGAATGCGACAACTTTACTCGATGAACATCCTAAAAAAATTGAACTCGAGTATTACTTGAACCCTGCTAAGAACTACTCAGGGACACAGATTTCAAGTAATGCCGCTAAACAGTTAAATGAAAAAATTCGAAAATCCGTAACGAAGCAATATAGTAGCGCCATCTTCGGAGCCCTAAAAAAAATCGCGCAAGGTCTTGAAGATGCCTCAGAAGGTTCGTCGAAGCTTGAAGATGGTGCCAACAAAACGACAGACGGTGCCAAAACGCTTACGACGAATCTCGGCAAACTGACAGATGGTACAAACGACTTGTCAACGAACTTAGCCAAGGCAGCGGATGGTTCGTCTCAACTCTCGACAGGTCTCAACACACTTAACGATGGTGCTCAGACGCTCGCTGAGAAATCTGGTGAGTTATCGAGTGGTCTGAACCAACTGGATGACAACAGCGGTAAACTCATTAAAGGATCAACTGACCTGCAAGCTGGCTCTACTCAACTTCGTCAAGGTCTTGAATCGGCTTCTGCCGGATCAACTCAACTGCGTCAAGGTATTGAGAGTGCTTCTGCTGGTGCATCAGAGTTAGATAGCAATCTTCCGAAATTCAATGCCGGACTCAATCAACTGAATGAAAAAGCACAGGAAGTGGATGCGACGATTACAAACTTGAACAGTGCCGCTGCAGCTTTAAAACAAGATTTAAGCGCTCGGCGTGAAGCAATTGAAGCTAACGTCGCAACAATCAAGGGAGTCATTTCTTCTTCTGAGAATTTATCGGAAGAAGAAAAACGTACGTTACTTGAATCGATTGCGACGATGGAACAAAATGTTCAGAGTCTCGCGCAACAAGAAACGGCTCTCGATGCTAGTCTTGCCGCTGCCAACGATGCGACAGATAAAATTAATCAGTTAGCAGTCGGTGGACAAAACATCGCATCCGCCGTCTCGCAACTTGACGGTGGTCTAGTAAAATTACTTTCAGGTGCAAAAGACTTGGAGCAAGGTCAAAACAAACTGCTTTCAGGTGCAAAAGACTTAGAGCAAGGTCAAACTGATTTTAATCAAGGATTAACGACGTATACAGATGGTGTTCATAAAGCAGCTGACGGTAGTACACAGTTAACTGCCGGTGCTCAAAAAATTGCGACCGGGACAAACGATGCCAGTACGGCAATGGGAAGTTTGAACTCAGGACTCGGTCAACTGACAGACGGTGCGGTAGCACTTTCATCTGGGGCCGGTCAATTGACAGATGGTGCTTCGCGCTTAGCAGATGGTAACTCTAAACTGGCTGACGGAGCAAAAACACTCACTGATGAACTCGGTAAAGGTGCAAAAGACGCAACAGTCAAACCATCAAACGATCGCGACAACATGCTCGCTGAGCCTGTCGTATTAAAAGAACATGACTACTCGACCGTTAGCAACTACGGTTCCGGACTGTCTGCTTATATCTTAAGTATCGCGTTATTCGCTGGTGCGTTGATGTTCTCTTCGGTCTACCAGATTCGTCCAGCACACGGAGAGACGTTATCATGGCGCTTCCTCGTCGGTAAACTTTCTTTGATTTTACCAATCGGTGCATTGCAAGGGGTTGCCGCCGCGACCGCTATCGTTTACGTCCTCGATTCGACTGTCGCGAGTGTCCCTGCCCTCTATGGCTTCGCCGCCTTGACCGGGATGACGTTCATTACCTTGCTATTCGCTTTGACGATGTTATTTGGCCGCGTTGGACAATTCGCAGCGTTCCTGCTATTACTCCTTCAAATCGGTGGTAGTGGCGGTACGTTCCCAGTCGAAATGACACCAAGCTTCTTCCAGTATATTCACCCGTTCCTACCGATGACGTATTCAGTCAGTGGGTTCCGTGAAGCACTTGGACTCGGTGTCACAGATGCTCTTGCTTCTAATAGCCTAGTCCTCGGATCGATTCTAGCCGGAGCGTTAGTACTTGTCTTCGTAGGTGCTTTAAGCGCTAAACGTATTTTGCTTTCGACGAAAGCGAGAAAATCACATGACGCAGCATGAAAAAGAACAAGTCATCCTAAACGCGGCAATGGATTGTTTCTCTGAACTCGGTTATAAAGGAACGACGATTGAACGAGTTGCAAAGCGGGCCCATGTTGGAAAACCAACTGTTTATCAGCTGTTCGAAAGTAAGCTTGATTTGTTTGAATCTCTTGTAACCTTCGTGTTACAAGAGATGCGAACGGAAGCTGAGAATGCTTACGTCGAAGGTGCAAGCGTGGAAGCCAATAAACAGGCGATGATCGATGCAATCGTTAATCATCAGCAGCAACATTTATTCATCTTAAAAATTACAGAAGAGACGCACAACTTAAAACTACAAGAGATGCAGGAGTTACGGACCCGCATTGAAAAACATGTTGTTGACTATATTAAAAACTTACTCGAAACACGCCTCGAGCTAGATGTCAGTTCCTCTGGAATCCCGATTGATGTAACAGCGTTTCTACTGTTTCGAACGTATATCGCTTTGATTGCCGAATGGCCATTGATCGGCGATGAGCTTGACCTAAAAATCATCAGTCAAGCCATGCTCAAGCTACTGTAACCAAAAAGAATGACTTCTCCTGTTAAGGAAGAGTCATTCTTTTTTTGTCTAGTACTGCCTTCTTACTGGCATGCCGTTTGACTAAATGGTATGTCTTTTTCATCGTCCTGAACAAGAAAACATTTTGATACAGCTTCTTCACCCACTCCCACCTATTCTTGTCTCTCTTCGTTTGATTCGAAATGAATCAATGATTTCCTTTTACAGAACCCCTTTATTTTGAGTTTAATCGTATACTTAAACTATCTTGCTTGAATGGAGTGTTACCCTGTATGCAATCGTATATGCTTCTCCCGCTTTATCTCTTGGTTCTGCTTGTCTACGTCATCATTTCACTGATTGATATGTGGAAATCCTATACGGCAAGCAGCAACTCGTCGGACTTCCTGTTTTTCATCTTGACGCTAGTCGCACTGTTTGCAGGCTTTCTGCTTGCCCCGATCCTGTCACTACTCTTTCATTGGAAACGCAACCGCCTCAAACGAAATATCGGGCTCGTCCTCTTCTTCATCCTCATCATTGCGTACATCGTAAGATTTTTTATTTCGTAAGTCAAAGCGGCGTCGTCTTTCTCGGCGCCCTCTCTTTTATCTATCGACTTCAACTTCTTCCCCCTAAAAACAATTTCCGTAACAACTCTTTTGACGGCATGTCTGACGCATTAAATGATTCGAGGTACGCCGCGTCATCATACGGTACATCCATAAATTCTACGTCCCAGTTCTCACTATCTCCTGACACGACCGCAAATGGTGCGATTGCCTCCGGTTGGCACCCTAACGCTCCCGGATTCACATATGTCGTTCCGTTTACTTGAACGAACTGTCGCGGATGGTGATGCCCAAAACAAATCAGGGTGGCACTCGTATCAGCAAATAACTGCGGAAGTGTTTCTTTATTACCATCAACCGTCGGACGAAGCGGTTCTTCTCCAATCATTGCCCGCACGTCCCGATAGGCATAATGCGTGAACAGGATACGCCGTGATTCAACTACTTTTGAGATGGTCCGCGGCAGTCGCCCTAAAAAAACTCGATTTTCTGCCGTTAATTGATTCGCAACCCAACTGTGATGTGCTTTCGCATGAAGATAACTGTCCGGATACCGTTCCCCATTCAATAATGCCAAGACATTTTCATCATGATTTCCACTGATTGTCCGAATTTTTTTATCACTTCGAATCAAGTCAATCACTTCATTGGTTTGCGCACCAATTCCGACCAAATCACCGAGGCAGTAAATCGTCTCGATTTCTTGATCCCGGTGGAGTATGGCAAGGACCGCTTCTAAGGCTGACGCATTGCCGTGAATATCTGTAATAAGTGCAAATTTCATGTAACCGCCTCCATTCCAGGTTTACTAACGTTTCTTCTTCCTTTCCTCTTTTAAGCTGAAAGTGAACTGAAAAATAAATTGTCAGAAAATATTGATTATTCATTTAATGCATGTTAGGCTTAGAAAAATTCAAGCGAGAGGAGCACGACACGATGTACCTTCCACAAATTGCGGGCCGACTGATTATTCTATGCACGAGGGACTGAAAACTTTTCCGAGATTTTCCGGAATCGATTTTTGGGCCCTCCTTTTGATGCATCGAATGAGGCGCCCGCACTATTCATGGCGCCTATCCAGTTAACGGATAGGTTTTTTTAATGGAAAAATAGAGAGGATGAAGAAGCGTGAAGGATTATGCGATGGATCGAATGGTAAAGGTATCAGCCGGGATGGCGAATGCAGTGCTCGTTACACTTGGCGTGGGCTTATTGATTGAGACGTTCGGAAACTTATTACATATCGAAGTGTTACTGACGATTGGCGGCATCGCAAAAGTTTTACTTGCCCCGGCGCTCGGTGCCGGCATCGCCTATCAACTTGGTGGTAATACGCTCGTTCTCTTCAGCGCAATGATTGCGGCAACAATCGGTGGTGCTGCCCTCCAGCCGACTGAAGCCGGTCTCGTCTTAATTCCCGGTCAACCGATCAGTGCGTTGATTGCTGCAGCCGTCGCTGTTTATGTCGGAAAACGAATGACAGGCAAAACGAAGTTCGACATGATGGTGATTCCAATGTGTGCCGTACTTGCAGGAGGCATCACTGGTCTTGGTGCTGCTGCCGTAACGACACCCTTACTTACAAAATTCAGTGCAATGGTCACATCTTCTGTCGAAACATCGCCAATCGCGACTTCACTCGTCATCGCACTCATCTTTAGCGTAATTTTAATGTCTCCTGCTTCATCTGCAGCACTCGCCATTGCGCTTCAGCTTGATCCCGTCGCAAGTGCCGCTGCGCTTATCGGCTGTTCCGCACAATTCGTCGGTTTTACTTTGATGGCCTATCGCCAAACCGATCCCGGCGGTTTGATTGCCTCGTTCTTCGTGACACCAAAAGTTCAGTTTCCGAATATCGTCAAGAATCCGCGAATTGTAGCCGCACCGTTTTTAGCAGCTATGATCTCAGCGCCGGTCGCAACACTCGTGTTGTCATTAAAAGTTCCATATGAGTTAGCTGGACTTGGATTGAACTCGATGATTGCGCCACTCAATATTTTCGTCAATCAAGGGTTTAACGCGTTCGCCGTCTTCGTTGTTACAGGCATTCTCTTACCCGGCGTCCTCACATTCGTCTTCTACCGGGCGACAACATTGTTCGGTTGGACAAAAGTTGGCGATCTCCACCTTGAAATCCAATAAAGTATAAGCTATTCCCGTTCAATTAAGGGAATAGCTTTTTTAACGACAAAAAAAACTCGCTCATCAAAAGATGAACGAGTTTTCGGTATGATTCTGACTGGGCTCGAACCAGCGACCTCTACCCTGTCAAGGTAGCGCTCTCCCAGCTGAGCTACAGAATCATGATATCATGTTGCTGGGTATGTCTTTATTATATCAGCATATCGAAAAGTGTAAAGTGTTTTTTCTAACTTTTTCATAAAAATTAAACCGTTTTAAAGTTGCAGCCCTTTAAACCGTCGTCTAGTATGTAATTAAGCACATACAAAAATAAAGGAGGGACATCTTTTGAACTTTTTAACACGTTTTAGCTTAAAAAACTCTGTCGCTGTATTTATCATCGCTATTCTTTTAGTGTTAGGCGGGGTCTATTCATTTACCCAACTCAAGGTCGACCAGTTTCCTGAAATCGAATTCCCGCAAATTTCAGTTGAAGCCGTTTATCCTGGTGCATCCCCTGAGGATGTCGATCAACAAGTCGTCTCAAAACTCGAAACCGCTCTCAAAGGGATTGAGGGATCAACAAAAATTTCGAGTTCTGCGTACGAAAGCATCGGGATCATCAATATTGAATTCCCGTTTGATACCGACATGGACCAAGTCGAGCAACAAATCGATGCGGCGATCCAGGATGCAAACTTACCTGAAGAAGCAAGTACTAAATTAAACCGCTTCTCCTTTGGTTCGTTCCCCATCTATAATATCTCCTTCTTTAGCAAAGACGGAGAAGACATTGAATCACTATTAAAAGATCAAATTGAGCCAGAATTGAACAAAATCCCAGGTATCAACAGCGTTTCGGTCGGTGGTTACAAAGATGACCTCGTCCAAATTACCGTTGATAAAAAGAAGGCAACAGCAGCCGGTCTGTCGCTCTCAAGTATTAAAGATCAAATCAATGCCAAATACGTCTCCTTCCCATCTGGACAACTTGCGGAAGGTGATTCCAAGATTCCAATTCGTGTCGAAGAAAAACTTGAAAATCTCGACAAAATCAAAAATCTACAATTAACATCGTCCATCGGTACCGCAGCTGCTCCAACAGAACCATCTACTGGTGCTACCGGAGGAACAGGTGCACCAACTGAAGCAACTGGTCAGGAGGCACCTCAAGAACCAGCAGAACCGATTCGTTTAAAAGATATTGCGGACATTGAATCTGTCTCAAAACAGAGCGAAAAAACGCGTTATAACTTAAAAGATTCACTCTCGATGGCAATCACAAAAAAACAGGATGCCAACACGGTAGAAATTGCCGATCAAGTCACAAAAATTCTCAACAAATATGAGGATCAAATCGATTATACAATCGGGATTGATTCAGCAAAAGATATCGAAGAGTCCGTTTCGACACTCGTCAAAGAAGGACTTCTCGGTGCTCTATTCGCGTCGATTGCCGTACTTCTGTTCTTACGTAATATTCGTGCGACCATCATCGCAATCGTCTCGATTCCACTTTCACTATTGATTGCTGCGATCTTCTTAAACTGGCAGGACATTTCACTGAACATCATGACCCTTGGTGGGATGGCTGTAGCAGTCGGTCGGGTCGTCGATGACAGTATCGTCGTCATCGAGAATATTTTCCGAAGGGTCCGCAAGTCAGAACAAGGGATGACTAATGAAGTCATCGAACAGTCGACGAAGGAAATCTTAAAAGCGATTACTTCATCGACATTAACGACCGTTGTCGTGTTCTTACCCATCGGATTCGTTGGTGGAATTACTGGTAAGTTCTTCTTACCATTCGCTTTAACCATCATCTTCTCGCTACTCGCTTCATTGCTCGTCGCGATTACGATTGTTCCGATTTTAGCGAAGTTTGCATTCAAAAAGGTTCCGGCGGAAGAAAAAGAAGGCGTCCTCCAACGCTGGTACGGGACATTGATTGAAAAATCATTATCCCATAAAGCGATTATCTTGATTGTCTCTTTCTTATTACTCGGTGGATCACTCGCCATCGTACCGCAACTTGGCTTTACGTTTATTCCGAATGAAGCTTCTAAAACACTGACAGCATCGCTTGAGCTTCCGGCTGCGACATCACTTGAAAAAACAAGTGACGTCTCACTGAAGATGGAAGAGATGTTTGACGATGAAGAAGCGATTGACGATGTGACGACGTCTGTCGGAGCGCGTGACTTCACGACAGGTCTTCGTCTCGATAATAAGGCAAGTTACTTCCTTAACTTAAAAGCAGATGCTGATGTCGAAAAAACAATCAAGTCACTTGAATCACAAATGGATGAGATTGCAGCCGCAGACGATGTCGATGCTAAAATCAGCATCGCCGAACTTTCGACTGGTGGTCCTCCTTCGAACAATAACGTGGACATCGATTTGTTCTCGAATGATCTCGAAGCGCTCCAAACAGCAGCAAAATTAGTCGAAGACAATATGAAAGAAAACAGTGATTTAAAATATGTTACAAATAACTTTAGTGAAAAACAAAAGCAATTCCTCGTTGAAATTGATACAGAGAAAGCAAGCGACCTCGGTCTCTCTGGTTTCCAAATTCTCGGTACCGTCAATGACCAAACGAAACCGGTCACGGTCGGCACGTTGACACTCGACGATAAGGAACAAGACGTTCAATTGTCTTATGCAAAAGAGTTAACATCACGTGAAGATCTTGAAGATGTTCAATTGTTCTCAGCGACAGGTCCTGTTCCTTTAAAAGATGTCGCTACAGTCAAAGCGGTCGATACGTTCACATCGGTTCAGAAACTCGATGGAAAAGTCTACGCACGTGTCTCAGGACAAGTGAAAGGCGATAACGTCCAAACGGTTTCGAGTGACGTTAAAGCAGATGTCGAGAAAATTGAGTTACCCGATGGTGTATCTCTCACAAGTGGTGGCGGTAATGATGATACGGTCGAAATCTTCCAGTCACTCGGAATCGCAATCGTCGTTGCGATTGGTCTCGTCTACTTGACGATGCTGATTACGTTCGGCAAGGCGCGTATCCCATTCATCATCTTGTCATCGCTCATTTTCGTACCAATCGGTTCACTCGTCACACTCTTCTTAGCGAACGAACCATTGTCCGTCAGTGTCATGATCGGATTCTTAATGTTGATCGGTATCGTAACGACGAACGCAATCGTTCTCGTCGATCGTATCGGACAAAATGTCACTCGTGGATTACCAATTCGTGAATCGCTCATCGAAGCTGGTAAAACACGTCTCCGTCCAATCTTGATGACGGCATTCGCAACAATTATGGCGCTCGTTCCACTTGCTCTAACGACTTCGTCCGGAACGCTGATTTCAAAAGGTCTTGCGTTGACGGTTATCGGTGGGTTAACGACTTCAACACTCTTAACGTTAATCATCGTACCTGTCGTCTATGAGTTATTCTTCTTCAAAAAGATCAAAAAAGAACGTAAAGCGTAACGAAAAACCCTTCTCGCCTGTGCGAGAAGGGTTTTTTAGCGTGTACAGATAACAATACGAATCCTCTTTCTCTTCCTTTTCCGTTGCCTTCCTCGGGTGAAGCGGTCTTTCCGAGTGGAAGAAAGCACGGCTCTTTGTCTCGTCACTTCTTTATTTTTCAAGGTATTCATCGGTCCGTTCAATCGTTCCGTTATGTTTTGCGACTAGGCCATCCAAAACTGATGGTTCAAATTCCTCACCAATCGCGATCACCCCTGTCTTCCCGGGTGGTATGACCCCTAACGTCCGTTTAAACGTCTCTTGAATCGCTTGGTTTTCTTTCAATTCTTTTGATCCACCAATCAGCATACCAGTCATCGAACCGAGGAGAATCCCGAACGGACCACCCAGTATACCTACGGCCATCCCAATCAATGAACCTTTAAACGCTTTATTCGAACCACTTAAATCAACGGCATCCTCAAACGAAAATGCTCCATTCTCGCTTCGTTTAATGATTGCGACTTGCTCAAAATCCACTTGCCCATTCGCATGATACTTCTTCAGTTCACTGAACACTTGATACGATGTTGATTCTTCTTCAAACGTTAACGTAATGATATGATGCTTTTCATCTTTTTTAGCCACAGCTTCCACCTCTTTCATACCAGACGGACCGATACAACTGAACGACGAAGCATACATCAAGTATTTACCATTTTTATATCCATATGAAACCTTTTAGCAGACTTTAGACGATTGAAATTCTATAACTTTGGGTAAAATAACATGTACGTGCTTTTTCTAAATAATGAATCATGTAAGGGGCGAATCTGTGATGTCAATTTTAGATTATGCCTTCATCCTCGTATCACTGTTTTGGCTACTCGAATTGTTTCTCTTTCGAAATCGTCAAAAAGAATCATCTCCATACGCAGAACAACGTAGTTTCTACTTAATTTTCATAACGTTGTCTCTCACAATTATTTTCTCGTTGCTATTCAGTCGAACAGACGAAAGTCTCCCTCGACAAATTATCGGACTAGGTTGTTTAGGAGGCGGAGTCTTTTTACGTTACTGGGGCATTCTCCACCTAAAGAACCAATTTACGCGGCACGTTACGGTAAATACGGGTGACCGTCTTGTCAGTACGGGACCGTATCGGACATTACGCCACCCGCTTTATACTGGACTATTGTTTATCACGATCGGTTTCCCGTTATTTTTTGCTAATTGGATCGTTACGATTGTTGCCGGTCTTGTGATGTTCTTTATGTTGCGCCACCGGATTCGAATTGAAGAAACGCTACTCACAGCCGGTTTTGGTCCAGCTTATACGCAATGGGCGACGACACGAAAACGTTTGATTCCTTTCATTTATTAAATTCTAAGGAGAAGTGATTCTATTGAAAAAACAAGCAGTGGTTATCGGAGCAGGTTTAGCAGGAATGTCAGCAGCGATCCGTCTCGCGGGAGACGGTTATGCCGTCACGATGCTCGAGCAGAACGGCAATGTCGGTGGGAAGTTGAATCAACGAAGCGGGAAAGGATTTACGTTTGATACAGGTCCTTCTATCTTAACGATGCCTTGGGTCCTCGAACAACTTTTCTCAAGCGTGCATCGTCGCCTCGAAGACTACTTAGAAATTGAACGGATCGAACCTCAATGGCGGACGTTTTTCGAAGACGGGACAGAACTCGATGTCAAAGGTGACTTACCTGGCATGCTCGATGAATTTAAAAAAGTTTCGGATCAAGCCGATTTTGTTGAACTCTTCAGTTACTCTAAAAAAATGTATGACCTGTGTTTAGATAGCTTTTATAAATATAGTCTTGAAGACTTAAAAGATTTAAAGAAATACCATACGATGTCCGAGTTACTTAAGATGGATCCGTTGAATACAGTTGCAAGTGGGACAAAAAAACATTTGAATAACAAACATCTCGAGCAATTGTTTAATTACATGGTGATGTATGTCGGTTCCAATCCATACGAAGCACCTGCCGTCTTCAACCAAATGATTTATGTCCAAATGGGAATTGGCATCTATTACGTCAAAGGCGGTATGTACAAGATTGCCGAAGCGATGCAAGCATTGCTTGACGAATTGCGTGTCACTGTTCACGTCAACACGCCGGTCGAACGTGTCGTCGTCGAAGGAAAACGCGCAGTCGGAGTCGAGACTAAAGACGGTACGTTTTACCCGGCTGATGTCGTCGTCTCGAATCTCGAAGTCATTCCGACTTATCAAAACCTTGTTCCGGACAAAAAAGCAGGCAAACAAGCGAAAAAGTTAAATGATTCGTTTGTTCCTTCTGTGTCTGGTCTCGTCTTGTTACTCGGAGTCAACCGTGAATACGAATCATTAAAACATCATAATTTCTTCTTCTCGGAAGATCCAGAACGCGAATTTGCACAAATGTTCAAGGATGGTGTACCACCTGAAGATCCAACGATTTATGTTGGTGTCTCGTCGAAATCTGACGCTTCACAGGCACCGGAAGGAAAAGACAATCTATTCGTTTTGACGCACGTTCCTCCCCTTACGAAAAACCCCGCTGGTAAAACGGATTGGGATGCGTATCGCGAAGTCGTCCTCGACAAACTTGAACGGATGGGGCTAGATGGTTTACGCGATTCGATTGAATTCGAATATCGTTTTACACCGGAAGACTTACAATCACTCTATGGACCGAATGGCGGTTCGATTTACGGTGTCGCTGCAGATCGGAAAAAGAACGGCGGCTTTAAAATCCCTTCGAAAAGTGACCTGTACGAGGGACTTTACTTCGTCGGTGGTTCGACGCACCCAGGTGGCGGTGTGCCGATGGTCACATTGTCCGGCCAACTGACGGCAGACTTGATTAAGAAACATGAAGGCGCCGTCAACGTTTAAGTATGGCCCTATACAAAAGAGGCAGTGATTTCCGGTACGTACACGGAAGTCACTGTCTCTTTTAGTTCACCTTGTGACTTGCCGACTTCCGCTATAGCATTCCCCTTCAAAGTCGAGTCGGTACACAGCAGGCATCGGTAACGTTTGCCAAAAGGCATAGTCATACTGCGCATCAAAATGCTGCATCAATAAGGCCATGATGTTTCCATGTGTTCCGATGACAAGCACCTCTTCTTGATGTGTCCGCAGTAACTCGATCGTACTCGCAACGACACGTTCTGTCGCCACTTGATTCGACTCACCACCGTACGGATTATCATCCGGATGTTCCCAAACGACACGGACTGCTTCTTGAAAATCAGCCAAGGCTCCCGGAGCGAGCACTCGCTCCGCGAAATTTGACTGTTCCTTAACAGCGAGCCCCCGATTTGCTGCTAAAGGTTGAACTGTTTCACGTGCTCGCCTGTATGGACTCGTATACACATGATCTACTGCAATATTTTGAAACACTGAAACTAATGCTTCGGCATCTTGCTTTCCTTTCGCCGATAACGGACGATTTCGTTCATCGGTTGAATACGTTGAATGCGCATGGCGCACAAGATAGATAGTCGTCATGATATTCCCCCTTATGTTGACCAATCCGGGTAATCCGTTAACCGATAACCGATTCCCCGAACCGTCTCTAAATACCGATCAATCGGAAATTCCGCGTCACGTAATTTTTCTCGGACATGTCGAATATGCGAATCGACGGTTCGAGGTTCAAGCATGTTTTCATAACCCCAAACAGATTCCAATAAACGTTCCCGCGAAAGGATCGTGTTCTTGGCATGTAGCAGTTTTCCGAGTAACTGAAATTCTTTTTTCGTAAGTGAAATTCGCTGCCCCTCGTATTCACAGCGATAGGCAGCAGAATTATACTGAAGACCATGAAAATTAATTTCTCCATTTCGAGACTCCCCGATTAACAATTCGATTCGAGCAAGCAACTCTCCTTCTTGAATCGGTTTTGAAACATAGTCATCTGCGCCGACTTCGTGACCACGCAAAACATCTTCTCGTTGATTTCGGGCTGTCACCATAATGATTGGAAAATCAGCGAACTGCCGGATAGTTTGACATAATTTCCAACCGTCGACTTCGGGCATCATGACATCTAGTAATGCTAAGTCAATCGGAACCGTTTGAACGAGTTGTAAGGCTTTTTCTGCTGATTCAGCTAAAAAACAGGTGTGTCCATAGGGCTTTAAATATAACTGAAGCAACTGCCGCATACGTGCTTCATCATCCACGATCAATATCCGTGCCATCTTTGTTACACCTCCCATTGGACAGTTACTGTCGTCCCTTGATTTTTCCGACTTTTAATCTCTAAGCTAGCCCCATGCGCTTTGACGATGGCACTCGCAATCGCCAGACCGATTCCTGATCCGCCACGATTCCGAGAGCGCGACGGTTCACTTCGGTACAACCGTTCTGTGACCCGCTTGATTTCATTTTCCTCTATCCCAATCCCCGTATCTCGAACCGTAAAAAAGGGCCCACCTGAATTTCTACCATAATTGATTTCAATGGATCCGGTTTCTGTATACTTCCGTGCGTTATCAAGAAGATTCAATACGACTTGACCAAGACGAACGTCATCTCCTTCAATCGTTACAGCGTCACCCATGACCGTTAGTGTTAATCCTTCCGCTTCAATCGCGGGACGAACTTTCTCGACAAGTGATGGAATGAGTTGCTCAAGTGATACAGGTAACCGTTTAATCAAGAATTCATTTTCATCTAAACGTGCTAATAGAAGAAGTTGCTCAATCAATTCCGTCACCTGCGTGCTTTCCTCTTGAATAATCTTAATATACGAAGCTTTTTCAGATTCTGTTAAACCAGGTCGGCTTAAGATATCCGCATAACCTTTCATATAAGTTAACGGTGTTCTCAATTCATGGGAAACATTTGCTAAAAATTCGGTACGTTCCCGATTCAGAAGATCGAGATCTTTCGCAAGTTTTGTAATCGAACGTGCCAACGCGCCTAGTTCGTCTTGCCGTTCGACCGGCAAATCAGCAGACAAGTTCCCTCTACCAAGTTCTGCCGTCGCCCGTTCCATTTCGATTAAAGGACGTGAAATCACCCGCGTAAAGAACCAAACAACAAAGACCGTCAAGACGAGTGCGACGATTCCAATTCGTATAAATTGCCGGGTTAACGGATCAACTACTCGTTGTATTAAATCTGCCTGGGCGAACATGAACACATGACCTACGTGTTTTCCCGATACAGTGATCGGGCTATCAGTCATCAAGTAGTGCCCTTTCGTCTCGGATGGATTAACAATCCGACTGTTTTTTTGGTATGTAAAGTCGGTATGGACAAGTTTTTGTCGCATCTCATCCGTCAGTCGGTCAGATGTACTTTTGATTTGTCCATATTGATCGGTCACGACAACCGTGAACTCGGACGTCGATTCCATCAAACTGACATGATGAATCGTCTGCTCCGTGAAGGACTGCTCGAGTACGTCACGATGCGTATCCCCCCGATTCAACAGACCTAACATGACTTCATCCGAACGATCTTCGACAAGATTCAAGTACAAAGCACCGAACAAAATACCTCCAGTCACTAAAAAAGCACTCAAAAATAGTACTCCGATATAGTGCGATATGCGTTTCAAGTCATCCCTCCTCATACCATGCTCTTCTTGTTCATTATAAACACCAATTGATTTTAGACTCCAACTGAACGGTACAGGATGCAGAAATGTCACGCTTTCTGCACGGTTTCTGCACGAATAATGGGTAAAGTAATCGTGTCATCACATTATACAGGGGGAATTTAAAATGAAGAAAACAATCGTAGCAAGCCTCACATTATCGACTGCCTTATTGCTTGGTGCATGCGGGAATGATCAAGATAAAGAAGCAAACCACAATGACATGCAGAGTGAAATGCAGGACGATTCACATGAAGGAATGATGCATTCAAGTGACGGGGATTTACCGGAGGGTATTAAAAAAGCAGCAAATCCTAAATTCGAGGTCGGCTCAACAGCAATCATGTCGTCGAAGCATATGAAAGGAATGGATGGAGCGGAAGCGACAATTGCCGGTGCATTTGATACGACCGTTTATGCCGTGAGCTTCACACCAACAGATGGCGGAAAGAAAGTGACCAATCATAAATGGGTCGTCCAGGAAGAGTTAACACCAGTCCCATCTTCTCCACTTAAAAAAGGTGACACGACGACGATTGATGCTGATCATATGACTGGTATGAATGGTGCCAAAGCAACAATCGACAGCGCTGAACAAACAACCGTTTACATGGTTGACTTCAAACCGACGACGGGCGGCGACACTGTCAAAAATCACAAGTGGGTGACAGAAGACGAACTTCAAACGAACGAATAAACTAAAAAAGTCCCGTTCATCAAATGATGAACGGGACTTTTAGTATGATTCTGACTGGGCTCGAACCAGCGACCTCTACCCTGTCAAGGTAGCGCTCTCCCAGCTGAGCTACAGAATCATGATGCAGTACGTTATGTACTTGCTAGGACATTTATTAATATAGCAAGAAACTAAACAGCTGGCAAGTAGTTTCCGTAAAAAAAATAATTTTTTCATAAAAAAACAGTCGAGCTGACTCAAAAAGAAATCACCTTTCTTTTTACGCGCTTTTTTTGCAAGCGTCGCGTGAAGCAAGTGATTCCTTTTAAACAAGATGGGTGTGGCACATGTTTACTTTTGAGTCAGCCCCTTGTTTTTATAATATTGTTGTCACTTGATCGACTGGTAAGCGAAGTGCCGGGCGTTTTTTCGCATTTTCAACGGCTTTACCGACAGCAATCAACATAACAGGTACAAAACGCTCTTCCGTAATGAACGTATCGGCGAATACTTGATGATCGAAACCGCCCATCGCAAGCGTCGAGAGCCCTTTCGCTTCTGCCACGAGCATCAACTGCATCGCAGCTAAGCTGGCATTCGACATTGCCGCGTCACGGCCGTATGCAGCACTTTGGTAGGCACCTTCTACTTGCCCTTTGATCGAGTCAAATAACTCTTCCGTCATGCCGTCCGCTTCGACAGCTGGTCCGTAGACCGGATTGTAATTACGGTTTGCCTGCGTATCACCCAGCACGGCGATGACGACTGAAGAAGACGTGATGGCTGGTTGATTGTAAGCAATCGGTGCGAGCTGTTGTTTCGCTTCTTCTGAGTGGAAGGCGATAAAATGCCAATGTTGTAAGTTCCAAGCACTTGGTGCAGCTGTTGTTAATTCGATTAATTCTTTTACTTCCGTTTCAGTTAATGTAAATGACGCATCATAATGACGAACAGAACGTCGTTCATTCAATGTTTGCAGTGTTTCTGAAAAAGTTTGGTTCATGATGTAATCCCCCTTAATAGTATCTAATTTACTTTGATATCGTATCATCCTGTTTCTCGACTGTCATATGACAAGACTTACTTAACTTCATCTGTTATAAAACAATTATTGACTTTCATCATCTGTACTAATACAATAAGATTATATAAACAACGTTGTATACACATTGATTGCCATTAGGAGGAGATACAAATGGAACAGCCACTTTACCAAGAGACATCTGCTGAATTTTATCGTCAACTCCCTGCAAAAACTTGTGCTACCTGTGGAAAAGAGATGGATGAACAATGCGAATCTTACCAGTCCGAATGTACGGATTGCACAGTCACTGAACAATAAGTGAGCTATAACAAAGAGGACAAACAGATCCAAACGGGTCTGCTTGTCCTCTTTTTCATATTTAATTTAAATCAAATATCATCTGTTTTAATCTAACTTACTGAGTCATAATTTGAAAAATCTTACTCAGTTATCTTTTTGTAACATGTTTGTTACAAATGAAACAGACAAAATGTTACAGTTAACCTATACGATTTTCCGCAAAGGAGCTATAACAGCGATGGATTCATACAACACTGGAAATCCGATTGGTCTTGGACCACGAAAACGACATTCTAAGAACAAATTTCTTCGCAAGCTATCGATTTTATTCACCTTACTTTTACTTTCTGTCGGTGGATTCATCGCCTATCAATACATCAAGTCGAAACAACAGCTCGCTACTGTAACGGTCACAACGCTCGGACAAGTCCCTGTTGCTAACATGGAAAAATCCCGGGTCGATCAATGGAATGGTGTGACAAAAAAAGTCGCCTATTTAACGTTTGAGGATGGTCCTAGCGCCTTAACCACAGACATTTTAAATGAACTGGCGCAACAACAAGTCAAAGCTACTTTCTTTTTCATCGGAAGCAACATCGACGCCCAGCCGACGTTTGTAAAAGATACCGCAACAGCAGGACATTACATCGGTTTGCATAGTGAGACCCATGACTATGAAACGCTCTATAAGAAAAAACAATATGTCAAAGAGATGCTGAGCGTCCAAAAAAAGATTAATCAGTTAACGGGACATTCGCCTCTTCTGACGCGTCCTCCGTATGGCTCGTCTCCCGGTATTTCAAAAACGATTGCGAATGATGTGGCGTCTGCGAATCTACGTGTCTGGGACTGGTCGATTGATTCGATGGATTGGTATTACAAAGACAGTGCAAAAGAAGTCGCAAAAACTGTCATCGACCGGGCAGAAGATCCCTTCGAAATTATTTTATTACATGAACAACCACAAACGTTACGCGCACTTCCGGCAATCGTTGCCGGTTTAAAGAAAAAAGGCTATCAGTTTTCGATTTATGATGAAGACTTCCATATTCCGTTTAATTTTGTTCAGCAATCCAATCTATAAGGAGTTTCGTTCATGAAAAAAATATACCTGTCTCTCACTTTTCTCTCGAGTTGTGCTGCGTTACTTTTAAGTGGTTGTTCAACAGATTCCTCTATGGACTTTTATGACAAACTCGAGGAGCACGCAACATACGAACAAGACGCGACCACGCTCGCAGAGTCTAGAAGTAGAAAAGATGAAATTTCCGTTAACACGTACCAAGCAGTTCTCGATGCAGGAGCTGAGGAAATCAAGCGGTCACAAAATGAACGTGAGGAATTAATGGCTTTAAACGAAGAACGATTCTCTTTGCTTGAACAAGAACAATCGTTGCGCCGAGAGGCTTTCGCCAAGTTAGATATGCAAGAATTAAAAGATTACGTCGCAGAACTCGAAACCGGACCGAAACGTGAAGGATCTCGCGTGATTGAAGTCATCGAACAGCGTGAACAAGCATTTACTACGTTCGTTAAGCAGTATACCGCTTCAATGAACGCGGAGGAAAAATTACTCTCCTACTTGACCGAGAAACCGAACTTCGTTAAGATTGATGAAGCAACAGCCGACTTAAATCGTACTACGCGTCAGGCTACAGCTACGTTAAACGATTTTAATCGTTTAACTGCTCGCTACAATGAATTAAAACCCGCCTTTTACAAAGAGGTAGGTCTCAACATTAAATAACTCACACAGGTTGCAACCAAACCCTGTCCAAAAAACCTGGACTAGGCCCTGTTGCAACCTTTTTTGTGCGTTCTAAAACATGGAGGCAACCAAATGAATCGATCAAAAGCAACACTTTTCGTTTTAATCGGCGCCATCAGTTACGGTGTCCTTTCAACGATTGTCAAACTAGCTTATGCTGCCGGCTTCGACTCTGCTACAGTTTCAGGAAGTCAGTTTCTCTTCGGATGGCTCATGATTTTCATCCTTGCGCTATTTACAAAAAATCTACGTCTCGCACCTACGACCGCTATGAAACTGGTCATTATCGGCATCTCCAGTGGGACGACAGGTTACCTTTACTATCAGAGCCTGCAGACAATATCTGCTTCCGTCGCAATCATCTTATTGTTCCAATTTACGTGGATTGGTGTTGTTATCGATTCAATCATTTCGAAACGCTTACCTTCACGGGCACACTTCTTGTCAGCAATCCTCTTGATTGGCGGAGCCATTTTGGCAAGTGCTGCTTACACGAGTTCGCTTGACTTCCGCGGAACGTTGTTCGGATTAGGAGCAGCGGTCAGCTTCTCCATCTTTTTACTCGCGAGCGGACGTGTCGCAAATCATCTTCCGGTCATCAAAAAGAGCTTTTATATGATGACAGGTGGGTTACTTTTCGTCATGATTATGTATCCACCTACTACTTTCTTGAGCGAAACAAATTTTGAGAATGGAATGTTGCTTTATGCCCTTCCACTCGGCTTATTCGCTTTGATTTTACCACCACTTTTATTTGCTGCAGGTGCACCACATCTCAGTCCTGCCAGCGTCTCATTGCTCGGGGCTGCCGAGCTCCCAACAGCAGTTATCTGTTCTGTGCTCATTTTAGGCGAACATTTAATGGGCTCGCAATGGATTGGTATCATCATCATTTTAGTCGGTATTTTTTATCCGATTTATGCCCACGCCCCAAAACAAAAAACAGTCACTGCGTCGCACAATCAACGTGACTTTTCTTAAAAGTGTATCTCCCTTCAAAACAAAAGACCATCGCTCATGAGCGATGGTCTTTTGTTTACTTATTTTTGACGTTTCATGGCATCCGCGACGAATTCAACATCTGTCCCGATGATGATTTGGACGTTTGTCGCCCCCATCTTCATGACACCTTTTGCACCAGCGGCTTTAATCGCTGCTTCATCAATTACACTTGTATCTTTGACTTGTAAACGTAAACGTGTTGCACAATTATCAATCGCCGTCACATTTTCCGTACCTTGTAGACCTGCAAAGATTTTTGCTGCTTGTTGCTCATACTTATCATCTGAAACACCTGTTACGATACCCGTGTCTGTTACGAGCGATTCATCTTCACGACCTGGTGTTTTTAAATCAAACTTCGTAATCATGAAGTAGAACAGGAAGTAATAGATGACCGCGAACGCGAGACCAACCGGAATCAGCAACAACGGTTTTGTAGCGATTCCAAAATTCAAGGCATAGTCGATAAAACCGGCCGAGAATGAGAAACCATGCAATACTCCGATTAAATTGACGACGGCCATCGAAAGACCTGTCAAAACAGCATGCATGACATACAAGACGGGTGAAAGGAACATGAATGAAAATTCAATCGGCTCTGTAATCCCCGTTAGGAAAGAAGTCAATCCTAAACCGATCATCGCTCCGGCAACAGCTTTTCGATTTTCTTTTCGTGCTGCCATCACCATTGCAGCAGCAGCTGCCGGTAGCGCAAACATCATAATCGGGAAGAAACCAGCCTGATAAATACCCGCTGTCGGATCTCCGGCAAAGAAACGGGCAATGTCTCCATTGACGATCGTCCCGTCTGCTTTTTCATACGACCCGAAGACGAACCAAAAAATATTGTTTAAGACATGATGAAGACCGACAGGAATCAAGAGACGGTTGAAGAATCCAAACAGTGCGGCACCGCCTGCTCCGAGGCTGACCATCCATTCTCCTGCACCATTGATCCCATCTTCGATGAACGGCCATAAGTAACCAAAGATAAAAGCTAAAACGAGCATGACAGCAGAGGTGATGATCGGAACGAACCGTCTCCCACCAAAGAATGCTAACCAATCTGGAAGTTTAATGTTATAAAAACGATTGTAAAGCAACCCAGCTGTAATTCCGGCAATGATTCCGCCAAATACAGCCATATTGACCATCGAACCGAGACTCGCCTGATTCGCAATCGCACTCAAGGTCGCACCGTCAGCTTTCGTCGAAGAGTCATTGACAATGGCCGCTATCGCATCATACTTCGCTTGAATTTGGGCGTTGGAATAATCTTTGTTCATTGAATCAACACCATTTTTTAAAACGAGATAACCAACTGCCCCAGCTAATCCGGCTGCCCCGCTGGCATCAATCGAAAGTCCGATTGCGACACCAATAGCGAAGATGAGCGGCAGGTTATCAAAAATTGCCCCTCCCGCTGCAACCATCAATGGGATATCCAGCATGTCTGCCGATCCGAGTCGTAAGACAATCCCTGCGGCTGGTAATACGGCGATTGGTAACATTAAGGCTTTACCAATCCGTTGAAGAAATTGCAACATACACTTCATCCTTTCTTAAGTAAATAATGATTTGTGATAGAACAATGAAAACGCTTTTACAACTGTTATTATTTCATATAAACATCTAAATGACTAGACCTTTATACAAATTTATTCATAAAAAAAGTACCCGAACGTTCGGGTACTTTCAGCCATGCATTAATGACGATTCGTATCCTCAAGATCTTGCTGGACATTTCCGACTGTCTTTTTCGCGCCGCCTTTTAGTTGATCTTTCTTCCCATCACGTTCTGTTGATTTATCCCCTGTTGCTTTACCAAGTGCCTCTTTTGCTTTACCTGCTGCTTTATCGACTGCACCATCGAGCTTTTTATTCAAACCACTGTTATCTGACATATTCATTACCCCCTATTTTTTATGCGAATAATAGTATTTTCCCACCTCTAAAAGAATCAAACATAAAAAAGAAAAAGACTTCCCGTCATTATCGACTGGGAAGTCTTGATCCCTCCATTATTGCGTTACTGAAGCGCCTAATACTTGTTCGATTCGTTCAAAGGCCCAGTCGAGCTCTTCTTTCGTGATGACGAGTGGCGGTGCAAAACGAATGACCGTCTCATGCGTTTCTTTACAGAGCAAACCTTTTTCTTTTAATGCTTCACAATATGGACGAGCCGCTTCTGTCAACTCAACCCCGATGAAAAGACCGCGTCCGCGGACTTCTTTAATGATTGGATTTTTAATTTGTTTTAGTTTCTCCATGAAATACGTTCCGAGTTCGAGCGACCGCTCAGGTAACTTCTCATCTTCAAGTACTTCAAGCGAAGCAACTGAAACGGCACATGCTAATGGATTTCCACCAAACGTTGAGCCATGCGAGCCTGGATTAAAGACATTCAGTACGTCCCGATTTGCCGCGACACATGAAATCGGGAAGACTCCGCCCCCTAATGCTTTTCCGAGAATATACATGTCTGGCGTCACTTCGTCCCAATCCGAAGCAAACCACTTGCCTGAACGTCCGAGACCTGATTGGATTTCGTCAGCCACGAGCAGGACGTTCTGCTTTTTACAGACAGCTTGGGCGTCTTTTAAGAACCCTTCGTACGGAATCAAGATTCCCGCTTCCCCTTGAATCGGCTCAACGATGAAAGCTGCCGTATTTTCAGTGATTGCACCTTTTAAGGCTTCCAGGTCACCATAGGGAATCGTTTTGATTCCAGGTAACAGTGGTCCAAAACCACGTTGGTATTCTGCTTCCGTCGACATGGAAACAGCAGTCATCGTCCGCCCATGGAAGTTTCCTTCGCACACGATAATCTCAGCGTCGCCCGGAACCCGTTTTACTTCATACGCCCAACGTCGTGCAGCTTTCACTGCTGTTTCGACGGCTTCTGCACCGGTGTTCATTGGTAGAACCATATCTTTATTCGTCAACTTCGCTACTTTTTCATAGAAGAAACCTAACTGATCATTATGGAACGCACGTGACGTCAACGTAATCTTATCAGCCTGGCGTTTTAAAGCTTCGATGATTTTAGGATGACGATGCCCTTGATTGACGGCTGAGTAAGCACTGAGCATATCCATATACTGACGTCCTTCCGGATCTTTGACGAAGACGCCTTCCGCTTCTGAAATGACGATTGGAAGTGGATGATAGTTATGTGCCCCGAACTGCTCTGTCTGTTGAATGATTTTTTCTGTTTGATTCATAAATAGTCCCCCTTTGACTCTTTAGAAAACGCTTTCAAATCGATTATAACAGATTCCTCAAAATAATCTTCATACAAAAATTAAACATCTAAGAGGGTTTATCTGCATGTTGATTGAATATATTGGGAATAGACAAGACAACTGAACTATCAATTTGCGTAACAAGGAGTGTGTGCATGTAATGGACCGTTCGACCATTGATTCCTATGAAGTCGTCATGAGTAAGTTCCCCTTACCTGCCTTCATCTTAAATCTGGATTTAACCGTTCGTATCTGGAACCCTTCGGCTGAAGACTATTGGGGATGGTCTGCAGATGAAGTGTTAGGTCGAACACTTCCGTTATTAAATCCGGAAGACGTTGCTTTTAGTGAACAGATTTGGAAATCATTTTTAGAACGTCGTCAGGCCATTCAACTTCCGAACACGTATTTTTTACACAAAACAGGTACAAGCATGACCTCGACAATGTTGATCACACCACTGTTTGACGATAGCGATGAATACGTCATAGGTGCTTCTTTTTGTAGTCTTCCTTCAACCGCTCAACATTCTGGTACGAAACCGCTCTTTCAAGGATTGATGGACTTACGCTATGCGTTTGATCAAATCGCCTGTGTCCTCGTTTTGGATGCACGGGGCACTATCGCTTATGCGAACGCCAACATGGTCGATTTCACAGGTTTTTGTCCGAATCAGCTAATCAAGCGCCCTTGGACGCAGTTGCTCAGTGCAGCCGAAAACGAAGTATTGATGACCATCCGCTCGCAAATTAAACAAAAAAAAGCCTGGTCCGGAAAAGTACCGATTGAAACGTCATCGTCCGAAAAAAAGTTTCTCCAAGCGACACTTATTCCGATTTATGATGCGGCCGGTGTCCGGTTCCAACACCTATTTATCGGGACTGATGTGACCGAAACAACGCGTCTTGAAGAGGAACTTGATTTTCTAGTCCACCATAACGAAATGACGCACTTACTCAATCGACGTGGATTTTTAAGAGAAGGTGCAACAATGTTCAATCACGCTTCACCCACTCAGCCGCTCGCTTTAATCTTATTTGATATCGATCGTTTCAAAGTCATCAATGATTCGTTCGGAACGCACATCGGTGATCAACTTTTACAAGCATTAGCCATTCGTCTCTCACAGCAGACAGAAGGTACCTTAACCTTTCATCCAATGAGTGATTTATTCGGTCTACTCATTCCCGCTTCCGACAGAAATATGTTGTTCCAACTCGTCCGTAAGCTCCAACAAGTCATTCAACGCCCTTACTACATTAATGGTCATTCATTAATCATCTCCTGTACGTTCGGAATCACGCTCTATCCGTCAGAGGCCAGTTCACTCGAAGATTTATTCCGGCGATCAGAAATGGCACTATACTCAGGAAAAGCTGTCGGAACAGGAACGATTCAATATTTAACACATGAAATGGATCAACAATTTACACGAAAAGTACAGCTTGAACGTTCTTTATTTACAGCTTTGGAAGATGGCGCGTTCTCACTCGCTTATCAGCCAATCATCAACTTGAAAACGAGACGTGTGAATGGCTTCGAGGCATTGCTGCGTTGGAATCATACAGCACTCGGAAGTATTCCGCCGGCTGAGTTCATTCCGCTTGCCGAAGAAGTAGCACTCATCACACCCATCAATAACTGGGTCGTACTCGAGGCGTGCGAACAACTAGCCAAGTGGCAACAGACGATTGATCCTAAGCTGACGATGGCCATCAACATTTCCCCCCACCAGTTCCAAAGCGATTCCTTTATCCGGACGCTCCAACACTTGATTTCAAATAAAATAATCTCGCCTCGCTCAGTGACGCTTGAGATGACAGAAAACATCGCTATCCTACAAACGCAGCGAACACTCGAACGGATGCAATTGATCAAGTCACTCGGTTTCCGCCTGTCCATCGATGATTTCGGAACAGGTTATTCTTCACTTCAATATTTAAGTGCTTTTCCAATTGATGAACTCAAAATCGATAAAACTTTTATTGATGGGATTGACGTTGGAAATGTAGGATTATTAGATTCCATTATTCAACTAGGTCGGAATTTGAACCTTAATTTAGTTGCGGAAGGAGTCGAAACTTCCAGCGCTGAAGCGTATCTAAAAACAACATCATGTCAACAGATGCAAGGATTCATCTTCGCAAAACCTTTATCCGTCGACGAGGTCGACAAACGATTTAATTCCTCAACTAGCTGATATCGCTTGTTTAACAATACAAAAAGGGCTGACTCAAAAGTCAGCCCTTCAGCGTGTAGACAAATTATTAAGAAGCGCAAACATGCGGTATCGAGATGCAATCCGTTCGCGCTTCCCTGTCTCGCCTCGTCTTCAAAGCGGCAATCTTTCGCGCTCTAAACCGTCTCCATGCCCGGCTTTCCGTCACGGTGTTATCTAAAAAGCGTCACATTTCGTTGACTCCTATGGGGAAAAATGCGTTTTTGACGCACGTTCAGAGGCAGGCAAGACCCTGCTCGTTGTCCGCTAGGATCCAAGGAGCAACGGCTTGCGCCTCGCCCGAGGAAAGCAACGAAAAAAGATGCTTGATCTCCCGATAGCACGTTGTCTACAGTCGGAAGGGCTGACTCAATAGTCAGCCCTTTTTTACGATTACAACTGGATTTGACCAGCGATCATACCATAAATGGCGATCCCCGCTAAAATTACGAGCACACCGCTCGCGATCATCTCGTAACGTGACATGCCACTACGTTTTTGCTCACGTTCTGCTAACGAGTAGGCAATGATACCCGGAGCATAAACCAATGCTGCAATGACGATGTACCAAATACCCGACGCATACACGAGCCAAATCGAATAGAAGGAAGCAATAATAGAGAAAATCAACATCTTCGTATTGCGTTCCGCCTTAGAGAAACGAACGCTATAGATCGCCGACAACAAGTACGGTAAAAGTGCACAGATCCCGGCAATACTCGATAAAACAAGATACGTTTGGGCCGAGAACAAAGCAACCGCCGCAACGAGTTGTGTCGCAATTTGTGTGATAAGCAATGCGCCGACGGGTGCTCCGTTCCGGTTCGTCTTCGCGAACACTTTTGGAAAAGCTCCATCTTTTGCGACAAGATAGGAAATCTCTGAAGCTAAAATCGTCCAACCGAGCAAAGCACCAGACAACGAGATAATTAATCCAATCATGATGATGGTTGCACCGACCGGTCCGATTGCGGCTTCCAAAACATACGCCATTGTCGGTTCATTTAATCCGGCTAGTTGCTCTTGCGTCAGGACACCGAGTGATAACACTGAAATCAAGATGTAAATGACGAGTACGCCGACGAGACCTGTCACGGTCGCCTTACCGACATCACTCCGCTTGTTCGCACGTGACGATAAGACGACGGCTCCCTCAATCCCGACGAATGCCCAAAGCGTGACAAGCATCGTTCCCTTCACTTGTTCAAAAATCGATCCAAGCTCCGTTCCCTCTCCCCAAAAATTAAGATTGAACGTGCGTACATTAAACGCAATCCCAACGAGCAGAATGAAGATTAGGATGGGGACAAGCTTAGCGATTGTCGTAATCAAGTTAACGAGTGTTGCTTCTTTAATCCCACTCGAGACAATCCAAAACAGTCCCCACACGACGACGACACTCATCATCAATAAAAATAGTCGATTTTCCGCTGAAAAAATCGGGAAGAAATAACTGAGTGCATTAAAGACTAACGTGATATTCGCAACGGTACCGATCCAGGCGGATACCCAGTACCCCCAAGCGCTATTGAAACCAACGAAACGACCGAAGCCTTCTCGTGCATACGCATAAATACCACCTTCAAGCTCCGGCTTACTATTCGCCAAGTGCTGAAAAACTAATGCCAACATAATCATACCGAGCCCTGTAATGCTCCAACCGATTAAAATCGGACCAGCACTTGCTTTTTGAGCCATCGCTCCTGGCAGGTTAAAGGCTCCCCCTCCAACCATCGAACCGATGACCATTGCTGCTAATGCAAAAAAACCAATCTTTTGTTGATTCATGATGTAAACACTTCCTCCAAATCTGTATATCTATTCATATTAAACGTATATTCATTCGAAGACACAAAGTTCATTATAACAAAACCCACTTCAATGTAAAGAAAGGATTTGATGATGATGGCATGGGTGCATTCGTTCCAACTAGAGGACTTATATAAATTAATGATTGCCGCAACATTTGGAATCATTATCGGATTCGAACGTGAAGTCAAAAACAAGCCAGTTGGTATACGTACTAGCCTCGTAATTACCCTGATCAGTTGCCTGTTAACCATCGTTTCAATCAACTCCGTTATTTTTTATGAAAACATTGCTTCTCATGTCCAGATGGATCCGATGCGAATCGTCGCCCAAATCGTCGCCGGAATTGGATTCATCGGAGCCGGCGTCATCCTCCGACGTCCACATGATATCGTCAGTGGTTTGACGACAGCAGCAATTATCTGGGCAGCGAGCGGCATCGGGATTGCCGTCGGTGCAGGATTCATTATTGAGTCAAGCTTTCTCGTACTTTTTCTATTCGTTTCGCTCGAAAGTATCACCTGGATCATGAAACGATTCAACAACAGCCGGTTTGAAGCAAACGTCATCGTCGCTCATTTGACTTTACCGGAAACACTCGATGCAGAAACGGTTAAAAAAGCGCTCGAACAACAAGGGGTCCGGATTACGAATATTCGTTTACGCGGCACGCCACAGCAATTGACATTGCGGATGTACTCGCCTCACCGTGTCACGATTTTCATACTTTATGACTACTTGAAATCGCTCGGAATTGGGCAAATAGACCTTGATCAGTGAGAATTATCAGAAAATTTATGTTGCATTTTCATCCATTTTCACTTAAATTTACATTATGTTCAAACTTTTCTGAAATTATTTTAAATTAATCGGGGGGTCATTTTTCACATGAAGAAACAGACTAAAATCGCCTTTGCTGGCTTATCGAGCATGGCGCTACTCGCAGTAGCAGCTTGTGGTCAGGATAATGAATCGAACGGTAGCTCGTCATCAGATGGTAACAAAAAACAAGAAGTGACATTTATCTCTACAACGGATGTCCCACAACTCGATCCAACGAAAACGACGGACTCGACATCAATCATCGTGACAAACAACGTATTCGAAGGCCTTTATCGTCTGGATGGTGAAAATAAACCAACGCCTGGGATGGCTGAAAGTGTTGAAGTATCCGATGATAAACAAACATATACCTTCAAACTACGCAAAGACGCAAAATGGTCGGATGGTTCATCGGTCACAGCGGATGATTTCATTTACTCATGGAAACGTGCACTTGATCCGAAAACAGGCGCTGAATATGCGTACATCTTACAGGATTTGAAAAATGCCAATAAAATCATGGCGGGTGAAGCAGAACTCGACGAACTCGGCGTCAAAAAAATCGACGAACAAACACTCGAAGTTCAGCTCGAAGCACCTGCACCGTATTTCCTTGGTTTGACGAGTTTCCCTACGTACTTACCACTTAAGCAATCATTCGTCGAAGAAAAAGGCGACAAATTCGCGATGAATGTTGAATCGATGAACTTCAATGGACCTTTTATCTTGTCAGATTGGCAATCGAACGCCGGATGGACATACAAAAAGAATCCAGATTACTGGGACAAAGCAAACGTCAAAATGGATAAAATCGATGTGAAGGTCGTAAAAGAAATCTCGACCGGCGTCAACTTATTCGAGTCAAAAGAAGTTGATTTCGCACCGATCACTTCTGAATTCGTTTCACAATACGAACAGTCAGAAGACTACAAAACACGTCCAGACGCACGGATCAATTTCTTACGCTTCAACCAGAAAAATAAAGCACTTCAAAATGAGAACATCCGTAAAGCCCTTGCACTTGGTTTCGAGAAGCAAGGCATCACAGATGTCATCCTGAACGATGGATCAGAACCTGCGAACTTCATCGTCGCAAAAGATTTCACGTTCACACCGGACGGCGAAGACTTCCGTGCGAAATACCCAGACCTTCAAAGCTTTGACGCTGCAGAGGCGAAAAAAGCCTGGGAGGCCGGTCTAAAAGAGTTAGGTGTTAAAACAGTTGAACTCGATATGCTTTCACGAGATGAGGATGCCTTCAAAAAGGTATCTGAATTCTTAAAAGGTGATCTCGAGAAGAACTTGCCTGGCTTGACGGTCAAAATCAAGCAACAACCGTTCAAAAACTTCCTTGATCTTGAGTCAAAAGGTGACTATGACATCTCCGCTGCCGGCTGGGGCCCTGACTACCAGGATCCAATGACGTTCCTCGACATGTGGTTAACGGACGGAAGCTTTAACCGGATGAACTACTCGAATAAAGAGTTTGATCAACTTGTTAAAGATGCGAAAAAAGAAACAGATGAAGCAAAACGTTGGTCTGATCTTCAAGAAGCTGAAAAAATGCTTCTCGCAGAAGATTATGCAATTGCTCCAATCTATCAAAAAGGTGAAGCTTACTTGCAACGGGCTAATATCGACAAATTATACCGCCACCCATTTGGTGCTGACATGAGCTTTAAATGGATGGAAGTTAAGTAAGTAACATATGAAATCCAAAAATCCATTCCGGTGGGTTTTTGGATTTTTTTATTTTGTAAAACAACAAAGACCCCTTCTGCCGGAGCCGTCTGGGGTCTTTACTGTGCGATTTGTTTATAGAATTCAATTTTTTCATGTTGTCCCTCTTCTACTGCTCTGAAAAACTCGGCGAAAAATTCATACAACACCGTTCGCTCTTGATAGGTCGGACCTGCTTGACGGATGACAGAAAACGCAAGGTTTCGCAGTTGACGTTTTGTTCGACGCCGCTCTGGCAACTCATGAAATTGGTCGATAAACGAGCGATAGACGCAAGCAATCAGTTCTTGATGTCCTTCAAAATACGATTTATCCATACGATCCTTCCTTCCTTTTTTCTTTTATATTTTACGAATCAAGGGTTAAAAAGTTTCACTAAAAGTGATGTTTTTCACAGATGATATAAAAACAACTATAACAAGGATCAGATAATGATTCAACTTGGAAAATATTAAGTTTCAATAACAAATGTAAAGGAATGATGGGATTTGAGGCGGGAAGGAAATCAATAAAGCAGGTGAACACTAGTCGTAGTGAGTGTTCACCTTTTTTAATTCGTGTTTCTTTATTTTGGGGCCTGCGTCTTAATATGTTGGAAGGTTTTGACGTCAAACAGTCCGCTGTCCGTCAATTTCAAGTTCGGAATGACGGGTAAGCAAAGGAACGACATCGTCAAATACGGATTGAATGAACGATCCGCTTCTAGTACATCCAGTGCATCGTTTAACTTTTCTAACGTAGCTCCGACTTCCTCGAACGGACGACTCGTCATCAAACCGGCGATCTCAAGTGGCAGTTCTGCCAAGACGTCCTCACCTTTGACCGCGATGACGCCTCCCCCCGCTTTAACGAGACGCTCTGCTGCAAGCTTCATCTCCGCATCTGAAGTACCGACGATGACGAGGTTATGTGAATCATGGGCGACCGTCGCGGCAATCGCTCCACGTTTCATACCGAATCCTTGGACAATGCCAACTGCTGAGAAGTCTGTTCCGTTATGGCGTTCGATGACAGCAATCTTTAATAAATCTTGCGCTGTATCCTGCACAAACATTCCATCGACGACGGGCACATCCAACACGAGATGGTTCGTAACAATGCTTTTCGGAATAACTCCGATAACATTTGCTTTCGGGTGCGCGAGTGGCAGTTCAAACACTGTGTCCGTGATTTCTTTCGTTTTTAATTCACCGCGCAAATTAGGTGGGACCGTTACTTTTGGAGACGTAATGATTGTTTTACCATCCCGAGCGACCGGTTCGCCTTTTACGAACACTTCACGAATCACTACACGATCAGGATCCGTCAAAAGAACGTAATCCGCCCGGCGTCCTGGGACGATTGCCCCGCGATCTTGTAATGCATAGGCATTTGCTGCATGGAGTGATGCCATCGCATATGCCGTTTCCCGTTTAATCCCATGCTCGATCGCATAGCGCACGTTGTAGTCGATCGTTCCCTCACGTAATGTATCATCCAAATGTTTATCGTCTGTACAGAATAAGAAGCGACTCGCATTGCTTTCCGTTACGGCATCAAGTACTTCTTTTAAATTCCGGGCTGCCGATCCTTCACGGACTTCGACATACAAACCTCTGCGTGCACGTATGAGCGCTTCTTCTTTCGTAACCGCTTCATGATCCGTCCGGATGCCGGCAACCCCGTAGATATTGACTTCACGTGCACCAAGACCTGCTGCATGACCATCAACGAGCTTTCCTGCTGCTTCAATCTGCTCGATTTTCTGTAGCATGTCCGCATCGGCACGTTCGACCGCCGGGTAATCCATTACTTCTCCCAAGCCATGGACACCCGGATGATTGACGAACGGTACTAAGTCGGCTGCCTTTAACGACGCCCCTGCGTGTTCGAACGACGTCGCCGGAACACAGCTCGGTAACATCATCCGTACATCAAGACGAAGCTGTTCCGCGTCATCTAACATGAACTGTAGACCGTCCGCTCCCTTGACGTTAGCAATTTCGTGTGGATCGGCGATTACCGTCGTCACTCCGAGCGGTAAGATGGCCTGTTCATATTCACTCGGTGTCACCATCGAAGATTCGATATGGACGTGTCCATCGATGAAACTCGGTGCGATATATTGATCCGTTCCATCAATGTTCTCTTCACCTTCATAGCCGTCCCCAACGGCGGCGATGTAGCCTGAATCGATTGCGACATCCGCTTGATAGGTCTCACGTGTCATCACATCAATGACCTGAATGCCTTGATAGACAATTGCCGCTTTCTGTTTTTTCGCAGCAATCGCGATAAGTCGTGCTCGAACTGTAGTATCCATCCTATATCCTCCTATAATGACCGGTATTTTTACCATCTTACAATTAGATTGTAAGCAGTTGCAATTTATTTTTCGGGAGTTCAAGATAAAAGAGGTAATTCTTAATCGAAAGTGAGGACAAGCAATCATGAAGTATCGCGTCGGAAACTTAATTCCAAAGGTCGATCCAAGCGTATATATCGCAGACGGTGCAAAAGTCATCGGTGAAGTCGAGATCGGGAAAGATTCAAGTGTCTGGTTCAACACCGTCATCCGCGGGGATGAAGGGCTCATCTCAATCGGGGAGCGGGTTAACATTCAAGATGGTTCGATGATTCATCAATATGAGGAATACTCAACGATTATCGAAGATGATGTCACGATTGGACATATGGCCATGATTCACGGAGGCATCATTCGAAAAGGCGCATTAATCGGCATGTCAGCCACAATTTTAGACGAAGCAGAAATCGGAACCGGTTCGTTCGTCGCTGCCGGTAGCCTCGTTCCACCTAAAATGGTCGTCCCTCCGAATTCGCTCGTCATGGGCGTCCCTGCAAAAGTCATTCGCGAAATCAATGATCACGACCGGTTCATCATGGAGCGGACTGTCAAAAAATATATCAAGCGCGGACAACAGTACGCTGCTGATTGTGTACCTTTATCTGAAGATATGACACCCTTGTGAAAACACTTACAATATTCACCTGTTTTTAACATTTCTCCTCTCGTTCGTTTACATGTTGCACGTACACTAAAGGTGTAGCACATGAATCGAGATTGAGGGGGATATGAGATGATTCCATTATTCGCAGAGCGATTGATGTCTGATTTATTTTTGTCGACGAGCAATCCAAGTTATGGTCTTCCTACATTACCTGAACACGAAGCAGATTGGTTGACGATTGAAGTCCAACAGCGTATTATTAATGATGCCGAGCAAAAATCTTTGAGTTCAGGAACAACTCAACCAAGAGAGGAAGAACGTGTATGATTCAGCAAAACACCGTTCGCGCTTGGCTCGCTAGTCGAATCAAAAAATAATGATCTTATTTTCCAAAACGATATAGCGCGTCAGCGCGCATATAAAGAGCCGAAGCGGATTCCCGCCTCGGCTCTCTTTTTATTATTTTTTAATCATACCTTCTTCAATCAAGAACTCACGTGCAACATCTTCTGGTCGTTCTTTTTCGACGTCAGCCTTAAAGTTCAATTCTTGCATCTTCTCATCCGTGATTTTATCTTTTAACATATTGAGAACTTCTTTTAATTCTGGATGTTCATCCAACGTTTCTTGACGAACGATTGGAACCGCGTAATACGGTGGGAAGAATTCTTTATCATCCTCAAGGACCGTCAAATCAAATTTCTTCAACAATCCATCTGTCGAAAAACTATCGATGACGTTCGTTTTTCCATTCGTCAATGCCGTATAACGAAGCCCACCATCAACAGGCTGGACATCTTTGAATTTCATGTCCGGATATTTCTCTTTCAAGCCAAGGTATCCGTCTTCACGATTCGCAAACTCAATTGTTGAACCAAGAATCAGACGATTACTGACAGCAGCCATATCAGAGACTGTTTTCAAATCATATTTTTCGATGTCTTCTTTTGTCATCGCTAATGCGTACGTGTTATTGAAACCAATCGGATCGAGGACATCGACCTGACTTTTCGCTGGAATCATTTTTTTAACTTTTTCATACACGACTTCTGGATCCGTTTCTACTTCTTGTTTGAGTACATCGATCAGAAGCGTCCCCGTATAGTCTACATACGCGTCAATTTCTCCAGTCTCAAGCGCACCATAGGCAACTTTTGTACCACCGAGGTTTAATTGACGTTCAACTTCTAAGTCGGTCTTATCTTCGATTAAATCAGCCAACATGTTCCCTAAAATCAATTGTTCCGTAAAGTTCTTTGAACCGATGACGATTTTATCCGGCTTCAAGAACGAATACGCAACCGTTCCACCAATTAATAAAACGACGATACTCGCAATTGCGATTTTCTTACCGGCCGACATCGCTTTGCGACGTTTACGTGTCCGATTTTTGACCCGTCCGTCTGCCAGCTTAATTCCGTTTGGTGCGACCGAATATTCAATCCGGCTGACGATGAAGTCAATCGCAAGCGCTAAAATACCTGCTGGAATCGCACCGGCTAAAATCTGATTGTTATCAACGGTTTGAATACCGGAGAAGACAAGATAACCAAGTCCACCGGCACCGATGAACGCAGAAATCGTCATCAATCCAACCGCTGTAACGGCAGAAATCCGAATTCCGGCCATCATGATCGGTAGGGCAAGCGGAATTTGAACCTTTCCTAAAACTTGTCGTTCGGTCAGTCCAATCCCTTTTGCAGCTTCCAACATATCTCCCGGAATACTTGATAAACCTGTGTACGTATTTTTGACAATCGGGAGTAATGAATACAAGACGACCATGATAATCGCCGGTGTCGAGCCGATCCCGATGAACGGAATCAAGAAACCAAGTAACGCGAGACTCGGAACCGCCTGAACGACACTCGTCAAGGCGAGGACTGGTTTAGCGAACCGTTGATAACGCGTAATTAAAATACCGAGCGGAATCCCTAAGATAACTGCGATGACGACCGCAAATACGGTCAGCTGTAAGTGTTCAAGTAATAAGTTCCAGATTTGATCAGTGTTATTTTTTACATAGTCAAAAAATCCACTCATTGCACTTCCTCCTCCTGAATGAACTGCTCACTCAAGACGGAAAGCAAGCTACTTCGTGTAATCAAGCCGCGTAATTGACCGGCTTTGTTCGTTACAGGTAAATAACCTGTTTCTTCATGGTTCATTACTTCTAATACATCAAGCAGTGAATCCTGTTCATCGACGGCAACAAGTTCACCTTCCATGATTTCTTCAATTCGTTGACTCTTATCTGAAACCGTTTGGATGTTTTTCAATTTAACGATTCCCTGTAATGTACGATCACGATCTGTAATCAGCAGGCTATCCACTTTTCGTCCACGCATGATTTCTATCCCTTGCAGCAACGTCCGCTTACCACTGATTGAGACGGGATCTTCAATCATGATATCTTCTGCTTTAATGAACGCCGGACTACTCCAAATTTTATTTTTTCCAATGAATGATTCAACATATTCATCTTTTGGATGTCGTAAAATTTCTTCGGGTGTATCAAATTGAACAATTTCCCCATCACGCATGATACATATCCGATCGGCTAGCTTGATCGCTTCATCCATATCATGGGTGACGAATACGATAGTTTTCTTTACTTCTTCTTGGAGATTAAATAATTCTTCTTGGAGGTCGTTGCGGGTAACGGGGTCGAGCGCACTAAACGGTTCGTCCATTAAAATAACATCTGGATCATTCATCAATGCACGGGCAAAACCGACACGTTGTTGTTGTCCACCACTGAGTTCGCTTGGGTAACGGTCAATGAATTGTTTCGGGTCGAGGCCGACCATTTGGAGAAGTTCTTCTGTCCGTTGATCCATTTGATCGTGATCTTTTCCTTCAAGACCGGCAATCAATTGAATATTTTCACGAACGGTCATGTGTGGGAATAGACCGGTTTGTTGAATGACGTAGCCCATATGGCGTCTCAGTTCAATCGTATCCGTCTTCATGATGTCCTTCCCATTCACTAAAATCGTTCCTGAAGAGGGCTCAATCAAACGGTTGATCATCTTGAGCGATGTTGTTTTTCCACAGCCACTCGGACCGATGAATACAACGAGTTCACCCGCTTTGATTTCTAGCGTTAAGCCTTTTAAGACAACATTGTCCTTAAATTGCTTCCCGACATTTTTAAATTCGATCATCCATATTTCACTCCTTTTACTATTTCCATATATTATGTTTTCCCTATTTTTTTTGAATTCAAACAATATTTTTCGTTTTTTTGTTTAAATCTCGAAATAAACGGGAATTGTTCTGTTTTTTTTGTTAAAAAAGGGTAATGATAAGTAAAGCGTTTGCGGAAGTGTCAGCGGACTGAAAAGGAGGAAATCATAATGCGAAAAAAATGGCTTCGGTTACTTGTTGTCTTGTTACTGATGTTCATTCCATTATCCAGTTATCAGCTACCAGTCGAAGCAGCTAGCTCAACATTCATCACGAAAGGTTCGACAACGAACAAAGTGGTGGCATTGACGTTCGATGACGGGGCGGATGGTACAAACATCGGTAAAATTCTCAGTATCTTAAAAAGTAACAATGTCAAAGCAACCTTCTTCCTGACCGGTGCCGGTGCCGCGAATCACCCACAGTCGATCAAAAATATCGCGAATGCAACACCGACGCATCAAATTGGAAATCACTCCTACAGTCACCCCGATTTTACGACTTTGTCTGCAAGTCAGATGACAAGTGAATTGACACGGACGGAAAGTCTGCTTAACTCATTAACGGGACAGACAACAAAACCAATTTTCCGGGCTCCATTTGGTGCAAGCAACAGTGCTGTTTTAGCAGCCGTCGGTAATGCAGGTTACACGAAAACGATTCAATGGAACATCGATACGACGGACTGGAAAGGAATCAGTTCTACCGCAATCTTGAACCGCGTCATTCCGAACATCGTTCCGGGATCGATCGTCTTAATGCATACGGGTGCCGGTGCATCCGGAACCCCAACCGCCCTTCCTTCAATGATTACGCAACTGAAAGCTAAAGGGTATACGTTCGTTACGGTTTCTGAATTACTGCAACTCCCGACTTCAGGTAGTAAAACGTATACCGTCAAGTCTGGCGATACGCTCTATAAAATCGCAAACCTCTATAACATTTCTGTCAGCGCTTTAGCTAAAGCAAATAACATCACCAACTTTAACCTGATTTCTGTCGGACAAGTCTTGACGATTCCCGGTACGTCGACGACACCTCCCCCAAGCTCAACGACTTCTTATACCGTCAAAAGCGGGGATACACTCTATTCTATCGCTCGGAAGTACGACGTTTCCGTCAGTGCACTCGCTTCAGCAAACAACATCACTAACCTCAATTTGATTTCTGTTGGTCAAGTGTTAAAAATTCCCGGTACGTCAACAACACCTCCCCCAACAACGACTTCTTATACCGTCAAAAGTGGAGATACGCTTTATGCGATTGCCCGTAAGTACAATGTGACAGTCAGCTCGCTCGCAGCAGCGAATAAGATTACGAATGTCAGCTTGATTTCAATCGGACAAGTATTGGTCATCCCATCCAAATAATTTGACTTGATGTTCCCTCAAAACGTTTCGAAACACCATCTTTCGGCAGATAAACCTGTCTCCTGAAATTTAAAACAGCAAGCCTTCCTCGTTTCGGTCGACGGGGAAGGCTTGCTGTTTATTAAGATCGTACGTTTTCTAGACCGAGATCACACGTAACGAGATCCGCATATGTTTGGCGCCGGACGACTTCCCGCGCTTCCCCTTGATTGACGAAGACGACTGCCGGACGTAAAAATTGATTGTAGTTGCTCGCCATCGAGAAATTATAGGCACCCGTCCCGAAGACCGCCAGCGTATCCCCGCTAGCCGGTTCCGCCAATTGCGCTTTTTCTGCGACTAAATCGCCGGATTCGCAAGCAGCACCAACGACCGTCACTTCGCGCAGCGTTCCTGTCACCCGATTGGCGATGACTGTTTCGTAGACTGCACCGTACAGCGCAGGACGGATATTGTCTGCCATGCCGCCATCAACAGACAGATACGTCCGAACCCCTTGGACTTCTTTAATCGCCCCGACCGTATAGAGTGTCGTCCCGGCATTCGCGACAACCCACCGCCCTGGTTCAATCCCAATCCGTGGACGTTCGATTCCAAGTCGTGTCGACTCTTCCTCGATGATTGCCATGACGTGCTCCATCGTTTGCTCAAAGTTAAGCGGGACATCGTCTTTCGTATATGCAATCCCGAATCCACCGCCGACGTTGACTTCGCTCGCCGTGAATTCCGTTTCTTGACGAATCGTTTCGACAAACCCCATCATCGTCCGCGCCGTCCGCTCGAACAACGAAAGATCTTGGATTTGTGATCCAACGTGACAATGAATACCGAGCAGGACAAGATGTTCCGACGCTAAGATTGCCCGAACGGCTTCAAGATACGAGGCATCATGGGTCGAGAACCCAAATTTCGTATCAACGCCGCCCGTCTGAATTTTAGTATGTGCCCCACCGATGACCTGGGGGACGATTCGAATCAATACGTTTACCGTCTGACAAGCATCTGCTGCAATTTGTTCGAGCTGTGCAATCTCACCGTAATGGTCGATGACGATTTTTCCGACGCCTTCTTCGACGGCATACCGTAAATCCTGCGTCGATTTGTTCGAGCCGTGGAAATAGATCCGTTCTGCCGGTACACCCGCTTGACGCGCGATGTAAAGCTCGCCCCCCGTCACGACATCGATTCCGAGTCCGTGACGTACGACTTGCTGATAGACGGCACCAATCGTCAACGCTTTTGAAGCAAAGGAAGCATACGTATTCGGATATTTCGTTAAGAAACCATCTCGTACGGTCGCTAAACGGTCTGTCAGTTCACGCTCTGCCATCACGTAAAGGGGTGTTCCATATTGTGCTGCTAAATCTGTTGCTGCGACACCATCGATTTGAAGCGTGTTGTCTTGTTCCGTCAAATACGAGCTTCCGTACATAAATAGTTCCTCCTTATAGATAACGGTGTGCCAATCGCCATGAGCGTGCACACATCTGTTCCGAATTATTTGCCGTTCCCGTCCGTGTGATGTCGTCGATTTCAATTCCGTCCCCGTACAAGACGACTTCATCCCCGACTTCGACTGTCGAATCAACGGCAACGAACGTATGGCTCATGAATAATTTACTAATGATTGAATACGGTTTCCCGTGAATCAATACAGGTAAAGCGGACCGCCCTCGGACGACCCCGTCTCCATAACCGACCGGTAAGACGGCGACACGAAGCGGTTGATCCGTCGTGTAAGACGTACCGTATCCGACGTGTTCGTCCGCCCCAACTTCACGGATTTCAACGACTTCTGTCGTCATCCGTAATGTAGGGACTAACCAGTCCATCTTTTCAATCGGTGAATAACCGAACAAAAAGATACCGGGACGAACATAGTTACAAAAGGCGAGGCGCTCGTCATGTTTGACGATCGTCGCACTATTTTCAGCATGCATGTACGTAAATTCATGTTGTGTCTGGACGACGTTCGCAATCGCTAAGAAACGCTCGACTTGTCCATCATGGTCCGCTCCCGGCTCGTCTGCGAGCGGAAAATGTGTATATAGCCCTGTCAAACAGAGCTGTTGCTCTTGCACTACTTCAAGGACTGCTTGCGCTTCTTCAAGTGAACTGACACCAAAACGGTTCATCCCGACATTGACCTTTAAATGGAGTTCGATGTTCGAAAGGTCTGCTTGATACCGCTTCAACCAATCTACCGACGGGATTCCAAGCGCGATGCCATAGTCTCGAGCCGCCTCGAACTGAGTCGCTGGATTCATCGCTAAGACATAACTGTCTGGAAAATTCGTTTTAATTTCAATTGCCTCATAAACTTCAGCGACAGCGAAATGATGCACGCCCGCTTCCATCAATGTCCCGACCATTTCAAGCATACCTAAGTTATAGGCATTATTCTTCACCACGGCGAAAATCTGTTTTTGCGATCGAGCGAAGACCGATGCGACATTTTGTCGCACCGCTTCCCGATCGATTGTTACGCGTGTACGTGTATTCATTCAGCTACCGCTGGTGTGACGTGTGTCAACCAGTCTGCATATTGCGGGAGTTGTCCTGAGACCGTTTGTCGGTAAAGCTCGAGTAATTCATCCGCGACAGCCCGTGTTCCGCCGTTGATTGTAATATGGTCGATTTCACCAACACTCGTGATTTCTGCCGCTGTCCCTGTTAAGAAAATCTCGTCTGCGACATACAGCTCGTCACGCCCGATATGACGTTCGACGACCGGGTACCCTTGATCTTGCGCGAGGCGCATGATGACTTGACGCGTGATGCCGTCAAGGACAGAACAGTCTAGTGACGGCGTGTAGATTGTCCCGTTTTTCAACATGAACAAGTTCGCGACACTTGCCTCACTGACATTACCGTTCATATCGAGTGCGATTGCTTCGTCAAATCCATCACGAAGGGCTTCGCCTTTTAAGAGTTGTGAGTTCATATAGTTCGCAGCGGCTTTCGCTTGCATCGGCATCATCGTTGACGATACCCGACGGTAAGAGGCGACTTTCGCACGAATGCCGACACCTTTATCGAAGTATTCACCAAGTTCCCAACATGAGATGCCGACGTGAACCGTCGTATCTTTTGCCATCAAGGCTTGCCACGGTGTACCGAGGAAAACGAATGGACGGATGTAACAAGACTCAAAGCCATTTTTCGCAACGAGATCAATCGTTGCCTGGACAAGTTCTTCCACTGTATATGGAATCGTGACGTGATAGAACGCGCAACTCCGGAAGAGACGTTCGATGTGTTCCGTCAATTGAAAAATTGCCGGACCGTCAGGCGTCGCGTAAGCACGAATCCCTTCGAAAAAACCACTTCCGTAATGAATCGCGTGTGACATGACGCTCGTATTCGCTTCTTTTGGATCATGAAAAATCCCGTCTAACCAAATCGCTTCACCATACTGTGTATCCACTGCCATGTGTTTTCCTCCTCTTCGACGTCAATCAGAGTGAACGTAAATCATCCACTAGTTGCGTCTTCTCTGCTGTTTTTTCGTCTTTCTGTTTGATGACGCGTGCTGGTGTTCCAGCAACGACGCTACCTGCAGGGACGTCTTCTGTGACGACACTGCCTGCTGCAACGACTGCATCTTTTCCGACACGGACGCCTTCCAAGATGACGGCGTTCGCTCCGATCAAGACACCATCTTCGATGATGACCGGTGTTTTTGAAGGTGGCTCAAGGACACCTGCGACCACGGCACCTGCGCCGACATGAACGTTTTTCCCAATCGTGCCACGTGCTCCGACGACGGCGTTCATATCAATCATTGTACCATCTCCGATCGATGCACCGATATTGATGATTGCACCCATCATGATGACGGCGTTATCGCCGATGACGACATGATCCCGAATCCACGAACCCGGTTCGATTCGCGCATTCAAGTGACGTGTGTCAAGCATCGGTACAGCACTGTTCCGACGATCGTATTCGACGTGGACGTCCGTGATTCGGTCTGAATACTTTTCTAAGAAAGTCGCAGCAAGTCCTGCATCTGCAAAGAAAATTTTTGATTCATCCGATCCGAAAGCTGTCGCCCCTTCAATCGTCAAGCCCGCTAAATCGCCATTGACGTAAAGTTTGACCGGTGTCTGTTTTTTAGCATCTTTAATGAATTTCGCAATTTCGTAAGCATCAGTTAGTAACATGTGAATCCTCCTGTGAGTAGAGCGTCTCTAACGTGTAGAGTCCCGCCGATTTTTGAATGAGTGCTTCGGCTGCTTTAATCGCACCTGAAGCAAATACTTTTTTTGATAATGCCGTGTGCTTGATTTCAATCAATTCATCGACCCCGGCGAACAACACTTCATGTTCACCGAAAATTGTTCCACCACGCATCGAGTGCATGCCGATCTCAGACGCTTGGCGTTTTTCCCGTGTCGATTCACGTTCATAGACCGGCTGGACGTCACGGAGTTCTTGAATCGTCCGCAATAAGAGTTCTGCCGTCCCGCTTGGTGCATCGACCTTTTGATTGTGGTGCTTTTCTAATAGTTCGATATCGAACGAACTGGCGAGTGGTACGAGCACCTGTAACAATTGCTGCATCATCGCGATCCCGAACGACATGTTGTACGACTGAAAAATTGGAATTTCAGTCGAAGCGTCTTTTATCGTTTGTAACTCCGCTTCCGAAAATCCGGTCGTCGCGATGACGAGCGGTGTTTTCGTTTTGAGGCCATACGCCAGTAAATCCGGCAACAAGCTCGGGTGAGAGAAATCGATGATGGCATCGACTTCTTCTGTTAGCTCGGACACCGTTTGATACGAAGGAATTTTCTCCGCTGACTTCGTCTGATCGATAACGGCGACAACTTCAGCGGGTGCCAATTCCTCGACATAATGCCCTGTCGCACCATATCCATGAATGGCAAGCTTCATCGAACCACTCCTTTATAAGCACGCATCGTCTCGAGTAAGTGTGCATGCCCGGCTTCGGATTGGCGAACGAGCGGCAAGCGTGGTGCACCGACTGCAAACCCGACTTCTTCGAGTGCTGCTTTAACAGGAATCGGGTTGACGTCACTAAAGATGGCTGCGATGACAGGCATTAAATCACTTTGAATGCGTCGTGCCGTCACTAAGTCGTTTGCGAGCACGGCTTCAGCAAGCGCTTGTGTTTCTGCCGGGTACGGGTTCGACAGGACCGAGATGACACCTTGTGCTCCCCATGCCATGTACGGCAGGATTTGATCGTCGTTGCCACAGAAGACTGCAAAACCTTCGGGGAGTGCCGTCATCAATTCACCCATGAAACTGACATCCCCGCTCGCTTCTTTGAATGCTTGAATGTTCGGATGCTCCGCGAGTGTTACAGCTGTCTCAACTGCAATCGCGACACCCGTCCGTGAAGGTACGTTGTATAACATGATGGGTAATTCGACAGCATCCGCGACTGCGGTAAAGTGAGCAATCAAACCGGCTTGTGACGTTTTATTGTAATACGGTGTCACGAGCATCGCTGCATCCGCTCCGAGCCGCTGAGCCGTTTTCGTTTTTTCAATCGTCTGTGCCGTATTGTTCGTTCCCGTACCGGCAATGACCGGAACACGACCTGCCGTGACACGGACTGCTGTCTCAAGTAACGTTTCGAACTCTTCGCTCGAAAGCGTCGATCCTTCACCTGTCGTCCCGGCGACGACGAGCGCTTGGATATTGGCTGCAAGTTGCTGTTCAATCAACTGTTCAAAAACGACTAAGTCGAGTTCACCTGCTGAATTGAACGGTGTCGCTAGTGCTGTTCCTGCTCCTTTGAACATGTTAAATTCCTCCTTAGTATGATTAAGAATGGATGCCGTTTTCTAAAGCATGACGCGCGACCTGGACTGCATTTGACGCCGCGCCTTTTCGAATGTTATCCGCGACACACCACAGATGGAATGTGTTCGCGAGCGTTTGATCTTGACGAATCCGCCCGACGTACACTTCGTCCGTCCCGCTTGCATCAAGCGGCATCGGGTACTGATTTCGCGAAACATCATCAACCAGTACGACGCCTGGCGCGTCAGCAAGTGCTGTGCGAATCGCTTCGACCGTCGTCTCGTTTGAAAACGTCACGTTGATTGCAACCGAATGCGAATTTGTGACGGGAACACGGACACACGTCGCACTGACCGGTAAGTTCGGTTGGTTAAAAATCTTCCGTGTCTCGTCAATCATTTTTTGCTCTTCTTTCGTGTACCCGTCTTCTAAGAAGACATCGATATGCGGCAAGATATTATCATGGATCGGGTGCGGATAGTTGACCGGTTCTTCACCGCGGCTGCCTCGCGCCAAGTCCTCAATTCCTTTTTGACCGGAACCGGAGACTGCTTGATACGTCGTATACGTGATTCGTTCAAAACCTAAGTGTTTGAGTGGTGCCAGGGCAACGACGGATTGAATCGTCGAGCAGTTCGGATTAGCGATCAGTCGGTCGGTGCTGCTGACCGCTTCCGGATTGACTTCTGGTACGACGAGCGGAATCGTCTCTTGCATCCGGAAAGCACTTGAATTATCGACGACAAGTGTTCCGTGTTCTGCCAGCAAGGGGGCATACTGTTCACTGATTGCTCCACCGGCTGCGAATAATGCGACGTCGATCCCGTGATGGATGATGTCTTCCGATAAAGCTGTAATCGTCACGTCCGTTCCATTAAACGAAACGACTTTTCCTGCTGATCGTTCTGAAGCATACGCCGACAGTTGACCGACTGGAAAATCGAGTTCCTTCAAGACTTGTAACATCTTTTGTCCGACGGCGCCTGTCGCACCGATGACTGCTACGTGGTACATGTTCATTCCTCCTTACAGGCTAAACGCGTTCGCGATCGCCGCGACCGTTCGTTCGATATCTGCTTGTGCGATTGTATACGAGATACTGATTTCTGATGTCGTGACTTGATAAAACGTGATGTTCTCGGCACGGAACGTCGCAAATAATTTTGATGCGACGCCCGTTGCGTCACGCATTCCGATTCCGACGACCGATAACTTGGCATGCTCGTTATGACGATCGACTTTAACGGTCGGAAAACGATCGATGATATCTTTCAGTGCCTCTTCGAGAAACTCTTCTTCATCGAGTGGACAAGAGAACGAGAGGAACACGTCACTATCAAAGGTCGTTTGACTGATCATGTCGATATTGACATGGCGATTCGATAACAATTCAAAAATGTCGGCGACTGCTGAATTGGTTTGTGGAACGTGTTTGATTGAAACCGTCAAAACATTTTTCGTTACACTGACGCTCGTGACTGCTTTTTGTTCCATCGTTTCTGTTGCCTCCATGATCCAAGTCCCTCTTTCCGATTCAAGTGTTTTCCCAACAAAGATATGCACGCCGTATTTTTTCCCGAGTTCGACGCTGCGCATCTCCATTACCTTCGACCCCAGTGCACTCATTTCCATCATTTCATCATATGAAATTTGTGGAATCGGCTGTGCCGCTTGATGAATCCGCGGATCCGCCGTATAGACACCGTCGACATCCGTATAGATTTCACAGCGCTTATCAAGGACGGCCGCTAAGGCGACAGCCGTTGTGTCTGATCCACCACGACCGAGTGTTGTAACATCCCCAAGCTCGTTGACACCTTGGAATCCGGCGACGATGACGACATCATAGGTTTCGAGTTTCTTTCGTAACAAGTCCCCGTCAATTTGTTTAATCTTACTTTTTGTATGAACCCCCATCGTGCTGATTCCTGCCTGCGCACCTGTTTGTGATAAGGCTTTTACTCCGACGGAATTTAAGGCGATGCTGAGTAACGAAATCGTTTGTTCTTCGCCGATTGCGAGCAATCGATCGAGTTCACGTCGTTCAGGACGATCCGTGATTGCTTGCGCTTGTGCGATGAGCGAGTCTGTCATCTTCCCCATCGCAGAGACGACGACCACTAATTTTTCACCTTGTTCTGTCCGATTTTTTAAATAATTCGCAATTGACTGAATCTGTTCGACAGTCGCGACCGAGCTACCACCAAATTTAAGTACAGTTGTCACAATCCTATCTCCTTTGTCCCGAAACAGAAAAAAACGACGGGCCGGTAGGAGCGTTCCTACGGCCCGTCGTTATCACGATCGGACAAACGAAGACAAAGTCTTTCGTTCTTTTACGTAAGATAGCGCTCCGAAACATCGGTTTCGGCAGTACAACGGATCTTAACCGTTGTACCAGCAAATGAGAAGAAGCATCTTTCTCATTCACTTCGGCGGATTTCCCCTTTCACATCACTCAGCATGCTCGCTTCAATAAATGATGTTACTGATGTCATCCGCGCCTCTATCTGTCGGTTGTTAGTTACAGTTATAGCAAACATTTTTTGTTAAATCCAGTCATTTGCTAAAATTTTTTCATTTTTCCGTTAATCCGTGAGTTTTTTCTTCGCTTGATCGAGTTGTACAGAAACAGCAGCAAAACCTGTCCCGCCGTAACTTCCTCTTCTTGCTACTGCTTGCACCGGGTCGAGGAGCGGATAAACATCTTCCGCGATGACGGAGTGGAACGTTTGATACGTTTCAAGCGTTAAATCTTTTAAGAAACAATTCGTCTGAACACAATGGAGGACCGCTTTTCCGACGATTTCATGCGCTTCCCGGAAAGGAACACCTTTTGTGACGAGATAATCTGCTAGTTCCGTCGCATTCGAGAAGTCTTGCATTGTCGCCTTCTTGAGCGCTTCTGTCTTAAACGTTGCTGATTCGAGCATTCCCGTAAAGATTTGAACGGATTGTAAAACGGTATCTGCCGTATCGAAGACACCTTCTTTATCTTCTTGCATGTCTTTATTGTAAGCGAGCGGTAATGCTTTCATCGTCGTCAGGAACCCCATCAGGTTTCCATAGACACGCCCTGTTTTTCCGCGAATCAATTCAGCGAAGTCCGGGTTTTTCTTTTGTGGCATCATGCTCGAACCCGTTGAAAATGCATCTGACAATTCGATGAATGAAAATTCTTGCGACGCCCAGATGATGATTTCTTCACAAAAGCGTGAGAGGTGCATCATGACCGTCGAAGCAATCCCGAGGTATTCAATGACGAAGTCACGGTCCGATACAGCATCGAGGCTGTTCGGATAGACGTGCTCAAATCCGAGCAGTTCCGCTGACTTGAAACGGTCAATCGGGAATGTCGTCCCGGCGAGTGCCCCAGCACCGAGCGGCGAAATCCGAATCCGTTTCAAATTATCTGTCAGACGATCTACGTCACGGTCGAACATCCAAAAATACGCGAGTAGATGGTGTGCAAGTGAAATCGGTTGTGCCCGCTGTAAGTGGGTATACCCCGGCATGACGGTTTCGATGTGTACATCCGCCTGTTCCGTGATCACCGTCTGTAAGTTGCGGAGGCTTTCGATTAAATCAAGCACATGTTGTTCCATCCACAAATGTAAATCCGTCGCAACCTGGTCGTTCCGACTTCTCGCTGTATGCAACTTCCCTGCGACCGGTCCGATTTGTTCCGTCAGCAACCGTTCGAGATTCATGTGGATGTCTTCGTCAGCAAGCGAATAGACATGTGTTCCAATCGAAGCTTGTAACGTCTTGAGACCCGCTTCGATTTTTTTCCATTCCGTCTCTTCTAGGATACCTTGTTGATACAACATATTGGCATGGGCGAGACTTCCTTCTAAATCAACTGCCGCAAGCTTTTGGTCGAATGAAATCGATGCCCCAAACGCTTCAGCCTGAGCGGAAGCCCCTTCTGTAAACCGTCCGCCCCAAAGTTTCGTCATTTTGTCACGCCTTCCTGCCGATGAACACTTGCGTGTGTCGCAATCGCAAGACCGTGCAATTTAATGAATCCTTTCGCTGCTTCATGATCGAACGCATCTTCTTTCGTATACGTCGCAAGCTTCTCGTCATAAAGTGACACCGGTGACTGACGTCCTGTGACCGTCGCATTCCCTTTGTAGAGTTTGACCCGTACTTCGCCCGTGACGTCTTGTTGCGTCGCTTTTAAGAATGCTTTCAGACCTTTCGTTAACGGTGCGTGGAACAAACCGTTGTAGATTGTTTCTGCATATTGTTGACTTAAAATCGGTTTGAAGTGAGCGACGTCTTTCGTCAATGTGATGGTCTCGAGTGCGGCATGGGCTTTTAGCAAGACCGTTGCTCCCGGGCATTCATACACTTCCCGCGATTTGATTCCGACGAGACGGTTCTCGACGTGGTCAATCCGTCCGACACCATGTGCTCCGGCGATGATGTTGAGTTCTGTAATCAACTTCGCCAGTGGGTAGACTGTTCCGTTGATTGAAGTCGGAACACCCGCTTCAAAACCGATAATGACTTCTTCTGCTTGATCCGGTGCTTCTTCCGGTGCGACCGTCAGTGCATAAGCATCTTGCGGCGGTTCTGTCCAAGGGTTTTCAAGGACACCACATTCGTTACTCCGTCCCCAAAGGTTCATATCGATTGAATATGGGCTGTCGAGATTGATTGGAATCGGGACATTGTTGTCTTTTGCATAAGCGATTTCCTCTTCACGTGACCATTTCCATTCCCGTACAGGGGCGATGACTTCCAGTGAAGGATCGAGTGCTGCGACCGAAACTTCAAACCGGACTTGGTCATTTCCTTTTCCTGTACAACCATGTGCAACGGCCGTTGCGCCATGTTGATGCGCAACTTCGACGAGCTTTTCAGCAATCAGCGGGCGAGACAGTGCCGAAATCAGTGGATACGCGCCTTCGTAGTGGGCGCCGTATTGAAGTGCTGGTAAGACGAATTCATTTGCGAATTCTTCTTTGACATCAAGAACAATCGATTCGACGGCTCCGACGAGCAACGCTTTTTCTTTGATGACAGTCAAATCTTTTCCTTCGCCGACGTCCATACATAAAGCGACGACATCATAATCCTTACTCAACCATTTGATTGCCACCGATGTATCAAGTCCCCCAGAATACGCTAAAATTAATTTTTGTTTCGTCATTATTAATTCCTCCCTGATTTCGAATTCATCTGTCTGTATAAAAATTCATTATTAATTATATATATACATAGACTTTCAAAAAAAGAAACCCTTTTTACAGGATTTCTTTAAAATTTCTCAATTAAACTTTCTTTTCCATCGTTCGGTGTGGGATGCCGGCATCATCAAATTCGTCGGACATGATGTTGTATCCTAAGCCTTGATAAAAAGGAATCGCTTGAACTTGAGCACCAAGCGTCAAGATGCTCCGACCCTCTCGTCTCGCCACGCGTTCCATTGCTCGCATCAGCTCACCGCCGTAGCCTTTCCCACGTGTCGCAGCTAGCGTCGCAACACGTTCGACCTTCATCCGTTGATCGTCGTAGGGACGTGTCCGTCCTGTCGCGACAGGGCGATTTTGTTCGTCAAGGACAAGCAAGTGAATCGCTGTTTCGTCATGGGTATCATATTCAAGATTACGAGGAACCCCTTGTTCTTCGACGAAGACCCGTTCGCGAATCATTCGGACTGCTTGGTGCTGCTCTGCTGTTTTTACTTGAATCACTGTCATGTTACTTGTTCCTCCTTCAATCGTTCTATGTAAGCAACTGCATCCTCATGCGTGTTGAACATCGCCTGTGCGACGTGCTCGCTACCACCACCACGTCCATTGAACGTCTTCAAATGGACTTTGGCAAATTTCCCAAGGTGGACCGGACTTGATCCTTGCATCAATAATTTTTTAGCTGATTCGTTCCAAATGAGTCCGAGACGTCCTGCTTCCGCAATCGCTTTGACTAGTCTTTCAGAGAATGGCAATGCCTCGTCAGCATGGTTTACGAAAATCCAATCCTCCGTCGACGCCAGTAGTTTATTGAGTTCCGTACGGACATGTGCGGCTTGAACTGTTTCAATCATCCGATTCAAGCGAACGACATCTTGTTTTAATTCTTCGACGGCTTGCGGCAGCTGCTCTTTTTTAGCCGATAACAATTGAGCGGTTTCACGCAAGGCACGTCTTTCCTTCGTTAACAACTCAAATGCGCGCCCTTTCGCGACGTACATCAGTCGAATATTCCCCCGAACCCGCTCCTGCCCTGTCAAGATAATCAATTCTAAATCAGCTGTCGATTCGAGGTGTGTTCCTCCACAGGCGCTATAGTCCAGTTCACCGATTTGGACGACACGAATCTTTCCTGTCACTTGGGGTGTTTTACGTAAAGGCAGTGCGAGTGCCGCCGCCTCGTCGTACTCGTTCGCCGTAATCGGTAACGCCGATGTAATGACGTGGCGCAATCTTTTTTCAAGACGCGCTTGCAAGGCATCATTCCATTCACCTGCTTCAATATCTAGTGTCGATTCTTCAGAGCCCGTCCGAAAACTTAATGTCTTGATATTGAACTCGTCCTGCAAAATCGCTGAGATTACGTGTTGCGCCGTATGTTGTGCCGCATGATCCGTCCGAACGGCGTCATCGATGACGCCCGTAACAGTACCTTCGATTTTTTGATCAACTTGATGCCACACGATACCGGCTTTAAGTTGAACGTCACGAACCTTCAAATCGTTTAATGTCCCTCGATCCGCCGGCTGTCCGCCACTCTCCGGATAAAAATAACTTTCTTCTAAAGCAACCCAGTATCCGTGTTCTTCTTTAACATCCGTCACGCGTGTCACGAACTTTCGGACCGCAGGATAAATTTGCTCCAGTCGCATGTCTACCCCACCTTTCTCAATCTATTCATTTGCTATTATGCCATATTTCGCCTAGTATCGTTTGTCGACTTGTCTATTTCCTAGTACACTAGATGAAAGACTATCGACCGCGAAGGGACGAAATGCCGTGATTCAGCACATCAATAAAAATTCACCACTCCCCATCTACTATCAAATTGAAGCTGCATTAAAACAACAAATCGAAGGCGGGGTGTTGCAACCCGGCGATTTAATTCCTTCTGAACGCGAATTTGCTGAAGCCCATCAAATTAGCCGGATGACCGTCCGCCAAGCCATCACGAATCTTGTCAACGCCGGCTATTTGATTCGTCAAAAAGGACGCGGCACATTCGTTGCGAATAAAAAAATCGTCATGCAATTATCTGGACTGACAAGCTTTTCGGAAGAAATGGAACATTTAGGGCTCGAACCTGCAAGCGAATTGTTGTCGTATCAGATGATTGCTGCCGAAATGACGATTGCCAATAAACTCGGAATTCGTGAAGGCGCGACCGTGTATGAATTGAAGCGACTCCGGATCGCTGATGAACAAGCGCTTGCGCTCGAGACCGTCTATATTCCGGAACAGTTGTTACCTGGATTGAATCAGGATGTTGCGACGGCGTCACTCTATGCTTTTGCTGAAGCAAGCGGACTCAACCTCGGTCGTGCAAGCCAGACGTTCGAATCACGCCTCGCGACAAAAGAAGAAGCGCAACATCTCGGACTGACGACAGCTGCGCCCGTCTTGTCGGTTGAACAATTGACTTTCCTCGCGACGGATCAACCGTTCGAGTATGTCATTTCTGCTTATCGGGGCGATCGCTATACGTTTACTGTTGAAATGGAACGCCGCCGCTAATGTTTAATATCACAAAAAGACCCTGCCGCAAAAGCCGGCAGGGTCTTTCAGCGTGTAGACAAAGTGATATCTGAAAATAAAAGTGTCTTTTTTCGTTGCTTTCCTCGGGCGAGGCGCAAGCCGTTACTCCTTGGCCCTCACGGCCAACGAGCAGGGTCTTGCCTGCCTCTGAAAGTGCGTTAAAAACGCACTTTTTCCCGTAGGAGTCAACGAAACATGACGCTTTTTAGGTAATACCGTGACGGAAGGCCGGGCATGAAGACGGTTTAGAGCGCCGCGATTCGTCTCGAATCGCTTAGAACCGCGAAAAGCAATCGGTCGCGACCCTGCAGCTTTGCTGTAGCGGCGCGGAAGATTGCCGCTTTGAAGACGAGGCGAGACAGGGAAGCGCGAACTGTTGCTTCTCGATATCACATTTTTACGTTTCATAAGAGTTTGCCTACAGTTTAAAAGACCCTGCCGCAAAAGCCGGCAGGGTCTTTTAAATCGTTATCGAGAATCAAACTTACACTTATTGAATCGTCGAATCGGTTTCTGTCGTTTGGTCCGTTTCCGCCGGTAACTCTGTTTCCTCTTTAATCGGCGCAACTTCTTGCCCCTGCATGGCTTGCGCTAAATTATTTTTGACGAGTTCTAATTGATTCGGATCCAGATGGTACTCCCATTTCCCACTGATTCCGATATAGCCTTCTCCAGCAAGCTGGTATTCCGTCGTATTTTGTAAAGCTGTCGTGTAGTCCGCGAGGCGCGTGTAGTCATTTGGACCTAAGTTTGTCTCAACATTATCTCCGACTGCGTTCAAAATATCACGGTATGCACCGAGTGAGCGGAAGCTTGCGGCTTCTTTTGCAACGGCTTGGATGACTTGCATTTGCTTTTGTCCACGACCGATGTCACCGAGTGGATCATCATGTCGGTTACGAACATAAGCGAGTGCTTGTTCTCCCGTCAGGTGCTGCATCCCTTTTTCCACGGTAATCGTATCTGCCTTACGTGCAGAATCTTGTTCTTTAAATGCATAACGGACGTCAAGATCGACACCGTTTAATGCATCGATCAATTGAACGAATCCTTGGAAATTTACTTTGACGACATGATCAATTTGAATCCCGAGAAGATTCTCCGTTGTCTCACGCGCTAACTTAATCCCGTTGTATGAGTTCGATTGATCCATCGAACCAAAATAATGCGCGTGGGTAATTTTATCTTGTTCGACCCCTGTTTTTCCATAAGGTACATCATAGTTCGAGTAGTCGATGTTGACGAGTGAATCACGCGGAATACTCGTTAAAACGAGTTGCTCCGACTCTTTATTCAAGATACCGACAATCATGACGTCAGAACGTGCCGGTTCATTCCGATCTTTACTTGCTTTTGTTTCATCGGTTCCTAAAATCAAGAAGGATTCGGACGGGACATCATCATATTTCGAACTCACTTTTGAGCCGGGGATTGTAATCTGTGTTTTTGCTAAAGTTTCTTGTGTTTTTATAAAAACCGCTCCAGCATAACCAGAACCAATCACTGTTAGAAGTAATAAAAGTGCTGCTACCACTTTTATGAACATCTTACCAGCGCTCGGTTGCCTCTTTCTTGCTGATCTCGTTTGCATGTTCAAGCCCTCATTTTCACGTAAATTTTCTGTAAAGTGCGCTAATCTCCATTATCCCTACATTTACTGAAATGTCAATTTACGATTCGATTAAACTATGACGCTTGCAACAGCATGCACTAAAGACATCGTATCTCCTAGCGAAAAAAGATGTCCAGGAAACCGCATAGCGGAATCACGTACCTCCTGTAGTCAATCATTTTTTGAACTACCTCCACCTACGCTTCGCTTAGAGGTGGAGGATTCCTGAGTGATCCGACCTAACGGTCGAAACCTGATCAGGCTAACCCCGTCGTCCCGACGGTTGAAGAAGCTAAGAGACGTTCAGCTTCTTGTTTAAGATTCAATCCTGCGTTCACATCCCGGTCGTGATGGATCCCGCAACTCGGGCATGTCCATTCACGCAAGCCAAGATGTTTCACGTCTTTGTGTTGATGCCCGCAACTGGAGCACAGTTGACTAGAGGCGAAGGTCTTGCCGACTTTCACGAGGGTCTTCCCGTACCATTCCGCCTTGTATCCGAGCATGCGGAAGAACTCCGACCAACTGACCTCGGAGATGGACTTGCTCAACTTGCGATTCTTCTGCATGTTCTTCACCTGCAAGGTCTCGATGCCGATGACGTCGTGGTTTTTGACGATTTCGGTCGATACCTTGTGCAGGAAGTCGGTTCGCTTGTTGGCGATCTTCTCGTGGATGCGGGCGACCTTCCGCTTCTGCTTCTGATAGTTCTTCGCCTCGGAAAGTTTTCCGTTCTTGTCCAAGGCCAACCGTTGACGACGAGAAAGCTTGCGTTGCTCGCGCGCCAGCTTTTTCTCAAGCGAACGGAAGTAACGGTCGTTCTTGTACACCGTGCCGTCCGACAGGATGGCGAAGTGCTTCAATCCGACATCGACGCCGACGGATGAGCCCGTCTTCGGCATTTCGTTGCTCTCCTGCTCGACGAGCAGGGAGACGAAGTATTTTCCTGAAGCGTTACGCCGGATGGTCGCGTTCAAGATGCGTCCGACGACCTGCCTCGAATTAGAGAAACGGACCCATTTCAACTTCGGGAGTTTTAACTTGTTGCCGATTATAGAGACTTCGGGAAGTTGAGATTTCCCTTGAATGTTCGTCTTGTACGATTGAACGGGATTGCTCTTCGACTTGAAGCGAGGACGTTCGTTCTGTTTCTTGAAGAAGCGGTCAAAGGCATCAGCAAGATGTTTGACGCTCGTCTGCACAGACGTGCTATCGACTTCCTTCAGCCAGTCGAACGCCTGCTTCAACACCGGGAGTTCTTTCGAACAAGACCCGAAGGATAGTCCTTTACCTGTCGCTTTATACGTCTCATCCCACTTCGCTAAGAAGTGGTTGAAGACGAAGCGCGAACAACCGATCGTCTTCGCAATCAGGATTTCCTGCTCTTTTGTCGGGTGTATTCTGAATGTGTAGGCCTTGTGTGTCGGCATGATGTTCACCTCCTTACAACGGATATACCTGAAAGAGAGGGTGGCGATTCATCTCCCACTTTCACTAGGGCTTCACCCTGATCGTTTAGAAGTGGGCGTATTCTCGCCTAATTTAGATAAAATTCGTATAGGCTGCGCGTCCAGTACGTTTCGCTTCTTCAGACAATAAGGCGGCAGCTTCCTCGTCCAGGACAATCATCACGTCAGCATGACGTTGTAGAATCGTCGCCGGACAATCGGGCGTCGCCGGACCTTCCATCATATCGCGCACGGCTTCTGCTTTTCTGGCACTAGAGGCTACGAGCAAGATTTTTTTCGCTTCCATGATCGTACCGAGCCCCATCGTGATTGCATGTGACGGAACATCTTCTAACTTTTCGAAGAACCGCTGATTCGCTTCACGCGTCGATTCTGTCAACTTCGTTACGTGAGTCGTCGCGTCAAATGAGGTGCCGGGTTCGTTGAAGGCAATATGTCCGTTCGAACCGATTCCAAGCAATTGAAGATCGACACCAAGCTTACGAACCAGGTGTTCATAACGTTCACTTTCTGCATGGGCATCTTCCGTATCTCCGAATGGAAGATATGATTTCTTGAAGGCAACTGCATTAAACAGATGTTCCTTCATGAACGTGTGATAACTTTGCGGATGCGTCGGACTAAGTCCGACATATTCATCAAGATTGACCGTCGTCACGTGCGAACAGTCTAATGTATCTTGACACCACTCTTCATAGACGCCGACAGGCGAACTCCCTGTCGCCAGCCCAATCGTCAACCCCTCCTCTTGACGTTGAATTTCATTTTTGAGAAGTTGATACGTGACTTGTGCCAATTCTTCAGCCTTTTCGACAATCATCCATTTCATAAAAATAGACTCCCTTCATTTTTTAAATGTATGGACTGCTCCACGATGAATCGTCCGCTCGACAAATAATGATTCATCTAACACAACGAAATCAGCATCTTTACCAATCTCGAGCACCCCTTTTTTCGTCAGACCAAATTCTTCTGCCTGATTGATTGAAGTCATCCGTACCGCTTCTTCAAGGGAACACCCTGTAAAGGCAATAATATTCCGGAGCGCTTGATCCATCGTCAGGACACTTCCGGCTAAATTTCCGCTCGCTAGTCGCGCTGCTCCATCTTTTACGTCGACCGCTTGGCCACCGAGCTCATACTGACCTTCTGGTAAGCCTTTTGCCCGCATCGCGTCCGTGATGACGGTCAACCGGCTTGCTCCTTTCATCCGGTACGCAAAATCAACCATTTCTTTTGCACTATGAATCCCGTCCGGAATGATTTCCGCACGAACCGCTGGATTGAGTAGACAGTATCCGACTGTTCCCGGCTCGCGATGATGCAGTGCCCGCATCTGATTGTACAAGTGTGTCCCGTGGACGACGTTCCCTTGCTCATTCTGCTCGTATGTTGCGTCGGTATGGCCGGCTGACGGAACTGCCCCCGTCAGACGGACCGCTTCTTCAAATGCCCGCGCTCCCGGTCGTTCGGGTGCATAGGTGACGAGTTTAATCTGACCACCTGCTGCCTGCTGCCACTTTAAAAATTGTTCGACGTCCGGCTCAACGATATAGTCGAGTGGTTGGGCACCCGCATAATCCGGATTAATAAACGGTCCCTCGAGATGAATGCCTTCAATCGTCGTTGTCTCGGTTTCCATCACTTGCCGCGCCGCCTCGAGTGCGCGCGTAATTTGACTCCAGTCTTGTGTGATCGTCGTCGCAAAAAAGGACGTGACACCTTCCGCTAACATCGCTTGACTAAGACGCATTAAGCCTTTTTTATCGGCGTCCATCGTATCGACGTCATATCCCCCATGAATATGAACATCGATCATTCCTGGAATCAATTGCTTCCCTTCTAAATCAAGTACCCCTTCTTCCGCCACTGGTACATACTTCGTCATATCGCCTAGCTCGCTGATCGTCTCTTCAAACCGAATGAATCCCTTCTCTATCACGGTCTGACCCGTATAGATGTTCGCATTGATGATGACAGTCATATCTTCGCTTCCTTTCTTGCTTTGCCTCAAGAGTCGTTTCTCTCTGTTTAGTATAACGCCTCTATTTCTAGTTGTATAGACCTTTATACATTTGTTTGATTAAAAAAGAAGATTCCATACATTCATTGGAATCTTCCCTGATTGATAAACGCGTAATCCTCACCGTCATGGCAATAACACACGGTCCTTCTTTTTAGAAATGAGACGTGTCACTTTTAAAATCGCAATCGTCAACGATTGACGTTTGCGATACGCCAAGTAACGTCCTTCCCACTTTGGATCATATTTTTCTTTGTAGCGTCTTAGGCCTGTAAAGCTATACATGTAACGAATGTTATTGAAGACGTCAGCCGCGACACGTTCTTGCCAAAATGACGTTTCGTCTTCTCCAACAGCAGATAGTGGTGCCATTCCCATATTGAACGTATGATAGCCTGCTTCTTTTGCATACTCAAACAAACGGATGAACATCGCATCCATAATCCCATTCGGTCCATCAGGACGGAAGCGCATCAAATCGATTGATAAGACACCGTCTTGATAAGCAGGCATGAACGTCATGAAGCCAAGCAAGTCGCCTGCCGCGTCACGCATGATTCCCACGGGTGCTTGATTTAAATAGTCTGACTGAAAGTATCCGAGTGAAAATCCTTTTTCTACTTTGTTCCCTAACCAGTCATCTGATACGTCACGTAACGATGTAAGTAAGGCATTTGAAAATGGTGGTTTTACAACTTCAAACGTCATGCCTTCTCGTTCAAAACGATTTTTAATGGAACGTAGTCCAGCTCGCTTCTTACCAGAAACCGTAAACGTCGTAATATCAACAATTGCTTCTTCACCTAACTTAAAAAAGTTAAAACCAAAATCATGATACAGGGACATGTTTTGCGCCTGAATCTGATAGATGTTCGGAATGTAGCCCAAATCCTCGACGCGGCGTAGAAACGTACCAATCAATTGCGAATGTTCAACCGGGTTCCCACTCGGGTCACCCAACACAATAATCCGATTTCCCGTCTGACTGAATTGAAGAAATGCCCGACCCGATTCTGAGAAGAAAAATCGTTTATCCCCTAAAAAAGCCAAATGACTCAAGTAGTTTCCGCCTTCTTCCGTCAACGTCTGACGGACTTTCATTTCATCAAAAGCCTCTCCGAGGACCGGATGGTTAAACGTGTTGAACAGGCGAATGAACACTAACAAGTAAACAAGTGCAAAAATCGTTGCACTTGCTGCAAACATCGAAATTTCATGAGACGGATACACTTCCGTTCCGTCTGCAGACCCTAACGTATAAAACGTATACCCGAAGAAAACAAATCCACCGAGGTAAAGTATCCCGGCCAACGATGCACGCATTAAGCGCATCGTCGTAATCAGCGTACGCTCGCGGTGGAAAGATTTTGCCGAAACCGTCAGCAAAATGAGCACAACGAGAACCGCAGAAAGCGAGATTAAGTTGAATCCTCGTAAGGCCATCCCAATCAGTGCGAAGAATGATGCCCCGTATACCATATAGAGCGAACGTTTCGTCCGTCGATATAACGAGGGTGCCAGTAAGACGAATAATAACCCGCCCATCAAGAAGAAACTGTTCCCAAGTAGTAATAATTCATGCGGTAAACGGGCTTCTAGAAAATCGTATTGTGACGAGACCGGCGGTAAAATCGCAAGTCCCCAAATCGCAATACCTGCGAGCAACGTGATCAAGGCTAACGCAAAATGACGGACCTTACTTAAAAAGCGCAGTTGCAAGCGCCAAATGACTCCACCGACTTCGACGGATGGTCCGACGATCGGCTTATCTTCAATCATTTTGACAACAGGTCCACTAAATTCGCGTGCTGAGAACACCAGCCCAATCACAAAGGGCACTATGTAATAGACCAGACGGTAAATCAACAGTCCCGTCAAGACGCTTCCTTCCGCTACACCAGCGCGTTGCATACCAATCAAAAAAACCAAGTCAAACGAACCAAAACCCCCGGGAACCATCGAAATCAATCCGGCCGTCGCCGCGATGATGAATACACCGATGACTTTCGCAAAACTGACGTCCGTTCCGAGTGCCTGTAAAATTAAATAGACGACGACACCGGCACTGAACCATTCTACGAGCGAGACGAGTGAATACAGTACGATCGACGATGGTCGAATGCTACTCGCCCCGCGTCTGAACGTAAACAGGAGATATAAAGGGAAGAAAAGTGCGACACCAATGATAACGGGCCAAAGCCATTTTTTAAAATCGAGCACTTCGAACGCCGGGAAAATATTTAATAAAGACAATGCAGATAAAATCGATAGTCCACTAATCAACGTCGGCGCCATCCAGCCGATTGCCTTCAGGAGACGACTTCCTTCAACGAAAGGCCGATAAAGCGCCGTCCGAACCCCCATACCGGCAAGACCACCAAATCCGATGATTCCGTTAAACGAATTCGCAATCCACGAAGCCCGGAAGACGAGTCCGAGCGGCGCTTTGACCTCCAAAGAACGTAACAGGATGACGTCATAAAAGAACATCGTCGCGACGGCAAGGAGACCGGCACCGACTAAAAGAATGAACTTCCATGATGGGATTTGCTGAATGGCTTGAATCGATTCATTTAAAGATAAATTTTTCAATTCACTTTGTCCTTGATACAAGATAAAGAGAATTAAAGCAATCGGTAAAATAATTTTCGCGATCGTAACGATTCGTTGTTTATTGAGCTTCATCCAACAACCTCCTTTGACTTCTTGACGAGATAGACCAATCGTAAGAGCAATAACGTTGCTCCGACCGCAAGACCAATAATGAGTCCCCACCAGTAACCGTCCGGTCCAAGTGTCGTAAACCGTTCGAAATAAAAACCGAGCGGTAAGCCAATCACCCAGTACGCCGAAATCGTCAAAATGAATGTGGCATTGACATCTTTAAAACCACGTAACGCGCCTTGAGTCGGTGCTGCGACCGCATCGGATAACTGAAAGAAAATCGCGAGAATCATGAAATGTGCGGCTAGATTGATTACTTCCGGATCATTGCTATAGAGTGCCGCGACCCGTTCATTTTGTAAGTACAAGAGTCCGCCGGAGAAGAGCGAGACAGCAATACATAATAACAGCCCAATCCAAATGTACTGGACGGCATCCTTGACGCGTTTCGCCCCAACTTCGTACCCAACAGTGATCGTCAAAGCTGACGCAGCTGACAGGGGGAGCATGTAGACGAAGGATGCAAAGTTGATTGCAGCTTGATACGCACCGATTACGACATCCCCATACGCACCGAGTAACAACGTCACGGCTGAGAAAATACTGACCTCGGAAAAAATTGCTAGTCCAATCGGCGCCCCTAAAAAGACCAGTTCCTTAATCCGAGTAAAATCCGGTTTGTAGAATCGCCGTAAAATACCGAGGCGCTGGAACAGTTCCCCTTTTAGAACAATCCCGGTAATGGCGATACACAATAACCAATATGTGATTGCCGTCGCGACCCCTGCCCCGACACCCCCCAACTCCGGAAAACCAAACTTTCCGAAGATAAAGAGATAATTGAAAGCAACATTAATGGGTAAAGAGAATAATAATAATACCATCGTGATGTTTGACTTCCCGAGAGAATCGACTAATGTGCGAAGGACAAAAAAGATAAACATCGGAATGATACCAAATCCGAGCATGATGAGATAGACACGTGCGACACGTCTTGCTTCACCCGATAATTCCATCTGATTCAAAATCGGATTGACGAACAGTAAACCGAGTACTAATGTGACAACGATGATGAGTACTGAAACGTAAAGTGCCTGAACGACGATTCGTTTGACTTCACGCTCCTTCCTTGCACCCATTGCTTGCGAGACGAGCGGCGCGACGGCTAATAAAATACCCGTCAGACCTGTGTAGACAGGCGCCCAAAGACTTGCTCCGACACCGACACCAGCTAAATCAGCTGAGCCGTATCGTCCAGCCATGACCGTGTCAAAAAAGCTAATCAAATAAAAAGCGACTTGCGTCACTAAGATTGGAAAGAAAATTTTCATGAATTGTTGAATCTTTCCAGACAACGTAAACGTTTCTAACATGACTTCACCACATTCCAGAGCTAAGAAACGGCTCTATTTTAATCATTATTTCTGTCTATTAGCTTGTTCTACGTAAAAATTGTGAGGAGGGATTCATATGAATCATCGCGATACTGAAAACTTAACGTTCGAACTACTTGAAACGTGGGCGACATTCAACCACTATGCAAAAGAAGCCCAACAATTTAAAAATCCGGAAGATGTCCACCAAGCAAGAATCCGTCTTCGGAAGTTGATTACGTTCGCTACACTTGTCGGTGAGACGGATGAACCTGTTTATCTGATTTGGAGACGACTGATGCGCGCATTTGGCGAGGTCCGTGATTTAGACGTCCAACTCGAACAACAATCTGTCACGTCACCCGTCGAGCAACTATTCGCCGAACACCTCGCGCTCCAACTCCAAGGAAAACGAGCAACGCTACTTGAAACGATGCATCTGCTCATCTCAAGTGAACTCGATAAATCCGTCCGTCGTTTCTTAGCAGGACCGCTGACAAAACGATTAAAACGGATGGATGAAAACGATTTGATTCACGCGGCAAAAAAACAATTTGATAAAAAAGCACAAAAATACGAAAAAGTGCACCATACAGAAGGACAAAAAAGAATCCAAAAGATGCACGAATTACGTCTTGCGACAAAGTACTACCGCTATACATTAGAATACTTGCGTCCTTATACCACTCTTCCGAAGTCGACCGTCGATCGTCTAAAACGCGTTCAGACCCAGCTTGGCCAAATCAATGATACCTACAACCGGCTCGAACGGTGGCGCGCGTTTACACCACCGGATGAATACCAATTGAAACGCGCAAAAGAAGTTGCACGACTCGAACAAGCCTTAGTGACGGCACTGGACGAATTTTCACTCGCTTAAGGGTGACGCTGGACGAGCAGCTCGAGCATTTTTGTGCCCGCAATTGAGTTTCCTTTTAAATCGAGGGCTGGTCCAAAAATACCGATTCCGAGATCTGCCATATCGAAATCACTACGTCCACAGGCCACGATGGCACCCGAGACACCACTTTTCCCGGGAAGTCCGACTTGAACAGAAAACTCACCAGAAGCATCATACATGCCGCACGTCGTCATGATCGCACGAATGATTCGCGCATTACGACGAGAGATGACTTGATGGCCGGATGGTGTTTTTCCTGACTGGCTTAAAATTTTACCCATCATCGCGAGTCCTTTACAGTTCGTCAAGATTGCGCATTGTTTTGTGTAGACATCGATGATTTCTTCGACGTTTCCTTCAATGACTCCGTGATAGCGCATGAAGTACAGCAATGCCCGGTTCAAATCCGTCGTTTCGAATTCGGATTTTGCGACTTCCGCGTCGTACTTGACCATCTCGACTTCGATGTCGAGCAGACTCGCGATGAATTCACGCAGTTTGAGCAGTTTATCTGCCGCATCTTCCCCAGGTAACATACTCGTCACGGCAAGCGCTCCTGCATTGATCATCGGGTTGAGCGGTTTTGTTGGAATCGTCTCCTCAAGCTTCGCGATCGAGTTGAAGGCATCCCCCGTCGGCTCCATTCCAACTTTTGAAAAGACATAATCCTCACCAAATGTTTCGAGAACAAAAGCAAGTGTGATAATTTTAGAGACACTTTGTAACGTAAATAAAGTGTCCGCCTCACCAGCAGACACAAATGTCCCGTCGGCATTGCAAACTGCGATTCCAAGTTGCGTCGGTTCTGACTTCGCAAGCTCCGGAATATAACTCGCAACTTGTCCGAGTACTGCATAAGGACGGCATTCATCAATTAATTCTTCTAGTTGTTGTTGTGTAACGTTCATGTACTTCCCTCTTCCTGTTTTTTTATAGCTTATCATGCTTTGTCAGAACGAGATATGGCAAGACGTAGTTTTGTCTGTGAAAGCAAAAAGCTCGGGAAAAGTTACTGTAAAAACAACAAAAAAATCTGAACATCATCGAGATTCATACTTTGAATGTCGACGACGTTCAGATTTTTTAACAAGCAGACGTTCCATCAACGAATGACGAGTTCTGAACCGTCTGCGTCGATCGCGACGTGCGACCCATCCTGGATTTCCCCGCTGATCAGTGCACGGGCCAGTTTTGTCTCGATCGTCCGCTGGATATAACGATTGATTGGACGGGCACCGTACTGAGGTTCGAAGGCTTCATCGAAGATTAACGTTTTGGCGGCTTCTGTCACATCAATCGTAATTTCCCGACCTGATAAACGATCTGCCATCTTCGCGACCGCTTTATCGATGATCCGCTCGATTTCTGCGCGGTGCAATGGATGGAATAAAATCGTGTCATCAATCCGGTTCAAGAATTCGGGCCGGAAATGATTTTTCAGTTCTTGACGGACAGCTTCTTCTTCGGCTGGATCAATGTAACCATCTTTGGCTGCTTCTAACAAAATGTTCGCTCCAATATTCGAGGTCATGATGACAATCGTGTTTTTAAAGTCAACGACACGTCCTTGTGCGTCCGTCAAGCGGCCATCATCAAGCAGTTGAAGCAGGATATTGAACACATCGCCATGTGCTTTCTCGATTTCATCAAATAAGAGAACCGAGTACGGACTGCGACGGACCGCTTCTGTCAGTTGTCCGCCTTCTTCGTATCCGACATAACCCGGAGGCGCACCGACGAGACGGGACACATTGTGTTTCTCCATATATTCCGACATGTCAATCCGAATGATGTGATCTTCACTGTCGAACATCGCTGCCGCAAGTGCTTTCGCAAGCTCGGTTTTCCCGACACCGGTCGGACCGAGGAAGAGGAACGAACCGATCGGCCGGTTCGGGTCTTTGATTCCGGCCCGAGCCCGGATGACGGCGTCTGATACAAGGCGGACGGCTTCGTCCTGACCGAAGACCCGTGTATGCAGCGTATCTTCGAGATGGAGCAACTTCTCCCGTTCACCTTGCGCAAGACGTGTAACCGGAATCCCCGTCCATTTCGAAACGATATCTGAAATTTCTTCGTCTGTTACGGCTTCGCGGACTAACTCATGAGAGACGTGTTCTGCTGATTCTTCTGCTACATGTAACCGATTTTCGAGTTCCGGAATCTGTCCGTATTTGATTTCAGAAGCCGTATTTAAATCATACCGGCCTTCTGCTTCTTGTAAGGCAAGTTTTGCTTTTTCGAGATCTGCCCGCAGCTGCTGGACACCTTGCGAACTTTCTTTTTCATGTTCCCACCGTGTCCGAAGCGCACTCTCATCTTCACGCGCTGAACTTAATTCTTGTTGCAGCGTCTCAAGGCGTTTACGCGAGGCCTCGTCCGTTTCTTTTTTAAGAGCTGCCTCTTCGATTTCAAGTTGCATGACCCGGCGAACGAGTGAATCAAGTTCCGCTGGCATCGATTCCATATCCGTCCGAATCATCGCGCACGCTTCATCGACTAAGTCGATTGCTTTGTCCGGCATGAACCGATCCGTAATATAGCGATCGGAGAGAATGGCCGCTGCGACTAGGGCATTATCATGGATTCTGACACCATGGTGAATTTCGAACCGTTCTTTTAATCCGCGCAAAATCGAAATCGTATCTTCGACGTCCGGTTCTGCGACGAGGACTTGTTGGAACCGGCGTTCGAGTGCAGGGTCTTTTTCAATATATTTTCGATATTCATCGAGTGTCGTCGCCCCGATACAGTGCAACTCACCACGGGCAAGCATCGGCTTGAGCATGTTACCGGCGTCCATCGCCCCTTCTGTTTTTCCGGCTCCGACAATCGTATGCAGCTCATCGATGAAGAGAAGAATTTGCCCTTCCGCTTCCTTGACCTCATTTAAGACGGCTTGCAAACGTTCCTCAAATTCACCCCTGTATTTTGCGCCGGCGACGAGCGTACTCATATCTAAGCTGAACAACTGTTTATTTTTCAAGCTCTCCGGTACATCACCACGCACGATACGTTGGGCGAGTCCTTCCACGATTGCCGTCTTCCCGACACCGGGTTCCCCGATCAGAACGGGATTGTTTTTTGTTTTTCGGCTGAGTATCCGGATGACGCGGCGAATTTCATCGTCCCGACCGATGACCGGGTCTGTTTTCCCTGACCGGAAATCAGCGACAAGATCCCGTCCATATTTTTTTAAGACATCAAATGTCGCTTCAGGATTTTTAGTCGTCACTTTCCGATTACCACGCATCGCTATGATGGCTTCGCGTAATGTTTCTTCCGTCACACCTTGCCCCCGTAAATATTGTGTTGCAGGACTGGTTTGTTTCGAGAGTGCGAGTAAGAGATGTTCGACTGAAACATACTCATCTTGCATCAAACGGGCTTCTGTTTCCGCTTCCGTCAACACGTTCAATAAAGAACTACTGATCCGTGGTGTCGAGACTTGCGCGAGCGCCGGTAATTTTTCAATCGCTTGATTGATGGCTTGTTCCATCTGATCCATCCGCTGATCGAGTTTTTCAAAGACGATCCGAGCGATTCCTTCTTCCTGTGCGATTAAAGCGAGTAATAAATGCCACTCTGTGATTTCACTATGCCGACGTTGTTTCGCAATCGCTTGCGCTGATACGATTGCCTCATGAGCACGATCCGTTAATTTCTCAAAGTCCATGTCGCATTACTCCTTTACTGATAATTGATTTTCCCATTCTTCATAAAACGTTGCATCCATCTCAGGCAACTTCACTTCTAATTGAACAAGTAAAGCACCCCGATGCCCGTCTTGATTACTTAAGCCACGATTTGGAATGCGTAGTCTTGCACCTGGTTTCGTCCCCGGCTTGACCTTTAACTTGACACGTTTTCCTTCAAGCGTATCGGCGATCACTTCGCCACCCAAGACAAACGTCGTCGGATACACACGCACCGTTGAAATGACGTCATGTTCGTGTCGACGGAACCGGTCGTCATCTTTGAGATGAATCGTCACGTAGACGTCACCCGCCACTCCACTTCGGTTACGCAATGAACTTTTTCCGCGTAAACGAACTTTCTTCCCTTCGTAGACGTCTTTCGGAAGACTCATCTGAATCGTCCCTGAAGCTAGACGAATCGTTACTTTTTCATTTGTACTGAGGTGACTGAGTGGTACCGTCAGTTCAAGTTCTTCATCCGTCGATTCTTCTTCTTGGTTAAAAAACGAACCGAACATGTCTTCAAAACCAAAGGATTGACCGCCACCGGTCGGTCGAGACTGTCGTCCATTGTATTGACGGAAGATGTCTTCGTAGTCTGCTGATTGCCCCGGACCCGCGCTAGCCATGCGTTCAAAATCACTTCCATAACGATCATACTGCGTCCGTTTTTCTTCATCCCCGAGGACATCAAAAGCCTCCTGAATATCTTTAAAACGGCGATCTGCACTCGCCTCTTTATTGACGTCCGGGTGAAACTGTTTCGCAAGTTTCCGATACGCTCGTTTGATGTCTTGATTCGTTGCCGACTTTTCGACACCAAGCGTCCGGTAATAATCTTTTGCCATCTCACTTCACTCCTTCACTTATTAACTCTGTATCTTAATTATAAAATCGAATCGTCAATTGGTCAAATATAGTCAAACTTTTTTGTCACGGCTTCTCTTCATCTTTTCACTTTACGGTTTTTCTTCAAACAAGTTTCATGAACCGACTCATGCTATACTGATACCCATAGTTATTCACAAGAAGGAGCGATAAACAAATGGATGGAAAAAAACGTGCAGACGTCAAGCCTGGACTACGTGTCAGCATCGTCTTAAAACAAGATCAGCGTACGGGGAAACGGACGGAAGGAATCGTCAAAGACTTATTGACGAAATCACCGAACCACCCGCACGGCATTAAAGTACGCCTTGAAGATGGTCAAGTCGGTCGTGTTCAGGAAATTCTTTAAGTAGATAAAAAGGCGTTCCCGTCGTGGAACGCCTTTTTCGATTACCGTGTCGCTAAATAACGTAATGTCGCTTCGACTAATATCTTCGCTGCGTCGACCATCGCCGGCTCTTCAAAGTCAAATCGTGGATGATGATGCGGATAATGTGATGCATCACCTGCACCGGTAAAGAAGAACGTCCCCGGAACTTCCTTTAAATAATAGGCAAAGTCTTCCCCGCCCATTGTCGGATCAATTTCAAATACACTTGTATCCCCGATCACGTCGCGGGCGACAGCTTCTAAAAAACGTGTCTCAACCAAGTCATTGATGACAGCCGGATACCCTGTTTCATAGTGAAACGTATACGTCGCACCCGCTGCATCACAAATCCCTTTAATCGTCCGCTCCATCTCCGAGACGATTTTTTGAGCAACCGTCTCATCAAACGTCCGGACGGTCCCCGTCAATTGTGCCCGGTCAGCAATGACGTTGAACGTATTCCCGGCATGAAGCGTCCCGATCGTCAAGACGGCTTGCTGCAATGGATCGAGACGACGGCTGACGATACTTTGAAGTTCTTTGACGATGGTCGCCCCGAGTAGTACGGCATCAATCGTTTCGTGCGGTTTTGCCCCGTGTCCGCCTCGGCCGAACAACGTTAACTCGAATTTATCCGCCGCTGCCATGACGGGACCGACCCGTGTTCCGATCGTCCCCAGCTGGGTCGTCGACCAAAGGTGCGTTCCGAAGATGACATCGACTCCGTCAAGACAGCCGTCAGCAATCATCTCACGCGCTCCCCCCGGTACCACTTCTTCTGCATGCTGGTGAATCAAGACGACATTTCCCGTCAGCTGTTCTTTTTGACTGGCGAGAACTTCCGCAACGGCGAGTAATGTCGCGGTATGACCATCATGACCACACGCGTGCATGACTCCTGGAACAGTCGAACGATAATCAACCGCTTTTTCATCTTGAATCGGTAACGCATCAAAATCTGCCCGTAATGCGACCGTTTTCCCCGGTTTTCCTCCTCGAATCGTTCCGACGACACCACGTCCTCCGACATTTCGTCGGACTTCGATTCCAAGTTCTTCGAGACGACTTGCGATATAATTCGGTGTCTCAACCTCATGAAAAGAAAGTTCAGGATGTTGATGTAAATATCGTCGGCGTTCAACCATTTCCGGAAATAGCTGTTCGATCCGGCTCGCTATCGACTGATCCACTAAGTAGCCCCCTTATTTTTTTCCGTGCAACATCTTTACACTTTCACGTGTGTACTGAAGTCGTTCAATCGTATCCGTATAGTGAATTGCTGCATAAGACAAGAAGAGCACATCAATCGCAAACAATTGTGCCAAGCGCGAACTGAGTGCCGCACTTCGAAGCGGTGCTTCCGGTGCACGCGATGTCCACAATGCGATATCTGCCAGCTGACTGATTCGGTTATCACCAAATCGGGTTAGACTAATCATTTTTAAACCGCGAATTTTTGCCAGTCGCATCAGTTCGACGACTTCTTCTGTTTCCCCGCTGTAAGAAATCGCGAAGAAGACATCATCCGGACTCGCATTTGCAAGGAGTGTCGCTAAAAGATGCTGATCCGATTCTTGAATCGCTAACTTCCCGACGCGCGTCCACTTTTGAGCTGCATCAAGTGCGACGACGTTCGAAGCACCGATTCCATAAAAATAGATAGCACGTGCTTGATCGAGCGCTTTTGTCGCTTCTGCGATTCGGACATCGTTCAATTGTTTGGCTGTATCTTGTAGGGCTTGCATACTGTTACTAAGCGTTTTTTCGATTAAATCTGCTGGACGTTCGTTTTCTTCGATATCGTGATATCCTGTCAAATCCGTTCGTGCCGTATCAGCAGAAATCCGCATCCGCAGTTCCGGATACCCCTTTAATCCAAGCGCACGACAAAATCGGACGACGGCTGCAGCACTCGTATTCGATTCTTCTGCCAAATGATGAATCGTCATCCCGGCGATTTCGTTTGCGTGGGATAAAACAAAATCAGCTACTTTTCGTGACGAGGACGGCAACTCCTCGCGTACTGCTTCAATTTGTGAAAAGATACCACCCTTCATTCAATCCGCTCCTTTGACTTGACGTTCTTTTAGAATTCGTTTTCATGTTATACATTTAGTGTACATTTTATGAAACTTAATTTCAATTCAATTATTGTATTCCAAAATTTAATCATAATAAAAAGGACCCATGTGCATGGATCCTTCAGCTTACAGGAAAAACTTTATCAACGAATTTTAACGATTGGTTTTTTCGTATCGGGTTCGAGGAATAACATCGCTTCCGTATCTCCGTTTAAGTTCGTGACGGTAATCGTCGTCGGAACATTCCGGTTATACTCCCACCGGTTTTCAAGCAGATACGTCACGTATTGGATGAAGGCGACAAGTTCTGCTTTTCCGTAAAATTGAACCGGGATTTTAATTTCAAGCTTCTTCAATTCACCCTCTTGATAGAATCCTTCACCCATCATCCCCGTGTAGTTCGGGAAGTAGTCTTCGAGGCGGTCCTTGAACAAGTCGAATTTCGCCGCGTCATCACGAACGTCATTCGTTGCTGCTGAAGAAGGATAGTAGTAATACTTCTCATCATAATTTTTCCAGTCATTCGCACTAATTTGGTTCCCGCGACCGATGAAGGCCGATGAAAGGTAGTGACCTGAAACCGGTGAACCCTCTTTCTCTTGTAAATAGAGGGCGACGTGGATCGGTGTCGTCTTCATCCCGTCCGTCTTCCGCATCTTTTGGACGAGTTCGTTTGCCATTTTCTTGCCTTGCTCAATGACCTTTTTCTCATCTAATTTCACAGTATATGTCGGACCATAGTTTTCATCTTGGAAAACGTACTCACTATTTAAGACTAACGCAATCGATGTCCCACCCAGTTCGAGTTTTTTATCTTCTTCGAGCATGTAGTCTTGTTCTAAGATGTGCGATAAAATCAAAGGAGACTTCTGATTTTTCTCTTTATATGATTTTCCAGTCGTGTACGCCGGGTTTAATCCTTCTGGATCACTCCCACTCGTATCTGCTTTTCCTGTTCGAAGCAACCACGTTGCGATTTGGTCCGCTTCCAGCAGTTGACCTTCTTGGTAATAATATTTTTCCGGGTCAAAAAACTGTGTTGAATGGCGCATCAGCCCGGTCTCAATCTCATCCAGTTCAAGCCGTGAGCTGACCCGCTTTTGTGTCATCCCGCGGGCGACGCTTGGCCGAAACGGAAGTACCGTTCGATAGTACGAATCGGTCGTATCGATTGCCGGACTGACAACTGCTTGGACTTCTTTACCTTGTTCGCTCTCAGTAATGACTTCTTTCGTATCGCTGTCTTGTGATAGATCCATCGAACAAGCACCTAAAAATAGTGTGCTCGTCAATGTCAATGCTATCATTTTTCTATATCTCATCATCATTGCACCCCATGTTTTAAAATCGTTCTCTTTATCATAACAGAATCGTTTTCAATCGGGGAAGCACTAGTTTTCCCCTACTTTTCAAAAAGCACTGCGTGACTTTTAATCGCGCGAAAGGACAATCTTATATGAAACAACGACAAGTCATCGGGCTCCTTCTCTTATCAGCAGGCATTTTATTCATGCTTTGGCCCATTTGGAATACCTATCAAAAACAAGCAACAACGACTGATTTAAAGCAACAATGGAAAAAAAGCTTACAAACGGTTGATGCAAAAGAAACGACAAAACCACTGGCGACAAAAGGTGACGGACTCTTAACAATCCCTTCACTTGATTTCGAACAAGTCATCTTAGAAGGAGCTTCGACCGATGTTCTTGATCGCAGTATCGGGCACATCAAAGAAACCGGTGCCCCGGGAAAAGGAAACTATGCTTTAGCAGGACACCGAAGTTTTACGAAAGGACTTCATTTCAACAAGTTACCGCAACTGAAAACAGGAGCCGATGTCATCGTCACCACAAAAGACCATCGTTATACGTACCGCATGGAAAGTTCAAAACTCGTCAAGCCGACGGATCTCTCCGTTCTCGATCAAAACGTCAAACAACCGATGATTACACTCATCACTTGTGATCCACCGGAAACCGCGACAAACCGTTTAATCAAACAAGGTGTGTTGATTAAAACAGAAACACTTGATTGAGTCTAGCACTTCATCTGCTTTCAAACACAAACAAAAATCCGAGTGATTCTTTTCAAAAGAAGAATCGCTCGGATTTTTTTAAGGCGTAGACCCTACTCTGAATCGCTTATTTTAAATCACGCCTCGTGTTGTGCCAATTCTTCCAGCAATCGTGCCTCATCCCAAATCTCAATTCCGAGTGATTCAGCCTTCGTCAACTTCGACCCCGCCTTTTCACCTGCGACTAAGATATCGGTTTTCTTACTCACACTCCCGGTCACGTCTGCACCGAGTACCTCAAGACGCTTTCCAGCTTCCGAACGTTTTAGCGATTCCAGTGTCCCGGTCAAAACAATCGTTTTCCCGGAGAACGGTGCATTCGATTGATCGATCCGTTGACCAAGAAACTGTTGGTTCAGTCCAAGCGCTGCTAAATCCTGAATTAGTGCCTGTGCTTCCGGATGCTCGAAGTACTGCGTAATCGAGTCAGCAATTTTACTGCCGACTCCGTCGATCGCCACAATTTCATCGTAACTTGCTTGCGCGATTCCGGTTAACGTATCAAAACGTTCTGCGAGCAGATACGCTGCTTTTTGACCGACGAGACGAATCCCTAGACCAAAGACGAGGCGTTCGAGCGAATTTTGTTTCGACGCCTCGATTGCCGCCAGTAACTTATCGACTGACGTTTCTCCCATCCGTTCATAGGTCAAGAGTTCATCACGATCGAGACGATACAAGTCAGCAAGCGTCCGAATTGCTTGATGTTCATACAGTTGACGGACAACTTTTTCACCAAGCCCATCGATGTTCATCGCTTGGCGCGAGACGAAGTGGATGATGCCTTCCGTCAACTGGGCTGGACATTCCGGACTGACGCAGCGCACGTCGACTTCACCTTCGAGGCGGACGAGCTCCGACTGACAGGCAGGACATTGTTTCGGGAATTCAATCGGTTGTTCCGCCCCCGTTCGTTCTGAAACGACGACACTGACGACAGCCGGAATAACGTCCCCCGCTTTTTTAATGATGACTTGATCGTGCAGGCGGATATCTTTTTCCGTGATGAAGTCCGCGTTGTGTAACGTCGCATAACTGACGGTCGAACCGGCAACGACGACGGGTGCGAACCTTGCGCGTGGTGTCACTTTCCCGGTCCGTCCGACACTAAAGTCAACTTCTTCGACGGTCGTCATCACTTCTTCAGCAGCAAATTTATAGGCGGTCGCAAACCGTGGACTCTTCGCCGTAAATCCGAGTTCTTCCTGATCGTCATAGCGGTCGACCTTGAGCACGATGCCATCGATTTCATACGGCAATGTCGCACGCTCTGCCGTCCAGTACGTGATGAACGCTAAAATATCTTCTACCGTCTGACATGTTTTCATTTCTTTGTTCGTCGGTAAACCGAGCTGTGCCAGTTGTTCCATCGCTTCACTATGAGAGCGCGCCGTCAGTGTATTGACGCCGACACCGTAGACGAATAACGATAAATTGCGTGACGCCGTTATCGACGAGTCGAGTTGCCGTAAGCTACCGGCTGCGGCATTTCGTGGATTGGCGAATAATGCTTCTTCGCGTGCCGTCCGTTCCTCGTTTAAGCGCTCGAACGATTGTTTCGGCATGTAGGCTTCGCCGCGAACTTCAACCGTCTCCTGCTCACGCAGACGTAACGGTAACGCTTTAATCGTCCGTAAGTTTTGGGTAATGTTCTCCCCGACCGTTCCGTCACCTCGTGTCGCCCCACGAACGAGTAGTCCGTCCTCATACTTTAAAGAAATCGCGAGTCCGTCGAACTTCAGCTCCGCGACATATGTCGTTGCACGACCGAGCGACCGTTCAATCCGCTCGACCCATTCCCGGATCTCCGTTTCATCGAAGACGTTGCCAAGTGAGAGCATCGGTAAGTCATGCGTCACCTTTTCGAATGCTTCGAGTGGCGCTGCTCCGACACGTTGGGTCGGAGAATCCGCCGTAATCAGTTCCGGATGGGCCGTTTCCAGTTCAGTCAGTTCCCGTAGCAATTGATCGTACGTGCTATCCGGTACGGTCGGCTGATCTTTTACGTAATATTCATAGCTGTACTGATTTAGTTTTTGGCGCAATGCTTCGATGCGTGCTTGGTCTTCCATTTTGACGCCTCCACTCATACCTTTTTAATTGGTGCGAATTTTGCAAGCAGCCGTTTAATCCCGACTGCCGGGAACGCGATATCAATCTCAAGACTATCGCCAGACCCACGTGTTTGGACGACCGTTCCTTGCCCCCACTTACCATGCTCTGCCTTGTCCCCGACATTCCAGCCAAGTGACTCGGCGCCGGATGTTTTCATCGCTGTCGGTTTCGTGACCGAACGACCGATAACAGCTTTCCCTTGCGGAACCGGACGATCTTCCCATGGGAGTGGTTTGGGTTTTTTACCAGTCCGTTCGATAACTTCTTCCGGTAACTCGGCTAAGAAACGCGATTCTTGGTTCGCATTTGTCCGTCCGTATAACGAGCGCATCCGCGCATGCGAGAGATAAAGTCGTTTTTCTGCTCGCGTGATGCCGACGTAGGCCAGGCGGCGTTCTTCTTCCATCTCGTCTTCATCTTGCAACGAACGGCTGTGCGGGAACAAACCTTCTTCCATTCCAATCAGGAAGACGACCGGGAACTCAAGCCCTTTCGCCGAGTGCAACGTCATCAACGTGACTTGCTCACCTGGATCCGTTTCATCAAGCGAATCAACATCGGCGACGAGTGTCAAGTCGGTCAAGAAGGCAATGATCGTCCGGTCTTCCGGATCTTCTCCTTCTGTCTCCTTCTCGAAGTTTTGCGCGACAGTGATGAACTCGTTGATGTTCTCAAGACGACTTTGTGCTTCAAGCGTCTTGTCTTCCTTTAAGACTTGACGATAGCCTGATTTTTCAAGAACTTCCTCGACGAGCTCCGAGATGCTGATAAATTCCTGCATCTGACGTAACCCCATGATCATCGTCCGGAAATCCGTCAATTTAGCTGCCGTCTTTGGTGCGATATTCGACAATTCGATATCACGGATGGCATCCATCAAGGACACACCCTGAAGATCAGCGAAGTCACGTAATTTATCAATCGTTGTCGCCCCGATTCCTCGTTTCGGTTCATTGACGATTCGGGCAAAGGATAAATCCTCGTTCGGGTTCGAAATCAGGCGGAGATAGGCAAGAACGTCTTTGATTTCTTTTCGATCGTAGAACTTTGTTCCGCCAATCATTTTGTACGGTACGTTTGACTTCAGTAACGTTTCCTCGATTGCACGCGATTGAGCGTTCGTCCGGTACAAAATTGCGATGTCGTTAAGCTTCATCCCGTAACGTAGCGAATTGCGAATTTCTTGGACGATGTAAAAGGCCTCTTCCCGCTCGTTTTCCGCCGTATGGATAATCAATTTTTCCCCTTCAAGATTTTCCGTCCAAAGCTTTTTATCTTTTCGTGTACTGTTGTTTTTGATGACATGGTTTGCCGCATCAAGAATTCGTTTGGACGAACGATAGTTTTGTTCGAGCAAGATGACGCGGGCTGTCGGATAATCCTCTTCAAACGACAAGATGTTCGCGATATCCGCACCACGCCAGCGATAAATCGACTGGTCGGAGTCACCGACGACACAGAGGTTTTGATGTGCGGCTGCTAATAAGTTAACGAGATCGTATTGGGCTTTGTTCGTATCTTGATACTCATCGACATGGATGTAACGGAATTTTTTTTGATAAAAGGCGAGTACGTCCGGTGCTTGTTTGAATAACTCCGTTGTCTTCCCGATCAAGTCATCGAAATCGAGCGCATTATTGCGGCGTAAGACGGATTCGTATCCTTTATAAATTTCAGCGACTGTTTTTTCATATGGATTTGTCACGATTGACGCATAGAACTCAGCACTCCGTAATTCATTTTTTTGACTTGAAATAATAGAGAGCATCGACCGTGGATCCCATTTCTTCGGATCAAGGTTCTGTTCTTTCAAGACCAATTTAAGTGCCGACTGCTGATCGCTTGAATCAAGGATTGTAAAGTTCCGGTCGTAACCAAGCTTATCGATATCACGACGTAACATCCGGACACACATCGAGTGGAAGGTCGAGACCCAGATGTCGTTTGCGACCCCGCCGACTAAACGACCGATTCGGTCACGCATTTCCCGTGCGGCTTTATTCGTAAAGGTAATCGCTAAGATGTTCCATGGCGCGACTTGTTTTTCCGCCATCAAATAGGCGACACGGTGCGTCAAAACACGTGTCTTCCCCGAACCGGCTCCTGCCATGATCAGCAAGGGACCGTCCGTATGTTTGACCGCTTTCGCCTGCTCCGGATTCAATCCGCTCACGAGCTGTTCACTTAAATTAAACATGTAATAGCCTCATTTCTTTTTTCCGAACTTTTGTTCTTATATTTTATCGCGTTGCTTCTACTGTCGCAAGTGCTGCTTTTAAATCCTCATAAATGATATTTCCGACGACAATTGTATCAGCATACCGGAACATTTCCCGAGCCCGCTCGACGGAATCGATTCCGCCCCCATAAAACAGCCGCGCCTGCCGGACGACGTCCTTGACGGCTGCGACGACTTCCGGATTGCCATAGACGCCGCTGTACTCAAGATAGACGATCGGCAGACGGAACACACTGTCCGCGAGTTGAGCGTAGGCGACGACTTCTTCGTCCTGTAATACTTTTGCTTTTGTGACGTGCGCGACCTTCGCCTCCGGATTCAAGACGATGTAGCCTTCCCCGACCAGGTCGGCATGGGCCAGCATATGCCCGACTTCCTGTAAGGCTTCGACCTGTTTTTCGACCAGATATTCTAGCGTACCACTATTTAAGACGCTCGGAGTCAAATACGTATCAAACCCCATCGTCGCCGCTTCGAGCTCAGAAATTTCAAGTGCGACCGCGACCGGATATCTTCGCAGACGCATCAGTAAGTCGAGCGTCGCATCCAGCGTAATATCATCGGTTCCGCCGACGATGATTGCATCTGTTCCAGAAGTCGCGATTGCTGCGAGGGTCGTCTCCTCGATTTCTTTTGCTGGATCTAATTTAAAGACATGCCGCCATTCATCATACGGTAGTAACACGTTCGTCCCATCCTTCCTATCTTGTTCATCTCTAATTAGTATAAAACAAAAACCCATCTCGCGCAGGGCGAGATAGGTCAAGTAGTCGCGCGTCGTTTCGTTAAGAGTGCTGCGAGTCCGAGCGCTAAAAATCCGTAAAGGACGGCAAATGCCCATGGCTCAGCGAGAAAAAAACCGAGCACCGGGACGTCGAGTAACGATGATTCAGGCGAGCAGAGTGCCCGTCCATTGACGATTGCCAGAAATGGCAACGCCGGAACAGCAAAGATGTAACCAAAATTAATCCAAAATGCACGATTCATGCAATCGTCTCCTTAACCGATAATGACGGATTCCTTCGGATAATTGTATTTTCGTTTTGGCTGATTCGCTTTTAAGAGTAAGACAAACGAGATGACACCGATTCGTCCGATGAACATTAAAATCGATAATGTCCATTTTCCGACATTCGATAACTCACTCGTGATTCCGAGCGATAACCCGGTCGTTCCGAACGCGGAACATGCTTCAAAGAACAGCACGAGGAATGGTGCATCCTCGAACATGAGCAAGACAATCAATCCGATGATCGTCACTCCCGTCGAAACGACAATGACGACGAACGATTTCCAAATGTCCGATTGGTCAATTTCACGTCCGAAAATCTTGATTCCATATTCTCCACGGATGAAGGCGACAACACTAAGTAATGCAACAGCAAACGTTGTTGTCCTGATCCCCCCGCCGACGGATGATGGAGAAGCACCGATGAACATTAAAATGGATAAGACGAAGACGGAAGCTTGTGAAAATGTCGTAATATCAACCGTCGTCAATCCACCATTTCGTGTCGTAACCGACTGGAACAGCGCATCGACAATTTTTTCATCAATCGGTAATCCTTTAAAGGACTGGTTCCATTCAAACAGCAACAGACTGCCTGTCCCGAACAGGACGAGGATGAAGAACGTCGAGGCTGTCAGTTTCGTAAATAACGAAAAGTGATACGGTTGTCGTGTCGATTGACGTGTTGCCCGGTAGGCAAAGTATCGTCGCACTTCAACAAGTACAGGGAAACCAATCGCACCGAGTGTCAATAAGACGATTTGCATAAAGACGACAAATAAGTCTCCTCGAAACGGAAGAAGCGACTCTCCTGTGATATCGAACCCCGCGTTCGTCGTCGCACTGACTGAACCGAAGACACCTTGCAACATTGCTTCACCGATCGTCGGAAAGTATTTCGTATAATAAAGGCCTAAAATAAGTGCACCGATCAATTCAATGGAAAGAATGATTAAGATGACTTCACGGATATATTTGACGACCCCTTGCATCGTCGTCTGGTTTTGATCACGAACGACGAGTTGCCGTTCTCGAAAACCGATTCGCTTCCCCAAGATGACCCACATCGCGATATGGAGCGACATCAAGCCAATTCCACTTACCTGCACCAAAATCATGATCATAAAATATCCGAACGTCGTAAACGTATCGGAGACGGAAACGGTCGTCAATCCGGTCACACTGACACAGCTAACCGCCATGAACACCAAGTCTGTAAAATCCCAGTCATAGTCTCCACGGGTCGACCACGGTAGTCCTAATAAAATGATTGCGATGATGACAGCAACGAAATAGATGATGACGAGCGACTGGATCGGCGTCAGTTTTCGAATGAAATGCTGAATCTTTTGTTGAAACGCTAAATCCATCCAGGTTCGTCCTCCTTCATCAAAGCAGCGGATAACCGATTAGTTATCCGCTACTGTTTCTTCTTTCAAACCTAAACGTGCTAACGCTAAATCGTAACCACCAGAGCCATAGTTCAAACAACGTTTCACACGTGAAATCGTCGCCGTCGACGCCCCGGTCGCCTTCTCGATTTTATGATACGTGTTTCCTTCACGTAGTTGACGTGCCACTTCGAGACGTTGCGCAAGCGCTTGAATCTCGTTGACCGTCGCTAAATCTTCAAATAAAGTGTAGCAATCTTCTAATGAATCCATCTTCATGATGGCCGTAAATAATTGGTCGAGTTCTTTCCCTCGTAATTTATCGAGTTGCATCTTGTAACTTCCTTTCCCATTCAATCACTCTTTAATAGTTTAAAGCGCGACGTTTTAAATTTCAAGCATCAGCGTAAAATCGCTGGGAAAAGAACTTTTTTCCGAAGGACTTCATAGATGCCTTGCGGCGTGATGCGGACATACGGCAAGTGCGTCGATGCTAGGAATAATAACGTATAAATCGGATCTTCGAATTGGTACCCCCGTGCGAACAAGGCTTCACGCAATGCTGTTTCCTGAACGATTAAGTCTTCGAGCGGTAAATCAGAAGTCTGTCCCATCAACGTCAACGGAATCTCGGCAATCACTTCCCCGTCTTCGACGAGAACAATTCCCCCACCGAATGCTTTCATCCGTTCAAACGCCACCTGCATATCTTGTTTCGATTTCCCGATCATTAAGATATCACCACTGATTGAATAGGAACTGACCATCCCCCCGACGTTCGTCGCAAAGTTTTTCAAAACCGTATTAAGGCGCCATTTCCCTTGCCGATCAAGCAACATTAAAAACGACTCATTGCAATCGGCAGGTAAGACAGGCACACTCGTATCATGTTCAACTTGATACAATTTCATGATGACCGAGTTGATCATCTCAAGACCAACCGGCATGCTGAATGAAAAATCTTGATCCGTCAATGAGACGCTGACTTCAGACTTCTGCATTAATTCCATCGCTTGATCGAGTGCTTCAACGGGGTAGCACGGAATATCGTCGCGCCGGACCCACGTCCCGCGTGCTAGGACATCGACGGGTGTCGGTTGATCGATCGCTTCTAAAATATTTAAGTGGGCAATCCGTCCCGGTGCGATACTTCCCAGGAGATGATCAAGATTAAAGTGACGTGCTGCATTGTACGAGGCAATCCGGTACGCTTCTTCTGCCGGAATTCCCGCAGCAAGCATCAAGCGGACCGTCTCGTCCATCAAACCAGACTTATAGAAGGACGGTGTCGAACCATCTGTCGTCACGAGAACCTTTTCATAATTTTGTAATCCGGCTTCGACAAGTCCTGCAAAAATGTCCGGTAAATCAGGACGAATCGATGAGTAACGAATCGTCGTCGTATATCCTAATTCAAGACGCGTCAATGCTTCCTCGACCGTCATCGCCTCATGGTCACTCGTTACGCCATAAAGTGCCATCTTTGTCAGGGTTTTCGCAGATGCTCCCGGGAAATGCCCTTCAATCGGTTTTCCGAGCTTCATCGCGTCCTGCATCCATTGAAGTAACTCATCATCGCCTTGTGAAAGACGGGGCCATCCTGTCAATTCTCCCGCCTGAATAACTTGGGGATGTTTGAGCCAGGCTTGAATCCGCTTGTTGTCAATCGAGATACTATCTGCATCAAGTTCCGTCTGTGCGTCGAGTCGTGCCCACCAATACATCGATGTCGGAATATCCGCTAACGCTTCAACTTGTGCAAACGCTTGCTCGACGGGCTCTAACAAAAGGAGCATATTATCATTGACGAGTGTCGTCGTTCCACGCTCCGCAGCAAACTTCGCGAGCGTCGCCGGATTATATAATTGGAAGGGATGGGCATGCGGTTCAATGTATCCTGGTACGATGAATTTCCCTGTTGCATCGTAGACCTCGTCCGCCTGGTCCGGCATATCCGGTCCGACATAGATAATCCGGTCTCCGCTAACCCAGATATTCGCCGTGCGCCATGCTTTCAACCCATGATTTAAGTACGTCGCATTTTCAAGTACGAGTGTAGGTGCAAGCTGTCCGCTGATGACCGCTTGGTGACCACGTACTTCAGTTTTCGTCCAAGGGGACCTTCCACAATTCTTTTTCACGAAAGCTCGACCTCCTTTTATTTTCTGAAAACGCTTTCTTATACTTCTTATACTAAAATGTTATCAAAAAAGTTTCAAGGTAATTTCATGTATATCCGACCTATTTCGACAAAATAACACAAAACTATCAAGGAAGACAATCAACTTTTGCTTATTCCTTCGGTTGAACGTCTGCTCTTCTCACATTTTTTCCGGTGTTGGACTGTATCGAACCTGATGCTTATCATGTCAGCCGCTCCTCTCCTCCTCGAATCGTCTTCTAGCGGCAATCCTTCGCGCCGCTTCGCTACGCTGCAGGGTCGCTCTTGATTGCTTTTCGCTAAGAAGCGATTCAAGTCGGAAGTCGCGTCCTGACACAGCTGTTTTTTAGAGCAGTATTCAAAAAAACGGCACCCTGACAAAAGTTTCGCTTCTCGTGACTCCTGCGGGGAAAAGCGCGGTTCGCGCTGTCAGAGGCAAGCGAGACCCTGCTACTTGTTCGTAGAATCAAGGAGCAACGGCTCGCGTCTCGCCCGAGGAAAGCACGAGAAGGAAGAATCTTTTGTCAAAAACATCCTCTCAAAAAACTATACTGTTTAAAAAGAGATCTCATTCAAAAAACGGCGTCCTGACAAAAGTTTCGCTTCTCGTGACTCCTGCGGGAAAAAGCGCGGTTCGCGCTGTCAGAGGCAGGCGAGACCCTGCTACTTGTTCGTAGAATCAAGGAGCAACGGCTCGCGCCTCGCCCGAGGAAAGCACGAGAAGAAAGAATCTTTTTGTCAAAACCAACCTCTCAAAAAACGACATCCCGACACAGCTTTCGCTTCTCGTGACTCTTACAAGGAAAAGCACAAGAAGGAAAAACCTTTTGTCAAAACCCTTCTTTCAAAAAAAAGCCAAGCGAAATCGCTTGGCTTTTTACATAACAGTTTCCTTTAAATTCATGTTGTCCGAAACGCCTTTTTCGCAATATCCGTCCGGTAAAAGAAACCGGTTTGATCAAACGAAGCTAACCCTTGATAAATATCAGCGACTGCTGCTTCCATCGTCGCGGCTTGACTGACACAGACGAGGACACGCCCGCCTGCTGAAACGAGTGTATCGTCCTTTTCTGTCGTCCCGGCATGAAAGACTAAGACTTTCGAATCGATTGATGTAAGATCAATCGGTTGTCCTGTCTGCGGTCGTTCCGGATACCCGTCTGCCGCGATGACGACACCGACCGTCGCAGCATCGGACCACAGGACTTCAGGTTCCTCACCTGCTGTGAGCGGGATGATGACATCGAGTAAGGGAGTTTCGAGACGCGGTAAGATGACTTCTGTTTCCGGATCCCCGAACCGCGCATTAAACTCGATGACGGACGGTCCGCGGTTCGTCAACATCAGACCCGCGTATAAGAATCCTGTAAAGGGAATCCCTTCGCTTGCCATCTGCTCGACAAGGGGACGCAAGATCCGTGTCATCGCTTCATCCGTGACGGCTTGTTCATCGAATTGAGGCAACGGGCTGTAAGCACCCATTCCACCGGTATTCGGTCCGGCATCACCGTCGAACGCGCGCTTGTGATCTTGCGACAAGACCATCGGGATGACGGTCTCTTCATGGACGAATGCCATCAAGGAACACTCTTCTCCGACGAGACATTCTTCGATGACAACACTACTTTGGTCACCGAAGTCACCGGCGAAGATGTCTTCAATTGCGCGAACTGCTTCATCAAGCGTCGTCGCCACCGTGACGCCTTTACCTGCTGCGAGACCATCTGCTTTGATGACGATCGGTGCCCCTTGACGGGAGACATACGCTTTCGCTTCTTCTGCCGATGTAAAGACAGCGAATGCTGCCGTCGGAATCCCTGCCCGTTCCATCAATCCTTTGGCGAACTGTTTACTTCCTTCAAGTGCCGCCGCTTCACGCGAAGGACCAAAAATCTTAAGACCCGCTGCTTCGAAGGCATTGACGACACCGAGGACAAGTGGGCCCTCTGGTCCGACAATCGTCCAATCAACCTGTTCGTCTTTAGCAAATTGGACAAGCTCACTGATGGCATCTTCCCGAATCGGGACACATGTGGCTTCCGTCATCCCGACATTTCCCGGCGCGGCATAAATCGTTTTGACTCGTTCATCTTGTGCTAGCTTCCAGACGAGCGCGTGTTCACGCCCGCCTTTTCCGATTACTAATACCTTCATGCAAGTCGCCTCCACTCAGTGTTTGAAATGACGGACATTCGTAAAGATCATCGTGACACCGTGTTCGTTACACGCATCAATCGACTCTTGGTCACGAATCGACCCACCCGGTTGGATGATTGCCGTAATCCCGGCTACCGCCGCGGCTTCGACCGTATCGCGCATCGGGAAGAAGGCGTCAGATGCGAGAGATGCACCAATCGCCTTGTCACCGGCTTGCGCGATGGCGATGCTCGCCGACCCGACACGGTTCATCTGCCCTGCCCCGACACCGACCGTCACTTCATCTTTCGCTAAAACAATCGCGTTCGACTTGACGTGTTTGACAGCACGCCATGCGAGCTTCAAGTCTTCCCATTCGGCTGCTGTCGGTTTACGGTCCGTGACGACACGTGCTGCTGCATCATCTAACGTCTCATCGTCGCTATCTTGGACAAGCATACCGCCAGCGACGGCTGTATAGCGAATCGCTTGGACACGTTTGACATCCAGTTCAAGCAAACGCAGGTTTTTCTTCGCTGCCAACAACTCGAATGCTTCTGTCGTAAACGATGGGGCGATGATGATTTCAAGGAAGATGCCACTGAGCTGCTCCGCTGTCGCGAGATCGACTTCACGGTTCAGAGCGACGATGCCGCCAAAGATCGAGACCGGATCTGCTGCATGCGCCCGGCGGAAGGCTTCGTCGATTGTCGGACCGACAGCGACGCCACACGGGTTCATGTGTTTGACGACGACGGCTGCTGCTTCGCGGAACTCATCAAGGATTTCAAGTGCGGCATTGGCATCTTGAATATTGTTGTATGACAATTCTTTTCCGTGCAGTTGGTTCGCTGATGCAAGAGACGCCCCACGATAGATCGGTGTTTTATAAAACGCCGCTTCCTGATGCGGATTTTCTCCATAGCGTAAGTCTTGTACCTTCTCGAGCGTAATCGTTAATTGCTCCGGGAATTTTTCTCCCGTTTGTGTCAAGAAGTAGTCCGCAATCAAGGCGTCGTAGGCTGCCGTATGACGGAAGGCTTTCGCTGCTAATTTTTGGCGTGTTTCAAACGTCGTTCCACCGAGGTTGATTTCTTTGATGATTTCACTGTAGTCTGCTGGATCAACGACAACCGTTACGGCTGCATGGTTTTTCGCAGCAGAGCGAATCATGCTCGGTCCACCGATATCGATGTTTTCAATTGCGTCTGCGTAAGGAACGTCCTCTTTCATAACCGTTTCCTTAAATGGATACAAATTGACGACAACGAAATCGATTGGTTTGATGTGTTGCTCTGCCATTTGTTCGCGGTGCGTCTCTAAATCACGACGTCCAAGTAAACCTCCATGGACCATTGGATGTAACGTTTTCACACGACCGTCAAGCATCTCCGGGAATTGTGTGACTTCACTGATACCGATGACCGGAAGTCCTGCTGCCTCAAGTGCTTGATGGGTCCCGCCTGTCGATACAAGTTCAATCCCTGCTTCGTGAAAGGCTTGTCCCAGTTCTACGACTCCTGTTTTATCCGATACACTAATTAACGCTCTCATACGTTTGCCCCCTCTTTAATCCACTCTTCGATGACTTGCGGATACAATCTGTGCTCTACTTGCTGAATCGCTTTCTGTAGCGTTTCCCGCGTCATATCCTCAGTGATACGGACCGCTTCCTGTGCCATGATTGGTCCCGTATCCATTCCTTCATCGACTATATGAATTGTAACACCTGTGATTTTAACTCCGCCACGAAATGCTTGCCCGATGGCATCTTTTCCTGGAAATGCCGGAAGCAGCGACGGATGGATGTTGACGATTCGTCCGGCATACCGTGCGAGAAGGACATCACCGACGAGACGCATATATCCGGCTAGGATAATCCGTTCCACGTCTCGCCGCTCTAGTTCCGCAACGATTTCGCGTTCAAAAGACGGTTTATCCGGGTAGTCCTTGGCTGTAAAAACAAACACATCACAGCCACGTCTTCGTGCCCGCTCGATGACGAGCGCCTCTTTTTGATCGCAGACGACGAGTTCAATCGTCGCCTGTAAACGTCCTGCCTCAATCGCTTCAAATAACGCTTCAACATTACTCCCGCTTCCGGAAGCAAAACAGGCAAGCCTCATTGGTCGACTCCTTTGATGCGAATCCCGTCTTGATCTGTCACCGTCCCGATCGTATAGGCCGTTTCATTTTCGCGCGCCAGGCGTGCCGTCACTTCGGACACGTGTTCCGGCTTGACGATCATCATGTAGCCGATCCCCATGTTGAAAACGTTATACATCTCGTCACGCGGAATGTTTCCGGCTTGTTCAAGCCAATCGAAGACCGGTAACGTCGGCCATTTTTTCGGATCAAACGTCGCCCCGCAACCTTCCGGGAGGACACGTGGTACGTTTTCATAGAAACCGCCACCCGTGATATGGACCATCGCTTGAATCTTCTCTGTTTCGAGCGCTGCTTTGACCGCTTCGACATAAATCCGTGTCGGCATCAACAAGGCATTGCCGATCGTGTTACCGAGCATCATCAATTCATCTTCATACTGAAGACCACTTTCTTCGACGATTTTCCGAACGAGTGAAAATCCGTTCGAGTGAACACCTGACGACGCGAGCCCTAAAATGACATCACCGGGTGTAACGCCTTCACCAGTAATCAATTTCTGTTTTTCGACGGCACCGACGGCAAAGCCGGCAATATCATACTCACCGTCTGCATACATCCCTGGCATCTCTGCCGTTTCGCCACCGATTAACGTACAGCCCGACTGGACACAGCCTTCGGCGACACCGGCGACAATCCGTTCGATTTTCGACGGAATGGCTTTACCGAGTGCGATGTAGTCAAGGAAATAGAGCGGTTCTGCGCCTTGAACGATGATGTCGTTGACACACATCGCGACACAATCAATCCCAATCGTATCGTGTTGGTCGAGGGCGAAGGCAAGTTTTAACTTCGTTCCGACGCCATCTGTCCCGCTGACGAGGACCGGTTCTTTTAGATTCAATTGACTGAGGTCGAACATTGCACCGAAACTTCCGAGTCCCGTCATGACTTCCTTCCGCATCGAACGGGCGACGTGTTTTTTCATCCGGGATACGGATTCGTACCCTGCGGTCAGGCTAACACCTGCTGCTTCGTATTGTTTACTCATGCTTTGTTCCCCCATCTATTCAAAGTTTGGCTTCTAGTTCAATTGCACCGATCGGTGTTGGATATTCGCCTGTGAAACAAGCCGTACATTGTCCTTTCAGTGGACCATCGAACGGACGGTCAATCGCATTGACCATTCCGTTGACTGTCAGAAACTCCAGTGAGTCAGCACCGATTTCTTGGCAAATCTCACTGGGTGTCAGGCGGGCGGAAATCAGTTCGTCTTTTGACGACGTATCGATGCCGTAATAACACGGATTCGTGATGGGCGGCGCCGTGATGCGGACATGAACTTCCGTTGCCCCGGCTTCGCGTAACAGTCCAACGATGCGGCGGCTTGTCGTCCCACGCACGATGGAATCATCAACCATGATGACCCGTTTGCCGTTGACGACACCCCGTAGTGCCGACAGTTTCATTTTAACGCCGCGTTCCCGTAATTCTTGCGACGGCTGAATGAACGTCCGTCCGACGTAACGGTTTTTAATCAATCCCATCTCGTAGGGAATCCCGCTCGCTTCCGCATAACCAATCGCAGCGGAGATACTTGAATCCGGAACACCTGTGACGACATCTGCCTCGACCGGTGCTTCTTCGAACATTTTTTTCCCGAGCGCTTTTCGTGCCGTGTGGACATTGACCCCATCAATCATCGAATCGGGACGGGAAAAGTAGATGTATTCCATCGAACACATCGCCCGCTCATGCGGTTCCATATACTGCCGTGAGGACATGCCGGACGTCGTGATCGTCACGAGCTCTCCCGGCTCGATGTCACGAATGAACTCGGCCCCGACGATATCAAAAGCACACGTTTCCGATGAAAAGACGATGCCGCCATCTGGTGTTTTCCCGAGTGATAACGGGCGCAGACCATGTGGATCGACGGCGACGTACAACGTATCTTCCGTTAAAAAAAGAAAGGCGAATGCACCGACAAGCCGCGCCAGACTATCGGCAATCCGGTCTTCGAGTGTCGGTAGTTTACTCCGTTTGACGAGGTGGGCGACGACTTCCGTATCGCTTGTTGTCTGGAAAATCGCCCCTTCCGCCTCAAGTAAATGTTTTAACGAATCGGCATTGACGAGATTCCCGTTATGGGCAAGTGCCAAGTCACCCGTCCGTGATTTGAAGTGAAGCGGTTGTGTGTTCTCGAGCGTGTTGCCACCAGCTGTCGAGTAACGGACGTGTCCGATCGCATGCTGTCCGGCTAACGAATCGAGTGTCTCTTGTGAAAAAACTTCCGTCACAAGTCCTTGTCCCCGGTGTGGAAGAAGCAGGTTGCCGTCGCTCGCGACGATTCCTGCGCCCTCCTGCCCCCGGTGTTGCAGACTGTGGAGACCATAATAAGCAAGTTGTGCCGCTTCCGGTTGTCCGAAAATCCCGAATACCCCACACTCTTCATTTAATCCTTTGATGTCATATAACACGCGATCGCCCCTTCCCAGTCGGCTTGCAGTGTTGAACGTGTTGCTTCGATGAGTGTGTCCGTTGTCTTGATTTGAATCGAATCCTCTGCTGTGACGTGACCTAGTTTTTCAGCACCTGTCTGTTCGACGAAGGCTGCCTCGTGCTCCGGCTTCACCGATACGACGAACCGGGATTGTGATTCACTGAAGAGATGTAACGCCGGTCCTTCAAATGTCACGTCGAGACCGAGCGTCGTTCCGAATGTCATTTCTGCCAAGGCGACGGCGAGTCCACCTTCCGCGACATCATGGATGGCTGTGACGAGCCCTGCCTGAACGGCTGTTTGTAAGGCACGTAAACGGGTTTGTTCGACGTTCAAATCGATGCGTGGTGCTTTCCCGAATGATTTTTCGAATTGCATGTATTGGAGTTCACTGCCACCGAACTCCGGTAACGTCTCACCGAGCACGTAGATTGCGTCGCCTGCTTGCTTGACGTGTTGTGTCGTGATCCAGTCGGTCTGGTCATGTAACCCGACCATTCCGACGACCGGCGTCGGGTGGACGGCTTTGCCGGCTGATTCATTGTAGAGCGAAACGTTTCCGCCGATGACCGGTGTCTCGAGCACGCGGCAGGCTTCAGCCATCCCGGCCGTCGCTTGTTCGAGTTGCCAGAAGCCTTCCGGTTTATCCGGATTCCCGAAATTGAGGCAATCGGTGATCGCAAGTGGTGTTGCACCACTTGCAACAATATTGCGGGCGGCTTCAGCGACGGCGATCTGACCACCGACGAACGGATCGAGGTAAACGAAACGACTGTTACAGTCTGTCGTCATCGCGAGTGCTTTGTTCGTGCCACGGACACGGATGACGGCTGCATCGGAACCCGGTGCAACGACGGTTGACGTTTGAACCATATGATCATACTGGTCGTAGACCCAACGTTTTGACGCGATCGTCGGTTGTTTGAGCAGGGCACGCCATGTTTCGACGACATCCTCGACGACCGGCAACGTCTCTTCCATTGCTTGGAACTCTTCATAATAAGCCGGAACGCGCGATGGCTTTTGATAGACCGGTGCTTCTTCCGCAAGGGCATCGACCGGTACTTCAGCGACAATCGTTCCGTGCTGGACAAGGCGAAGGACTTTTTCTTCGATGACTTCGCCGACATGAACGGCATGTAAGCCCCATTTGCTGACGATGGCTTCGATTTCCGCTTCCCGTCCGCGCTCGACGACGAGCAACATCCGCTCCTGCGACTCCGATAACATCATTTCATAAGCGGTCATGCCGGTTTCACGTTGCGGCACATCATCAAGGTGCATTTCAATTCCCATGCCGGCTTTCGATGCCATTTCGGCTGACGACGAGGTCAGTCCGGCAGCGCCCATATCCTGCATCCCGACGAGTGCCGGATGGCCGACGATTTCGAGACAGGCTTCAATCAATAACTTCTCCATGAAGGGGTCACCGACTTGGACGGCCGGACGTTTTGCTTCCGTATCCTCACCGAGATCCTCTGAAGCGAAGGTCGCACCGTGGATGCCGTCACGCCCTGTTGCCGCACCGACGTACATGACCGAGTTCCCGGCACCTTTCGCAAGACCTTTTTGAATATCTTCATGATTGATCAGTCCGATACACATCGCATTGACGAGTGGGTTTCCTTCATACGAACGGTCGAAACCGACTTCTCCGCCAATCGTCGGAATCCCGACGCAGTTGCCGTATCCGGCAATCCCGGCGACGACTTGTTCAAACAACTGATTGACGCGTGGTGTCCCGAGATGCCCGAAACGAAGCGAGTTCATCAACGCGACAGGACGGGCTCCCATTGAAAAGATATCGCGGATGATCCCACCGACACCCGTTGCTGCCCCTTGGTAGGGTTCGACGGCTGACGGATGATTATGACTTTCAATCTTAAAGACGACCGCTTGATTATCACCGATATCGACGACACCTGCGCCTTCACCTGGTCCTTGCAAGACACGGGGACCGGTCGTCGGAAACTGGCGTAAGACCGGTTTTGATGTTTTGTACGAACAGTGTTCTGACCACATGACGGAGAAGAGTCCTGTTTCCGTGTAGTTCGGTTGACGACCGAGTAAGTCGACGACCATCTGGTACTCCGCGTCGCTAAGTCCCATCGTCGCATAAATCCGTTGCTCCTGAATTTGCTCAATCGTTGGTTCAGACTGTTGTTTTAACATGGTGGGCCCCCTGTTTGACGAGTGAAGTGAATAACTTAAGTCCATCTGTTCCGCCTGTCAGCATTTCGACAGCACGCTCCGGGTGTGGCATCATCCCGAGCACATTCCCTGCTTTATTCGTAATCCCTGCAATATCGCCGCGCGATCCGTTCGGATTGTCGACGTATGTGAAGGCAATCTGTTGATTCGTCTGCAACATCGCGTACGTGGCGTCGTCACAGTAGTAGTTTCCTTCCCCGTGAGCGATTGGAATCGAAATCGTTTCGCCCGGTGCATAATCTGACGTGAAACGTGTCTCGTGATTTTCGACCTTCAGTTCGACCGTCCGACACATGAACTTCAGTCCGGTATTGCGGTGCAAGACACCCGGGAGAAGACCCGCTTCGACAAGGATTTGGAAGCCGTTACAGACACCAAGAACGGTTTTCCCTTCTGCTGCAAATCGTTTCACTTCCTCCATGATTGGTGAAAACTGGGCGATTGCGCCGCAGCGGAGATAGTCCCCGTATGAGAAACCGCCCGGAAGCAGGACACCATCGTATCCTTCAAGTGACGTTTCGGTATGGAAGACATAGTCCGCTTCCTCACCGAGCGCATCCTTGACGGCATGGTACATATCTAAATCACAGTTCGATCCTGGAAAGACGATGACCGCAAACTTCATGCCGTCGTCACCTCTTCTACTTCAAAACGATAGTCTTCCATCACCGTGTTGACGAGGAGCTTTTGGCACATGTCATGAATCATCGTGTCCGTCGTTTCATCCGAGACGAGCAGTTCGATTCGTTTTCCGATCCGGACTTCTTCGACACCCGTAAAACCGAGTTGCGCAAGACCACCTTTGACAGCGACTCCTTGTGGATCTAAAATGCTTTCCCGTAATGCGATCGATACGATGACTTTTTTCATTGTGTGTTTCCCCCTAGGCGATTGAATAGTGTTTGGTACGTGTCGATGAGTGATCCGATGTTGCGACGGAAGACATCTTTATCGAGGTGCTCCCCCGTTTCTTTATCCCACAGACGGCATGTATCCGGTGAAATTTCGTCAGCCAGCAGAATCTCGCCTGTCGGTGTTTTGCCGTATTCGAGTTTGAAATCGACGAGCGTGATCCCCTTTTCGTCAAAGTACGGACGTAAGACGGCATTGACGCGGTTCGCTTCTTGTTCAAGTAAATCGAGCTCTTCCGTAGTCGCAATCTTCAGTAAATTAATGTGTGCACGGGTGACGAGCGGATCGCCTAAGCTATCATCTTTATAGTAAAACTCAACGATTGGTGTTTCGAGCACTGTTCCTTCTTCGATCCCAAGCCGTTTGCTGAGGCTTCCGGCGACGACATTGCGGACGACGACTTCGAGTGGAATGATGGTGACACGGCGTACGAGCTGTTCGCGCTCGGAAATGCGTTCAATGAAATGGGTCGGAATGTCGGCCGCTTCAAGTACTTCAAAGAAGTGACTCGTCAAGCGGTTGTTCAGTTCACCTTTACCTGCGAACTCTGCTTTTTTCTCTCCATTAAATGCTGTCGCTTCGTCCTTGTAGACGATGCGGAGCACGTCCTGCTCCTGCGTCGTGTATAATCGTTTGGCCTTACCTTCATAAAGTGGTTGCATTGCTTTCGTCCCCCAGGATCCTAAGATGTAGACGGGGACAATGCCCCGTCTCAGGTTGATTAGTTCAAGCCACACCGTTCAAAAATTTCATCGACCCGGCTCGTATGATACGTTGGATCAAAACAAGCATCGAGTTCTGCTTCTGTAAAGAGTTGTTGAATCTCTTGTTCCTGCCATAACAAGTCACGGAACATGATTTGTTCTTCCCATGCTTGCATCGCCCGTGGTTGGACGAAGTCGTACGCGGCTTCACGCGACCAGCCTTTTTCAATCAAAGCGAGTAAGACGTGTCCGGAGAAGATGACACCATACGTCCGGTCCATGTTGCGTTTCATGTTTTCCGGGAAGACCGTCAAGTTTTTGACGATGTTGCCGAACCGGTTCAACATGTAGTTGAGTAAACCGGTTGCGTCCGGCAGAATGATCCGTTCCGCAGATGAATGGGAAATGTCCCGTTCGTGCCAAAGCGAGACGTTTTCGTAAGCCGTCACCATGTGTCCACGAATGACCCGGGCAAGCCCTGTCATGTTTTCTGAACCGATCGGGTTACGTTTATGTGGCATCGCGGATGATCCTTTTTGACCTTTCGCGAAGAATTCTTCGACTTCTCGTGTTTCGGTTTTTTGAAGACCACGAATTTCCGTCGCCATCTTCTCAATCGATGTTGCGATTAACGCGATCGTCGACATGTAATGGGCATGACGATCACGCTGCAGGGTTTGCGTCGAGACCGGCGCCGGTTTCGTTCCAAGCTTCTCACAGACATATTTTTCGATGAACGGGTCGATGTTCGCAAACGTTCCGACCGCACCTGACATTTTTCCGTATTCGACGGTCTCACGTGCAGCGTCGAAGCGGACTTTGTTCCGTTTCATCTCTTCGTACCAGAGGGCAAGCTTCAGACCGAATGTCGTCGGTTCGGCATGGACACCGTGTGTCCGTCCCATCATGACCGTGTATTTATGTTCGTTCGCTTTGACTTTCAAAATCTCGATGAAGCGGTCAAGATCCGCTGCGAGAATATCGTTTGCTTGCTTCAAGAGATACGAGAGTGCTGTATCGACGACATCCGTTGACGTCAGTCCGTAATGGACCCATTTACGTTCTTCACCAAGCGTCTCCGATACAGCGCGTGTAAAGGCGATGACGTCATGGCGTGTCTCTTGTTCGATTTCATTGATGCGGCTCACATCAAACGAGGCATTGTCCCAAAGGAGTTTCACATCTTCTTTTGGAATGACACCAAGCTCGCTCCACGCTTCACAGGCTAAGATTTCGACTTTCAACCAAGCCTCAAATTTATTCTGTTCTGTCCAAATCGCTTTCATCTCAGGTCGTGTATACCGTTCGATCATCTAACCGTCTCCTTCCAGATTTGCAGGCGCTCGACTTCGGCTAATGCTTCTTCGACTGAATCCGCTAAGATGTTCAAGTGCCCCATCTTCCGTCCTGTCTTCGCTTCCTGCTTTCCATATAAGTGAACTTTCGTCCGTGCCGATAATGTATGTTGTTCCTCGGATAATGCTGTGACATGTTGACCTAGGATGTTCGCCATGACGACCGGTGTCGTCAGACGGGTATCACCGAGCGGGAGCCCACAGATGGCACGGATGTGCTGTTCAAACTGTGACGTCTCACACGCATCGATGGAATAATGCCCCGAGTTATGTGGGCGTGGCGCCAGTTCATTGACGATGATTTCTGAACCGACAACAAAGAGTTCGATCGCGAGCGTCCCAATCAAGCCGACTGCTTCGGCAATGTTCGTTGCCAAATCAATTGCCTGTTGTGACAGCTCATTTGAAATGCGGGCCGGAACGATCGACAGATGGAGTATGTTATCCCGGTGAATGTTTTCGCTGACTGGAAAGACACGCGTTTCCCGTTCGCTCCGTGTGACAATGACGGAGATTTCTTGATCGAACGGTAACCATTTTTCAGCGACGTATTCGGTCGGTTCGAACGTTTCAATGGCACCTGCTAAATCAGCTGTTGTCCGAATGACCGTCTGCCCTTTTCCGTCATAACCGAAGCGAGCCGTCTTCAGGACGAAGGGTAATCCTAACCGTTCGCCTGCTTCTTTCAAGTCTGCAACGGTATGGACAGCGTGATACGGTGCGACCTGATAACCATGTCGTTCAATCATCTCTTTTTCCCGGATCCGGTGTTGCGTCTGAAACAACAACTCTGTCCCGTGGACCAACTTATCACCGATTGCCATCGCGACTTCGTGCGAGATGTTCTCAAATTCGTATGTGACGACATCTGATTCTTGCGCTAGACGCTTTGCTGCTTCGACGTCCGTAAAGTCTGCGACAATTTGTTGATCCGTGATTTGCGCGCAAGGTGCATTTTCCGTCGGATCCAGTGTCAGGAGTTCGTATCCCATTTCGCGTGCCGATAATGCCATCATCCGTCCGAGCTGGCCGCCACCTAAGATTCCAATCTTCGTCATGTCAGATGCACCTCGGAAGCGATGACTTGTCCTTCTAGTTCAACGCGCATATGGTCGAGTGCTCTCGCAATCCGCTCGTCCACTGTTCCAAGAATTTGTGCTGCCAGTAATCCGGCGTTCTTTGCACCCGCCTCACCGATCGCAACCGTAGCGACAGGCACACCACCCGGCATCTGGACGATCGAGAGTAAGGAATCGATGCCTTGAAGAGCTTTGCTTTTAATCGGAACCCCGATGACGGGGAGTGTTGTTTTGGCTGCCACCATTCCTGGCAAGTGGGCTGCCCCACCCGCTCCTGCAACAATGACCTTCAGTCCTCGTTCGCGCGCTGTTTCTGCGTAACGGAACATTAAGTCCGGTGTTCGGTGGGCCGAGACCACTTTCTTTTCGTACCGAATGTTCAGCTGATCGAGTACATCACATGTCGCTTTCATTGTTGACCAGTCAGACTGGCTTCCCATAATAACGCCAATTTCCACATTACTCATCTTCGTCTCCTCCTTTTTGCATAAAAAAAGCCCAAACCACGACTAAAAGGGTGGCTTAGGGTATAAAAAGGTACGCCAAAGAACGATCGACGAACATCCATATACCCCATAGTCCAACGATTTAGGGTCGTCGGGTAGAAACTTGCAAGCCATATCCCTGCTATTATACGAGGTGTTATATTCAATCTTCCTATCACGCCTTCATCTTAACAAGACAAGGAAGCATCCGTCAACCAAAGGCGAACAATTTAATTATCTGAAAATTTATTGTTCGTCTTTATACACAATTAGCTCATTCATTTTTTAATTGCATTCGGAATTTTTAATATTCGTTGTACAAAAAAAGGCAAAGTATCACGGTTACGTGAACTTCACCTTAGCCTGTAGTCAAAAAATGTAGTTTGCTGAACTGGGATGATTGACGTTGCACGGCCTGACTCAGACGTTGCTCTAACCTCTATTTGAGGAACGGACGGTTCATTTTTGTAAGCAAAAACGCCGATGACCCCGTTTTTCATACGGATTCATCGGCGTCTTCTATACCTGTTCTTCTCGGTCGTGACGTCCTGATACATATCCTGAGCTACGCACCTCTGTCAGAGACAAATAATCCGGAGGCGAGCGTCTAAAGGAATCAGTCAGATTCTGTTTTCGCTTTACAGTCAAAAATGATCTGTTGGCGAATCGGATACGGTTCTTCATTCGCATCTAATCCAAAAATCGGTTCTTCACGTCGAACAGTCGGACGATAACCCATGGCATCAATCCGATCGAGGCAGTCGCTGATTGTTTCATTCTCTTCAACAGCCACTCGAAGTTTTTGTTTTTTTGCCATGTGTGTCACGTTCCTTCCTTATTATATAAGTCATGCATCTTTGAAAAAACATCAAGATACAAAAAAAGTCCATAAAAAAGCGGCGGCCCTTGAGCGTATGCTCCAGAACCACCGTTTGCCTGGCAACGTCCTATCCTCACAGGGGGAAGCCCCCAACTACTTTCGGCGTTCAAGTGCTTAACTTCCGTGTTCGGCATGGGAACGGGTGTGACCAC
>NZ_JACSML010000005.1:0-149923 GCF_018618635.1 Exiguobacterium sp. s102
TGCTCAGAAAGCAATTGGTCGAGTGTCGCACGAAGATCTGCTGCTTTCGTTTTGACCGTGACGTTTTTTGCTTTGTCCTCATGCATCATGTCGTCTGAACCGCCTGATGCAAACGCCGCCGTTCCTGGTAATACGAGTGCTGCTGCCATTGCTGATGCTGCGAATTTTTTAGTGTGTTTCATTTGTAATCATCCTTTCAAATTTGGGTTTTATTTTAACCAATCTGGTAATTCGTTTCCTCATCGTTCTGAACAGCATACGCACCCGGATTTCGTTTGGATTTAAAAAAGCAAAAAAAAGTGAAATCTTTTTTAAGTCATTTGTGGAATCTATGAAAAAAGACTCCAGTATGTGTGCATTTTCTTCATAGGGACTACGCAGAAACAACACTGGATTGGCAAGAATTCGCCATAGTGTGTTAAAAGTTGGCTTGATGTAACCGCTTATAATTAAAGACGTGTTCACATGTGGGACATATATAGGAAAGAACGGGGGATATGATCATGAAAGAACGGAATCAAGCTTCGCGCGTGCAGCAGAGCTGGTACCAATCGATGTGGCGGTGGCATTTTTATGCAGGCATTATTTTTGCACCGATTTTTATCATACTTGCCGTCACAGGATCGATTTACTTATTTAAACCGCAACTGGAGGATATGTTGTACCGTGACATGATCTTCACGGAAGAGACAGGGCAACGTCTGCCGCTCGAAGATCAGATGAAAGCTGTCGCGGACAAATATCCAGAGGCGGGTATTTCTTCGCTTGGTCAGTTTGAGCAACAAGACCGGACGACACGGATTGGCGTGACGTTCAAAGAGGAGTCGGGATATGTCTATGTTGATCCATACACGGGTGAAGTGACGGGGAAACGACTCGGGGCAGGACCACTCGGCTTTATTAAAACAATTCATGGGGAATTGTTTGCTGGGAAAGCCGGAAATCTTCTCGTCGAACTTGCAGCGAGCTGGGCAATCATTTTATTGGTGACAGGAACGTATCTCTTTTGGCCACGAGGGAAAACGGGGAGCTTCAAGCGTGTATTTTTCCCGTCCTTCAGACAGAAAAACGGAGCACGTAATTTTTGGAAGGGGCTTCATGGTTCAGTTGCCGTCTGGTCAACGATCGGATTACTCGTGATCATCGGTTCCGGACTCGCATGGTCGGGTGTCGCAGGTCAGTGGATCAATACGATTGCGACGAAAGCCAATTCGAATTATCCACAGTTTGCGTACGGACCGGATGAAAGTATGGCGTCAAAAATCGTCACGAAGGACATTGCGACGGATATTCCTTGGGCGACACAAAACGACGTCGTTCCGAGTTCGGGACCAGCCCGACCGTTGACACTGTCTGTGACGGAAGTCGCAGCTGAAGCAAAACAGTTAGGGATGGGACGCCCGTATCAAATTACACTTCCACAAGGGGAAACAGGGGTCTATACGTTATCCTCTCTTCAAAGTGCGCCGACCAAAGAAGCGACGATTAATCTCGATCAATATTCGGGAACGGTCTTATCCAATGTCTCTTATGCAGACTACGGACTCCTCGCGAAGGGCATTACGCTTGGGATTGGGTTTCATGAAGGACGGTTGTTTGGTTTCTTGAATCAACTCGTCGGATTAGCACTGTGTCTAGGATTAATCTTCATCGTCGCCAGCTCATTTGTTCTATGGTGGAAACGCCGAAATGGTGCAGGAAAACTAGCGCCACCAAAACGGGCGAGTGATCAACGCGTGCAAAAAATCGTTGCCGGTTTGATTGTAGTGATCAGTTTGACGATGCCACTCGCGGCACTGTCGGTCATGACAATCCTCGTACTCGATTTCTTGATTTTCACGCGTCGACGTAAAGGAAATAAGGAGGCGGCAGCATGAAACGATTCGTATTAACAGGTTTATTCGCCAGTAGTATGGTGTTACTGGCCGGCTGTCAGTTCGAGACAAAAGCGGCTGCGCCTGCGATGAAAGTCGGACTTTACGCACCGGAGAAAATCGCAGCAGACACGAACACGACGGTCGCGCTTGAAATTGAGAACCCGCAAGCCATCGATCAGGTGCATGTTCAAGTTACGCCAGTAGGAAGTGACGAGACAGAAACGTATATGGCAGAACAGAAACAGGGACATTATGTCAGCAGTATTCCTTTTAAAAAAGCCGGTGTCTATCTCGTCAATGGTATGGTCCATGTCGGTTCGCATGTCTACACACCAAAAGCACTCGTTCAAGTGGGGGATGTGTCAGAAAAAGAGCTCGAGGCGGCACAGAGCTTATTGAAACAGGCCGTACCGGCAGGGGAACAGACGGATCATCATGGACATCATTAATGGGAAATAAGGACTTCGCTGCCGAAGTCTTTATTTTTTTGGGAAAAATATTAAAAATCAAAACTATTTGTGAACTTCTTACGTTATCTATGTGTAGTCCAAAAAAATAAAGGGGTGTTTACAAGATGAAAATGAAAAAGTCGTTTCTCGCAGTTCCACTCAGTGCCGCATTGTTGATTCCGGCAGCCGGCGTCAGTGCCCATGGTCATGAAGATCACAGCAAGATGGCCAGCTCCGGAAACATGTCTCTCGATGTCTCCTCACCAGCGTCCGACCTCCGGGCGACACTCGATCAGCTTTTATCGGAACATGCCTACCTCGCAGTCGTTGCAATGCAAAAAGGGATTGATGGGGCGGATGATTTTGATCAAGCAGCAGGTGCACTGAATCAAAATGCCGATGATCTCTCAGCAGCCGTCGGATCAGTTTACGGGGATGAAGGCGGAGAAGCCTTTAAAGAAATTTGGAAAAGTCACATCGGTTACTTCGTCGATTACGTGAAAGCAACAGGGGCAGAAGATGAGGAAGCAAAACAAAAAGCGCTCGATGACCTCGATTCGTACCGCGTCGAACAGGCAGCCTTTTTGGATAAAGCAACGGAAGGGCGATTGAAAGCAGCTGATCTCGAAGGTGGCTTAAAAGTCCACGTCACCCAACTCTTGACGTCGTTCGACAGTTACGTTGCAGGTGATTATGACGCCACGTACAGCAATTTGCGAAAAGCAATCGAGCATATGTACATGGTCGGGGAAGGATTATCGGGAGCAATCGTCGATCAATACCCGGATAAATTTGAAAATACGAAAGTCGATACACCCGCAGCCGATTTACGTGCCGGTCTGAACCACAACTTCTCGGAACACGCGGCACTCGCAATACTTGCGATGCAAAAAGGGATTGAAGGAGCAAAAGACTTTGATGCCGCAGCCGGTGCACTCAGTGAAAACACGGACGACCTGACAGCATCAATCGGCTCGGTCTACGGTAGTGATGCAGCGAAAGAATTCAAAAAAATCTGGTCGAGCCACATCGGCTACTTCGTCGACTATGTCAAAGCAACGGGGGCGGAAGATGAAGACGCACGTGACATGGCCGTCAAAGAGCTCGACGAATACCGTGTCGAACAAGCGGCCTTCCTTGATGCAGCAACGGAAGGTCGCCTGAAGTCAAAAGACCTGGAAGAAGGCTTGAAGATGCACGTTGATCAATTGTTACTCGCCTTCAACAGCTACAATGAAAAAGACTACGATAAAACGTACCCGGCAATCCGTGAAGCTTACGGTCATATGTACGGAGTCGGTGAAGGAACAGCGACAGCAATCGTCGATCAATTCCCGGATAAATTCCAAGGGACGCCAGCAAGCATGCCGAACACAGGTCTTGGCGGAGCCGCTGAAACTCAATCGTCAGCCGGTATCTTATGGTCACTGTTCGGAATTGCAGCCGCTTCACTTCTAGGATTTTTTGCAATCCGCGGTCGTCGCGAACAACAATAAGCTGTCTGACGGAGATGACTCAAAAAAGTCGCCTGAAGCGCGTGCGTTCTTTTAGACGAGAGGAGGGTGGCGGATGTAACGTCGGTCACCTTTGTCTCTGTAAAGACTGACGTTTAAGTCAGTCGCATTAGATTGCAGACTCAATGATTTTGAAGGATTCAAGATTCGATTCCTACTCTCGGGCATTCTTTAAAAAACGAATTTTTATTAGAAGACGATCGTGAAAATAAAAATCAGGAAAGGAGGAGGAACAATGAAACGAACCAGCGGCGTGGTAGTAGTACTCGTCTTCGTCGTCTTCATAGCTCTCATGACACCAGAACTGCATGCAGTGGCAGTTGAACATCTGTTGCAGGATCCATTGACATCGAGCGAAATCATCCCGGTCGAAGATCGTGCAGTCGAGCCAGGTATCGTCCCGCGTATCTTACCGTGGATTGTCAGTAGTCTATTGCTCAGTGCCTTCGTGACGTTCCTCCTCCTGCGACGTAAACCAAAGCGTTAAATGAAAGCACGATCCGTTTCTCAGCCATCTGTGGCTGAAGAGGCGGATTTTTTTTGAAGTGGACACGCGTCCGGATCAGGCACGTCGCAAAAACAAACACATCGATGCCTGATTTTCGGCGACATCCCATCGGAAGAACTCGGTATACTGAAGGAAAGAAGGAGGCGATCGCATGGAGGACCATCAAACAGAAGAGTATTATGCGGCACTCGTCCGCCGGGATGCGACCTATGAAGGGCGGTTCTTCGTCGGCGTCAAGACGACAGGCATCTTTTGCCGTCCGTCCTGTCCGGCCCGGAAACCGAAACGGGAGAATTGTGAATTTTACAAGACGGCGAAAGAAGCCTTACTCGCTTCATATCGCCCGTGTCTCCGCTGTAAACCCTTGTCGCACCCCGGTGCGAGTGACATCATCAGCCGTCTTGTTGCCGCTGTCGAAGCGACACCGGAAAAACGATTTAAGGAGGGCGATTTCCGGGAACTTGGACTCGATGCGTCAACGGCGCGCCGCCAATTCAAAAAACGCTTCGGGATGACGTTCGTCGAGTATGCCCGCTCACGTCGGATGGGACTGGCGATGAAAGAAATCCGGACCGGGAAACCGGTCATCGAGGCCCAGCTCGCGGGTGGCTACGAATCGAGCAGCGGCTTTCGGGATGCTTTCGCAAAAATCATGGGTGCGACACCAAAACGCTGGGACGGGACTTACTTGCAGGCGAAATGGCTCGATACGCCACTCGGTCCGATGCTCGCGATTGCGGACGACGCAGCCCTTCATTTGCTTGAATTCGTCGATCGCCGAGGACTGGAACGGGAGATCGAACGGCTTCGTCTCGCGGCACGTGCCGTCATCGTCCCGGGGGAATCAATCATCTTTGAGCAAATCGGACAGGAGCTGACCGACTATTTCGACGGGACGCTGAACAAGTTCGCGACGCCGCGCAAACTGTACGGGACACCATTCCAGCGTCTCGTCTGGGCCGAGTTGGAGCAAATTCCATCCGGGGAGACGATTTCCTATCAAGAACTTGCCATCCGGATCGGTAATCCACTCGCCGTTCGTGCCGTCGCCCGGGCGAACGGTGCCAATCAACTGGCACTCGTCATCCCGTGTCACCGCGTCATTCGGGCGAATGGCGACTTAGGCGGATATGCCGGCGGGCTCGCCCGGAAAGCGACGTTACTCGAAACCGAACGACGAAAGGACTGGATGCTGCATGGCACTGATTAAAGATGTTTTTTCAGACGACTGGCTCGACCGCCTGAGTCGGGCGCTGGATGCGCCGCGGCTGCAGCAGGACATCAAACAAGCCGACTGGGAGGAACTCGCCTTCAAACAACGGGTCCGCCGAATTTCGACGTCGCTTGGATCGTATGTGCCACGTGAATTTGATGGGGCGGCGACAACACTCGAACGGCTTGCCCCGGAGTTCACGGGACTCGCCGGGATCGTGTTTCCCGACTATATCGAGCTCTACGGCGACGACTGGGACCGGTCGTTGCTGGCACTCGAACGGCTGACGCCGTATTCGACAGCGGAGTTCGCTGTCCGGCGATTTTTACTGAGCGACCAAGACCGGTACTTACAACAGGCACTGCTCTGGAGCACGTCGGACGATGAACATGTCCGGCGCCTGGCATCGGAAGGGACACGACCACGCCTACCATGGGGACAGGCCATCCCGGCGTTGATTGCCGATCCGCGTCCCGTCCTGCCGCTGCTCGACCGGTTGCTGACCGACGACTCACTTTACGTCCGCAAGAGTGTCGCCAATCACTTGAACGACATCACGAAGACGCACCCGGAACTTGTGATTGAACGACTCGATCAGCTCGGAAACAATCCGCAGACGGACTGGGTGTTACGTCATGCTTCGCGGACGTTGCTGAAACAAGGACACCCTGACGTCCTAAAGGCATTTGGTCTCGTGACACGCGGCACGGTCACGGTCGATGATTTGACGGTGACACCGTCGCTGCCGATCGGGGGCGAGCTGTCATTTACGTTTAGCCTCGCGACGACGGAACCGCAAGTCCTGCGGATTGAATATGCGATTGACTATTTCAAAAAGCGGAAAACGAGTCGGAAGGTCTTCCGAATCAGTGAACGGCTCGTCCGTGAGCGGGAGACATTCACGAAGAGGCAATCGTTTCGTAACTTGACGACACGTGTCCACTATCCGGGGACGCATCGTGTGACCATCTTGATTAATGGGCAAGCTTACGCAACGGCAACGTTTGACGTGACAGGGGAGGAATGAAGATGAACGGACGCCATCCTGATTTTACGACGTCCCGCTTACACATCGAAGCGGTGGATACGACAGACGGCTGTGTTTGGACATTGGAGCTGCGGGACGAGCACCAACAGGTTGCGACGATGCAGTTAGCCGGTCAGCAACTCAGCTATGACGCAATCGATCCGTCTGACGCCGCCGGCTACGTTGAAGAAGCCTTGAGGGTCATCACGGCGTATCTGGCACGGACATTATTGTTACCGTCCGTGACGGGCAGAGGCGGGGAAGCCGTCGTTTGGGAGAAGAGTGGATTTGAGAGAACGGATGACGGATTTTCGTTAGCCTTGACGCACTAAACGAAAAAGAGGACAATCCGCGTCGCAGACTGCGAACGGCTTGTCCTCTTTTTTTAAGGTTCCGAGATGCCGTTCGCGAGCAGCAGGAGATAAACCCAAATCACGAGCGGGAGCAACAGCATCAGAGTGGCAAGCAGGCTGAAGGTCTTGATGACAGTGTTTTTCAACCGGAGCGCAATCAGGAGTGACATCACATAGCCGACGCCGACGAGCGAATACAGACTGATCGGGACCCAAAGGCTCATATTCGGGAACGTCCGTCCGTTCAGCCCGAAGAACAGCAGGATGCTGACAATCAAGAGGATGAAAGTCAGGATCAGAGAGTGGTATTCGTTCCGGTGCGACTTCAAGCGGCATTCCCCTTTCATGACGTTACCTGACGGGTGTGTAAGACCAGCCGAAGCGGGCACAGATTGCTTCGGCACTTGCAGCGGCAGAGCGTCCTTCCGTATCCAGGCGGAAGTAGTTCGGGTACGGCAGTTCTCCTGGCAGGGAGGACGTCCGGTAGCCGTCTGCCGTCTCGAGCAAGTCGTTTTCGGAAGCGGCGAGATCCCGTTTCGTAAACTTATGGGTGAGGCGGTTTTCCGTCGTATTCCGCGTGAGACGAGTCGCGACGGATGCTTCGAGTTCGACGATATAGACGTCGGAACCCGCCTCTTCAAACAACGCGACCGTCTCCTCGATGAATTCGATTCCCCCGCCCTCGACCCCGAACAGGCAGAGGAACGTGAAGAGGACACCTTCGAGATCACTGACCGCCATCTCCTTGAACATCTCCCGGCGGATCAAGTCCTTCAGCCTGTGATGGGCGGGCTTTGAAAAGTCGAAATAGGGCAACAACAAATCGATTGTCTGGTGGTTATGAAACAACTTCATCCCGGTCAACCGTTCCAGTTCCTGACCGATCGTCATTTTTCCGACCGCCTGCGGACCGAGCAATAAAACAAATTTCATCAAAAGACCCCGTTTCCTTTTTTTGTTAGATTACCATACAAAAAAGGAACATTAAAATTAGAACGTTTGTTCGCTTTGTTGTATAATGGGAGTAAGAACTGTTGGCGTTTTAGGACCGAATGGAGGTCATTGCTCATATGGAACATTGGAAGATGGTGCAGGGGTATGAGGGAAGTTATCAGGTCTCGACGTCAGGCAACGTCCGTTCGCTCGACCGGATTGTCGAGACGAGCCGCGGCGTCAAACAGCGGCGCACGGGTGTCGTCCTGCGTCCGCGAATCAATCAGGACGGCTACCGGAAAGTGACGCTGTATCAGCAGGGGCGTGGTGAACGGTTTTACGTCGGTGAACTCGTCGCCCGGGCGTTTCTTGACCCGACTGCCTGCCAGGAACGTCTCGTCCGGGCGGATCATGACCGGTTGAACGACCACATCGATAATCTGTCGGTCAAGCCTTCGCCGAGTCAAGCCTATGCTTCCTTGCTCGCTGAATTCGATCTGCTGTTGACGGACCATGTCGAATTGTCGGCGTGGCAGATTCGGGAGATCCGGCGGCGCTACCGGGCGGGCGAAGCATCGATTCGAAAGCTTGCGCTCGTGTACGGGGTGACTGAAAACCGGGTCCGCAATATCATCGATAAGAAAGAGGCGCGGTATGTCATGTAGGCAAAAGGAAAGGGCAGTCCGAAGAAAATCGGTCTGCCCTTTTGGTTGAAAAAAAGTAAGGTCTCGTTAGCCGGCAAGTGGTAAGTACGGCGTGACTTGGCTCACCGTCAGTTGGAGGAGTTGTTGCGTTTCCTCTTTCGGTTCAGACGTGACGTAGATGATTAACGCAGCGGCGACGATTAAAAAGATGACGATGACGAGCCCGATGAAGAAAGGCATTTTACTTTTTCGTTTTTCTTCGTTCATGTCCACAAGTAGTTCCCCCTTTTACGAATTAACAGATGCGACTGTCATAATTATTCCCCTTTAAGAAAATGGAAAACCTACAAAACGGCTAGAAAAAGGGTTCCGGTAAGACGATAAAGAAGATATAGACAGAAAAAGCTGTTTTTTTGAAGGGATGTCGATCGGCGTGTTGAGTCAGTTCAACCAGTTTCTATTAAACTTTTCCCTTTTGATTACGTCCCTGCTGTTCGCTTTCTTACCGATGCGCAACATCAAACGCATTTCACCGCACTCCTCCATCCGGATCCGACTTGCCGTCGGATTGATTGCAAGCGTGATCGGGGCACTGCTCGTCTTAAACAGTATCTCCTACGATGGAGCGAAGATTGATTTACGACTCGTCGCGCTCGTCACGGCGTATTATTACGGCGGCTGGGTCAGTGGCGCATTGACGACGGTCGCCGTCATCGGGGCCCGTTTTCTCGTCACGCCACCCGGTGTCTACCAAGGTTTGATTCTCGCGACGCTGATTTGTCTTGCTTTACTCGTCACGGCAAGTATTTACCGTCGCTTTGCTGCCCAGACGTTTAAAGACTACCTTGTCCTACTGAGCATCGGAATCGGCTACAGCTTACCGGCCCTGTACTTGTTGACGGATACGTTCATTCGGTTTTTCGAGATGTCATTCGTCTACATCATCTTCAATCTTCTCGGAGGGTACGTGACGTTTCGTTTCCTGCAGGAGTTACGGAAACATTTCCAGTTCGTCCAAGCCCAGCAGGAGCTTGCCTTGACGGACAGTCTGACGAATCTCGCCAATCGGCGGAAACTAGATGAGACATTGGCCGACTATGACAAACACGGGTATGCCTTCTCGGTCCTGATTGTCGATATCGACTTCTTCAAGTCGGTCAATGACGAATACGGACATGATGGCGGGGATGTCGTCTTACGGCAACTCAGTCATCTGTTGACGACGTTTTGTCCGGAAACGGGACTCGTCACCCGGTATGGCGGCGAGGAATTCGTCGTCGTCCTGCCGGATATCTCGCACCGTGAAGCGGAGCGACTCGGGGAACGGATCCGGACGGCGTGCGCCGATCAACACTTCATCTTCAAACCGTATCCGGCTTTCCATGTCACGCTTTCGATGGGTGTCGCATCGTCCGATCAAGCCAAGACGGCGTTCGAAGTCGTCCAAAAAGCCGATCAGGCGCTGTATCAGGCAAAACAGACGGGGCGCAACAAAGTCGTCGGTTATGATGTGACACATAATTAAAAAAAGGCAGCTCCGCGGAGCCTGCCTTTTCGTGTTGTCATTCACCGACCATGCCGTCGTTATCGTTGTCCCGCATGTACGGATAGAGCCAGTGGTCACTCCGGATCGGCATGCTGAAACCGGCATCCTTCGCTTCCTGGATTGTGACTTGTCCGTTTCCGTTCGCATCGACGCTTGAGACGTCACCGCCTGTTTCCGGCGTCGTGCTTGGTGTCGAAGCGGCAGGTGTTTTCGCCTTCGGTTCAGCTTTTGGTGTTGCTTTTGGCGCTGCCTTTGGTTCAGCCTTCGGTTTACTTTCCGGACTCTCGGTCAGACCGAGCGACGCGTTGACACCATCCGGGTTGACGTTATCGAACTTGTCGACGATGACGTTGCCTTTGATTGTGTACGTGTACTGATAACTCGAAGGAATTTGCGTTTTCGTCGTTTCATAGCGGATGATCGCTTCGAAATTCGTCGCACCACCGGCTTTACGGATAGTATCTTCCATGTACGCTTGATCGCCGTGGCGATTGAGCGTGCTGTCCTGCGGCGTGATGTTGTAGGCGTTCGAGACACCGCCAAGCGAATCGGCGATGACATGTCCTTCATCAAGATCACGGTGTTCGACACCCGGAACCTTCGCTTCATCATGATAGTAGCGACCGGCTGACGTCACGTCTTCCGTTTTATCATTTTGTAAGGTGATCTTTTTGGCGATGACTTTGACGAGTTGTCCATGCTTGTTCGTAAATGCCCAGTATTCACGGTCCCCGAACCCGATATCGACGACGACGTTCGCCTGACGGTCTCCGGACTGGTCGCCGCCATCGACTTGAATCTGTTTGTATCCGGTGAACGGATCATTGCTGGACGCCGTGACCGAGGGCTTGTCTTCTGTTTCTTTTTGATCCGTTGTCGTATCTGATTTTTTTTCGGTCGTCTCTTTAGCAACCGGCTCTGCAGGAGGCGTCTCCTGTTTCGCGTCTTCTTTAACGATGTCCGCTGTCGGTTCTTTGACGTCGCTCGTCTGCGGCGTCTCTTCTTTTGGAGCACGTTCCTCCGTCTTCGTGTCTGTCGAAGAAACCGTCTCCTCGTCGCTCACACATCCCGTCAGTAACAGGGCCGCTAGCGGTAATGCAAGGTACATTCGTTTTTTCATGCCGCACTCCTTTCACTTAAGCACACCCGTCTGTTTTCTCAACATCCCTGAAGCTGGCGCTAAGCTGATTTTCAATATATAACAATCTTAATATATATTTGGGTGCAATTAAACAAATATGTAAATTTACTTAAGGAATGACGACGTCAACCTCGTGACGAGATGCATCAAGGAAGTTGCATTTCAGGAAAAAGACGATCTGTCCTGGTGGGCAGGACAACAAAAAAACACGCCACTTCACGTGACGTGTTTTCAAGTCGAGATGAGCTGAGGAAATATCTGATACCGCTCAAAGTCCGTTAAGATGTTCGGCGCAATCTGTTTCCGAATCATTGCTTCGTCAGCCCAAAGATAGGCGTCGTGTTCGTCCGATAAGCTGACAGCATTGGTTTCCGCCGTACAGAAATAGACGAGTAAGATGACTTGGCGGTCGGAGTGGGTCAGGAAACTGGAGGCATACGCAATCCGGTCGACCGTGACTGAGAGTCCCGTTTCCTCTCGGATTTCACGGATCAGACTCGCTTCCGGTTGCTCCCCGAAATCAATCTTCCCGCCCGGACATTCCCAGGTCCCGCCACCCGAGTCGGCAGCGGCACGCTGGACGATCAGGATTCGGTGATCTTGCCGGATGATGCCTTTGACGGCGGTGACGATGGTCGGCATGTGTGTTCCTCCGTTCGCTTGAGCACGACAGGCAGGGGGCCTTCCTGTCGTACGAGTTGATTGTTGTTAAGGTAAATCCCTGTCCGTTCCGGTAAACCGTAAGCGTATAGGCTTCCGGTTGTAGTGAATGCCTGGTGTAAATTCGCGGCTTCATCCCAGGTATCGTAATGCACGGAGAGGACGGCGTCCGGTAAGAGGCCGAGCCCCTCAAGGACTAAGTCCCGACCGTCCCGTTGATCGATTGCCGGAATCCGGCACTCATCCGGTGCGAGTAATGCCCCGGCAGAAAAACCGGCGACCGGGACACCGGAGCGGTACCGTTCTTGGATGACGGCGCCGATCGGTGTATTGAGGATGTAGTCCTGATAACATTCCGTTTCCCCACCCGAGATGATGATCCCGGCGCTTTGTTTCAGCGTCGCAAGCTGAGACAAGGTCGGATGCCCGGAGAGCGGGAAGTGGAAAAAGTCCGTCTTCCCGTGCGCTTCGAGCGGACCGGTCAAGACGGGGGCGTAGGACATCCATGACGTACCTTCGCGCGGGACGTACAGTAAAGCGATGGGACCGGCCGATGCGCAAACACTCGCGAAACGACGGGCGAGTCCTTCCGTAAACGGTGGACCACCGCCGAATAAGAAGAGGTGTTGATTGGTCATGGGAAAGACCTCCTTCAAAAAAAGTATTCTTTTATCGTATTAGAAATATACGACAAAGGGTACCTGTTTATTTTTTGTGATAGGTAGAAAACGGAAAATGAATTACAATGGGAATACCAGGGAAAGTACAGCAAGGAGAGCTGGATATGAACCAAAAACAGATAAATCAATTTCGCTATCGGGAGTCCGGGATGGGGCAAGGGCAAACGTTCTTCTGGAATGGGGAAACCGGGAAATTGTGATACGAAGAGGACGGGCGGGAAGAACCTAAAATCCAGCGGCTCTCGTCAAAGCAACAAGCGGTGCTTGAACAACGGTTGACGCAAGCAAAGGTAACCGACTGGAAACCGATTTATGAGACGGAATGGCTGATTCTCGACGGGACGGACTGGGAAATCAGTTGGAGTGGTCCAGGTGGAGACCGGGTATCTCACGGCAGCAATGCCTTTCCAGAAGAGTGGGAAGTGCTGCGGGACTGGCTCTATGGACAATGTACAGAAAGAGGGGAGGAAACGAGATGAAAAAAGGGCTGATCGGACTGATTGTCCTAATCGGTTACACGGTTCCGTTCGTTTATTTTGCATTATTGGAAGATTTCAAAACGGGAACATTACTTGGTTATTTGTTGTTACTTGTCGTGTTTACGGCACTCGCCTATGTCGGACACCGTTTTAGTCATCTGTTGTTTGTAGTTGTCGGCAATCTCGTGTCTTATTTCGTCTCGGTTTATTTTGCGGGACAGAGGAAAGGTTTCGGCTGGGACGGGTATTTTAAACCGCTGACAGCCGAACAACTGATTCTGTTTGTCAGTTTGTTGATGCTCATCCCGCAGTTGATTGCGGTGGTCGTCGCGATGTCACGGGAAGCAAAAAGACGGATGAAAAAGCAGATAACTGAATGAGTGGAGGAGACCCTGATGACTGAAAGCAGTGAAGCATTATTAAAAGCCATCATCGAAATCTTGAAGACAGAACGCCAACTGGAGTTGACAGAGCTTTACCAGCGTGTACGAGAGCGAAACGATTTAGATGTGTCACGTTTTTCGACGGAAGCCGGACTCGATGCCCGCATCCGAAAATTAATCTATTTTCATGCGAGTGAGTGTGAGTTATATGAAGGAACGAAGGATTTGTTCTACAGTGAGACAGGCAAAGGGACAGGGCGCTGGGAATTACGAAAATGAAAACACGCCACCAACAGTGACGTGTTGCAATGCATTAGACTAATCCTAAAATCTCGACTTCGACCAAAGCACCCTTCGGCAACTCTTTGACAGCGATACATGAACGGGCCGGGAAATGGTGATGCGGTTCGAAGTACGCGGCATAAACTTCATTGAAGGCCGCAAAGTGCTCCATGCTCGTTAAGTAACACGTCGTCTTGACGACACGGTCCGGTGTCAGGCCGGCTTCTTTTAAGATTGCATCGACGTTTTTCATGACCTGTTCCGTCTGTTCGGCAATCCCGCCGGCAACGAGTTCACCGGTTGCCGGGTCAATCGGAATCTGACCGGAGGCATAGAACGTACCATTGGCGATGAAACCTTGCGAATAGGGACCGATGGCAGCAGGTGCCTGGTCTGTGTTGATTTTTTTGAATGCGTTCATGAAAAGAACCTCCTATGATTTTGGGTGGTGAATAGGGATATGGCGTGCGATTTACGTCTAACTGTAGGATAGTTGTGACAACGTTACTATTACATACAAGGAGTGAAGCAAAATGCCTCTTTATCATAAGTTAGTCCGAGACGAAATTCCAACCATCATTGCGAAAACCGGAAAGCAGGCGACGTTCCGTACGCTTGAGCCGGAAGAGTTTTTAGCGGAAGCAAAACGAAAGCTCCATGAGGAAGTCGCGGAATATGAAGCTGCGGTGACGGACGCAGATGCAGTCGAGGAGCTGGCTGACCTGCTCGAACTGATTCAGGCACTAGCGAAGACGCACGGCGTGACAGTCGAGGAACTGGAAGCCGTCCGACAGGCGAAACAGCGAAAGCGCGGCGGTTTTGAAGAACGGCTTTACCTGATTGAGGTCGAAGATTGATCCCGGAAGCGAAGCTGACGACGCATCACTTATATGACTCACTCGTCGAAGCCATTGATTTGGCGGAGGAAGTCTATATCGTCGCAGCTTTTGCCCAGAAGTCAGGCGTCGCCTTACTCGTCCCAGCGTTTCGTCGTGCCTTGCAACGAGGAGCCGAGATTCGGCTGTTGATTGGCGACTATCTACACATCACCGATCCAGAAGCATTGGCGCAATTGCTTGCGCTTGATGGGTTGTCAGTTCGCTTTTACCGGTCAGGCGGACGCTCTTTCCATCCGAAAGCGTATCTGTTTCGAAACGCAGAGACTGGCTTATCAATCGTCGGTTCGTCGAACATCTCGAACAGTGCGCTTCGGTCCGGTATCGAATGGAACGTTCATCTACCGCAAGCTGTCGCTCCACAGATCCTTGATGATGCGATTGATGCCTTCATGGATCTTTATCTCAGTGAATCGGCAGAAGAACTGAATCCGGTTGTCTTAGAAACCTATTGTCAAGAGTACGCGGCACGTCAATATGTCGCGGAACCAGAAGTCGAGTATGACGAAAGAACGGTCGTCGTTGCACCAGAAATCTTGCCACACCGGGTGCAGGAAGAAGCGCTGCAAGCGTTACGGGAAACGATGGAAGAAGGACGGACACGGGCGTTGGCAGTGCTTGCGACTGGATTAGGGAAGACCTACCTCAGTGCGTTCTTTGCGGGAGACTTTACACGAGTCCTATTCCTGGCGCATCAAAAAGAACTGTTACTGCAAGCGGAGCGTTCGTTTAAAAAAGTCAATCCGGCGTGGCAGACCGGCTTTTATATCGGCAGTGACCGGACCGTCACGGAGACGACGGAGATCGTCTTCGCTTCCGTCCAGACGCTGGCGCAAAAACGTCACTTGGATCGCTTTGCAACGGACCAGTTTGATCTCATCATTGTCGACGAGTTCCATCACGCGGCAGCGACGAGTTATCGGAAGGTCATCGATCATTTCACGCCCCGTTTCCTTCTTGGTCTGACGGCGACACCAGACCGGATGGACGGTGCGGATGTCTATGCGATCTGTCACCATAACGTTGCGTTCCAGATGCATTTCACGGCAGCGATTGCTGAAGGCTTTTTGACGCCGTTTCATTATTACGGTATTCATGACACGATCGACTATTCCCAGATTCGACGAATCGGTCGGACGTATGATGCGTCGCAGCTCGAGCATCGACAACTTGATCGAGAGGTCGCGGATAATATCTATCATTCATGGGAGAAATGTCGGCAAACGAAGACAATCGGCTTTTGTTCGTCGATCAAGCAGGCAGAATATCTGGCGCAAGTATTCCGGGAAAAAGGAACGACGGCATTTGCATTGACCGGGCAGACGACGAATCGTGCAAAGTATATGCGAGCATTCGAGCAAGGCGAGATTGACGTTCTCTTTACCGTCGATTTATTTAATGAAGGTGTCGATATTCCGAAAGTCGATACACTCTTGTTCTGTCGACCGACTGAATCCGTCGCCATCTATACGCAACAAATCGGACGCGGCTTACGTTTAGCGCAAGATAAATCGCATTGCGTCATCATCGATTTGATTGGGAACTATCGTAACGTCGAGACGAAGCTGAAGCTGCTCGGGAAGATGAAAGAATCATTCAAGCGAGGCGAAATAGAGCCGATTACGCCACCACCCGGCTGTGTGATTGAGTTCGATACGCGGGCACTGGAATTGATTCATCGACTCCGGCAACCAAGTCAGCGGAAGTTACGATTGATTGAGCAATACGAGCAAATCAAATACGAACTCGGTCGTCGACCATCCTATGTTGAAATCGGAGAATATGCGGCAGTTCCGCAAGGCTATAAACAGGAATGGGGTTCTTACGTTGGGTTCTTGAAGGAGCATAGGCAGTTATCACACGAAGAAATCGAGGCATACGATGCAAATCGCGAATTGATCGAGCAGGTCGAAAAGACGATTATGAATCGGAGTTATAAGATGGTTGTTCTGTTAGCGATGCTTGACCGGGGAGAAGAGCGTTGGATGGAGCCAATCACTGCAGCGGAAGTTGCACCGTTCTTTTATGAGTATTTACATGCGGAAAAGTATCGAGAGTTGAAGGATGCGCAAACGGCGGAGTTAAAGGGACCGTTCGATGCAGTGAAAGTAGAAAGATTATTGAAGAAAATGCCGTTTCCGAAGATGGGGAAGCCATTTACATTTGATGGTAAGACGCTGACTATAAAAATAGTAGAAAGATACATAAATGAATTAAATCAATTTTTACATGAAATTTTGTCTTTGAGACTTAATCTTTATTTTGGAATGAAAAATAAATTTTAAGAAGTGCTGTAGTTTATCGATTAAGTTTATTGAGATAATAAAGCTAGCTAGCTTAAGAGTGGCTCTCCTCTATTCGAAAAATATTCGTTAGTAAAATATTAATAATTGTGTATGAAATAATAAGATAACTTTTACATGATATAGAAGTTGTAACTCTTTTCAAGCTCTCAAAGAAGGTAAATAAAGAATAAATTTCGATTCATCACTCAGGCAGCATTAATATCTTTAAAATTCGAGATGATAGCAAAAAATAACTAAGGAAACTTGAAACCTGAGCATTTCATGATGATTGGCAAAATGTATATATAGGAAAATATAGTGAATATAGAAAATATAAGATACCAAAAAAAGATTTTGTTACAGTAAAGGTGAAAAAGAATATGTTTGAACATAAAACTACTGCTAATAACATTAAGAACGATTAAACGACTTGATCCCGCTAGAATGTAAGGACCAAGCCGTTTAAAAGTGTTGCGATTTTTCTGTCTATTGACCGATAACAGTTCAAAAGATTTATACTTGTTCATTTTTGTATGTTTTCTTGTAATTAACTGAAGTTATCAAACATTGATTAAAAGATGAGTTAGTATACAAGTGAACTAAAAAATTAAAAACGCTGTATTAAGACAATATTAATTATCTTGTTAATAAATAGCGAACATGTCTGTTTAACGGTCGTTTAAAAAACTCTTTGGGACTTCTCTTTAAATTTGTTTAAAATGTTATTAGTGGCAAAAATAATTCGCTTTTGCTCTTCTAAAGGAGGAATAGGTACTAGTATATTTTTTAAAACAGATTGTGTAATTTGATTGATTGTAGTGGTTTTTGAACTGACAAGTTGATCCTTAAAAATATTAGATTGAAAGAATATTTGAAGATAATCGTTAATTGGAGAAGAAACTTTAGACATAAATGCTCCAAACGCCATTCCAGAACAATTTACGATAGCTGTTTTCCCAACTAATTTCGGACTCCCATTTCTAACGCACATCAAAATATCACCTGGATGAAGGAATTGATTATTACGAATTTTGCTATTCACATAAACTAAATCCTTTAAATCTATCAAACTGTTTTGGATATTCGAAGATCTTAAAACAGGTATTGAATTAAGATCCTCTTTTGTAGTTATAGATCCGGGTTTGTAAGTGACACCGATGTTAGTGACACAGATTTCACCTAATCTCACCCATTGCCACGTTTCTGGTATATCGAAAGGGATTTCTTCTTCAGTTATAGGAGGCATCGGTTTTTCTTTCTTAATGACTTTTTCTTTAACCATTTGTTCCTTCTGTTCTGAAATTTGTTTCAATAATTCTGAAGCGGGTTTCTCTGAAATATCTTGCTCGACTAGTTTGCCTTGTATTGCGTATTGGAGAATTGATTTTTCTAATTTTTTAGGGAAGTGCTTGTTTAAAGTATCTAACTCTACAAAGTAACTATCATAGAATTCAACTTTTGAAAATAATTCTTTGATTTTATTCACAATTTTTATTTGTTCATTTAAAGGAGGAAAAGGTAATAGCAATTTTTTTAAATTTTGAGCATTTACATTTGGCTGTCCTGTTCCTGCTGACATGTTTCTTAATTGCTCCCAGTACAATTCACTCTGCAAATAATAAGAAATATACTCTTTGTACAGACTTGAGCTAGATTGGACTCTGATTAGGTAAGATGCGAATACCGCAGGTATTTCTAAAGGTATTTCAGATATTAAATAGCTTTTACCTATTGTTCCACCAGTACGAGCAATAAGAATGTCCCCTTCAATTAAGCAAAACTTTGAAATATTGTTCTCAGATATTTCACAATAAGGTACGTCTTCCCATTCAACGGTATTATTTTGTATGTCAGTAATTCTGAGTAATTTTGATTCACCACTGTTTGGATTGGAAGAAGCTGTATACCCATAATGAATTTTTTCGGTTATGGCTCCTAATTTGACCCATGTCCACTTCTCAGGAATATCATAGGGTATTTCTTTTTCAAGAACAGTTAAATCTAACTGTTCAGCTTTTAGTTTTTTTTGTTGTATCAATGCATTTTTTTCTTGATTGATAATATTAAGAAGGTCTATCGAAGACTCACTGTCTTGGATTTGAGTAACTAAATTCCCTTCAAAAGCGTACTTTAAAATAGATTTTTTTAATTTTTGTGCATTCATTTTGTTTCACCTAACATAGATTGAATTTCATTTAAAATGCTATCAATTTCATGATTTAGACGCGAGCGTTCTGCTATATAATTTTCCATCAGTTCTCGAGGCTCTAAAATAACTTCTTCGTCTTGAGGAAACTTACATAAATCAAGATTATAATTCCGGGCGATAATTTCTTCCGCTGTAAACTTACGTGCTTTTTCGTTTTTTCCATCAATGATTTCTACACGATTATTCCACCACTCTAAGGCAGGTTCAAAATGTTCTAACTTGATTGGGCGTGTTTTCGAGAAGTTTTTATACCCTTCGGGCATGTCTAACCGGTAAAACCAAACATCTTCTGTCGGTTTTGTTTTATCGAAGAACAACATGTTTGTGTGGATCGATGTATACGGTGCGAATACGCTATGTGGTAACCGGATAATCGTATGCAAATTAAACTCTTTAATCAATTTTTCTTTGATCGCAAGTTTCGACCCATCTTCCCCAAATAAGAAACCGTCTGGTAAAATGACGCCAGCACGACCATCCTTTTTTAAGCGATACATAATGACAGACATAAATAAGTCAGCTGTTTCGCTACTCCGTAATTCGAGAGGGAAATTCATTTTTATTCCATCAATTTCGGAACCACCATAAGGAGGATTCATCAAAATCACTTCAAATTTTTCACGTTCGGAGTAATCACGTACATTTTTCTCTAAAGAATTCCCATGTACAATTATTGGATTATCAATGTCATGAAGCAATAAATTCGTAATTGCGAGTAAATAAGGAAACGCTTTTTTTTCAATACCAAAAACTGAAGCATTGTAGAGCTCTCGTTCTTCATTTGTTGTGACTTGTTGAATTAAGTGGTTTAACGATGAAGTTAAGAAGCCACCTGTCCCACAAGCAAAGTCTGCGACACGCTCGCCTAGCTTTGGATTTGTGACTTGTACCATGAAGTCGGTCGTCGCACGGGGAGAATAGAACTCTCCCGATGCGCGCTGTGCTTGAAGATCCTTTAAAATTTGCTCATAAATTTCATTGAAAGCATGGCGTTCTTTATAGTCAGTAAAATCAATCTCATCAATGACATTCACAACTTGGCGTAAAAGTACTCCATTTTTCATATAGTTATTCGCATCTTCAAAAGCAAATTTGACGATGGATTTACTTACCGGTGTCAATTCGTCTACCGGAAGCGTTTTAAGAGTAGGGAAAAGAGTACCGTTCACAAAATCGAGAAGACCTTCTCCAGTTAAAGATTTACCGTCTTTTTTATCGACAGCCCAATTTTCCCAACGGCATTCTTCTGGAATGATGGAAGTATAGTGATCGTCATGCAACTCCCATTGTTCCTCCTTCGCCGCATAGACTTTAAGGAACAAAATCCAGACGATTTGTTCGAGACGTTGTGCGTCACCAGAAATTCCGGCGTCGTTACGCATGATGTTTTGCATATTCTTTACAAACGATGTGATTGACATGAATTACAACTCCTAGGAAATATAAATTTCATCTTTTAATTGTTTTAATGCACTTAAATACTCTTTCTTTCCACCAAAGGCTTTGACGATCTTGAGTGAACTACCGAAGCGCTGAAACTCAGGAAGCTCTAAAACGTTCGTACCATCAATCTCTTGGACTCCCTCTTTTTGATACTTTTCTAATAATAATTCGAGAATTTCGCGTGCGACATCTTGATACTGATAGATATAGCCACGTTTTTTAACGTTGTTAGCACGTTCAGCTTTTGTCAGTGGTTTTTGATCATATGCAAGGTGACAAATTAAGTCAAACTCGTCGAGTCCCTTCAAGTGCGGTTCGTGATCAAACAAAGCTTCTAACAAGACACCATGTCTTTTTAGTTCATCAAGCAAAGATTGCTTTTGTTCAGCACTTTTCCATTTCCGTAAAAACTCTTCCAATGTAGCATATTCATTACGAATATTACGTTTCGTATAATCAATTAAATTCTCGGTGATCAGTTTTCCACCAACATCATAATAATAGACACGTTCATTAGCAATTCGGACATCGACATCGTTGACTCGGTATTTTTTAGGTGCTGTATGATAATCGTCCTCATCACTTTGTTCGCCCGGGAGCTTAAAGGTAGTCGTGTCCGTTTCTGATGTTCCTTCCGGTTCATTGGTTTCGTCTGGTAGCTCACTATCTGTAGGTACCTCGTAAACGACAACAGGATCGCCATCGAACGCTGGATCGGCAAATAAGCGACTGACATTACGGAAGTCCATGATAGTAAAGTATTCTTTTCCAAACTCAGGATCCAGACGGGTCCCTCGACCAATAATTTGCTTAAATTCAGTCATCGAGTTGATATTTGAATCGAGTACGATAAGGCGGCATGTTTTCGCATCGACTCCTGTAGTCAGCAATTTCGATGTCGTGACAATAGTCGGATATTGGCTCGAACGATCAATGAAGTTGTCGAGCTGTGCTTTTCCTTCTGGTGTATCACCTGTGATACGCATGATGTACTTTGAGTTCTCTCGTACTAAATCAGCATTAAGATTGACTAACGCGCTGCGCATCCGTTCTGCGTGATCAATGTTTGCACAGAACACAATTGTTTTCATATAGCGGTCATGCTTTTTTAGAAATTCTGTAATACGTTTAGCGACTTCTTCGGTTCGACCATCAATAATCAAATTACGATCAAAATCAGTACTGTTGTATTCGCGATCCTCAATTTCATTCCCAAACATATCGACTTTTCCTTTTTCAGGACGATAACCCTCTAAATCTCGGTCTAATCCAACTCGAATAACTTTATAAGGGGCAAGGAATCCATCATCAATTCCTTGTTTTAAACTATAGGTATAGAGTGGTTCGCCAAAGTACGTTGTATTTGACGTATCTTTTGTTTCTTTTGGTGTGGCAGTCAAGCCGATATGTGTCGTATCTGTACCATTAAAGTAGTCTAGAACTTTACGCCAGCGACTCTCTTCCTTTGCAGATCCGCGATGAGCCTCATCAATGATCACTAAATCAAAAAAGTCAGGCTGGAATTGTCGGAAGGGTTCAGTTCCGTCCTCCCCAGCTAATTGTTGATAAAGTGCTGTGTAGACTTCATAAGAACTGTCAAGAACTCTGTTTTCTACCTTCGTCATCACCTTTTCAAAAGGTTTAAAATCATTGATCATTGTCTGATCGACTAAAATGTTCCGATCGGCTAAAAATAGAATACGTTTCTTGATACCAGCTTTCCAAAGGCGATAAATAATTTGAAAAGCAGTGTACGTTTTACCAGTTCCTGTTGCCATAACTAGCATGATACGATTTTTTCCTTGAGCGACTGCGTCTAACGTACGATTGATTGCAACCCGTTGATAGTACCTAGGTGTTTTGTCACCAAGTTGAAAGTAGTAAGGCTCGTCGATAAGCTCTTTTTGTTCAGTACTCAAACCTGCATCCTGTTGGTAACGCGACCAAAGTGCATCATGAGAAGGAAATTCAGACAAGGCAATCGTTCGTTCTTCGCCAGTTAAACGATTATGTTCAACAAAGGCATCACCATTCGAACTATAGGCATAAGGGATATCTAGAATTTCTGCGTAGTCGATTGCTTGTTGCATACCCCCACCTACAGGATGGTTATTATCTTTAGCTTCGATAATCGCTAAGGGATAATTACTTTTATGCATCAATAAATAATCAGCACGTTTACCTTCCGCTCTTGCCGTCAAGTTTCCACGAACGATTACACGTCCATCCGTAAAATAATGTTCAAAATAGATTTGAGTTTGCATATCCCAACCAGCTCCAACAACAGCAGGCGTAATATATTTATTTTTAATGTCTTCTTCCGTCATAGCACCTTTAGACTTCATTTTTGTATTCCTCCTTAGGTATATAGGTATTTATACAAATATTTTACATCAAATTACTGATATTATCTTTGTAAAATTTGTCTAAAGGGTTATGTAATAAAGAAATTATTCTTTTATCTAGTTCATCACTTATAAATGTCCCGACGATGCCCGATCTCAAGAATCAATATCACGATTTTTTCGTCCTGGATGTCAGCAATCAGACGATAATCACCGATGCGATACCGCCATTCACCCGATCTGTTCAAGACGAGTCTTTTACCATGACGAGGCAGAACCATTTTTAAGTTGAATTTCAGTTCTATACTTAAACTTATGGCGAAAAATATTTTAGTGACTATTATTATTCGATCTAAAAAAACAATAGAAAATGGATAAAAAGAGAATTGATGCGGTCGGTTATTATTAGTTCAAAAAAAGAACAAAATGATTGTAAGACACGACGTCTCTACTGAAGTATTTGATATTGTATTTCGACTACGTTATAAAATTTTATTAAAAAAAACTATTAATTTTGGACGGTTTACTTGCTAAATGCTAAATATTTAAAATTTATCTATAACATCAATTTCCATTACTTTTATTCGGCAAGTTGTCAAAGAGAAAGTTAGATATTATCTCAAGGAAACCAAAAACTATAGTAGTAAATTCTCTCTTCTATGTATATCGATTATAAACTAGATTTAAGTGTTTATTACAAGCTTTATAATGATTTATAGATGTATTATAAGAAAGCGCTTCCTTTAGTGTATTTCTTTATGATATGGTAAATAAAGGTATAAAAATCTGGAAGGAGAAGTGAGAAAGTGGTATTGAGTGATGTTGATATTCGCAAAGAGTTGATAGATGGAGAAAATATAATGATTTTTCCACTAAAACTTGAAAATGTTAAGGGGAGCTCAATAAACTTAACAGCTAGTAAGTATGCTTGGAGAATTTCAGATAATAATTCAGCAATAGTAGACGATAAGATAAGAATACCAGCGAATGAGACTGTGTGTATTTATACAGAAGAATCTGTATGGGTCTCAAGAAGAATTGCTGGTACATATTATTCAAAAGTTTCACAGGTTTCTGAAGGAATGGGGCATATTTCAACAACACTAGATCCCCAGTTTTTGGGTCTATCTTTAATTGCTGTCAATAATCCATCTAATAATCCTATTGACATTGTTATTGGTACTACTTTTGTTACATTAATGTTTCATTACCTAAAAACTCCAGCTACAAGAGGCAAAAATGAGAATTCTGCCAGCCGACAGGACCTTTCGAGTAGTTTTAAGCTGAGTGATGGAGAAAAAGAATATTTAAGAAAAGACGTATTTAGATCATATGAGGGTTTAAAGGCAGCTATGTTGAGCTCTCTTAATTATGAGATTTTAACGGAAGAAAGAGATAGGGAAATACAGGCTGAAAAACAAAAGGTAAAAGAAAAAAAAGAGTTTAAAAAAACATTCTGGTATCCCTTAATCATTGGTTTAGTAGGTGCCATCGTTGGTGGTGCTATTTCTGTTACTGGAAATATTATAGTAGAGGTCTACTTAAAATAAAATAGATCGTTTGTTAAAAAATCCAATCGATTTTTTGCAATTTATTAGGGGTGTGTAATAACTACGTTTTGAGTTACATCAGTCATTGATATTTAAGAAGTGGGAAGAATTTGTCGCTCAAGCGTTAACGACGGATATGACGTATGTTTTTAAATGCTGCTTCTTGCAAAATCCATTGACGATGGGGCTCATCAAATACGATCAACCGGAAGCGACGTTGCGAACGTATATTGAACGCTTAGCGACGATTATCGCGCCATTGCAACCAGTTCTCGTCTATGTCAATCAACCGGATGTAGAACGAAGCTTCCGAAAAGCGTTAAAAGAGCGTCCGACAGAATGGGCGGACGGATTTGTATCCTATTACATTGAGCAAGCATATGGTGTGAATCGCTCGTTATCAGGAGTGGAAGGGACGATTGCAATCTTACAGGCGCGGCAAGTACTGGAGCGTCAGTTATTAGAAATGCTTCCGTTCAGAGTAGAGGTATTCGGAAATGAAGATTTTTCAGTAGAGGAAAGACAAGTCTGGTTAAAGCAGTTGATTCAGTCAACTGTGCGTTCGACTTCTTTAAGCGAGAGCTAACTAAAAGGCGATTCCAAGTCACGGAATCGCCTTTTAGTAAATATAAAATGTGAGGTTACACCGCTACTTCACTCTCTACATGATTGACTTGCCACTGCACACCAAACGTATCTTCGACAATTCCGTACGCTTCACTCCAAAACGTTTTTTGGATTGGCATGATGACGTTGCCGTCTTTTGCGAGTTGATCAAATGTCTTCTGTAGAACATCCACGTCAGATAAGTGGAGCGCCAAGGTAACGTTCTGACCGATCGTGACCGGATCATGCGGCATCGCGTCTGAGAACATTAAGCGGGTGCCGTGAACAATCAATTGAGCATGCATGACGAGTGACTGCATCTCTTCTGGAAAAGGCTGACCGTCAGGACCGGGACCGGGTCCGAACTCCATGATCTCCGGTAGTTCTTGACCGAAAACGTGCGCATAGAACGTCAGTGCCTCACGCGTGTTGCCGTTAAAGACAAGATACGGATTAATGGGCATGGGAAAGCTCCTCTCTTTAAAAAGGCGAAGTGTGTTTTTTTAAGTATACCAAACATTTGTTCTCATTAAAAGAAAAATCGAACTCTTTCTGCATTGAATTCGGTATAAATGATAACGCTTTCATTTTTTCTGACATTTATAAAAAAATAGGTTGCAACTTCCAAAGAGAGTTCGTATACTAAATTTATCGAAAGCGCTTTCGGTGAAATGGAGTGAGTAGCATGGGAACAATTTATGATTTAGCGAAGATGACCGGTTTTTCGATTACGACGGTCTCAAAAGCCTTAAATAATTATTCGGATGTCAGCGAAAAGACGAAAGCAAAAATCGTCCAGGCAGCAGCCGAGATGGGATACTTACCGAACGCGCACGCCCAGTCGCTCTCGACGAAACGTTCGTGGACGATCGGTGTCATGTTCTCGGAAGCACATGGCGTCGGAATGATGCACCCGTTCTTCAACGCGATCATTGAGAGTTTCCGAAAAGCAACAGAACAACAAGGGTATGATCTCATCTTCGCATCGCGGAACTTACGCAATCGCGATATGAGTTACCTCGAGCATTTCCGACACCGGGCAGTCGACGGCATCGTCGTCATCTGTTCCGATCAGATGGATCAGCACGTCCAGGAGTTGATTCAAAGTACGATTCCGATCGTCGTTGTCGACATGGACAGTGCCGATTGTAGTGTCGTCTATTCGGATAACATCACCGGTGGCACACTCGCCGTCAATCATTTGCACGAACTCGGTCATCGGTTGATTGCCCACATTGCGGGGGATACGTCGACAGATGCCGGAAGAGCGCGGATTGAAGGCTACAAGCAAGCGATGGAACAACTTGATTTGCCGATTCCGGGCGGTTATCTCGTCAACGGCGGATTCTTTTCCGGGGAAGAGGGTAAGCGGGCGATGAACGAGTTGCTGGCACTACCTGAACGACCGACAGCGGTCTTCGTTGCCGGGGATGAAATGGCGATCGGGGCGATTGAGGCGATTCATGAAGCCGGGTTACGGATTCCAGAAGATATCTCAGTCGTTGGGTACGATGATATCTACATGGCGCAGTACATTACACCAAAGCTGACGACGGTCCGGCAAGATACGGAAACGATTGGTCAGCATGCAGCATCAGTCTTGATTGAACAAATCGTCAACAAAAAACGGGTCACGACACGTGACGTCATACCGGTCAACTTAATGGTTCGTCAATCGACAGGTTCAGTACCTGAATAACACAATGGTTGTTTCGGAATCGCTCTCGCTCGTTGTCAGTGAGGAAAAGCGAGAGCGATTTCGAAATCATTTTTTATCATTTTTTCCGAAAGGGCTTTCGGGAATTTTCTTTAAAGCTTTTTCGAAAGCGCTTTCGATATTTTTGAATAATGAATTGAAACCGCTTACTTATAAGCGGAATACTTAACAAAAGGATGAGATGAGATGAAGAAGCAATTAGTGAGCGTTTTAACAGTCGGTGCGTTAACAGCAAGCGTCCTTGCTGGATGTTCAGGTAGCAGCGAAGAAAAAACGAGCGGCGGGAAAGAAGTTCTAAAAATCTGGTCGTTCACGGATGAGTTAAAAGAACCAATCAAAAAGTTCGAAGAGAACAATGATGTCAAAGTCGAATTGACGATCGTTCCGATCGCGGATTACCCAACGAAATTAAAACCGGCACTTGAGAGCGGCGTCGGTGCACCGGATATCTTCACAGGTGAGATCGCCTTCTTGAAACAATGGGTCGACGCCGGTTACTGGGCGAACCTATCTGAAAAACCGTTTAACGCAGACGAAGTCAAAGATGACTACATTCCGTACGTCTATGACATGGGGAAAGACAAAGACGGTAACGTCCGTGCGCTGTCATGGCAAACAACACCGGGTGGTATCTATTACAAACGCAGCATCGCCAAAAAGGTCCTCGGCACAGATGATCCAAAAGAAATCGGTGCGATGATGAACTCGATGGACGGCGTCTTCGATGTCGCTGAGAAAATGAAAGGCAAAGGCTACAAAATGTTCCCGGATGAAGGTTCAATCCGTTGGTTCGCACAAGGTAATGATCCGCAGGCCTGGGTCAACGATAAGCAAGAGCTCGTCTTGACAGAAGACAAGAAGAACTACATGGATTACGCAAAAGAATTACGGACAAAACAATACACAGCACTTGCGCCAGAGTGGTCACCATCATGGTTCGCCGGGATGGATAAGCCGGTCAAAGTCAAAGAAAACGGTAAAGAAACCGAAACAGAAATCTTCTCGTACGTCCTTCCAACATGGGGCTTACACAGTGTCTTAAAAGAAAATGCGAAGAAATCAGCCGGTGACTGGGCAGTCACAAGCGGACCGAGCCCATACTTCTGGGGCGGTACATGGTTAGGTGTCTATAAAGATTCGAAGAAACAAAAACTTGCGTATGATTTCGTCAAAATGATGACGCAAGACGAAGAGTTCTTGACGGATTGGGCGAAAGAAACAGGTGACGTCCTTGCGTATACACCAGTTACCGACAAAATCAAAACCGACTTCAAAGATGAGTTCCTCGGCGGACAGAACAACTATGAGTTCTTCCTCGATCAAGCGGATCAAATCACACCGGGTATCGTGACGAAGTACGACCAACAGCTCGATACATTATACGGTGCGTCAGTCATGGAATACGTCCAAGGCAAAAAATCAAAAGACGAAGCACTTGCTGAATTCTACAAAAAAGTCAAAAATGCGTATCCGGACGTCAAAGTACCGGAATAAGGAGACTGGGTGGGGCGGACCTCGCCCTACCTCTTCTTGTTTAAGAAAGGGGTTTGACCTGTGAAAAAACTCGATCGCCATGGTTATCTGTTCATCGCACCGTTTTGGATCGTCTTCTTAATCTTCAGCATCTATCCGGTCGCGTTGACGTTCTATTACAGCTTCACGAACTATACAGGCGCAGAAGGCGAACAACTCGTCGGACTCGCGAACTATACGCGTTTGCTCGGAGATACGTACTTCATTGAAGCCTTCTTCAATACGATCAAGATTTGGGGACTGAACTTCATCCTGCAAATTGGTGGAGCGTTGATGCTCGCCTTACTGTTCTCAGACTTACAACTCAAGTTAAAAGGACTTGCTTTCTTCCGGGCGACGTTCTACTTACCGAACTTAATCACGATTAGCTCGGTTGCCTTGTTGTTCGGGATTTTACTCGACTGGCAACACGGATCACTCAACATGATGTTGATGAAAGTCGGAATCATTTCCGACCCGATCAACTGGTTGACACAACCGGTCACAGCCCAGATTTCCGTTTCACTCATCCTGACCTGGATGTGGCTTGGTCACTCGTTCATCGTCGTCATGGCCGGTGTATCCGGCATCTCGAAAGATTATTTCGAAGCGGCCTTGATTGATGGTGCGACACGCTGGCAAATCTTCTCGCGGATCACGTTGCCGCTGTTAAAACCGATTTTACTGTACATCATGATCACGTCACTGATCGGCGGACTCCAACTGTTTGATCTCCCGATGTTGATTACGGACGGTGTCGGTGCGCCGGATGGTGCCTTGAACACGATGGTCCTCTATCTCTACAATCAAGCCTTTAAGTACAACAACTATGGCTACGCTGCTGCCGTCGCCTATGGATTGTTTGCTATCACGCTCGTCTTTTCAATCATCGTCTTCAAAGGGATGTTCCGAAAAGAACGTTCACCGAAAGGAGCCTGACCGATGGAACGAAATGCAGAAGCACGGCGGATCGTCCCGCAAACGGAGGAACAACCGGAGCGTTCAGAACGTCCGCTGAAGTTGGCACCACCGAAACAGAAAAAAGCCTGGTTCGGCAAGAGCCTGATCTATGTCAGCCTGATTGCCTTGACCATCGCCTGTATCATTCCATTTTTAATGATGATCATCAACGCGACCCGGTCGAACGAAGAAGTCCTGTCCGGTTTCTCCTTGATTCCCGGGAACTCGCTCGCTGAGAACTATGCGGCGTTAAGCTCCTACGTCAACATCTGGTCCGGCTTCAAGAACAGTCTGATCATCGCCGTCCTCGTCACTGTCTTGTCGGGTTACTTCTCAGCGATGACAGCGTTCGGATTTGCTTTTTATCAGTTCAAAGGAAAAAACGTCCTGTTCGTCTTCATGCTCGTCATGATGATGATTCCGGGACAACTCGGATTGATCGGGTTCTACGAACTCAGTAAGAATTTAGGTATTCTCGACAGCTTCATCCCGCTGATCGTTCCGGCGATTGCCAGTCCATTCACGGTCTTCTTCGTCCGTCAGTATTTACAGACCGTCATGCACCCAAGTTTGATTGAGGCGGCGCGAATGGATGGTGCAAGCGAATGGCGTATCTTCCATACGATCGCCTTGCCAATGATGATGCCGGCGATCGCGACGATGTCGATCTTTACGTTCATCGGTTCGTGGAACAACTACATCATGCCGCTCGTCCTATTGTTCTCACCAGAAAAATACACGTTACCGGTCTTGATGGGCTTCTTGAAAGGTTCACAAGTCGCAGAAAACTTAGGGGCACTTTATCTCGGGATCGCGATTTCTGTCGTCCCAATCATGATCGCTTTCTTGTTCCTATCAAAATACATCGTCAGCAGCATCTCAGCTGGTGCCGTCAAAGAATAATCTGTTAGTTAAAGGGGAGTACGCGTATGAAATTTGCATCAAACTTCGTCTTCGGAACGGCTACGTCTTCGTATCAAATCGAGGGCGCACACGACGAGGGGGGACGGACACCATCAATTTGGGATACGTTCTGCGATACGGACGGAAAAGTTTTTGAAAAACACAATGGCGATGTCGCCTGCGACCATTACCACCGGTTTGAAGAAGACATCCAGCACATCAAACAGTTAGGCGTCGATACGTACCGCTTCTCGATTGCCTGGCCACGGATCTTCCCGGCGAAAGGTCACTACAACCCGGAAGGCATGGCGTTTTACCGGACACTCGCGACACGCTTACGCGAAGAAGGGATCAAACCGGCCGTCACGCTCTACCACTGGGATTTACCGATGTGGGCATACGACGAAGGGGGCTGGGTCAACCGTGACTCGGTCGACTGGTTCCTCGACTTCGCCCGTGTCTGCTTCGAAGAACTCGACGACATCGTCGATTCGTGGATCACGCACAATGAACCGTGGTGTGCCGGTTTCCTCAGCTACCACCTCGGACACCATGCACCCGGTCACACGGACATGAACGAAGCCGTCCGTGCCGTTCACCACATGCTGTTGTCACACGGAAAAGCGGTCGAACTGCTCAAAGGGGAGTTCAACTCGGCGACACCGATCGGCATCACATTGAATCTCGCACCGAAGTACGCGAAGACGGATTCCGTCAATGATCAGTTGGCGATGAACAACGCCGACGGGTACGCGAATCGCTGGTTCCTCGACCCAATCTTCAAGGGACAGTATCCGGTCGACATGATGAACCTGTTCTCGAAATACGTCCATACGTACGACTTCATCCAAGAAGGCGACATGGCAACGATTTCGGTCGGCTGTGACTTCTTCGGGATCAACTTCTACAGCCGCAACTTAGTTGAGTTCAGTGCCGCGAATGACTTCCTGCACAAAGATGCGTACTCGGACTACGATAAGACGGGCATGGGCTGGGACATCGCACCAAACGAGTTCAAGGACTTGATTCGTCGCCTTCGCGCGGAATATACGTCACTCCCGATCTTCATCACGGAGAACGGGGCAGCGTTCGACGATCAACTCGTCGATGGTCGTGTCCATGACCAAAACCGGATCGACTATGTTGCGCAACACTTGCAAGCGGTCTCCGACTTGAACGACGAGGGAATGAACATCGAAGGCTACTACCTTTGGTCGCTGCTCGATAACTTCGAGTGGAGCTTCGGATACGACAAACGATTCGGCATCATCTATGTCGATTTCGAAACACAGGAACGGACATGGAAGGACAGCGCGCATTGGTATGCCGATGTCATCCAGACACATAAAGCAACACTCTCACAGGAAGCGTAACTCAGTCGCAGGCAAGGTCGAATTACATCGGTCTTGCCTGTTTTTTGTCAAAGGAGGATTACAGATGAAGAAATGGCTCGCAGTCGCCCTTGGGACAGGCTTAGTCTTAACTTATGCCGGGACAGGGCATGCTGAAAAAGCAGACAAACAGGACAAAACGAAATGGAAAATGGTCTGGTCGGACGAGTTTACGAAACAACAACTTGACCGGACGAAATGGAACTACGACACGGGAAACTGGATCGTCGATGCGGACGGCAACGGCGTTTCATCCGGGTGGGGAAATAACGAAAAACAATATTATACCGACAAAAAAGACAATGCCTTCATCCGTGACGGAAAACTCGTCATCCGCGCAAAACAGGAAAAGACGACGGACGCCTTCGGAAGTTATGACTACACTTCGGCAAAATTGAAGACAAAAGGACTGTTCAGCAAGACGTACGGCCGTTATGAAATCAAAGCGAAGCTGCCGACCGGTAAAGGACTGTGGCCAGCGTTTTGGATGTTGCCGGAGCAGGACAAGTATGGTGCCTGGGCATCGTCCGGTGAAATCGATGTGATGGAATCCTGGGGCAGTCAGCCTGAAAAGGTCGCGGGGACAATTCATTACGGCGAAAACTGGCCGAATAATAAATATACCGGTAAGGATTATCATTTCCCGGACGGTGAGCGGATTGACCAGTGGCATACATATGCCGTTGAGTGGGAGCCGGGTGAACTCCGTTGGTACGTCGACGGAAACCTCTATCAGACACAAAACGATTGGTACAGCAAAGGAAAAAATACGGCGACGAACTACAGTTATCCGGCACCGTTCGACCAAAATTTCTATCTCGTGATGAACCTCGCTGTCGGCGGCTGGTTCGACGGGGAAGTCGACGCGACGACGAAGTTCCCGGCTGAGATGGAAGTCGATTATGTCCGGGTCTATGACCTGAAGAACCGCGCCTACCGGGAACCGGTCGAGCCGGTCTATGAAGACGTGACGTTACCGGACGGGGCGAAGCAACCGCTTGAAGACGGAAACCTCGTCTATGACCAAGCGTACGAAAAAGCGATTAAGACGATTACGGACGGCGCGCAGACACTTGATCCGACCTACTGGAACTATGTGACGTTGCCTGACTTTGGCGGCACGGGATCAGTCGACGTGACGGAGCAGGACGGAACACGTTTTGCTGACATGATGATCACAAAGCCTGGGGCACAGACGTACTCGCACCAATTGATTCAAAACGTTTCGCTCGCACAAGGTGGCCGTTATCAAGTCAGCTTCGACGCGAGTAGCGACCAGGCGCGGAAGATGGTGGTCAAAGTCGGTGGTGGTGCTGAACGCGGTTATACGAAATACTCGAATGAAGAATCAATCGATTTAACGACGACCATCAAGCCTTACACGTTTACGTTCGACATGACGGGTGAAACGGATCTTGCGGCACGACTTGAATTCAATTTAGGTCTCGCGCAAGCGGGCGTCAAAATCGGCAACGTCCGTGTCGAACAGATTCCACGCGGTGAAATCGATGAAGCGGCAACAAAACCGGCTTTACCGGACGGCAATCAAATCTACAACGGGACGTTTGACCAAGGGGCGATGGATCGTTTGACGTATTGGCAGTTTGATGCCGGGAAAACGAAGGGGACGGGATCGGTCGACCCGGTAACACGTGACTTCACATTCAAAACGAATACGAAAAAAGGACAAAACGCGACACTGTCGCAACAAGGCGTACAACTCGTAAAAGACCATCAATATGTGCTGCGTTTCAAAGCAGCAGCAAAACGGGTGAACAAGATAAATGTTCAGTTGACGGATGCGACAGAAACGACGGCTTACCTGCCGGAACAACGGATTGCGCCGAGCGGTAAGATGGAGACGTTTGAAGTACCGTTTACGATGACAGAAGCGACCGATCTAAAAAGTCGTCTCCAGTTCATTCTTGGATCAGAGAAAGGGGAAGTGGCCATCGATGATGTTGAACTCTTTGACACGACGCCGATCGAGATCGATAAGTCGCCGTTAAAAAACGGCTCGTTCACGGAAGGGCTGAACTTCTGGAGTTCATACGTTCATTATGATGCACAAGCGGTCGTCTCGACGGTGAATGAAGCTGCAAAAATCGCGATTGCTTCAGAAGGACAGGAGCCATGGAGCGTCTTACTGGAACAAGGGAACTTAGCGCTCGTCAAAGGACAGACGTACCAGTTGACATTTAAGGCATCGTCGACGGTTGCACGGCCGCTCGAAGTGACGGTCGAAAATGCGGCGTATACGCGTTACTTCAGTCAGGTCGTCGAACTCGGGACGGAAGCAAAAACGTATCAGTTTGACTTTACGCTCGGACAAGACGATACAGCTGGTCTGAAGTTCTTGCTGGGAAAAGCGGCAGGCTCTCCGTTTGCGGCGCATGACGTGATGATTGATGATGTGAAGCTGGAAGTAAAATAAACCGGACGAGCCCTGACCTGTTAGGGCTCGTTTGTTATGTAATTGAATATTTTTACTTTTTATGGAAGGTTTGACGAGAGGGACGTCGAATACTAGTTCATATCAAAAGTAATGGAGGAATTTGAAAATGCCGAAGGGAACAAAGTCTTATCTCGTACTTTTTTGTACGCTATTACTCGTTTCGATTATGTTGAACGGCTGGCCAGCCGGAATTTATCCGGATGGTTCGATTGGTATAGTACAAATTCTTACGTCGATTGGCTGGTTTGCTTTCTTGATGGGATCAATCCTCATCCTTAAAAACACATCGCTCATCCGTTTTCTGTTTAACTACCTTCGTTTTGGTTTCATCGGCGGGATGGTCGTCTATTTGATTACATTGTTTGAGAATCACCTTTGGGATCAGACGTGGTTTGACATGATGTCAGGAATCCAATATCCACTGTATGTTCTGTTTGTCGTGCCGATGTTTGGTTGGAATGCCTTTACTGCAATTCCGTATGGTGATTTTTCATTTTTAATTGGTTTCCTCTATCTCTTGATTGCCTTCGGTTTAAGCCTACGGTATAAGAAAATCAAGATTGAACGGTTGCGTTACTGAATGGTAATTACAAGTAGGGCCCGCTTCATTATGAAACGGGTCTCAGACTGTAGACAACGTACGATGTACTATCGGGAGAGAAAGCGTCTCTTTTTTCGTTGCTTTCCTCGGGCGAGGCGCAAGCCGTTGCTCCTTGATCCTCACGGACAACGAGCAGGGTCTTGCCTGCCTCTGGCAAGTCGCGTTAAAAACGCACTTTTTCCCGTAGGAGTCAACGAGACGTGACGCTTTTTAGGTAATACCGTGACGGAAAGCCGGGCATGCAGACAGTTGAGCACAATCTGTCTCAAATCGGCATGTTCACACTTAATAAGCGTTTGTCTACACGCTAGGGCCCGCTTCATAATGAAGCGGGTCTTTTTTTGTCTTTTAAACTGTCAGATAAGTCATATCTCTAAATTTTAAAAATAGGAAACTATTTCTAAAGAAATCTATTATAATCAAATTATCACTAAGATTTGGTTTTTTAGAAACGGAGGTAACCTGATGAAAAAAGCATTAAAGATTGTCATGACAGGTGTACTTAGTATTTCATTACTTGGCGCTACATTTGGTCAAAGTGACGCAGCGACTAAGGCGAAGGCATTTAAAAACTGTACGGAGATGCAAAAAACGTATAAAGGTGGCGTCTCGAAGAAAAAGGGTTTGAAAAACCGAACGGGTTACGATAAAAATGGGAAAGCCATTTATAAGAAAACAAAGTACGCCCAACATGTAAGCTTAGCGACGTATAATCTCAATAAGTCAAAAGACCGTGACAAAGACGGCATCGCCTGCGAACGCTAAAAAAAGCCCCGCTCTCCTGAATGGAAAGTGGGGCTTCATGCGTTTAGTTGAAGTTCTTTTTGAGGAAGTCTGTCACTTCTCCTGGTGTTTTTGCGTTGGCGCTATGCAAGTGACCAAGCTTCTCGCTGTTTTGGAAAACGAGTAAACTTGGAATTCCCATGACGACATTATCGGATGCGATTTCCGGGAACTCATCTTTATCGATCGTATAGATTGGAAGTTCTTTAAATTGTGACTCGACGTCCGGCATGAAGTAGTCCATCCGTTTGCAGTCCGGGCACCAGTCGGCTTCGAACTTGATGATGACCGGTGTTTCGCTTGCGATTAGTTCTTTAAACGTGTCTTCACTCTTGATGTAGTTACTCATGTGTAAATCCCCCTATAGTATGATTGTTTGTCTTTAGTCTACTGACTCTGGTAAGAAGATGCACGGATTATGCTTTTTTTGTTCAATAAATTTCCGCAAAAAAGTTGGTTGTTCAAGAGATGTAAGCGGTTTTTCTGTTCAAGAATGTTGGATTACTAGGGCTTGATCTATTTTGCCTATAGAAAACAAAGTTGGTCATTTATTAATTATCTAGTTATAAACAAAATGATTTCTCTAGACCCACTTGTATTGAACTGCTACGATAAGTTTTCGGAATTAAGCGAGTAAGTGGGGGCGGGCGGAATGATGGACGAACAAAAATTCGATAATCTAAAACGGGGCGAACGCGGTGCGATGATTAGCATTGCAGCCTATATCCTATTATCCGTAATTAAATTGCTTGTCGGCTATTCAGCGGATTCTGCCGCTTTACGGGCAGATGGTTTGAACAATACGACGGATATCATCGCATCGATTGCTGTGTTAATCGGATTACGAATTTCCCGTCGTCCGGCAGATGACAATCATAAATACGGTCACTGGAAAAGTGAGACGATTGCGTCGATGGTCGCTTCTTTCATTATGATGGCAGTCGGTCTCCAAGTGTTGATTGATACGATTTCAAGCTTATTTGAAGGAAAACAAGAATCTCCAGATATCGTAGCTGCCTATGTCGGAATCGGTTCGGCAGTCGTCATGTATTTTGTCTATCGGTATAACCGCAAACTGTCTGAAGAAATTGACAGCAAGGCTGTCATGGCAACGGCGAAAGACAATCGGTCGGATGCCTGGGTCAGTATCGGAGCGTCAATCGGAATCATCGGTTCCCAGTTCGGGATGCCGTGGCTTGATATCGTGACGGCGATCATCGTCGGTTTCTTAATCTGTAAAACGGCATGGGATATTTTCTCGGAAGCTTCCCACGAACTGACGGACGGCTTTGATGAACAAAAGCTGAAGATGTATGAGGACGTGATTTTTGACCTCGAAGGTGTCAAAGGAATCAAGTCAATCAAAGGACGGAACTATGGCAATAATGAAGTCGTCGATGTCGTGATTCTCGTCAATTCGACACTCAACATCCACCAAGCCCATGATATCGCAACACGAGTCGAAGATACGTTGACGGACGAATATGGCGTCTACGACATTCATGTCCATGTGGAGCCGGAGTGAACTATAGAGAACGACCATTTCTAGGTAGAGAAATGGTCGTTTTTTTGTGTATTCATAATCTGTGGTCACTCTTTGAATTTGCTAAAAATATTATGTGCATTTTCACATTGTTATTTAGTTGACTTTACGAATGAATCGGCGTAATTTAGTTTACATAGATAATCATTCCAAATGGAACGATTCGAAATTGAACAAAGGAGTTGAATCCATGGAAACAGAACAGCAGGAAAATTTACGATCGGCAACGATGATGAAATCGTTTTGGAACATCCAGCGCCACTTGATGCGTTTTGCCCATCAGACGGCACAGGAAAATGGACTCAGTATGCCGCAATTTCATAGTTTAATGACGATTGCACCGCGCGGACCGATTACCCAAAAAGATTTGGCAGCACAGACCCACTTACCGAAAAGTACGCTCAGTCAATCGATCGAAGGACTGGTGCAGTCCGGCTGGATTGTTCGCGAGACGAACGAACAAAATCGGCGCGAAGTGATTTTGTCGCTCAGTGAACAAGGAGAACGTTTCGTTCAAGAGATGAAACAACAAGAAACCGGGATGCAACAACGCCTCGAGAAAATTTTGGAAACGATTGATCCGGAAGCCTTCGAGCAGATGCTTGCGACCCATGACATCATTGCCCGTGGCATGAAAGAGATTCTCCCGCCAGGAAACGGAGGTTGTACACGTGATTAAGTTACTCAAAAATCTAAAAGTCTATAAATTGGCGGTCCTCGCCGTATTGGTCCTCGTCTTCGCCCAGTCGATGTCCGATTTGTATTTACCGACTTTGATGGCAGACATCATCGATAAAGGCGTTGTCGTCGGGGATACAGGCTACATTTGGAAAATTGGTGCGGTCATGCTGGGCATCACGGCACTCGGTGCGACAGCTGCAATTGCCGCAAGTTATTATTCATCAAAAGCGGCGATGGGACTTGGGCGTGACATTCGCCGGAAAGTCTTTAACCACGTCGAACGTTTTTCACTGCAAGAGTTCGACCAGGTCGGAACGGCGTCGCTGATCACACGGACGACGAACGACATCACACAAGTCCAACAAGTCGTCATCATGATGTTGCGGATGGTCGTCAGTGCACCAATCATGTTCATTGGTGGTCTGATCATGGCGGTCTCGAAGGATGCCAAACTATCACTCGTCATCGTTGCCGCGATGCCCGTCCTCGTTGTCTCGATTTTGTTGATTTTATGGAAAGGGGTGCCGCTGTTCGGACAAGTCCAAAAACGACTCGACCGGTTAAATCTCGTCTTACGCGAGAATTTGACAGGCATCCGTGTCATTCGTGCCTTCAACCGGGAGAAAGAAGAAAAAGTCCGTTTGACGCAAGCCAATGCGGATCTGACGGACGTCTCGATTAAGGTCAATAAGATCATGGCATTTTTGATGCCGACAATGATGCTCGTGATGAACTTGACGGTCGTCGGCGTCATTTGGTTCGGTGGGATCCGGATTAATAACGGCGGCATGCAAATCGGTGACCTGATGGCGTTCATCCAATACGTCATGCAAATTATGTTCGCCCTCGTCATGGCATCCGTCATGTTCGTCATGATTCCCCGTGCTGCGGTCTCGGCGAAACGGATTAATGAAGTCCTCGAGATGACACCGACGATGGTCGATGAAGGAAGCGCTTCAGCAGACCGTGAGCCGGGCACGCTCGTCTTCGATCACGTGACGTTCAGCTATCCGGGAGCAGAAGCGCCGGTGCTGTCGGATATCAGCTTCAAAGCACGTCCTGGTGAAATCACCGCTGTCATCGGCGGGACCGGTGCCGGGAAATCGACGCTCGTCAATTTGATTCCCCGTTTTTACGACGTAACGAGTGGCAGCATCCAAGTCAACGGCGTCGACAGTCGTGACGTCCCCCAAGAGGAATTACGTTCGAAAATCGGCTTCGTGCCACAAAAAGCCCTATTGTTCACGGGGTCGATTGCGGACAACATCCGTTTCGGGAAACAGGATGCATCATTAGAAGAAATCGAACATGCAGCGCGTGTCGCCCAAGCGACCGACTTCATCGAACGGATGCCGGACCGGTACGATTCCGTGATTGAACAAGGCGGATCAAACGTTTCCGGTGGCCAAAAACAACGGCTTTCGATTGCCCGGGCGCTCGTCCGGAAACCCGACCTTTATGTGTTCGATGACAGCTTCTCCGCCCTCGACTTCAAGACGGACGCAACACTCCGAAAAGCATTAAAAGAAGAAACGCGTCAAGCGACCGTTCTGATTGTCGCCCAACGTGTCAGTACGGTCATGGATGCGGATCAAATCATCGTTCTTGAAGAAGGGCGCGTCGCAGGAATCGGCACGCACGACGAACTGTACGCAACAAACGATGTCTATCAAGAAATCGTCAAATCCCAACTGTCAGAGGAGGAAATCGCATGAGTCAGACAACGAAACGACCTGCCGGCGGACCTCCGGGTGGACCGGGTGGCGGTCCCGGCGGTGGAAACATGATGATGATGGGGGAGAAACCGAAAGACTTCAAAGCGACGTTCCGTCGGTTACTCGCCTATTTAAAACCACGGCGGACGGCACTGATTGCTGTGTTTGTCGCCGCGATTCTCAGTACGGTCTTTATGATCGCAGGACCAAAAATCATGGGGACAGCGATTACGGAACTGTTCGAAGGGGCGTATGCGAAGTTCCAAGGGGTGCCGGGCGCTGAAATCGACTTTACGAAGATTGGTCAGATTTTGTTACTGCTCGCAGGACTTTACGTCATCAGTAGTATATTTAGTTACATTCAGCAATACATCATGTCGAGCGTCGCCCAAAAAACGGTGTATGACTTACGGGAGGACGTCAATCAGAAACTTGAGCGGTTACCGCTGAAGTATTATGACGGACGACCGAACGGGGAAACGCTCAGCCGGGTGACGAACGATATCGATACGATTGGGAGTACGCTCCAACAAAGTGTCACATCGTTCATTACGTCAATCGTCACGATCGTCGGGATCTTAATCATGATGCTGACGATCAGTCCGCTCTTGACGCTGATTTCACTCGTGACGTTACCGTTATCGATTTTTGCGATCCGTCCGATTTTAAAACGGTCACAGAAGTATTTTGCTGATCAACAACGGACGCTTGGTCAGCTGAATGGCCACGTCGAAGAGATGTATACGGGACATCCGGTCGTCAAGGCGTTCGGTCACGAACGGAAAGCCGTCGCAGAGTTTGACGACGTCAATGAACAGCTTTATGATGCCGGACGAAAAGCGCAGTTCATTTCCGGCATCATCATGCCGATGATGATGTTCATCGGGAACATCAGTTATGTCTTGATCAGTGTCGTCGGCGGGATTTTAGTGACGCAACGCAGTATCTCGATTGGGGACATTCAAGCCTTCATCACGTATACCCGACAATTCACACAACCGATCACGCAGACGGCGAACATCGCAAATATCGTCCAGTCGACGGTCGCAGCAGCAGAACGTGTTTTTGAATTGTTAGATGAAGAAGAGGAAATCAAAGAAGTGACAACGCATCATCTCGCGCGTGCGAAAGGTGCCGTCGCGTTTGAACATGTTGACTTCGGTTACGGAAAAGACCTCTTGATTGAAGACATGAACATCGATGTCCGGCCGGGACAAACCGTCGCGATCGTCGGTCCGACCGGTGCTGGGAAAACGACCTTAATCAACCTGTTGATGCGTTTCTATGAATTAAACGGTGGTGCGATCCGGATTGACGGAATCGATACCCGTGACATCTCCCGGGAAGACCTACGGACGACCTTCGGGATGGTCTTACAGGATACGTGGCTCTTTAACGGGACGATCCGCGATAATCTCGCGTACGGGAAAGTCGGAGCATCGGAAGAAGACATCATCGATGCGGCGAAAGCAGCCCATGCCGATCACTTCATCCGGACGTTACCGGACGGGTATGAGACGGTCTTGAACGAAGAGGCCTCGAACATCTCACAAGGGCAAAAACAATTGTTGACGATTGCCCGTGCGGTTCTCGCCGATCCACCGATCATGATTTTGGATGAAGCGACGTCGAGCGTCGATACGCGGACGGAAATCTTCATCCAGCAGGCGATGCAACGCTTGATGGACGGACGGACGAGTTTCGTCATCGCCCACCGCCTGTCGACGATTAAAGATGCGGACTTAATCCTCGTCATGGATCAAGGGCGTGTCATTGAACAAGGAACGCATGAAGCGTTGCTAAAAGCAGATGGTTTCTATGCGGACCTCTACAACAGCCAGTTTTCCGAAAAAGAAGTCGTATGACAGGATCGTAAGAAATGAAGCAGTTCCTCGAGGAGAGGGGCTGCTTTTTTTGTCGGAATAATCCTTTCCCTTGATTTTTAATACCGCAGGGGGTATATTATGAGCAGAAATCATTTTGCCGAACGGGCAACAAAAGGAGAGAAACTTCATGAAAAACATGTCGACGACTGAACTTGAACAAACACTTCAAACGGATGCATCAATCCAGTTGATTGATGTCCGCGAAACGGATGAATACGCAGGCGGTCATATCGAACAGGCTAAAAATGTTCCATTATCTGAATTGACGGAACGCACGGCTGAACTGGATGCCTCTCAACCGCTCCACGTCATTTGTTTATCGGGTGGACGGAGTATGAATGCTTCGATGTATTTGGAACAAGCAGGCTTCGACGTCACGAACGTCGACGGCGGAATGATGAGCTGGGAAGGAAACGTCACACGCTAAGCAACGATCAATCGGGTACGACCATTCAACTAAAGGAGGAATCGTTATGTTATTACGCTATTTCTATGATGAAAAATTAGCACAAGCTTCATATATGGTAGGGTGCCAGAAGACAGGGGAAGCGATCGTTATCGATCCGGCACGAAACATCGAACCGTATCTCAAAGAAGCGGAAAAAGAAGGGCTTCGAATTTCGGCGACGGCGGAAACACACATTCATGCCGATTTCGTCTCTGGGACACGCGAATTCGCGAAGCGTCTCGGAACGATAGCTTATCTATCAAACGAAGGCGATGCTTCTTGGAAGTATGGTTTTGCTTCAGAGATTGATGCCCGTCTCGTCAAAGACGGGGAGACGTTCAAAGTCGGGAATGTGACGCTTGAAGTCATGCATACACCAGGTCATACGCCGGAACACATCTCGTTTGTCTTATACGATCGTGATCAGACAGTTCCGATGGGGATTTTCACAGGTGACTTCGTTTTCGTCGGCGATATCGGACGTCCGGATTTACTGGAAGAAGCAGCCGGTATTCAAGGAACGACAGCCCTCGGTGCGAAGCAAATGTTCCAGTCCTTGAAACGCTTCAAACAACTGCCTGACTTCACACAAGTCTGGCCGGGACACGGTGCAGGAAGCGCGTGCGGGAAAGCCCTCGGTGCTGTTCCGACATCGACGGTCGGCTACGAAAAAGTGACGAACTGGGCACTCCGGATGGAGGATGAAGCGGCATTTGTTAAAGAATTAACAACGGATCAACCAGAACCACCGAACTACTTTGCGATGATGAAAAAAGTCAACAAAGAAGGCATTGTCGTGACGACAGAAGTTGATCGTCCACGCCTTGCTGAAGCGAACACGGTGGAAGAACTCGTCAAGACGATGCAAGTCGTCGATACACGAGACGGAAAAACATTTGGTGCCGGACATGTACCGGGGACAATCAACATTCCCTACAATTCGAAATTCGTCGCCTGGGCAGGCTGGTTAGTCGATTTCAATCAGGATATCGCGATTCTCGCAGCAACGGATCAACTGGAAACGATTCAAACGGATTTACAATCGATCGGACTGGATCGTTTCGTGACATTGATTGATGTCGAAAAACTGACAGCGAGTCAGTTAACAGAAAGTTATCCGGACTGGACAGCAGACAAAGCCATCGCAGCAGCTGAAGCCGGTGACGTCTACGTCCTTGACGTCCGAAATAAAACAGAGTGGGAGGAGAGCCATTATGAACAGGCTCACCGGATTTTACTCGGAAAACTTGCGTCACGTCATGAAGAGCTTCCGAGCGACCAACCGATCGCCGTCCACTGTGCGTCAGGGGTCCGGTCACGGATGGCGGTCAGCGTCCTCCAATCACTCGGTGTGAAGAATGTCATTAACATCGATGGCGGGTATGCAGCGATTGAAGACGTCTTACACGATCAGACCGTCGCCGGAAAGGCAACGTCACGTTAATCAAATAAACAATGTCGAAACGGATGATTCTCGCGAGGGTCATCCGTTTTTTAGTGTTTCTTGAATTGTCTGTCAATTTGACTGAAAGCGTGTTTACTTCATTCACAACAGGGGGAAATGATAGATGTAAAGGTATGCCGATAATCCATTTTTTAAAAAAGGAGTGTGACAGGATGAACAATATGTGGAACGATACTTCGCTAAACCTGAACGGAATGTTCGGTGTTCTTGGTAACATATTAGGTGCACTACTTGTGTTCCTAATTGGTTGGCTGATCGCAAAATTAATTGCGAACGGCATTCAAAAGGCACTAGAAAAGTCAGGTGTCGTCAAGAAGTTGATGCCAGAAAAGTCAGCTGAAGCGACAACGAAGAAAAAGAAATGGACACCAGAAAAAGTCGTTGGAACAGTTATTTTTTGGGTCTTAATGGTTTTTGTACTAATTTTAGTGTTCAACATTCTTAATCTTGGCATCATTGCAGCACCACTCGCAGACACAATGAGCACGCTGCTTGCGGCAATTCCGAACATCTTAAAAGCTGCACTCGTTCTACTGTTCGCCTATATTATTGCCGTCGTCTTACGGATGGTCATCGTCAAAGGTGGAACAAAGTTGATGGCGAACGAAAAGGTTCGTTCAAACAAGATGTTACAAGGACAAGCCGATCTATCGAACTATCCGAAAATTGCCGGGGATATCGTCTTCTACTTGGTTTTATTGATTTTCCTACCAGGTGTACTTGATGCCCTCAACATTGACAGTGTTTCGGAACCGTTCAGTCAACTGTTATCCTCGTTCTTAAGCTTCATCCCACGACTAATCGCAGCAGCAGCTATTTTGCTAGTTGGGTTCTTGGTCGCAAAAATTGTCCGCGATATCGTGACGAACTTCCTTCATGCGATTGGGACGGATAAATTTGCTTCCCGTTTTAACATCGGGACAGACAATCAAAAAGATTCAAAATCGGTCTCGTCAATTCTCGGGACAGTCGTCTTCATCTTGATTTTGATTCCGATCACGATTTCAGCACTTGATCAACTGAACATCGAAGGAATCAGTGCACCAGCAATCAACATGCTAAACGATGTCCTCGGAATGATTCCGAACATTGTAATCGGCGTCGTCTTGATTCTCGTCGGTGTCTATGTTGGACGATTCGTAAAAAAATTCGTCACCGACCTTCTCGTCCGACTCGGTTTTAACAATTTGACACGTCACTTGAAAATTGGAAACTGGGATGCTAACAATACGTCGATGTCACCTTCTTCACTCGTCGGTGCTCTCGTTGAGATTATCATCGTCGTCCTGTTCGTCGTCGAAGCCTTTAACCTGATTGGTCTGAACTTCATGGTCGATCTTGGACGAGCTGTCCTTGCCTTCCTTCCGAGTGTCTTGACGGCGATTGTCATTCTCGCAATCGGGATTATCGTCAGTAACTTGGTCAAACGCGCGATGGATAGTTTGTTCGGCAGTTCTGATCTTAAAGTCCTATCGAATGTTGCACGTTATGCGATTTTAGCCCTCGCGATCTTCATGGCACTCGATCAACTTGGGGTCGCAGCGACGATCGTCAACTCGGCCTTCATCTTGATTCTCGGAGCAGCCGCCCTTGCCTTCGGCCTCGCCTTTGGTTTAGGTGGTCGCGATAATGCTTCGCGCTACCTTGATCGTCTCGAGAAGAAAGCAGAAGAGACAGAGCTTGATACGTCGAGTCTTGCTTCGGACCGAACTCCATCAGCTCCTAAGCCAAGCCTGAAAGAAGCGGCTAAAGGTGCAGCTTCGAAAGCAGCAGATGATGTCACGCCAGACCGTGCCCCACGTGCTTCCCGTTCGACGGAATCGACTGATGAGAAACCGACGCACGGTAAGCCAAAAGGTGCGCTTCCTGAAAATGATTTGGCACAACAGGATGATTATCCGATTGACCCAGATGGAAATCGTGGACCAAATCTTGATCATCCAAACGATCGTCCGTAAGTAACGTGTAACTCCTTCGCTAGTATGCGAAGGAGTTTTTTACTCGGAATCGGTGCCATCATTGGTACAGGTATTTTCGTTTTAATAGGAACAGGCGCCTTATACGCAGGTCCAGCATTACCGGTCTCATTCATTATTTCAGCCATCGTTTGTGCGTTAGCCGCCCTCTGTTATGCCGAATTTTCCTCGATGATTCCTGTCTCGGGTAGTGTATATACATACACCTACGCTACGATTGGCGAACTCGTTGCCTGGATCATCAGGTGGTGTTTAATTTTAGAATACGGTCTGGCTTCGAGTGCCGTCGCGACAGGGTGGTCAGGTTACTTCCAGTCGTTGTTATCGGAATTCGGCATTGAACTTCCGACGGCGCTCCGTGCGGCACCGGGCGCCGTACCTGGCAGTGAAACGTTCTTTAACTTACCGGCATTCTTAATTTTGATGGTCATTACGTTCTTGTTGTCACTTGGAATCAAGGAAACAAAACGTGTCAATAACGTGATGGTACTCGTTAAAGTCGCCGTCGTCATCTTGTTCATCGTCGTCTCTGCAATTATGGTCGGAATCGTCCCGTTCAAACAATTTGAAGGTGTCGATAGTCCGGTTTCGCTTGCGTTAAAAGTCGCAGGTCAAAACTGGGTTGCCGGATTGGAGCCATCGTCGGGATGACGACAGTTATTCTTGTCATGACATTTGGTCTCGTCCGTCTGTTGTTTGCGATGAGTCGTGATGGATTATTACCGAAAGTTTTCTCGGACGTCAATGAAAAATCGCATACACCGGTCAAGGCGACTTGGATTCTCGGTACCGCTTCTGGTTTGATTGCTGGATTCGTCCCGCTCGGTACGTTGGCGGAATTGATTAACATCGGGACACTCGCTGCGTTCGCGTTAATCGCCGTCATCATCTTGCGTCGGACGCGTCCGGACTTAAAACGGGCGTTCAAAGTCCCGTTCGTCCCGGTTCTCCCGATTTTATCGGTCCTCGCGTGTATCATGTTAATGTTGAATCTCCAAACCTTTACGTGGATTGCGTTCTTCATCTGGACAGCGATTGGTTTGCTTGTCTACTTCGGTTACGGAAGAAGCCGTTCGAAATTAAATTAAGTACATGATCACTCTCGATTTCATCGGGGGTGATTTTTTTGTTGGAAACAAGTGCAGGAAACATCTTGTAAAAAGTCGAACGATTGAAGAGAGAAGAGGAGGGACTACATATGATTCATATTAAAAGAAATCCTGATTTAGAATCTGCCTACAACGCGATGCAAGAAGGGTTCAGTGATTACATGATTCCGCTCGGTTTGTCATTTGAAGTGTTTCAGGAACGGATTTTGACGCGAGATGCCAATCAATTGGAACACTCGTTTGTCGCCTTTCATGGAGAACGACCTGTCGGATTATGGCTGAACGGCCTCAAGAAAATTAAAAAAGAGCAAGTCATGCGGTGTGGCGGGCTTGGCGTAGATCCGCAATATCGCCGTCTCGGCATCGCAAAAGCATTATACGAGGCTCAACTAAGTTATGCGAAAGAGCTGGAAGTCGATCGATTAATGCTTGAAGTCATCCAAGGTAATACACCTGCAATTGATTTGTATCACCAGCTTGGCTACCGCCAAGACCATGAACTCGGTTATTTTCAGCGCGATGAACCGAACCAGGTGAATCCACTCGTTGAGATTGATGAAGTGGCATTTGAACGGAGATACGCCCAACAAGGCGAATACATTTGGCAACAAGATCCGGGCGTGATGAAATATAGAAAGGCCACCTATTATGAACTGGATGGAGCATTCATCGCTGCTTCAAACGACTCGATTTTTGCCATTGTGACGGAAGAATCGGAGGTCGCGCGCATCGCAACGGAAGCGACCCGACGTTTGAGTGGAATGACGTATCAATTGCAGTCGACGAATCCACTCGTCTGGGAAACATTGCGTGCAGAAGGATGGGCGCAACGTGATTTAAAACAATTCGTCATGAGTAAAGCCATTCGTTAACGAAAAAAATAGCCATCGTTCGGAAGTAGCAAGCACTACTTTAGAACGAATGGCTATTTGTCATGTCCATAAGCTGATCATGACGAGGATGGCGAAAATTACGAATAAGATTCCAGTGCCACCCAGCATGATAAGCATAATTTTGTTCATCATTGGAAAATGCCTCGTCTCTAAGAATGAATTTATGAAGAAATACTTGCTATATAATCTTGAATCATCAGAAGATGCGAACCGACGATGTTATCCGGTAAGTCCGTCAGGGACACATACGTCAATGCAACACTTTCATCACTGACACGGAGTGTGCCGGAAGTATCGGACGCAACGTATGCGAGGGTGACACTTTGAAAGACATCCCCGTTCGCGAGTGTCGTGACGTAATTTTTACCGGAGTAGACACCGAGCAGCTTGAGCGTCTTTGCGACGAGTCCGGTTTCTTCGAATAATTCGCGTCGGGCCGTCTCTTCCGTCGATTCTTCCCATTCCATGAGACCACCCGGAAGACCGAAACGTGCTTGTTCTTCATCTCGTTGTTCGAGTAAAATCTGACCTTCCTTAATGACGAGGACGACGGCACCGACTAAAATCAGTGGAGTGGGTCCGACTAAATCACGGATGGATTTGACGTAATTCACCACGGCACCTCCTGGTGGAACGGACATCCCGTGGCTTGCGTCTGTTTCGGGAAAAAGTTCGGTCGCTGTAACGCATTGTCATAATCTTTATGGAAGACATGTGTCGCTGCTCCGCTCATCGGTGGAACGAGCCACGACCATTCCCCAGTGACGTCGCGACCGCAAGCGGCTTCATTTTTTTCGAACCGGGCGAATTGTTTGGCCGCCGTATGATGATCGACAATCGTCACTCCGGACCGCTCGAAGGATTCGAGGACGGCGACATTGAGTTCGACGAGGGCCCGGTCTTTCCATAAGGCGCGCTCACGGGACGTGTTCAGACCAAGTTGTTCAGCGACAAGCGGTAAGAGATTATAACGGTCCGCGTCAGCAAGGTTACGGGCTCCAATTTCAGTTCCCATATACCAGCCATTGAACGGAGCACATGGGTACGAAATGCCGCCGATTTCAAGACGCATATCGGAAATCATCGGGACGGCGTACCACTTGATGTCGCGTCCTGCGAACAAATCATAGTCGGGATGGATGATCGTAACTTCAAGAATCAGTTCTTGTGGAATCTCATGGAGTGTTACCTGTCCATCGAGTTCAACCAACAGCGGTAAAATATCAAAGGCGGTCCCTTGTCCCGTCCACCCAAGTGCCTGACATTGTTTCGTGAAAGCGGTGGATGCAGGATCACCAAGTACGCCGTCGGCCGTTTCGTAGCCGGCGTAACGAATCAGTTGATGATTGAGGACGCGGACACGTTGCGGATGGAAAATCGTGATTGTCGAACGGATCCGTCCCTCATTGGTGGCGTGGCGAATGTGGTGGAACAACGCGTCTCGAATCGCTTCGATCGTTGTCGCCGCACGGGCATCGATGACGTGCAGTTGATCCCAAAAGAGCCGTCCGATGCACCGGTTGCTGTTACGCCAAGCAAGTTTCGCTCCGAACGTCACTTCGTCCGTTGTTTGTGTATAGCTTCCCGTTCGTAAAATTTCATCGCGCACGTCGTTCAAACGATTTTTTGTGTGTGGTGTCTCTTCTATATAAGTCGTCAAGAAGCGTTCTGCTTCGTCTAGTAAATGTTGCACGGCGTTTGAGTCCTTTCTTCATCCAAAGCGACAGAGTTTCTTATTCTAGTGTACAAGGTGAATGGAGGAAGCGCCAACTCATAGCAATTGCCCGTTTTTTGATACGTTCAAAAGACGTTCACAGATTAAGTGGGAGAGGGAAGGGGGATAGATAAGAGAATCAATCGAAAGTGAGGAACTTGGCATGTCTTTAGTCAAACCGGTTTTTATTCGCTTTTTTGGCGAAGCTTTTTTCGATAAGTCGGCACAGCTGGCCTATTATTTGATGTTGTCCTTATTTCCATTCTTATTATTCGTTGTCGGATTAGTATCTTTTTTACCATTCACTTCCGGTGAAGTCCTTGATTTGATTCGTCCTTTCGCACCAGCAGAAACCTATGATTTAATTCGCCGAAATGTCGTAGGGATTTTTGACGAAGGGGGATTAAAACTTGCTTCGATTAGCTTCGTCGCAGCCTTTTGGCTCGCCTCGATGTCTGTCCAGTCGCTCGTCCGGTCCCTCAATGATGCCCTCGAGGTGACAAGGAAAGTGCCGTTTTGGCGGGGCTTATTACAAGACTTCGGATTTACGATTGGGATGATGTTCATCTTGCCGTTTTCGCTGCTTGTTCCGGTCGCCGAGAAATTGGCCCGACGCTTCATCAATCATTTTGCACTCATCGCGGATGTTGCAGCAGACTATTCGTCCATTTGGTTTGTATTCCGCTGGGGGCTCGGTTCCTTGTTTCTATTTGTGTTCTTTGTATTGTTGTATCGCATTTTACCGAGTGTCCGTTTGACGATTCGTCAAGTACTCCCGGGGGCATTATTTACGACGATTGCCTGGCAGGTCGTATCGGAAGTCTTCTCATACTATGCGGAGTTTGGGAGTTACAATCGTCTCTACGGTCAGCTCGCAGGAATCATCGTCTTGATGACCTGGTTTTATTTATCCTCCGTTGTTTTGATGCTCGGTGGATTGATGAACGCAGAACGGATGCGGCAGAAAAAAGAGGCGAAGATCATGAAGCCTGAAAAAATCAAAAAAGAAACTGTCCGCTGAGGGCAGTTTCTTTAGTTTGCACGTAAAGGGTTATGAAGATTGTTTTCGCTGTGGACGCGATTCAAAAAGACTCATGTCCTAGGAATGTCTACTTCTTACTTTTTGATAGAAAAATAGAAGCAATAGCCCAATCGTAAAGATGCCGAGCAAGATGAGCGATCCTGTTTCCTGCTCTAAGACTTTCAAGACGACACTGACGGCGACGACGGCGTAAAAGATGCCAAGACTCTTTCGGACGAAACGATCTTCGAACAGATGGAGTAAAGAAGCACCAATCGGAGAGCCGATAAACGCACCGACGATTAAAGCAATGCCGAGATAAAGCGGAGCTTCGGTACCGGAAGCAAGATAACTGGTGACACCGCCGAGGACGATCAGTGTCGCCGAGGCGATGCTCGTGCCGATGGCTTGTTTGAGTGGGAAACGGACCCATCCCATCAAGAGTGGCGTAAGCAGGAAGCCACCACTGACCCCCATGAGGGAGGAGAGAATCCCGGCAGCAAATCCGATGACGATCAATTTATAAAGATTCGCTTGTGTGATATGTCCTTCGACTGGTTTTCGTTTCGGTGGTTTTAAGAACTGAATCGCAAACCACGTCAACAAGACGATGTAGAGGGCAGAAATCATGGCATCGGCTCCAGTCCGTTGTTCGAGCCAAAAGACGACCGGCGTGATGACGGCAGAACCGACGATCCCGGATAATCCGACGGCTAACGCATCACGGACATGAAAATTTTTCAGACGCATATGGGATACCGTCCCGGTCACGGTCGAACCGAGTGTCAATAACAGACTGAGGACGATCGCGGTACTGGGTGGATAACCGAGAATTAATAAGAGAGGAGTTAAAATAATCCCTCCGCCGATTCCGAAAAAGCCGGATAAGATACCAATTGTTGACCCTAAAAGTATAAACAGGATGAATTCCATGCAGTAAACCCTTCTTTCTTTTGTACTTAATCTATCTTTACTGTACAGCGTGATGATTGATTACGAAAATAGATTATACTGATCTAAATGATTATAAAAGTTAATGAGGAGGGAAAAGAATGCGTCTCCACGAACTAAGAACGTTTATTTCATTAGTCGAAACGAAACACTTTACGAAGACAGCAGAACAACTCTATATTTCACAACCAACGGTCAGTCTGCATTTAAAACGGTTAGAAACGCATTTTGGACAAGCGTTGATTCACCGGCATTCCTTTAATAAGACGATTGAAATATCAGAAGCCGGACAATTGGTTTATCGCCACGCGAAAGAAATCCTGCATCAAGTGGAGCGACTCGATCAAGAGATGGATGAACTCGAAGGACTTGTCCGCGGTCATTTGAAGATTGCTGCGACACATACGATTTATGAAACGATGCTCGAAAAAATGATCCATCGTTTTGTAAATCTGTATCCGGAAGTCGTGATTGATGCGAAATTGATGAATCAGGAACAAGTCGAACAAGCTGTGCTTCATTACGAAATTGATTTAGGTCTAGTCGAAGGAGTTGTCGAAGCACCACAAATTGAGGTAACGCCGTTTACATTCGATCGCCTCCGGGTGATTGGTCGACGAGAACTTGACCTCAGTGAGGCGACATTCATTTACCGTGAGGAGGGGTCTGCCGGGCGAGCAGCACTCGAATCCTGGTTAGCGACGAATGATATCGTTCCGCAACGTATCATTACGGTCCATTCGAATCGTCTCGTCAAACAGTTGATTGAAAATGGAACGGGTATTTCGATGATTTCCGAGCGGTTGGCGGGAGAGATGCTCGATTCAGCAAACTACCGGCTTCACAACGAAGATCCGGTTCACAAGCGGACTTTTCAATTCGTGACGTTAAAGGGACAACCGACGCGGCTTTCCGAGAAGTGGATGGCGATGGTAGTGGAAGAATTCAAACAGAATTAAAAAAAGAAAACTTTTCCGTTGACTTATACCCCCATAGGTATTAAAGTATGAAATGTACCAACGAGGTATGACGAACGTCACACGAAAAAGGAGAGTGGTCTTCAAATGGAAAAATTATATGAAGATCGAATCATTCATCGAATGAACCGGATTGAGGGACAACTACATGGCATCGTCCGTATGATGAAAGAGGATGCTTCTTGTAAGGATGTCGTCACACAGCTCAGTGCGACACGTAGCGCGATTGATCGTGTCATCGGACTGGTTGTGAGTGAAAACCTCATCGGTTGTGTCAAAAATGATGAGACAGAAGAAAATCATGAACAGGCTGTTGCAGAAGCCGTTCAATTGCTTTTAAAAAGCCGGTAAAATTTTTTAGAATAATTTATACCCCTATGGGTAAAAGTAGACGGAGGAATTAGTTAAATGTCAGATGTTAAAAAAACAACGATTGTATTGTTCAGTGGAGATTACGATAAGGTGATGGCAGCATATATCATCGCAAATGGAGCAGCAGCGTATGATCACGAAGTCACGATTTTCCATACGTTCTGGGGATTAAACGCGATGCGTAAAGATGAACCGATCCAACCGGATAAAACGTTCCTCGAAAAAATGTTTGGTAAATTCATGCCACGCGGTGCAGATAAAATGCCACTTTCGAAAATGAACTTCGGTGGTGCCGGTCAAAAAATGATCAAAAACGTCATGAAAAAACACAACGCAATGCCACTTCCGGATTTGATTGAACTTGCAAAAGAACAAGACGTGAAGCTTGTCGCTTGTACGATGACAATGGACTTGCTTGGTCTGAAACAAGAAGAATTGCATGATGGGATTGAATACGCAGGTGTTGCAGCATACCTCGCAGACGCAGAAAACGGAAACGTCAATCTCTTCATCTAACTTAGAGAATGGAGGCATCACAAAGTGGATATCTTAACCGTTGTTTTTCTACTGATCGTCGCGTTTCTTGCTTACCGCATGTTTGTACCGACGAAAGGTGTCGCGAAAATCTCAACAACTGAACTAAAAAGTAAATTAAATGAGCGTAATCGGTTTTACTTGGACGTCCGGACACCGGGCGAATTTAAAGGAAACCACATTAAAGGGTTCAAAAACATTCCGCTCCAAACGTTACCGGCACAACTCGACAAAATTCCGAAAGACAAGGAAGTTATCGTGATCTGTCAAAGCGGGATGCGAAGTAAACAGGCTGTCAAGCAACTCAAAAAAGCAGGTTATCCGAACGTAACGGAAGTATCAGGCGGCATGAATGCGTGGCGCTGAACGTAAACTAAAGGAGGATGAAGTAAATGAAACGACTAACCGCTAAAGAAGTACAGGAAAAGCTTGAAAACGGGGAACACTTAAACATCATCGACGTACGTGAAGTCGACGAAGTGAAAGAAGGCAAGATTCCTGGAGCGAATCATATTCCGCTTGGTCTCGTTGAATTTAAAATGAATGAACTCGATAAGAAAAAAGAGTACGTCATGGTTTGTCGTTCTGGTGCACGCAGCGGTCGCGCGACAACATATCTCGAAGGACAAGGCTACAATGTCATCAACATGGATGGCGGCATGATGTCCTACGAAGGAAAAACAGAGTAAAAATTTTAATCTTAAATATACCCCTAGAGGTAAAAGGAGCGAATACTTTTGCAGACAATTAAAACAGACGTTGTACTTGACGCACGTGGACTCGCTTGTCCGATGCCGATCGTCCGTACGAAAAAATCAATCAAGACACTCGAACCGGGTCAAGTCATCGAAGTGCAGGCAACCGATAAAGGGTCAACCGCTGATTTACGTGCTTGGGCGAACAGTACCGGCAATCAGTACCTTGGAACGATTGAAGAAGGGGACGTGTTACGTCATTACGTCCGGAAGTCTTCCGGAAACGATCAGGAAGCTCCTGCTTTCACACAAGTAGTGAATAACGAGACACTTGAAGCAGTGCGCTCAAACGACGACGTGCTCGTTCTCGATGTACGTGAAACAGCAGAATATGCCTTTTCACATATCCCGAACGCGATCAACATTCCGCTCGGTGAGCTCGACACACGCAGTGATGAACTCGATAAAACCAAAACGATTTACGTCGTTTGCCGGACAGGCAGCCGGAGTGATCTCGCATCACAACAACTGGATGCAAAAGGATTCACGGTTCAAAATGTCGTACCGGGCATGAGCCAGTGGACGTTTGATACGGCAACGACTGTTTAATTACTAAACCGCTTAGGAGGAACAACAACAGATGGCACATGCAATGACGACTCAAGAAGTCACACAAAAAGTTATTAACCGTCAACCATTCTTTATCTTAGACGTCCGGAACGAAGATGCATTCGCGGACTGGAAAATTGAAGGTGAAAACTTCAATTATTTGAACGTTCCATACTTTGATTTACTCGATGGTGTCGAAGACATTCTCGATCAACTGCCGACGGATCAAGACGTTCTCGTCGTCTGTGCAAAAGAAGGTTCTTCTATCTTCGTCGCTGATTTGTTAGAGGAAGCAGGACGGACTGTTTCTTATTTAGCAGGTGGCATGAAGGCATGGAGCGAGCACCTCGAACCGATTTCACTCGGAACATTGAATGAGACGGGTCAAGATCGTGGTGAAGTCGTTCAGTTCGTCCGAATCGGAAAAGGATGTTTGTCTTACATGATCATCTCGGAGGGCGAAGCGGTCCTCGTAGATGCAACACGGATGACAGATGTCTATCTTGATTATGCAGCAGCACGTCATGTCAAAATCACACATGTGTTTGATACACACTTACATGCCGATCATATTTCAGGTGGTCGTGAAATTGCTGAAAAAACGGGTGCGACCTATTGGTTACCACCAAAAGATGCGACAGATGTGACATTCGAATATGCGGCACTTGAAGATGGCAGCCATGTGCAAGTGGGGGATACACAAATCGACGTCCTTGCCCTTTATTCCCCGGGACATACGATTGGTTCGACATCATTCGTCGTCGATAACCGGTATCTCTTAACGGGTGATATCCTGTTCATCGATTCGATTGGTCGCCCTGACCTCGCAGGTCTTGCGGACGACTGGGTCGGTGACTTACGAAACTCGCTTTACAAGACGTACCGTGAACTTTCGAACGACTTGATCGTGCTTCCGGCACACTTCATGTTGATTGAAGAGTTGAACGCAGATGGCAGTGTCGCGGAGAAACTGAATGTTCTCCTTGCGAACAATCACGGTTTGAACATCGAAGACGAAAGTGTCTTCCGTAAGATGGTGACAGAGAACTTGCCGCCGCAACCAAATGCGTATCAAGAAATCCGCGAAACGAACATGGGTAAGAAGACACCAGATCTCGAAACACAACGTGAGATGGAAGTCGGTCCGAACCGGTGTGCCGTTCGTTAATCAGCTCGAAAACTAAACTAAAGCAAGCAACTATTAGGAGGAATTCATCAATGAAATCAGAACTCGTACTCGACGCAAAAGGACTTGCATGTCCAATGCCGATCGTCAAAACAAAAAAAGCAATCGCAGGACTTGAATCAGGACAAATTTTAGAAGTACATGCAACGGATAAAGGTGCTAAAAATGATTTACAAGCTTGGGCAAACTCAGGCGGTCATGAGCTCGTTAAACACGAAGAAGAAGCGAGTGTATTGAAATTCTGGATTCAAAAAGGGTAATTCAAGTTTAAGGGGGCTGCTGACAGTCCCCTTTTTTTAAAGGAGTGATCCACATGGAAATCGGTTTTATTATTACCATCTTCTTAATCGGTTTCGTCGGTTCGTACATCTCCGGGATGTTAGGAATTGGCGGATCGATCATCAAGTATCCGATGTTACTTTATATTCCACCGTTGCTCGGATTTGCGGCGTTCTCTGCTCATGAGGTCGCAGGAATCAGTGCCATTCAAGTATTTTTTGCGACGATTGGCGGGGTCTGGGCGTATCGTAAAGGTGGTTACCTGAACAAATCGTTAATCATCAACATGGGTGGAGCGATTTTGATTGGGAGCTTCATCGGCGCATATGGCTCGAACGTCTTAGCGGAAGATACAATCAATCTCGTCTACGGCATATTAGCGTTAACAGCTGCTGTCATGATGTTCGTTCCGAAAAAAGGGCTCGATGACATTCCGCTCGATCAAGTGAAGTTCAATAAAGGTATCGCAGCAAGTGCTGCCTTCATCGTCGGGATTGGTGCTGGAATCGTCGGTGCTGCCGGAGCTTTCTTACTTGTTCCAATCATGCTTGTCATCTTAAAAATTCCAACACGGATGACGATCGCTTCGTCCCTCGCGATTACGTTCATTTCTTCGATTGGCGCGACCGTCGGTAAAATCACGACGGGGCAAGTCGATTGGGGTCCTGCAGCGATCATGGTTGTTGCCAGTCTGATTGCGGCGCCACTCGGAGCAATCGCCGGGAAAAAGATGAATACTAAAATCCTGCAAGTGACCCTTGCCGTCTTGATTCTCGCGACAGCAATCAAGATTTGGCTTGATATTTTATAAGCAGACAAAAAACGAGCCGGTATCGTCAAAAGACGAAACCGACTCGTTTTTTTACGTACTTATTTGCTTGCGTCGATGACGTGAAGCAATTGATCTTCGACTTCTTTTGCGACCTGTTTTAATTGTTCATCTTCAACGAGCGCAATCAGTGCTGTCGGACGTGGCATGCCGATTTTCGTTTGTCCATTCTCCGTAAAGACAGCCAGTTTACAAGGTAGGAAGTAACCCGCACGTCGTTCAGCTGACAGGACGCGGTGTGCTTCTTTCGGGTTACAGACTTCGAGAATATGATACTCGCCTTCAAAGTCGAGTCCCTTTTCATCTAATTTTCCTGCTAAATCGAATTCCCAAAGGACACCAAATGAAACTTTTTGGAGCTCCTCTTTCAAACGTGTGATGGTTTTTTCTGTTGAGTGTTCAGTCGTAACTGTATAATCAAACATCGATACCCCTCCTGGTGTTTAGTCTTAAAGCTATTCCCTACTTTTTCATTAAATAATCATTCAGCATCAGATGTGCAATTTTGAGGCACGGTCAACGACAAACTATGTGAAATCAAGGTACATTAGAAAAAAGACATCTAACCATTCACCCGGAACGTATGCTTTAAAAAGGAGGCGAAGGGAGATGAAGAAGCGAATGTTGACGATTCTATCCGTCGTTGCATTACTTGCCATCATGATTGGCGGGTATTTTGTTTTCCAGCAGCAACAGGCGAAGTCGAGCGGAAGTAAAGAACTGACCTATGCGAAAGAGGAGACGGCGATTTTAGCAGGGGGCTGTTTTTGGTGTATGGAACCGCCATTTGAGGAATTGAAGGGCGTGAAGTCCGTCATCTCGGGTTATACCGGCGGTGACGTTGAAAACCCGACCTACAATCAAGTGTCTGCTGAGACGACCGGTCACCGGGAAGCCGTTTTGATTACGTTTGACCCGACTGTCATTTCGTACAAACAGTTACTCGATGTCTACTGGCGCCAAATCGATCCAACCGATCCGAACGGTCAATTCGTCGATCAAGGCGAGTCGTATACGACAGCGATTTTTTATACAAACGATGACCAAAAGCAAATCGCTGAACAGTCAAAACAAGACCTGGCAGACCGCGGCATCTTTGACGACAAAATCGTCACACCTTTGATTGAGTCCGGTCCTTTTTATGAGGCGGAGGCATATCATCAGGACTACTACTTGAAGAGCGAGAAAAAGTATAAGTTTTACCGTGCCGCTTCCGGGCGAGATGAGTTCATCGACCGCTACTGGACCGATCAACCGAAACTCGATTTACCGAAGTATGACAAGTTAACGGATGCTCAAAAGAAAGCAAAATTGACCGATATTCAGTATAAAGTTACGCAAGAAGACGGGACCGAACCTGCCTTTGACAATCCCTATCACGACTTAAAAGCGGACGGGATTTACGTCGATCTGATTTCTGGTGAACCGCTCTTCTCATCAAAAGATAAGTACGACTCGAAAACAGGATGGCCCAGTTTCAGTCAACCACTCGAGCCTGGGAATATCATTGAAAAAAGTGATTTTGCCCTCGGGATGAAGCGGATGGAAGTCCGGAGTCGTCATGGCAACGCCCATCTCGGTCACGTCTTTAACGATGGTCCTGAGCCGACCGGTCTTCGGTACTGCATGAACTCGGCAGCTCTACAGTTCATTGCGAAGGAAGATTTAGAAAAAGAGGGGTACGGTCAGTATCTGTCTGAATTTAAATAACATATGCGCCCCATCCTTTCGTTCGAAAGGGTGGGGTTTCTTCTGAAAAAAAGCAGGGGGACCAAGTCGTTCGGTCAAGTGAATATTTTTCCTTTCGAAATTGTAAGGTAATATAACGAAAAAATTATCATATTTATCCAAATATTGTTTATACTTGAGAAAAGCACGATTTATTTTTCTTAAGGAGGAACAGTGGTGAAGAAGTTGACGATTTGGCTCATGTTGAGCTGCCTCATTCTGACACTTGGAGTGGGACCTTTCGCTATGAAAACGATAGCGGCAGACGAAATAGGACAGGCAATCGGATTAAAAGCAGGACAAGAAACGGTCCTCGAAACGGGGACGAACGACAAAAATACATATTGGTATAAAGTCGAACAGCAAGCAGGAATCGAAAAAACAGCATCGCACTTCGAATTATCAATTGATACGGATCAATCGATCGAAGTGACCGCCTATCCGAGTGAAGAAATGGCAGCGAAAGATGAAACATTCGATCGTTACCGGAGCTACGCTGAACCTAATGAAAAAGAAGCCATGAAACTGGCGGTTCCCTACGCTTGGGATGGCCCGTATTATATAAAAGTCGATTACTATCCGAATATCGAGGAAGGCAAAACGACGAAAGCGGCACACGTTAAACTGACATACAATGATGTCAAACTGGCAGTCGAGTACGAACCAATCAGTGATATTAGCTGTGCAGCGGAAGAAGCGTTGAAGCAAAAGACTGAAGAAAAGCCGATGCTTGCGTTGATGCACGCGATTCAAAAACAAGTGTTGAGTCAATCGGAGCAAGGACGTAGCTTAACGTCGCTGTATTACAAAGCGTCACCCTACGTCGTCAAAGCGATTTTATTTAATAAAGATAAGCGAACACAAGCAGCAGAAGACTTGAAGACGTTGAAACCAGCGATGACGGCGCTCGTCAATGGAACGACGTATACATTATCAAAAGCCGATCAGCAGGCAGTCAATCGTCTGTTTGAATTAACACGTGACGCGTCACCAGAAATCATCGCGAATGAAATCAATCAGTATGCGAAAAAAATGGAAATTTCAACGCTCGGTGGAAGCACGCTGAGTGAAACATTCCGTTCACTCGGAATGACGATTCAATCAGAAGAAAAAACACGGTTCATCGTTAAATTAAAACCGGGTCAGATGAATCGGTCGATGAAGATCGCTGGAACTCCAGCGACAGATGTTGAGCGTTTATCGCTTGGTAAAGCGGGCGACTTCGTCATTGTCACGGAAGATCCGACAGTCAAAAGTCAAACCGCGACGGCATTGAAACAGTCACTCAGCCGGTCTTCTGCCGTCGAGTATGTCGAGAAAATTCAGACGTACCGCGCAACAGGGGACATCAACTATGACTACCAGTGGGCGTTAAATAAAAATGCGATCGTCGAACAGTTACCGGATGTCGGTATCGGTTTTGAACAATTCGTCGCCAGTCCAATCAGCAAAACACTGACTCCGGTGACGATTGCTGTCATCGATACAGGAGTCGATTACCGCCTGAAAGATTTACAAGGAAAAGTCGACATCGCGAACGAAAAAAACTATGTCGATGTCAATGGAAAAGGAGATGCCCTTGACGACAATGGTCACGGGACACACGTCTCAGGCGTCATCGCGGCAGCACTCGAAAATGAATACGGCATTCGCGGAATTCACCAATCTGCTAAAATCCTCCCGATTAAAGTATTGAATGCGAATGGGGAAGGCGAAACAGATGCCATCGCACTCGGAATTAAATATGCTGTCGATCACGGAGCAAAAGTCATCAACATGAGCCTCGGTGGCGGCGAGAGTCGAACGATGGCTTACATGATGAAGTACGCAGCGGACAACGGCGTCACAGTCGTCGCGGCGTCAGGGAATGAATATGACAGTTACATCGGGTTCCCGGCGAACTCGGAGTATGCCATTTCAGTTGGAGCAACGAATCCACTCGGGATGGTCGCTGACTATTCGAACTACGGTTTCGGGCTTGACGTCGTAGCACCAGGATCAAAAATCGCAAGTCTCGTCCCGGACGGTAACACCGTCTACATGGATGGAACGAGTATGGCAACACCACACGTTGCGGCAGTCGCCGGCATCTTGGCGTCACTCGACGGGACACTGAAACCAAAAGAAATCGAAAACATCTTACGAACAAGTGCAGAACCACTCGCCTTCGAAAATCCGAATGATTGGTACGAGGATGATGAAGAGGACATGGAAGACGAGTATCCGCCTGGTAAAGCGCCAGAAAAACTTCCGGCCTACGTCAGTCCGGTATCCGGTTACGGGAAAATCAATATTTTGCGTGCCATCTCACAATTGCATTTACAAGGAAAAGTCAAACCGGTCTATGACAATCAACTCGTTGTCAGCGGGACTGTTAAGACGGGCACAAAAGTAGAAGTCTGGTCAACAAAACGTTTAGCTTCGACGGTAGCAAAAGCTGGTACGTTCTCCGTTCAAATTCCACGCCAAGCAAAAGAAACAGTCTTGACGATTCGTTATGTGAATGGAACGGATGTTACATCTGAGCGGACGGAAGTATTGCCTGGTAAAGCACCTGCTGCACCGAAAGTGAATCCTGTACTCGCAGGCGCGACGAAAGTGACAGGAACAGCCAGTGCAAGTGGAAAAATCGTCATGAAGGACGCTAAGAATAAGACGATTGCCACAAGCATGGTGGATGCGAAAGGTAAGTTCAGCGTCAAAGTACCAAAACAAACAGCTGGAGCACGCCTCAGCGTGACGGTGCTTGATATCGCAAAACGTTCAAGTAAACCAACTGTCGTAACGGTTTTGGCACCACCTGCGGCACCAAAAGTCAAAGCCATCACTAGTAGTCAGACGAAACTGTCTGGGACAGGTGAGAAAAAAACACGCGTCTACGTACAAAATGCGAAAAAGAAAGTCATCGCTAAAGGAACCGTCACGTCAAAAGGAACGTTCTCTGTAAAAATCGCGAAACAAAAAGCAGGAACGAAACTTTCCGTTTATCTTGTCAACGCGCATAAACAGACAAGTGTAAAGACGTCGATCACGGTCAAAAAAGCGAAAAAATAATCTGTTTAACAGACCTTCTCCAGTCATCTGGAGGAGGTTTTTTTGTAGTCGATTATTTTTAAGGTATTTTTCGGTAGATTATGCTATTTTTAAGTAACTGAAACCATTTTAAAAAAGGCATCATCCCTGAGTGGGTGGTGAGGAGGATATTCTATGATCAAGTGGATTCGGAGACGAATCGGACGCCAGTTGCTAGCGGTGTTTTATGTAGTATTGCTATTAGTATCGGTGACATCATTTTTTGTTTATGACTACATGGAAACACGAATTGAATCGTCCCGAAGTGATCTTGAGACGATTAGTGAGAAAAATAGACGGGCTGATACGCTTTGGGACAATTGGCAGACCGTCCAATTTGGGTTACGCGGATTCGTGATTTTTGGAGATCAGGAACGATTTGATGAGATTGAAGCCTTACGGACTGAAATCAAAAGTGAGACGGATTGGTTTGGACGCAGAGCAGAAACGGATCAAGAAGAAGAATTCGCTGCTCAAATGTTGAACTTGTATGATTTATATTACGGGGCATTGTTCCCGCTGACGCAATCATACGTAACGGAGAAAAAAGCAAATCGCATCAATGAAGATTTTTTACAAGGTGATAGTTTGTTTTCGTTACCAATCGCGCAACGTCTCGTCGAGCAAGGTCAAATCAAACCAACGGCAGACGGATCGATTGATATCACCCCAGACATCGAAAAAGCATCATCGGCACTGGAAGAATACCGTGATACGTTGCAGCAACAACAAGAAGCTGCCGTTTTAAAATTACGGACTGAAGTCGCGAATACACAATGGATTTGGATTTCAAGTATTTTTGTTTTAATCAGTTTCATTCTATTGTTCGTTCATCCGTTCATTCGTCGGATGACAAAACAGTTATTCCGCTTAATTGACGACAATCAAAAATTGACGCGAAGTGAACCGATTGAAATAGATGAGGTGGCACAACAACGTCCGGATGAAATCGGTCTACTCCGGGCCTCATTCAATCAAATGGCGCTGACGACGAACGCACATAAAGATGAGATGCAGGGGAAAAATGAAGAGTTGCAAGCGCAAAGTGAAGAATTGCTTGCACAACAAGAAGAATTGCAAGCACAGCAAGAAGAATTAGAGGAAGCCTACCAGGCAACGAAACAAAATGAAGAAAAATTAAAGCTCAGAAGTGAACTGACAGAAGCCTTAGCCATTCGAGAAACGATGGAAGCCTATCCGTCAATCATCCAGAAAATGATTGATATCACGTCTTCAGAGTACGGAGCGCTTCTTCTTTATGAAGCAGGCATGTACATCGGTGCAACGACGAATGGCATGAAACAAAGTCACCTGGAAGCCTTACGAACTGACGATACGTCCGTGTTAAGTCGGATGCTGTTAGGTAAAAAGATCGTTCAATCTGAAAAACGTGTCGACCGAACAGCGGACATTCCGTACAGCTTTAGTACACACGAAGTGGCACTACCTATCTATAATCCGGCAAGTGGTCAGTTGATGGCGGCAGTTTATTTAGTCCGGTACAAGTCGCCTTACAAAAAGCAACAGTTACTTGATATGCGCGATTTCTCCCAACAAATGACGCTCTCTCTGTTACGGACACGTTCGTATGAAGAGATGAAACAAGAAAAGAAAAAAACGGAACAAGTTTTAGACTCGATTCGTGAGGCCATCATCTATCTAGAAGACGGAAATGACGAACTGTATGTCAACCGTCCGCTGTTTGACCTGATTCCGGAATTACAATCGGAGTTCACGAGTGACCGGACCTTATCATCCGGGTCCTATGTGATTGAAGTGATGCGAAGTGTAGTCGACGATCGTGACGTATTTGATGAGTATGTCACTTTAATTCGCTCAGGCATCGTTCCTCCGGATAAGTTTCAGTTCGATGTGCGAAACAATACAGCACACCTCGAAGTGTATGCGGAACGGATTGATATTGAAGGCGGATGGAAAGGTGTCATTCTTGTCATTCGTGATATTACCCGGGAAACAGAGGCGGATCGCCTGAAAACAGAACTCGTGTCAACGGTCTCCCATGAGTTACGAACACCGCTTTCATCCATTTATGGATTTACGGAGTTGATGTTGAACCGTGAAATCGATGTCATGAAGCAAAAAAAATATTTAGCAACGATTCATGACGAAACAGGTCGTTTGTCAAACTTAGTGACAGACTTCTTAGACGTTCAACGGATGCAATCAGGGGCGCAGCTCTATCAAAAGACGACACTTCATTTGTACACTGTCGCGAAACAAGTCGTCGAAATTTATGAGACGTCGAGTGTACGCCACTCGATTCGACTACGCCTCTTAAATAAGGAATTGCCAGCCATTCATGCTGACGAAGATCGTATTAAACAGCTCTTAAGTAATTTAATTAATAATGCAATCAAATATTCACCGGATGGTGGAGAAATTGACGTCGTTCTGGACTTGGATGATGAGAATGTCATCATTCATGTCATTGACGAAGGGATCGGCATACCGCCTCATGCGTTTGCTCATCTGTTTGATAAATTTTATCGCGTAGACAATTCCGATACGCGTCGTATCGGTGGAACGGGACTCGGGTTATCAATCTGTAAAGAAATCGTCAAGGAACATGATGGAACGATCCACGTTGAATCTGAAGAAGGCGAAGGCAGTACATTTACGATTCTACTTCCATTGTCTAGCGTACTTCCATCTTAAAAATACACTAAAATGCTTGCTCGTTCATTCGAGCAAGCATTTCAGCGTGTAGAAAAACTATTAAAAAGCGTAAACATACGGTATCGAGAGGCAATCCGTTCACGCTTGCCTGTCTCGCCTCGTCTTCAAAGCGGCAATCGGTCACGCCGCTACAGCAAAGCTGCTGGGTCGCTTACGATTGCTTTTCGCTTTAAAAGCGAGTCAAGACGGATTGCGCTCTAAACCGTCTGCATGCCCGGCTTTCCGTCACGGTGTTACCTAAAAAGCGTCACATTTCGTTGACTCCTACGGGAAAAGTGCGTTTTTAACGCACTTTCAGAGGCAGCCAAGACCCTGCTCGTTGTCCGTGAGGACTAAGGAGCAACGGCTTGCGCCTCGCCCGAGGAAAGCAACGAAAAAAGATGCTTCGTCTCTCGATAGCACTTTGTCTACAGTTTAAAATGCTTGCTCGTTCATTCGAGCAAGCATTTTTTAGGGTCGACCAAACCAAATACTTCGATAGGCGGAATAGAGGAAAATAAAAAACTTTTTGAATATAATAAGAAAAGAAGGTTAAAAATATATTGTTTTGACCGATAGATGATAGGACATTAGAACTATTTGAAGGGAGGAGGACGAAGTGAGACAAAAATTAATTTATATTTTGATAATTGCTTGGATTTTGAGTCATTTTAGCTGGTTAGGCATTGTAGGAACGTCCTCCGATCTCGCACGAATCGGTAATAGTCTATTTACGACGGGTGGTGCTGTTTTATCTTCTGCAATGCTCCTACTGGCGATTTATAAACATCCCACTCGTCCCTTTACGCAACGACTATTTTCCCTGTTGCTCTTAGGAAATATCGCTTTGATTGCAGGTGAAGTAGGTCAATTGGTTTTGCAAATTCAGCGGGCTGAACGCTTTGGACCATTCGACTGGATTGACTTTGTCTTCAGCTTGCAGATTATCTTTTATTTGATTGCGTTTTGTTACTTTTTATTCAATCGCCGCACTCAAATCAATCTGCGATTTTTCTTATTCGATGAATTAATTATTCTGATCGTTGCAGGATCGATATCTTGGCACTATATGATTACACCCTATTTAGAAAATGTGACCGGATTTGACTTAGAAACCTTGCTGTTGATTCGCTATCCGCTAGGTGATTTTTTACTCCTTGGAGGAATGATCATCTTATTCTTTGGCGTGATGAAACGAGGCAACAGTAGATCGTTGTTGCTCGTCTTATTAGGTTTTCACTTACAACTATTAGCCGATCTTCTGTACGTCGTGTTGTATCGGGCGGACTTCCCGGTGTCCGCCATGTGGCTCGATCCAGTTTGGCTCGCGACAACGTTGACAGTAGGGGGAGCCGCGATTTTATTTGATGCAGATGAGCGGTCTGTCGATTTCATGTTAAATCGTCGCGTGCTGGATTGGGTACGCTTAGTGACGCCTTATATTTTCTTGTTGATTTTATTTATCACAATGGCGCGCCAAGCCGTCACCTTTAACGGGTTGACCATCGGGCTGATGATTGCGACACCTTTGTTGATTTCGCGACAAATTCGTATTGTCATGGATAATCACCGGCTTCGGGAAAACTTGGAGGCGAAAGTCGACCAGCGGACGGCGGACTTGGAGCGAGCGCTCGAAGAAATGGAGCATATGGCTTATCACGATGCATTGACGAATTTGCCGAACCGGTATTTGTTTGCCCGTCTCTTTAAAGAAGAGCTGCGTCGCGCAGAAATACACGAACGGTTAGCCGCTCTGTATTTTATTGATGTGGATCACTTCAAACAAATCAATGACACCTATGGTCACCAAATCGGCGATCAACTCATCATCGATATTGCCAGCCGTCTTGAGAAAAAATTACCACACAACACTGTCATTTCCCGTCAAGGCGGTGATGAATTCGTTGTCCTTTTATTTGACGTGAAAGAAACGAACGTGATTGAGGAGTGTGGACAATTACTCGTACAATTGTTTGAACGCCCCTTTATTCTTCAAGACACACCGGTCTGCATGACAGCGAGCATCGGGTGCGCAATCTATCCGACACATGCGACGTCACGGACGACGTTGATTGAACAAGCGGATATTGCGATGTATGAAGCGAAACGGCGCGGGAAAAATCAATTCTATTTACAAGCTGATTAAAAAGCGAAGCCTCCCGAAAACAGGGTGCTTCGCTTTTGCTGTTATTTAGCATTTGCTAAGAATTTTTCAAGATCAGAAATCGCTGTGATGGAAGTGTTACATCGGTCGCTATCGATGCATAAGTAGTTCCCGACAGCACGATAGTGATCAGCTGATTTATTTGTTCGAACCGAGACGAGCGCGACCTCATTGTTTGTTTTACAGAGGCTGCAAATTCCGTGCTGAATGTTTGGTAAATAGGTGCTCTCGAGTCCGATCCACGTCCCGTCGAGCGGATAAACAAAAAATTTCTTTTTGTTGCTCGTATCATTCCAGCTCAAATACGTCGTCATTGAAAAATCAATCGTATCGAGTGGAGGAAGATGGAGTTTTTTTACCTTTGGAAAAAGTGCCTGGATTTCAGCGGGGATGATCGTCGGAAATGGTTCGACGAACGGTTGGATTTGATCGAGATACGTGAACAGCTGTTGCTCTGAAGCTTGATTCCGGATCGTCATCAAAAGTTCCTCTTGTTCCGGGGACAGAATGGGAATGATGTCGAAAATTTTTGTCGTCGCGCTGTATAAAACGGCATCACGGACATCGGGGTCATTCACGGTCGTTAATTGTTGAAGTAATAACTCAATTTGATTCCGGATGAAATTATATTGGTGGGGCTTGATGAATGGTTGCATATGATCAACGCTCCTTTATCTTTCCATCGTACCTGAATCCGTTTCTTGAAGACAGTTTTTTTGTTTTCGAGCATGTCGCGTCGGGAAAAGACTAGGTAAGGAGGTGGACGCGAGATGTTGACACTGACGGGACTTCGTTTACTCAATTTTTTATCGTTTTTATTCGTTTTATTTGCCCGTGTCGTGTGGTATAAGATGACGACCGAGTTACCGTTAGCAATCATGCCGGCACCATTCGTTGATGCTGTCGTCGGTGTTCTGTATACGACACTCCTGATTTGGTGCATCCGTCCAGTCCGATCTTATCCGGCAGATCGAACGTTGATACTTGATATAAGTGGATGGTTCAGTTTGACGATGATTGGACTCGGAGTAAGTTCGATTGTAGGTCCGCCGTGGGAACTCGTGTTGATGACAGTGTCTTTCATAAGTCTTTGTCTCATCTATTCAAAAATTCAACAGCATCCGAACCGTTCACCTTGGATGCGCTCGCCTTTTTCCGTCTTTCTAGCCTGGTCGAGCGTCCAAATCTTAATTTTACCGTTTCGGATTTTACGTGATTTCCGGTTTGAGGAACTGTTTGGTTTAAGTGTCTCGCTTTGGACGAGTATCATGCTGATTGTTTTTGCCGGTGGTGTACTAGTATTCAGCTGGTTCCATTCGGATTGGGTGTTTGGTGTAGTGATGATTTGGTTTTATAGTGGGCTGTTCTTTAACGATCGTCTCACTTTAACACAGGAATGGATTACCGTTATTGCGACGGTGGCAGTCGCAATCGTCACAGTAGTGGTCTTTCGGAGACGACAAAAGGTTTTTTCAGAACAAAAAACACCAGTTTCTTGAAACAAACCGACAGTTTGAATCATTGCTTTTCGTTTTTTCGGGTATATCCCTTATAGAAGTTAAAAAGGGGGACACAGTCAAATGGGGAAAAAACAATTTATCGGAACGTATGAAAATGAAACCGAATTGATTCGGGATATTGAAGATTTACATTTTAAAGGGTATCTTGAGGAAGATTTATACGTCGTCTTACAGGATAAAACCGATATGGCGATGTTGCGGGGACAGTCAGCAGCACAACTCGTCACGGGTAAACGGACATTGTTCGAGCGTTTTACTGGAAAGCCGGCGACAGAAGATGAAATCCGAACGGCATTTACGTCGCTTGGTCTAGCGGACGAGGAAATCGAACGTCATGTCGTCGGTGTCCGGCATGGTGCTTACGTCTTGTTCGCGGATCGAGAAGGTGCGGAGCGACCGACACCGTCACCTAAAAGTATTCTTGAGACGGAGCCGGAAGGCATCGAAGCAGAACGGAAACTCGATCATGAAAACAGAGCATTGGAGAACGAAAACAACGATAAATTATGAGTGTTGCCTTTGTTTGAGTGGAGAGGGTGAATCATGATGGACAGCCACTACCATACAATTCTGGTCGCAGTAGACGGATCAAAGACAGCAGACTTGGCATTCGATAAAGCGGTCCAGTTTGCAAAAATTGATCATGCAAAGCTCGTCATCACACATGTCATCGACATTCAGACATTCGCGAATGTCCGTGCCAACCAACGCTTCATTGACCAAAACGTGACAGAGTATGCACAAGAATTACTTGAACGATACGAAAAACAGGCACATCAAGCCGGGTTGGATGCAGTCGAGCTCGTCATCGAGACAGGGTCACCGAAGACGCTGATCCCGAAAGTCATTGCACCGCGTGTCGGGGCAGGACTGATTGTCTGTGGGGCTGTCGGCATGAACGCAATGGAACGGATCATGATTGGGAGTGTATCCGAAAACATTGCCCGTTATGCGAAATGCGACATTTATATCGTCCGTCCAAAAACGTTAAATTAATCAAAAAAGATAAGCAGTCTCTTAAAGGCAGTAGCTTAAGGGACCGCTTATCTTTTTTAGTTTACTTTGTCAGCAGGTAATAAAATACACCAAGCACGATTAAGATGACCGGTAGTAAAATCAAGTACATCCAAACCATGTTTTTAGCAGTTGTTTTGTTACTGTAGCTTTCTTCATTACGGCTACGTCCGACCATGAGTGTAAAAATAAGTCCAATGATACAAATCACAAGGGCGATCCAAAATAAAAGGGTCATCGTTCTTCCTCCTTTATCTAGCAAACATCAAGCTCTCTTTTATCATATCGAACATTGCTCGGGTCTGTCTGCCTAATTGTGACAGTTTGAAGTTGACGTCAGCTAGTTGAGGGGCTAAACTAACACTAACAGTTTAGGAGGTAAACTAAAATGAAAGACAATCTTCGGGAAGCCGTCCTTCTGTTTGAGGAAGTCATGATTCATGGGACGGAACGCGTATTAAAGTCCGTTGAATCTCCCGTGTGGCGTTTGTATTCTCCAGAGCAACTTCATTTATTGAAAATCGTCGGTAAATACGGACCGATTGCTTCGGGACGAATCGCCGTCATGCAAGGTGTCCATAAAAGCGCGATTTCAAACCGTCTGAAAAAGTTAAATGAAAAAGGACTCGTGGAAGTCGAACGGGCGGAAGATGATCATCGGACGAAACAAATCATTTTGACGCAAGCAGGACACGATGTCGTCGAGGAATCGAACCAGGCAATCTATCTCTATTTGGAACAATTGATTGACGGTAAGGTCGAGGACGATGAAATTCAACAGTTTATCGAAACGTTTAAAAAGGTTAAATCGATTTTAAAGATTGAAGATTAATCAGCAGAGAAAAATAGAACTAGAAGAGGTGGAGAAGGCATGCGACAAATCGTCAAGTGGCGCTGGCCGATCGTAATCGTCTTATTGATTGCGACAGTCGGTCTATTTTTAGCGGCACCGAACTTATCGAAACAAGCAGAGGATGCTGGAGCGATTCAGCTCGCAAGTGATGCAGATTCGCAGCGCGCAGCAGATATTTTACAGGCAGCTGGTGCAAGTGAAGAAACCATTTCGCTCGTCATCCCGTTAAAGGACAAGGTCTCAGCGTCTGACCGCACTGACATCGGTCAAATCGTGACGGATTTAGAAAAACTCGACAAACCTGTGACCGGTGTCCTTAATCCGTTTGAAAGTGAGGAAACGGAAGGACAACTTGTCTCAAAAGATAAAAAAACGGTGCTCGTTCCAATTACAGTGGACGGGTCACAAGAAGAAATTACAGCGCTCGCGGAAAAAATCCGGGCGGATGTCCTTCCGAACGACCGGACGATTTATCTGACAGGTGAATCGCTGATTAATGCAGACGTCAACAAAAGTTCGCAAGAAGGACTGAAACGGACGGAGTTAATTACTGTCGGTTTGATTTTTGGTTTATTGCTTATCGTCTTCCGTTCGATCGTCACACCGTTCGTTCCACTGCTTGCAGTCGGCGTAACCTACCTGATGAGCCAATCATTTGTGGCGTTTTTTGTTGATTGGTTCGGTTTCCCGGTCTCGAACTTCACACAAATCTTCCTCGTCGCGATCTTATTCGGGATTGGGACAGATTACTGTATCTTACTGTTAAGCCGCTACAAGGAAGAACTGACAGCTGGACATGACGTCGAAACGGCAATCGTCAACACGTATAAAACAGCGGGTCGGACATTGCTGATTAGTGGGATTGCCGTTCTCGTCGGTTTCTCGGCAATCGGATTCGCAGATTTCCCGATCTTTAAATCATCGGTTGCAGTAGCGGTCGGGATTGCCGTCTTACTGCTCGTCCTGTTTACACTCGTCCCATTCTTCATGGCGACGTTAAAAGAAAAATTATTCTGGCCGTCGAAAAGTGCAGCGAGTCACCGTGATAGTAAGTTATGGGCACGTTACGGCGGATTATCGATTCGCCGTCCATTGCTCGCGATGGCAATCGTCGCCGTCATTACAGTCCCGACGCTCTTTACGTATGATGACGATCTTTCATTCAATACAGTCGATGAGATTGGAGAAAAATACGAAACCGTCAAAGGGTTAAATGCGATTTCAGACGGATTTGGTGCGGGAGAATCGCTCCCCGTCAACGTCATCTTAAAGGACGATAAAGACATCGTGACAGAAGAAACACTTCCTTATGCGGAGCAGTTAAGTCGCGAGCTCGTCAAATTGGATGGTGTCAAATCCGTTCGGTCGATTTCAAGACCAACGGGTGAGGTCATCCCCGATTTATACGTCGACCGCCAACTCGCGCAAATTGCAGATGGGGTCAAAGATGCCAATACGGGTCTTGGTGAAGTCGGTCAAGGTTTAGAGGAAGTCGAAAAAAACCTTCAATCGATTAGTGGACAGCTTCCGGCTGGAGACGAAGCGACGGCTGGGGCGACACAATTGCAACAGGCAGCAGATGGTCTCGGTCAAATCAATCAACAGCTCGGCGCTGTCGGTCAAGGGCTGCAAACGACACAAAACATACCGCAAGCGGTCGGGACGTTGTCCGCTTTATCGGAACAATTGACGCAAATTGAAACCGGCATTGCGCAAGCGGCGACAGGAATTGAACAACAAGGTGCACAAGCTGGACAGCTCGGTGGTGGCTTGACGCAACTTGCGGACGGTGTCGGTTCGGCAAATGAAGGTCTTCAAAAAATCGAAGACGGTTTAACGGATGTAGCGGATATTCTGACTGAGATGGGCGATTCGAAAACGATTCGCGGGACCGGAATGTTTATTCCGAAAGAGACGTTAACGAATAAAGAGTTTGAACCGGTCATCGAACGATATGCAATTGATGACGAAACAGGATTGAAGTTTGAAGTCATCTTAAACGACGATCCCTATTCGCCAAAAGCGATCGAAACAGTCGCGGCGATTAAAAAAACGACTGCGAGTACGTTAAAAGATACGCCACTCGAAGAGGCAAAAGTTGCTTACGGTGGTATTTCAAGCATCAATAGTGACTTAAACGATACGTCAAAAGCGGACTTTTCGCGGACGGTCGCGATTATGATCGTGAGTCTGTTCATCGTCCTCGCAATCATGTTCCGTTCGTTCATCATGCCGCTGTTCATGATTGGTTCATTGTTACTGACGTACTATACGTCGGTCTCAATCGCAGAGTTGATCTTCGTCAACGGACTGGGGTATGACGGAATCAGTTGGGCGGTTCCATTCTTTGGCTTTGTCATGCTTGTCGCACTTGGCATCGACTATTCAATCTTCCTCCTTGATCGCTTCCGCGAAGAAACGATCAACGGACTTGAGACGAAAGAAGCGATGTACATCTCGATGAAAAAAATGGGCTCGGTCATCATTACGGCAGCGATCATCCTCGCCGGTACGTTCGGTGCGATGATGCCATCCGGTGTCCTCAGTCTCGTTCAAATCGCGACGATTGTCATCACGGGTCTTCTCTTGTATGGATTGATTGTCTTACCGCTCTTGATCCCGGCGATTACGGTTTCGTTCGGTTCAGGTGTCTGGTGGCCTTTCCGTCAAAAAGAAAATAAGAAGTAAAGGCATTGAACTGGTCCATCCGGGCGTCATCCGGATGGGCTTTTTCGTTATACTACAAGCAGGAGGCGATGAAGATGCAACAATTTAACCAATTGACGGATCGTGTATGGTATCAAACACCGGTCAGTGAAACGGATCGACCGATTTTAGGGCTGATCGTCGGAGCAAAACGTAGTTTGATGATTGACGCAGGAAACTCGAGCCGGCATGCAGCACTGTTTTTAGAAGAAGTGGAGCGACATGGCTTGAAAAAACCTGATTTACTGGCATTGACCCATTGGCACTGGGACCACATTTTCGGACTAAAAGAAATGAACCTTCCGGCGATGGCAACGAAGCGGACGGTCGCGCGAATTGAACAGATGCTAGATTATGACTGGACAGATGAAGAACTCGAAGCGCGGATCGAGCAGGGAATCGAGATACCATTTTGTGCCGATGCCATCAAGCTCGAGTTTGGTCCGACACGTGATATAGCAGTACAATTGCCAGATATTCAATTCGAGGGAGAACTTGTCGTCGACTTAGGGGATGTGCATTGTATTCTGCGCGAAGTCGAAAATGACCATTCACCCGGGAGTCTGCTTGTTTACATACCGGAAGAACGTGTCTTATTTTTAGGGGACGCGATGTATGCTGATATCTTTTCGGCGAAATGGAACTATACGGTCGAGCGAATGACGTTGTTACTCGATGCAATCGCGGAGTATGATGCGGCGTATTACGTCTGGTCGCACGGTGAGGCAATGCCCCGCGAAGCGTTCGAAAAAGAAGTCGCGATGTTACGTCAGGCGATGGATGTGACGGAGCGAGCAGGTGGGAAGATTTCAGAGGTGCGTCGATTATACAAAGAAACGGTCGACCGTGTGTTAACGACGGACGAAGAAGAAACGCTCGTCTTTTTTGCGAACGGGATGAAATCTTAAAGCAATCGATCGTCAGTTCGGAAGGAATTGATGCCGCAAAAGGCGAAACTGTTCAATATGAGAAAAATTGGATAGATGAGAAAGGGAGTTGTATAATGTATCCGGATAAAAATAATCGGAACGAAACAAGCGACCGTGTTTTTTTTGGTACGGGAAAATTCTTTTTCGTCTTTGTGATTGCGCTAGTGCTCTATGTTCTCTACGACTTGTATCTCCAATGAAAACAATCTGACGCGTCACCTTCCTGAAAAAATCGGGAGGTGATTTTTTGATTTTTAGGGGAGTGCAAAGAGACCAAATTTTGGGTAATAATCAGCATGAGACACTTACAGGTTTTTGCAGAGGAGGCACAACATGAAACGCATCCAGATTGCCGACTTTGATCGTCGTTTACCTGGGAGAGAGCTCCGGGAGACGACGCATTATTATGAAGTGGTTTTTATGAAAGATTACGAAGAAATGTATCCTTCAACACAAGTACGAACGATTCAATTGGCAGATATCTGTGTCAACTTAATCGTGATGCCGGAGCGGACGTATCTTGTCTCCGCGTTATTTTTGAAGCCGGTCGAAGTAACAGATGTCGTCGCCTGGATTCAACTGTACACGATTAGTTTTGCGACAGCTGATGACTCGGGTTATTATGTCGAACAGGCGGATGAAATTCTTGAAATCGTCCTGTATCAAGACCATCCGATTGTCATTGCGACACGAGGGGATGACCGCCTTTATTATGAGACGAAAGGAGCGATTGAAGTGCGCCGAGCCACCAATGAAGGAATTGGAAACAAACCATTGTTGTATTTGAACGGAGAAGCATGGTTCGGGGTCCCGCGACTTGAATTCAACCCGAAGCAAGACGAAATCCATGTCAATGGAACGTTTTTATTCGCTGATTATATGGACGTTTATCAAGGTCATGTCAGCTTTTTTCGGAAGACGGACCCAGAATTGCCCGCTGTGTTGCTAGTCGGGCAGGCCATTATTGAAATGGAGTTGACGGAAAAGCCAGACGGTAGCCGAATCCTCGTCATCGAGCAGCCATATGATGAAGCGTGAAACCTCGCCTCTTTCTCTTTCAAAATGAGTTAAAAAGGAGACAGTGAAATCCCTTACAAAATGTGCGAAGATAGGAAGGAGAAGGTTAGAGGGGATGAGGGGAAGCATGACTAAAGAGACACCACGTAATTCAAAATGGATGCGCTCCTACAATCGGGCACTTGTGTTACGCCTGATTCGAATGCATCAGCCAATTTCGAGGGTCGAACTTGCCCAGCGGACAAATTTGACGAAGCCGACGGTCTCGAACATCGTCAGTGAGTTGATTGCCGATGGTCTCGTGACGGAGCGGGAACTCGGAGTTTCGAATGGGGGACGCAAACCAATCATGCTTGAATTGGTTGCGACGGAACAATATGTCATCGGAATCGATGCGACGAGTCATCGTTTCATCGGTGTCATCGCCGACTTGAGTGGAAATACGATCCATGAAGTCGAATCGATCGGACACTTTGATACGAGTGACGATATGATTGATGCCGTCAGTCAACTGTGTGAAGAATTGATTGAAGCGACAAACGGTGTCGGGACGATTCATGGCATCGGGATTTCTGTCCACGGGATGGTTAATCCGGAAACAGGTGTCATCCTATTTGCCCCTCGGTTCCACCTTCATGATGTCGCACTAAAAAAACATTTAGAGGAACGATTTGCCTATCCAGTTTTCATCGAGAATGACGTGCGTGCGCTCGCTTCCTTCGAATTGTTATTTGGCGAGGGGGTTGGGGTCGATCAATTCTTTTACCTTTATGCAGGCGAAGGGATTGGAGGCGCCTATGTACTGGATGGAAAGTTGATTGATGGGGAAAACCACATCACGGGTGAAGTCGGACATATGCGACTTGATTTAGATGGACCCATCTGTTCTTGTGGCAATCGTGGTTGCCTTGAGGCATTGGCAGGCGAAAAGTCACTGTTGCGCGATTTTGAAGTCATTGATCCGCAAGTAAAAACCTTACTGGAACTGCGGAGTCGTTTAGTGGCAGGAGACGAACAAGCGGCGCGCGCCTATCATCGAGCAGGAGAGTATATCGGGATTGGTGTATTGAATACGATTCACTTGTTGAACCCGAAACGGATTTTACTAGGCGGCCCGATGTTTGAACGCGCACCGGGCATCGTCGAGCAGATTAAAGAACGGGTCGCGCATACGGCGCTGACAACAGCCTCGCGACAGACGGACGTGAAGATGGTGCCGTGGAGTGAAAAACAAGGGGCACTTAGTGCAGCTGCCTTAGCGACAAATAGTGTCTTTCAAACGATTTAAAGTATAAACTACTTCCATCGATATGACGGAAGTAGTTTTTTTGACTGTAGGCAAACTCTTATGAAGAGTGAAAATGCGATAACGAGAAGCAATCAGTTCGCGCTTCCCTTTCTCGCTTCATCTTCAAAGCGGCAATTGGACTAAAGCGATTCAAGACGGATTGCGATCCAAATCGTCTGCATGCCTGGATTTCTCTCACTGTATTACTTAAAAAGCGTCACGTTTCGTTGACTCCTACGGGAAAAAGTGCGTGTTTAACGCACTTTCAGAGGCAGGCAAGACCCTGCTCGTGTCCGTTAGGACCAAGGAGCAACGGCTTGCGCCTCGCCCGAGGAAAGCAACGAAAAAGACGCTTTGTCACGCCCTCAGTTATCAGGACTTCAAGCAATCTCGAGATAACCCCGAAAAATAATTTATGAAAACGTTTACAAATATAAAAGTCATATGCTATAGTCTTTTTAAAGATAGATAATAAATTTAATTTACTAAGTTCATGTGAACGGTGGAGGTGGATGCGGACTGGCGAAGACCAGTCGAGCTGAAACGGAAAGAAGGAGGCAACGCGCCGATGGAAACAAAAGATCCGTGGGTTTCCTATCGTGAAGCTTTTGGGCGTTACGGGGCCATCCGCGGCTTTTACTATGATCGTCAAACGCAGCGGATGACTGAACAACAACTAGGGGATGAACGGTCACCGGACCAAGACATCGTGCTCGTCCGTCCGCGACAAGATGGAGTTTTTCAATTCCGGATGTCATCCGTGCAAGGAGTATTGACAATCCGTTCCTCAGAACTGCATGTTCGAAAAAATGAGAGCGGATACATCGAATTACGCGCATTGATGCAACAAATGCGGACGGCAGGCTGCTTAACACTTGGCGGAGAGTTTTACTTATTTGTCGCTCGCGAAGTCGACACATTGGATTATCGGTTACGTTTGATTGCCCGCGTGTTGATTCGGCTACAGGGAATGCCGATCGACCAAACGGTGATGGAAGACTGGTGCAAACAAGCGAAACTGGAAGGTCAACACGGTCAAAAATACGCATGATACTTACACATAAAAAGGGGATCAATCAGATGAAATTTAAAAAATCGAAGATTTTAGCGGCAGCATCGGTTCTTACATTATCAGCACTACTCGCAGCTTGTGGTGGCGAAGATGAGCAACAGACGACAACAAAAGACGGTAAAACAATCATTACCTGGTGGGGCTGGGCACCACAACCTGAAGCTGGGAAAGCCGTTGTCGATGCGTTCAACAAATCGCAAGACAAGTATTCAGTCGAATTCAAACGGTACAGTGAAGACTATGAAAAGCAACTTCAAGTCGCAATGTTGTCAGGTAAAGGCCCAGACATCATTGGCTTAAAAGAACCGATGATTCAGCAGTATAAAGATCGTGTCGTACCGGTCGATTCATATATGGATAAAGCAGCCGGAGATGGATGGAAAGATAAATTCGTCGAGCTCGGGATTGAACAGACGACACTTGATGGTACACAATACGCAGTCCCAATCGGTTTCACAGGACAAGCATACTTGATGTACAACAAGACGATGCTTGATAAATACGGTGTCACGCCACCTAAGAACTATAAAGAAACGGTCGATGCCGTCAAAAAAATCAAAGCGTCTGGCGATAAAGTCATTCCATTGATGCTCGGAGCAAAAGATGCTTGGATCGACATCGATGTCTACAATGTCCTCAGTCACCAAGTCGCGCCGGGTTACATTCAAAAAGTCTTGTCGGGTGAAGCAAAATGGACAGATGACGAAATGGTCAAAACAGCACAAGTATGGCAAGACCTCTTCGAAGATAAAGTCTTCCAAGAAGGAGCGCTTGGTCTTGCGACTTACAATGACGGGATGAACCAGTTCTTCGATAAAAAAGCTGCGATGTGGGTCATCGGTTCATGGGAAGCACACTCGATGACGACGGCTGAGAAAAAAGACAAATGGAAAATTGACGATGAGCTTGGATTTGCACCACTTCCTAACCTCGTAGGCGGAACAGAACAACCAATCATCGCTTCAATCGATATGGCGCTTGGCGTCAATAAAGAATCGAAACAACAAGAAGGTGCAGCAGAGTTCATCGCCTTCATGAGTCAAGGTGAAGGACAAGAAGTCTACATGGGTGAGTTCGAGATGGCACCAGGAATTAAAGATGTCACGATCGACTCTGATTCCGCTTTCACATCGGAAGGCGAAAAAGAATCATACAAAATGTTAAACGATACGCTTGCGGACGCAGTCGCGAGCCGTGGAATCCGGGATACGAAATTGAACGATATCCTCGGGAAGGAACTTCAAAATATCGCAACAGGTCAAGATCCGAAAGAAGCACTTCAACGTGTTCAAGATACAGCGGATAAATCGGCGAAATAAGCAGTAGACAGCGAAGTGATGCGCCTGGCGTATCACTTCCTGATTTTTGGAAAAGAGGAAAGTGAGGAATCAACATGCAGACAGAGCGTCAGGAATTGCCGATTAAACCAAAAGCAGAGCCGTTAAAACCAGCAGCGACACGTTCACCTGCTCCAAGAAAAAAAGGCAAGATGAAACAAAATATGGTCGGTTGGGCATTTGTCGCACCAATCGTCCTTTTCGTCGTCAGTTTCATCTACTACGGGATTTTCTACAATGCCTATAACTCGTTTTTCTCATGGGACGGGATTTCGTTTGATAAAGCGTTTGTCGGGCTTTCAAACTATGCGGAAATGTTCGGAGATCCGGACTTTTATCTTTCGCTCAAAAACACCTTCATCTTCACCGTCTTGACGGTCACAATCCAGGCTGGAATCGGACTTGTTCTCGCGTACTTCCTGCATACACAAGGACCGCTGCGGACTGCGATGAAATCGGTCTTCTTCTTCCCGGTCGTTTTGAGTCCGGTCGTCCTTGGGGCAGCTTTCACACAAATTTATGATTTCCAATTTGGATACATCAACGAATTCTTACGTGCAATCGGTCTTGGGAGTCTCGAGCAGAATTGGCTCGGCGATCCGGATATCGCGCTTTATTCCGTCATCGCCATCAATATCTTCCAGTGGACAGGGTCGTCGATGGTCATGTACTACATGGCGATGTTGACGATTGAAAAAGAAATTTTCGAAGCTGCGAAAATTGATGGAGCTGGTTTCTTCCGGACCCTTTGGAGCATTGTGTTCCCGAACTTAAAGGGCACGACCTTCACGTTATCGATCCTCGGTGTCATCGGTGGACTGAAGACATTTGACTTAGTCTGGATCACGACTGCCGGTGGGCCGGGATCGTCCACAGAATTTATCTCGACCTACTTATTCCGAAAATCAATGCTCCAACAGGAAGTCGGCTACTCGAGTGCTGTCGCCATCGTGCTACTTACAATCGCGTTGCTGATCACGTATTTCCAATTACGGATACAAAAGAAAATGGATAACTAAGGAGGAACGTACCATGAATGTAGAATCTAAAAAGAGTCGTTGGATGATCAACCTTGTCCTTGCCTTAGCTTCAATCGTCTGGCTGTTCCCGATCTTTGTCATGTTCAAGGAAAGCTTACGTGTCAATGGATTTGAGAACTATATCGCGACGTTACAAAACCCGAATTTCCCAACGTTCGTCTTCAACAGTTTCTTTGTTGCCTTCTTCATGATCATCATCTCGATCACGATTCTTGCGTTTGCAGCGTTCGCTTTTTCAAAGCTAGAGTTCGCAGGAAAGCGTCTCATGTTCAATATGGTCCTCGCCGGTTTAATGTTACCGGTTGCTTCGATGATCGTCCCCTTGTTCTTTACGCTCCGTTCGTTTGACGGACTGAACAATCATTGGGGATTGATTGGGGCAGAAGTTGCATTTTTCCTCCCGTTCGGCTTGATGCTCATCAAAGGGTACTTTGACGAATTGCCGAACGAACTGATGGAAGCGGCCTATATCGACGGTGCGACAATTTTAGAAGTCTTCTTCAAAGTCATGTTGCCACTCGCGAAACCGGCACTTGCGACAGCATTAATCTATGCGTTCCTCAACTCGTGGAACGAATACTTGATGGTCTTGACGTTCATGACCGATCCCGCTTACCAGACAGTCACGATGGCACCGAGCTTCTTCAAAGATGCACTCGGCGGCGATCCAGGTAAAATCTATGCCTCACTTGTGTTAATCAGCTTACCGACAATGGTCTTCTATATCTTCTTCCAACGTTTCTTCCAAAAAGGAATGACGGCCGGTGCAGTAAAATAATTTGTTTTTTGAGTCAGGGGGAGCAACATGTATTTAGGAGTCGATTATTATCCGGAACAAACACCACGTGAATTGTGGGAGGAAGATTTTCGTTTGATGAAAGAACTGGGGGTCAACGTCGTCCGGATTGCAGAATTCGCGTGGACGATGATGGAACCGGAAGAAGGGGTTTATGACTTCGACTTTTGGGATGACGTCGTCGCACGCCTCAGTGACGCGGGCTTCGATATCGTCCTCGGTACACCGACGGCAACACCACCCGCCTGGATGTGTCATAAGTATCCGGAAATTTTACCGGTCGACGAACATGGTGTGACGATCAGCTTCGGCGCGCGTCGTCACTACACGGTTCACAGTGAGACCTATCAAAAATTTTCCGTCGCGATTACGACGGAAATGGCGAAACGGTACGGGCAACATCCGCGTGTCATCGGTTGGCAGACAGATAATGAGTACGGTCATGAAAAGTCGGACCGCTCTTACAGTGCTATCGACCGGGCCGCTTTCCAGGTCTGGCTCAAGAAGCAGTATGGCACGCTTGACGTGTTAAACGAGACATGGGGAACGGTCTTTTGGAGTCAAACCTATACGGCGTGGGAACAAATTCCCGTCCCGCGTAAAGTCTACCAAGAACATAGTCCAGCCCTGCTCGTCGATTTCGACCGATTTTGTGCCGACGGCTATAACTATTACAACAAGCTGCAAGTCGATGTCTTACGGGAACATATCCATCCGGATGCCTTTATCACACATAACCTCGTCTACAGCGATATGGCTGTGAATCAACAACAGATGGCGCAAGATCTTGATTATGTCTCATTTGATAACTATCCCGTCTGGGGCGGGTTACCGGAGCCGAACCGTTTCGAGAAGATGGCGAGCGATCACGACCTCTGCCGGTCGTCGAAACAGGGCAAAGGTTTCTGGGTCATGGAACAGCTCAGTGGCGCACAGGGGTGGAGCAAAATCGGATACTTACCACGCCCGGGTCATATTCGCCTCTGGACGTATCAAGCCGTTGCACGCGGCGCAGAAGCAATCGTCTATTTCCGCTTCCGGGCCGCCTTGTTCGGGACGGAAGAATTTTGCCACGGCATCATCGACCACGACGGGAAACCGAAACGGAAGTTTGCTGAAGTCAAACAGATCATGACGGAACTGAATACGTTCGGCGACGAAATCAATGCCAGTACGTACCGAGCGGATGTCGGTGTCTATTTTGATCAGGAAAACGTTTGGGCCTGGACGCATCAACCGCACAGCGATGCGTTTGATTTCCGGACCGAGTTCGTCCGTTTTTACGGCGGGGCTGTCCGCAAGCAGGTTGCGACGGACATCGTTTTTCCGGGCGATGCGCTTGACGGCTACAAACTGATCATCGTGCCGCTGTACTTCCTGACGAACCCGACGTTCGATCAAGCATTGATTGATTACATGGAACAAGGGGGGCACGTCATCTTTACGTACCGGACAGGTGTCAAGGATCCGCATAATAATGTCATCCCGAAAACACTTCCCGGGAAGTTTGCCACGTATGCCGGCATTGAAATCGATGAATATGAATCCCTTCAAGCGGTCCAGCAAAACCGTGTCGAGGGACTTGACGGACAATCGTCGACGGCACGCCTCTGGTGCGATCTCATTACACCGACGACGGCAGAGCCGCTCGCCGTTTATCGCGATACATTTTACGATGGTGTCGCAGCCGTCACGCGAAATCAATACAAAGGAACAATCACGTACATCGGAGCGTCGATCGATGACGCGATGATCGATACGATTTACGCGCAAGCCTTTGAAGAAGCAGGAATCGAGACGCTTGAAGTGCCGGACCAGGTCGAAGTCGTTCGCCGTCACGGGGAAACACGCGATTTCGTCTTCCTGATGAACCATGACACAAAAGAAACGAAACAAGTCACGCTTGACGGAACATATCAGGAGCTGACGACGCAAGAGACATGCAGTAGAACAGTGACACTCGCACCGCTTGCGACACTGATTCTGACGACGTAAGGAGGTAGGACCATGGCAATCTTTGAAGTATCGAAACACCGATTCGTGATCGAAGGACAAGATGTCGCGCATGTCGTGACAATCGGAGCGAATGGGAAGCTCGTTCATACGTATTTCGGGGCACGACTTCCGTATCGAGCAGATTATGCGGCGTTACCGAGTGCGGTTCTTGCCCACAGTTCATTCGAATCGCCAGACGGCGTCGCGACGTACGACTTTATCCCGTTCGGTGAGATGGTCTATACAGAACCGACGTTAAAATCAGAACGGGCAGACGGAGCAAGAATCAGTCAATTTTCTTTCGAGCAAGCAGAGCTGTCGGATACGGCACTTGTCTTATGGCTCCACGATCCCCTCCAAGATTTGCGCGTCGGGGTACGGTATGAACTTTTCGCGGCATACGATATGATCGGGCGCTCGCTCATCGTCGAAAACGCAGGAGAAAGACCTGTCCGTTTGACGACGGCGCAGTCGTTCGCGATGGGACTTTTAAATCGTCCGACGCTCAACTTCCATCATTATGCCGGGACATGGACGGGCGAATTCCAAAAACAAATCACGCCGCTGACAGCAGGACGCAAGACGATTGAAAGTCGACGCGGTGTGACGAGTCACCAGGCAAATCCCTGGTTCGCGCTTGAACACAATGCGACAGAGACGACGGGCGAAGTCATTTACGGCCATTTTGCCTATTCGGGCAACTGGTCGATTCACGCTGAACAAGATGCCTTCGGGTTCGTCCAACTATCGGGTGGGATGAATGGATTTGACTTCAGCTGGACGCTTGACGCTGAACAACGTCTAATAACACCGGTCTTTTATATCGGCTATACTCCGGACGGCTTCGCCGGAATGAGTGCGCGCGCGCATGACTTCCAGCGTCACGTGATCATGCCGGCGTCTGACCGTGAAAACGTTCGACCGGTCCTCTATAACTCATGGGAAGCGACGTATTTCGATGTGACGGAACAGGGACAACGGGCACTCGTCAATCAAGCAGCGGACATCGGATGTGAACTATTCGTCGTCGATGACGGCTGGTTCGGTGAACGTCACTCCGATCAAGCGGGATTAGGCGACTGGGTCGTCAATCGGAAGAAGTTTCCGAACGGTCTGACCCCTTTGATTGAGTATGTGAAGGGAAAAAACATGCAGTTCGGTCTTTGGGTCGAGCCGGAGATGGTCAATCCGGACTCCGATTTATATCGCGCACATCCGGACTGGATTTATCATGCTCCGGGTGCTGTCCGGACGACATCGAGAAACCAGTTCGTCTTGAACCTCGGTTTACCGGAAGTCGAACGTTTTGTTTATGACATGATGGATGAATTATTGACGTCGCACGAAATCGACTACATCAAGTGGGACATGAACCGGGCATTCTCTGAGCCGGGTGTCCCGTCGCAAACGCCGGACGCGCAAAAAGAACTTTGGAAGCGTCACGTCGATGCCTTATATCGAATCTTCGACGAGCTACGACTCGGGCATCCGACGGTCGACTTCGAAGCGTGTGCCGGTGGCGGAGGTCGGATTGATCTCGGGATTTTAGAGCGGACGGAACAAGTCTGGACGAGTGACAACACGGACCCGCTTGACCGGTTGACGATTCAACATGACTTCTCGTTTGCCTATAATGCAAAAATGATGAGTTGCTGGGTGACGGATGGTCCGAACTGGTTGAATGGGCGGAACTTACCGCTTGCGACGCGGTTCGTCTCTTCGATGCAAGGGACGCTCGGCATCGGTGGAAACTTAAGTGAGTGGACGGCAAGTGAACTCGCGGAAGCGAAAGGATGGATTGAGACATACAAGACGATTCGGCCGACAGTTCAGCACGGACGTCAATACCGCCTCAGTCCATTCTCACAAACGACAGCGAGCATCATGCAGTATACGTCTGAAACTGAGACAGTCATTTTGGCGGTTGCACCGATGCGTAAGCATGGCATTCACCAGTACAGCTTTAAACTGACGGGATTAGATGCAAGTAGACTCTATCAAGTGGAAGATCGCCAGGTGAGCGGTGCTTACTTGATGAACCAAGGACTGAACTTCTCTTATTCGACGGACTATGAAGCACGTTGTTTACGAATTCAACCCATCTATCAATTGAGACAAATTGAGCAAAAGGAGCCGATCGCATGACCGATCAGACGTTAGAACAAATCTTTGAAGAGCAATTCGATGTACAGGCGACACATCGTTTTTTTGCGCCAGGGCGTATCAATTTGATTGGAGAGCATACGGACTATAACGGAGGTCATGTGTTTCCATGTGCCTTGACGCTCGGGACGCATGCGATTGCCCGAAAACGGGATGATGCAACGTGTCGTTTCTATTCACTCAACTTCGAAGCAGACGGCATCATCGAAGTCGGATTAGACGACTTGGCCCATAATCCGCAAGACGGTTGGACGAATTATGCCAAAGGAATGGTGCACATCCTCCGGGAAGCCGGGTACGCCATCACGTCAGGATTTGACGTCTTGATTAAAGGGGATATTCCGAACGGAGCAGGGTTGTCTTCGTCTGCTTCACTCGAACTCGTCATCGGTGTCATGCTCGAGCGTTTATATGAATTGGATCTCGACCGGGTCGAACTCGTGAAGTTCGGTCAGCAGGTCGAAAATCACTACATCGGCGTCAACAGTGGCATCATGGATCAATTTGCGATCGGGATGGGACAGGCAGGGTCAGGATTACTCCTTGACTGCCAAACGCTTGATTACACGTATGCACCGCTCGACTTGACGGGCTATACAATCATCATCATGAACACGAACAAGCGGCGTGAACTCGCCGATTCAAAATACAACGAGCGACGTGCGGAGTGTGAACAGGTGCTCGAACAGTTACAGCAAGTCCGGCCGTATGCAACGCTCGGAGATTGGTCGATGGCAGAATTCGAAACCGTCACACTCGACGACGAACGCTTGATGCGCCGGGCACGCCATGCCATTTCTGAAAATGAGCGGACGTTACAAGCCTTGGAAGCACTACAAGCAGGGCAACTCGAGGAATTCGGAGAATTGATGAATGCGTCGCACCGGTCACTCCAACACGATTATGAAGTGACAGGGCAAGAACTCGACGCGTTGGTCGAAGCGGCTTGGGCGCAACCGGGTGTCCTTGGGGCACGGATGACAGGAGCCGGCTTTGGTGGCTGTGCGATTGCAATCGTTGAAACGTCAACAGTCGACCGATTCATCGATGCCGTCGGACAACGCTATGAAAGCCGGATCGGTTATCCGGCAACGTTTTACACGGCGACTGTCGGAGACGGAGCGCGTGAAGTCGAACGGGAGGTCATCTAATATGGCAGTACTAGTTGTCGGTGGGGCCGGCTATATCGGCTCCCATGCGGTCTATCAGTTGATTGATGCTGGAAAAGACGTCGTCGTCATTGATCATTTACAGGCAGGTCACAAAAAGGCGGTCCATCCGCAAGCCCGTTTATACGAAGGAGATATTCGCGACCGGTCGTTCCTTGACCGTGTCTTTACAAAAGAGACGATTGAACAAGTCGTTCACTTCGCTGCCTTTTCGTTGGTCGGGGAGTCGATGGAACAACCATTAAAATACTTCAACAATAACGTCTACGGAACGGAAGTCTTACTCGAGGCAATGGTCGCACATGATATCAAACAAATCGTCTTCTCTTCGACGGCTGCGACATACGGTGAGCAAGAAACGATGCCGATTCTCGAGACGGCAATGACGAACCCGACGAATACGTACGGTGAAACGAAATTGATGATGGAGAAGATGATGAAATGGTGCGAACAAGCACATGGTCTTCGTTATGTGGCGTTACGTTACTTCAACGTCGCTGGAGCACGCGCGACAGGAGAAGTCGGAGAGGACCATACACCAGAGACACACCTTGTTCCACTTGTCCTTGAAGTCGCAAACAATCAGCGGTCTGTCATCTCGATTTATGGGGATGACTACGCGACGCCAGACGGGACATGCATCCGGGATTACATTCATGTCGAAGATTTGATTGATGCCCATATTCTCGCACTCGATTACTTACAACAAGGACACACGAGTGATGTCTTTAACCTCGGTTCGAGCAACGGATTTTCCGTCCGCGAAATCATCGAGGCGGCGCGCCGGGTGACGGGGCACCCGATTCCGGAACAAGTCGTCGCAAGACGTGCCGGTGATCCGAGTACGTTAATCGCAGGATCAGAAAAAGCAAAACGTGTTCTCGACTGGTCACCGCGTCGGACGGACATCGACCAAATCATCCGTGATGCCTGGAACTGGCACGAACGCCGTCCGAACGGCTATCAGACAACATAAGAGAGAGAATGGATTGAGGAGAGTGAAGGCGATGAATGAACACATCAAACGATTGATTGAGCAAGCGATTGCTGAACATCTGATTGACGCAGAAGATGAAATCTATGCGCGTAATCGAATTCTTGCGCTTGTCGGTCAGGCGGATTATACCGATCCAGGGACTGTTACAGCGGAACCGATTCCAGACATCCTCGAGGCGCTGGTGGAAGAAATGATTGCGTCCGGACGGCTTGCAGCACGACTCGATGAAAAAGAACGTTTCGCAGCTGAATTAATGGATGTGTTCGTCGATCGTCCTTCGACGATCACGACGACGTTCAATCAGCTCTACAAAGAAAATCCGGTGCACGCAACGGATTATTTCTATCAACTCAGTCAGGCGAGCAATTATATCCAGACGAAACGGATTGCGAAAAACATCCAGTACAAGGCAGCGACGGTTTACGGGGAAATTGATATTACAATCAACTTATCGAAACCGGAAAAAGATCCACGCGAAATTGCGGCAGCCCGGACAGAACCTGTTGCAGCATCGACCTATCCAACGTGTTTGCTTTGTGTCGAGAACGTCGGTTATGCCGGACGCAACAATCATCCGGCTCGGGCGAACCACCGGATCGTTCCGTTGACACTCCAAGGTGAGGATTGGGCATTGCAGTATTCGCCATACGTTTACTACAACGAACATAGCATCATTTTGTCGCAGGCGCATCGCGATATGGTAATCAACCGCGACGCCTTTGAACGATTACTGGAGTTCGTCGATCAATTCCCGCATTATTTTGCAGGGTCAAATGCTGATTTACCAATCGTCGGCGGTTCGATTTTGACGCACGATCATTACCAAGGCGGGCGTTATGAGTTCGCGATGGACCGAGCAACGATCCAAAGCCGGTTCGACTTGCCGCAACAACCGGATGTCAGTGGGCAAACGTTACACTGGCCGCTCAGCGTCATCCGCTTGAGTAGCCCTGATCGTCACCAGTTACTCGCTGCTGCCGATGATGTGTATACAGCCTGGCTGACGTATAGTGACGCGGAGCAGGAAATCATTGCGATGACAGACGGCGTCCGGCATAACACGGTGACACCGATTGCCCGGATGCGAAACGGCGTCTATGAACTCGATCTTGTCTTACGAAACAACCGGACCTCTGTCGAACATCCGGATGGCATTTTCCATACGCACGCGGACATCCACCACATCAAACGTGAAAACATCGGCTTGATTGAAGTGATGGGACTTGCGGTCTTACCAGCCCGGTTGCTTGAAGAACTAAAGCAGGTCGAACAGTTCATCGTCGGTGAAACGACGGACGTCTTGCCGGTACACCGGACTTGGGCAGAATCGTTGAAGCAACAGTACACCGGTCAACCGGTCACAGCTTACGTCGAACAAGCGGTGGCCGAAAAATTCGTCCGTGGACTCGAAGACTGCGGTGTCTTCAAACAGACGGAGGCAGGGCAGGCGGGACTTAACCGGTTCCTGCAGACGGTGACACATCAAGTGACAGGTGACCGGCGATGACGTACGAGACACATCAAACAGAAGACGCGCGACTCGTTCGGCACCGCTTGATGCAACCGGACATGGAAGTCGAGATATGGAATTACGGTGGCATCATCAATGACGTCCGGGTCAAAGATCGCTCGGGCAAGATGGAGAGTGTGGTGCTCGGCTTCGATACACTGGCCGCGTACAAAGAACATTCGCCGTATTTCGGAGCAATCGTCGGCCGGGTCGCCGGACGGATTGGGCAAGCCCGCTTTTCAATTGCTGAACAAACCTATCACCTTGCGGCAAATGACGGAACGAATCACTTACATGGCGGCACGCACGGCTTCGATCAAGTCTTCTTTGATGTCATCGAAGCAACGGAACAGCTGTTGCACTTACGGACGCTCAGTCCGGATGGTTGCGAAGGGTATCCCGGGGACGTGACGGTGGATGTCATCTACCGGCTAAACGGGACAGCATTGACGTTGTCGATTGAAGCAACGACGGATCAGACGACACCATTGAACGTGACGAATCATACGTACTGGAACCTGTCCGGGAACTTACAACGCGATATTCTGGATCATCAGTTGACGTTACCGAGTTCGACCTATCTACCGCTCGGATCCGATCTGCTACCGACGGGTGAATTCCGTGCGGTCGACGGAACGGTCCTTGATTTCCGGACAGGGCGGTCGATTCGCAGTGGCGCTGAATCGGAAAGTGAGGAGACGGTCAATGCCGGGAACGGTTATGATCATCCGTTCGTCTTAGACGAAGGGAGAGCGCAACTCATGGATCCGGTATCAGGACGAACGTTACAGATGACGACGAATCAGCCGGTCGTCGTCTTATATACGGGAACACAACTTTTGACCGACTATACGGTTCGCGGTGTCCCGTCCCGTCCGTCACTTGGTCTTTGCCTTGAGGCACAAGTTCATCCGAATGCTGTCAATGAATCCCGTTTTCCATCGATTCTCATCGAACCGGGTGCGACGTACCAGTGGGAGACGACATATCGGTTTGGAATCAATAATGTAAACTGATATCGGAGGGGTGACGTCCCTCGTTTGAGTCATCCGCTGTTCATCTTTATATTCTTTTGATGAAGAACATGCTGAAGCAGGTGTCATCCGTTGATTCTCATGCGAGACGGAGACTCCTGCGGGAACAGCGGAATAGGTGAGACCCCCGAGGAACGTAAGTGACAAGGAGGCTCGCCTTCCGCCCGTGGAAAGCGAAGTCTCGCATGAGAATCAACAACCGCTTGATCGTTGACCTTTAGCTTGTCTCCATTTCATTTTGTGTTAATCTCGATGACTCATGCCTCAACCGAGAAAAACATATGAACAAAAGGCTGATTGTTCATCAACCACGACGTAATGAACGCCGTGTCTACGTGAAAACCCGAGCGTTCCGTTTCTTGTTAGAAAACGGAGTCGCTCGGGTTTTCGATTACATCGTATTCGGACTGACTTCTTGCTCTAAGGCAAGCAAGCGGCGTTTCATGTTCAATCCACCCCAGTAGCCAATCAAATCACCGTTCTTGCCGACAATCCGGTGACAGGGGATGACTAACAGCAACCGGTTTTTCCCGATTGCCGTGCCGACTGCCCGGATGGCACGAGGGCGTGAGACGGCCGCTGCGATCTCGGAATACGTTGTAGTGTTTCCGTATGGAACAGCTTGCAATGCTTGCCAGACATCGAGCTGGAACGGTGTCCCGATCGGGTGAAGTGGCAATGTAAAGGCCGTCCGCTCTCCCTGCAAATAACCGAGCAGTTGCTCCCGGTACGGATTGATTCTTGAATCGTCAATTAAGACTTCAGCCCGTGGAAGATGCTTTCGTTTCCAGTCTTCAAAGAGTTCGGACGGTTCGTTAAACGCACCGACATAACAGAGACCGTCCGACGTCGCAGCAATCGGAAAGCAATGGTGTTCCCATTCAAGTTTCGTAAAGTAAAGTTCCATCGGGCGTTGCTCCTTCAAAAACAAGTGGTGTGGTTACGTGTTCGAGAAGACAGCCTGTTGACGTGGTGGAAGATGGATTGCTTGTCCGACCAGTGCTTCGAGTGCTTCCGTCAAGGCTTCATTGCGACTCGGGTGTGCTTGGACCGGAAAACGTAAATCTTCTTGTTTCGCAGCCATTTCAAGGGCAAGCGCACATGTACCGGCGAGTTCAAGGGCACCGTCCCCAATCATATGAATGCCTAAAATCAGTGATGTCTTCGCGTCCGAGACGACTTTGATAAAACCGCTGGCCGCATCGATACTGCTCGCCCCGTTTGCCGTCAATGGAAACTGTCCGACTTGCACCGTGAACCCGCCTTCAGTGGCTGCTTGTTCCGTCAAGCCGATGGAAGCGATTGGCGGAAGTGAGCGGATGATTGTCGGGAAGTAAGGAATCGTCGTATCAGGTGAAGCGCCACCGAGATGTTCCGCCGTCCGTTTTGCTTCATGGATTGCCCGCGTCGCGAGTTGCGGACCAGGTGTTATGTCCCCAATCGCATAAATATGGGGGAAGTTTGTTCGACCAAGCGCATCTACGACTAGTGTTGCATCCTCGTTTAACGTCAGACCAAGCCGATCGACACCTAAATCAAGTGTATTGGCTACACGTTGCAACGACTGGAAGAGGTAACTGGCCTGGACAGTTTTTTCTTGTTCAGCCTTGACGATTGTGACGTCAACATGAGTGTCTGTCGGTGTAATCGTCGTCACAGTGCCACTGACAAGTGTGATTTTTTGTTTTTTAAACGTCCGCTTCAATTCTTTTTCGAGACTTGTGTCGAGCTCAAAGCCGTCAGCGATCAACGTCACATCTGTCCCGAGCGCTTGAAAACTCATCGCTGCTTCAATCGCGATATAATCGTTCCCGATGATGATCAGACTGTCCGGTAATTCTTGTAATTGATACAGTTGTTCCGCGTTCAAGAGAACGGATGATTCTTCACGGATGCTGTGGCTGCCGGTCGCGATCACGACATCCTGAAAACGGTACGTATCGAACTGATGTCCGTGTTCGACACCGATCCGGTCGTCTGAGAGGAAGGACGCGGATCCGGTTATATATTCAATATCATTTGCTTTACATAGCGCTTCGACGCCTTGGCGCAGCTTCGTCACGACTTGGTCCCGGTAGCTTGCTAACTGGCCGAAATCATGTGTCGTTTCGATGGAAAAGCCGAGTGCCGTCAAGTGTGAGAGACGTGTCCGCTCCTGCGCAGCATGCGCCAATACTTTCGACGGAATACATCCGACGTTCAAGCATGTTCCACCGAGTCGTTCCCGCTCAATCAATGTGACGTCGCGTCCAAGCTGTTTCGCCCGAATCGCAGCTGTGTAACCAGCCGGTCCACCTCCGAGAATGAGGAGGTCACGCTCTTGTGTCAGTTCTCCTACGACCATTTAAATCAACTCCATTAATAAAGTAGTCGGTTGTTCAATCAGACCGGCGAAGCGATTCGTGAAGGCGACGGCCGTCGCTCCGTCCGCGACGCGGTGATCAAACGACATCGAGACGTTCATCATCGAGCGGACGACGATTTGATCGTTTTCATCGACGCAAGCCCGTTTTTTTGTTTTATGAAAAGCGATTAGGGCGGTCTCCGGGTAGTTGATGATGGGCGTCGCACCAGTACTGCCGAGCGGTCCGACATTACTCATCGTGAACGTGCTCGCTTTTAAGTCGCCCGCCCGCAACTCGTTTGTTTTCGCCCGTGTGTGCAGTCCGGCGAGTTGTTCATGTAACAGGCGGAGTGAGAGCTGGTCGGCTTGACGGACGACAGGGACGATTAAGCCGTCTTCCGTTTCCGTCGCGATTCCGATATGGTACTCCTGCTCTAAAATGATTTGATCATTGGCTTCATCCAGTTTGGCATTGAAGACCGGGAAGTCTTTTAGGGCGACGACAAGTGCCTTGACGAAGAAGGCGTTGACACTGATCGGTGTCCCGTTCGCTTTTAGTTCTGCCCGCAGTGCAAGGAGACGTGTCATGTCGATTTCTTCAAAGTGCGTGACATGAGGAATCGTAAAGAGCGATTGCGTCATCTTCTTCGCAATCTGTTTGCGGATCCCGCGAAACGGTAACGTCGTCGGAGTAGTTGACGGTGTGACCGCTTCAGGAGCCGTGACGGCTTCAGGCCGGACAGGTGACGCGGATTCTCGACTTGTGACGAACTGCAAAACATCCTCTTCCGAAACGCGTCCGGATGGGTCCGATGCGGGTACTTGTTCGATATCAATTCCGTGATCGCGAGCAATTTTTCGTGTGTACGGTGTCGCGAGGACACGGCGCGTCTGTATGGCAAACGGTGTTCGCGCGTTCACGACAGGACGCGATGGCTCGGTGACGGTTTCACGTGTTGCCGCTTCCTCGTCACCGGATTCAATCAGGAGGAGCGTCGTTCCGACAGTGACGGTCTGTCCAACCGGAATTAAGATGTCTTTGATGACGCCGGAAATCGGTGCCGGTAGTTCAGCGACCATTTTATCGGTCGACACTTCGACAACCGGTTGATCAAGCGTCACATGATCACCGATTTTGACGAGATAATGGGCGATTTCACCTTCCGTCATGCCTTCTCCGACATCATGTAGTTTCACTTCAGTCATAAACTCAGCTCCTTAGAAGTCGACCGTACGCGTAATCGCTTCAAGTACGCGGGCGGGTGTCGGAATATAGTGATCCTCTAGTGCGAACAACGGGACGGGTACATCAAATCCGGTCACGCGGGCAATCGGTGCCCGTAAGTAGAGGAAGGATGTGTCATTAATCAAAGCAATCAAGTCTGTCCCGAGACCACCCATCGCATGGGCCTCGTGGACGATGACGGCACGTCCTGTTTTTTGGACGGAGGCGGCGATTGTCTCTTGATCGAGCGGATAGAGTGTCCGCAGGTCGAGCACTTCACAAGAAAGACCTTGTTTTTCTGCCTGTGCTGCTGCTTTTTGAGCGACTTGCACCATTCCACCCCAGGCAACCAACGTGACATCTGTTCCTTCCGAGACGATGTTCGCTTTACCGATTTCAATCGTATAGGCTTCGTTTGGGACGGGTTCTTTGAAAGCCCGATAGCTCCGCATCGATTCGAGGAACAGAACGGGATCGGGGTCATCGATTGCAGCAAGTAACAGTCCTTTGGCGTCGTAAGGCGTCGCAGGACAGACGACCTTGAGTCCTGGCATCGAGGTGAATAAACTTTCCGTGCTGTCCGAATGGATTTCCGGGGCGCGGATTCCGGCACCATACGGCGCACGAATGACCATCGGTACGCTGTAGCGTCCCATCGTCCGCATCCGAATGCGCGAGACGTGGGTCATGATTTGTTCATAAGCCGGATAAATGAACCCGAGAAATTGAATTTCGACGATCGGTTTAAAGCCATTGACGGCAAGTCCGACCGAGGTCCCGACAATCCCCGCTTCACTGAGTGGGGTGTCGATGACACGGTCTTCGCCGAATTCGGCTTGCAGTCCGTCCGTTGCCCGGAAGACGCCGCCGTTTTTCCCGACATCTTCGCCGAGGACAAGCGTCGTGTCGTCGGTCGCTAATTTAATGCGTAATGCATCCGTGACGGCTTGGATGAGCGTCATGTCGGTCTGCTGATTGATTGGTGTCGCCATGTTAGTTCCCCCTCGCAGTCAGGTAAGCGGTTTTTTGACGCGCGACGTCTGCTGGCAACGTCGCATAGGTATGATCGAAGAGGTCATCGATCGCCGGTAGCTTGAAGGCTTCCATCGCTTTGACGGCCTCCTCGACCTCCATTTGATGGCGTGTCCGGATTGCATCGATTTCCGTGTCGTCGTAAAATCCATGCGTGCGCATGAACTGTTCGAGGCGCTCGAGCGGATCGACACGGTCGCGCGACCGTTCTTGATCGCGGTACTTCGACGGGTCGTCCGCTGTCGTATGGGCACCGAACCGCCATGTGACGGCCTCAATCAATGTCGGTCCCTGACCGTTCCGTGCGCGGGCGACAGCTTCTTGCATCGTGAAGTAGACGGCAAAGGCATCGTTTCCATCAATCCGGACGCTCGGCATGCCGTAAGCGAGTGCTTTTTGGGCGATTGTCTCCGAGTGCATCTGCTTCTGGATCGGGACAGAAATCGCATAACCGTTATTTTGGTTGAACAGAATGACCGGTGCCTGGAAGACACTTGCGAAGTTCATCCCCTCATGGAAGTCACCTTCAGACGTCGCCCCGTCTCCGAAATAGGCAACGGAGACGGCGGACGTTCCTTTTCGTTTTTCCGCCCATGCGGCACCGACCGCGTGGGGGATTTGTGTGGCAATCGGAACGGCAGGGGGGAAGATATGCAAGTCGTCCGTCGGGACACACCCCTCGACCCGTCCGTTCCAGTAAAGGAGTGTCCGTACCATATCGGCACCGAACGTCAACGTCGCCCCGTGATCACGGTACGTCGGAAAAATCCAGTCCGTATCGTTTAACGCCAGGGCACTGCCGACTTGAGCCGCTTCCTGTCCTTCAAACGGGGCATAGGTTCCGAGTCGCCCTTGGCGTTGCAAGTTGATCGCTTTTCGGTCGAATGTCCGAATCCGGTTCATGTGCGTGAATAACTGTAACGCTAATTCTTTCGTCAAAGCGTCTCGTTTCGTCTCGTCGACGATTTGACCGGCATCGTCAATGATACGTTGAATCGGGAATTGTGATTCCATCTCGTCCACCTCCATCAAGATTGATTGCGAATGTTCCACTTTGGTTTCGTTGTATTCGTGAAGATATTATTGTGGCGGGCGCGGACGTGAATCCGTTTGTCACACATCCGGTTTGCGGCTTCGAGTGTCGTGATTGACTCGGCACGTGATTGTCCGAATACTTCCAGGACGGCATCGTAAATGTGGCGTGTTTTCAGGAGGACTCGTTCATGATTGGCTCCGTACAGTTCATCTGCGACTTGAATCAGACCACCGCCATTGACGATGTAATCAGGGGCATAAAGGATGCCGCGCTGCATCAATTCTTCAGCGAGCGAATCGTCTGCGAGCTGATTGTTGGCTGAACCGCAGATTGCCTTACACGGAAGACTTGCGATGTTATCCGCACGGATGACACCGCCGTAGGCACAAGGGACGAAGACATCGGCATCCGTCAGGTGAATCTCGTGTGGGGCAACAACATGAACCGTTCCCGGTGTCATCTCGGCTTCTTTGACGATCGAGGCGAGTGCTGCTTCGTTAATGTCCGAGACGTACATATTGGCACCAGCATGTAAAAGTTGTTCTGCGACCTTATAACCGACTTTTCCGAGTCCTTGGACGGCGTAAGAGGCACGACTCAAGTCGTCCGATCCGAACAGGCTCTCAATCGTTGCACGTAATCCATTGACGACACCTTCAGCAGTTGGAATCGACGAATCACCACTCCCGCCAAAGGCTTCCGGGATGCCGACGATCCGTGAGGTTTCGCGACTCGCATGGACGAAGTCGTCCATCGTCGTCCCCATGTCCGTCCCCGTATAGAAACGTCCGCCTAACGAATCGACGAATCGACCGAAAGCACGAAACATTTCCGGCGTTTTGTCCGTTGCCGGATTACCGATGATGACAGCTTTCCCTCCGCCGAAATCGACGTCGGCAGCAGCGCATTTATAGGTCATGCCGCGCGACAGACGCAAGACATCGTCCAGTGCTTCATCGACGGTCGCATACGGTGCCATACGACAACCGCCGAGTGCCGGACCAAGTGTCGTATCGTGAATCGCGATGATGGCTTGAAGTCCCGAAATCGGATCGTTACAAAAGATGACCTGCTCGTGTCCTGCGATTTTTTCCATGATTGATAAAGATGTGTTTGTAGATGGATTGATCATGTTCATGTCAAAGCCTCCTTGGATTTCTAAGTAAGCGCTTTCATTTTTTAGTTTAAAAAACGTGTGTCGTCAACTTGTCCTCAATAAATCGTTTATCCAAAATGATTTGCGTGACTTCGCCGACGCCGATCAACCCGTGTTCGTTCGTGACGTCGATTTTTGTCCGGACGCGGTTGTCCCGCAGTTCTGTCACCGTCGCTATGATGCTGACCTGTGATCCGAGTGGTGCCATATTCAGATGTTTTACGTTGACTGCTCCCCCGACGCCTTCTTCTGACGATTCCAGATAAGGGAGGATGATTTTGCGGGCGGCCCACTCCATATGATAAACCATCGACACAGTGGAGTAGGCGGGATGGACGACGGTTCCTTCAAACTGTGCGAACATCTCTTCCGTGACGGTCGTTTCGACGCGTGCCGTCTGACCAAGGGCTAAACCAGGTTTCATAGAATCCTCCTCTATCTTCAAAACATATCTGTTTCTCTCCAAGTGGTCTTACCAAAAATAGTATAACACTTGTCACACGATATTTTATCAATCAGTTACAAAATGAGCAAACCATTTCAGAAATTTTTTCCAAACAGTAGTATGTTATGCCGTTTTATGATGGTGAAAAGACCTTAAATCCGAAAAATGACGAAGATTCGATTGGGTGACGAAAGATATGGGAGCTTTTAACAAAATGAATCATTGACAACATTGTGAACGTATCGTAGGTTTAACGTATAACTAAATTTAAACGGGCGTATTTTTATTGTGTTAAATGAATGGGGAGGTGCGCTATGTTTTATGATGAGGCACTTGAGACGATGACGCATGAAACACGACAACGACTGCAACTCAATCGTTTACGTGAAACGGTCCGGTATGCGATGGAACGTGTGCCGTTTTACCGGAAACGTTTTGAGGAAGCCGGGCTTGATGCTGTTGCCTTTGATCAGCTAGAAGATATTCAAAAACTTCCGTTCACCGGAAAAAGTGATTTACGTGAGAACTATCCGTTCGGGCTGTTTGCCGTCAAACAAGAAGAGGTTGCGCGCATTCACGCCTCGTCCGGAACGAGCGGCAAAGCGACGGTCGTCGGGTACACGCAGGAAGATTTGGACGACTGGGCAGGTGCCGTCGCACGTGGTCTCGTCATGGCAGGTGCAAAACGGACGGATTTGTTGCATAACGCGTATGGTTATGGACTGTTCACGGGTGGGCTCGGTTTACATGCCGGAGCAGAAAAACTCGGGATAACGGTCGTCCCCGTATCAGGCGGGAATACGGATCGGCAAATCACATTGATCGAAGACTTCAAACCGGCAGGGATTTGCGGTACACCTTCTTATGTGCTGCGCCTTGCAGAACGGATGGAAGAGCGGGGCATCAATCCCCGGACAACGGGCTTACGTTATGGAATTTTCGGAGCTGAACCGTGGTCGGAAGAAATGCGTCGGACGCTCGAAGAAAAATTGAATATTACTGCACTTGATATTTACGGACTGAGCGAAATCATGGGTCCGGGCGTCGCAATCGAATGTCCAGCGCAACAGGGATTACACATCATGGATGACTTGTTCATCACGGAAGTCATTGATCCCAGCACGGGGGAACCGTTACCAGAAGGGATGGTCGGGGAACTCGTTTTTACAAGTTTAAAAAAGAAAGCGCTTCCAATTATCCGCTACCGGACGGGGGACCTCGCTTCGATTACACGTGAAACATGCGCTTGCGGTCGAGCGACGACCCGGATGTCCCGGATTACAGGACGAACGGATGACATGATGATCATCCGCGGTGTCAACGTCTTCCCGTCGGAGATTGAACGTGTCCTATTGAAACAAGATGGTGTCACACCACATTATCAAATTCATCTCGTCAAACGACATGGACTTGATGCGATCGAGCTGCACGTCGAGCTCGAAGAACAGACGCAGCAGGAAGCAGTCATGCGAACCGTCTGTGAAGCCATCAAATCAGAATGCCTGATTTCGATTGAAATGATCTGTCACCCACGGTATGGCGTCAGCCGTTCAGAAGGAAAAGCAGAGCGGATTGTCGATCGTCGGACCGAAACGTCGGATAAAGAACCTGTTTAAGACAAGAGGAGGAACTCAACATGTACGATGCAACACACTTGTTCGAACCGGAAGTCATGACGGAAGATGAAAAGCTCGCCCGGTTCACGGAACGAATCGAGAACGGTGAAAAGATTGAAGCCGATGACTGGATGCCTGCGTTTTACCGCGATACGTTAATCAAATTGATTTCGATGCACGGAATCAGCGAAATCATGGGCGCCTTACCAGAGAAGGAATGGGTCCCGAAAGCCCCGTCCCTGCGCCGGAAGCTCGGCATCATGGCGAAAGTCCAGGATGAAATGGGGCACGGACAACTGTTGCTCCGCGTCGTCGAGGATTTGATGAAACCATACGGGAAAACGCGCGGTGATTTGATGGATGACCTGTTTACGGGACGCCTTAAGTTCCATAACGTCTTCCACATGCCGACCCGTACATGGGCAGATGCTGGAACGATCGGTTGGCTCGTTGATGGGGCGGCAATCATCACCCAGACGAACATGTTAGGGGCGTCATACGGTCCGTATGCCCGTGCCTTACAACGAATTTGTGCGGAAGAAGTGTTCCATGCGCAGCATGGTGAATCAATCATCATGGCACTTGCTGAAGGAACACCCGAACAAAAAGCAATGATTCAGGAATCACTGGATGAATGGTGGGAGTCACTGTTGATGTTCTTCGGTCCGGCGACAAAAGAAACAACCGGGACATCAAAACAGGATATCACGATCGCTTATAAGATTCGGACGAAGACAAACGAAGAACTCCGGCAAAATTTCTTTACGAAGTATGTCCCGCGGATTCAATCGCTTGGACTGGTCATTCCGGATCCAACGCTCCGTTTTGACGAAGAATCGGGACAATGGATTTATGCCCAGCCCGATTGGTCGGAGTTTAAGAAAATCATTCAAGGCGGAGGACCGCGTTCGAAGGAGCGTCTCGCCTTACGCCGGACGTCTTATCAAAATAACGCGTGGGTCCGTGAAGCGTTGGCCGAGACGATGGCATGAAGGAGGGTAACGACATGACGGAAACATTTTATCAGGAGTTCGAAGTGTTTAGTAAACGGACGCCGAACGCCGCGTTCACGCATCAATTCAGCTTGCTTGCACCAAACAAGGAAATGGCTTTACTGATGGCGCAAGAAAACTTCATGCGCCGCGAACCGGTCGTCGACATTTGGGTCGTCAAACGGGCGGACGTCCGCGGCCTGACTCCTGACGAAAAGCAGATGTTGACGCGACTCGATAACAAGGATTACCGGACGACGAAAGGGTACGGCTACTTGAAGAAAAAGTGGCGCCATTATGAACAGCAGATGCTCGACGAAAAAGAAATCATGTCTTGGCAGGGAGGCGACTCGAAATGACGGAGCAAGAACGGACAGCGCTCGCAGCGTTACTGTATCAGTTAGCGGATGACGATTTTCTTTATGCGTTCCGCGGCTCGGAATGGCTTGGTCTGGCACCGCATATCGAAGAAGATGTCGCGTCCTCATCCATTGCCCAGGATTCGATGGGACACGCGGCGATGTATTATCAGTTGCTCGAAGAGTTAGGGGAAGGGAAGGCGGACGCATTGGCACACGTCCGGCTGGCGCATGAACGGAAAAATTCGATTCTCGTCGAACGGGTCAACGGTCCCGGATACTACATGGAGACACCGGAATATGACTGGGCGTATGCCGTCGTCCGGAACTACTGTTACACGCTGGCGAAAAAAATCCGCATCGATGCTTTAAAAAACAGCAGCTATGCCCCACTCGCGGCAGCCGCCGTCAAAATCAATATGGAATTGTACTATCACTTGCTCCACTGGCAAACGTGGTTCACGCAACTGTATCAAGCGACTCCGACGGCACGTCAAAAGATGGATGCGGCACTCGAACAAGTGCTGGCGGACTTCGGCGACATGTTTGACTACGGGGCGCATGGGGATGTCATCGAAGAGATGCGATTGATTGAAGGACAGGGGATCTTGCTTGATCGCTGGTATCAGACATTGACGCCGACGCTCGTCGAGTTGAATGTCACGTTACCGGAGATGCGGATGTCAGCCAATGGCCGCAACGGTGAACATTCGGCTGACTTGAACGATGCCTTGTCGACGCTCGGAGAAGTCTACTTGATTGACCAGTCCGCCGTATGGTGAGGAGGGATGCGTCATGACGACGCTTGCGTTACAACAAGAAATCCAGGCCGCGCTCGATACCGTCAAGGATCCGGAAATCGATGCCGTCAGCATTCTTGATCTCGGTATGTTCGACAAGATGGAATTGACGGAATCTGCGACGGGATACGCGCTTCGGGTGACGTTACTTCCGACATTCCTCGGGTGTCCGGCACTCGACATCATCAAAAAAAATACGATTGCAGCACTCGAGCAAATAACGGCGTTACAAACAATCGACGTCGTCTTCATCTTTGACCCGCCGTGGACGTCGGACCGGATCACTGAGCAGGGCATCGAGGGACTGAAGTCATTCGGAATTGCACCACCACGCGTCGTCGACGGATCTTGGGAAATTGATTGTCCGTACTGTGGTTCGACGTTCGTATCGATCGAAAACCTCTTTGGTCCGACGGCATGTCGCAGCATTCTGTACTGTAAAACGTGTAAAAATCCATTCGAGGCGATGAAACCCGTCTCTACTCTCATGTGAAGGAAGGTAATTGATATGGTAAAACTAATCGCGCTTTATAAACACCCGGAGAACAAGGAACAGTTTGACGAGCACTACTTCAATGTTCATGGTCCGATCACGGCTAAAATTCCCGGCTTACAAGAGATGACCGTGACGAAAATCGTTGGTTCACCGATGGGTGGCGAAGGAAAATATTATTTGATGTGTGAAATGGTCTACGAAAGTCACGAGTCGATGCAGGCCGGTATGCGTTCACTTGAAGGGAAAGCATCCGGGAAGGACTTGATGAGCTTCGCTGGGGATCTCGTCACATTGATGATTGGTGAAGAAGTCCATGCCGATGCAACAGTACGTTAAAACGGCGATTGATGGAGCGGTCGGACGCATCACTCTCAATCGGCCGGAGCGGTACAACGCCCTCAACCGGGCGATGATTCGTGAAATCGTTGAAGCGATGGAGCAGTTCGACCGTGACGAAACAATTGGTGCCATCGTATTGAGTGGCACCGGAAAATCATTTTCTGCCGGGGCAGATATCGATGAGATGGTAGAGGCAACACCGATTTCGATGGAACTCCTGGACCCGTTCGCCGATTGGGATCGCATCAGCCGGTTGAAGAAACCGCTGCTCGCTGCCGTTCACGGATATGTCCTTGGTGGCGGGTTTGAACTGGCACTTGCCTGCGATTTAATTTATGCAACAGATACGACACGGTTCGGTTTCCCGGAAGTCAATCTTGGTGTCATGCCGGGAGCAGGCGGAACACAGCGACTGACGAAACGGATCGGCCGGACACGTGCCCTCGAATGGTTATGGACGGGGGAGCAGATGACAGCAGATCAAGCGGAGCGTTTTGGCCTCGTCAACCGACTCGTCGAAGCCGACCGACTCGAAGCGACGGTATTGACCGTTGCCCACCGGATTGCGGCGCAACCGAAGATGTCGGTCCGCCTGATTAAGGATGCCGTCGATAAAGCCGGCGACTTGTCGATTCAGGACGGAATGGAACACGAGCGGAGAAATTTCTACTTGTTATTTGCGACAGACGATCAAACGGAAGGCATGCAAGCCTTTCTCGAAAAACGTCAACCTACATTCAAAGGAAACTAAAAAGGGAGTGGATGTCATGTCAACGGTACACGAAAAAACAATCGAAATGAAACGGTCGGTCTACCACCTCGTCATCAATGGGGAGCAAGTCGAAGGCACGACAGGCGAGACGTTTAAGACCTATAACCCGGCGACCGGAGAAGTCCTGGCAGAAGTGGCGAAAGCGTCCAAAGAAGATGCTGACCGTGCCGTCAAAGCAGCACGTGAGGCGTTTGACCATGGCAAATGGAAGATGTGGCCAGTTGGTCGTCGTGCGCAAATCCTGAACAAAATCGCCAGCATCATGCGGTCGCGCTTCAATGAAATCGTGGAACTCGAGATTCTCGATACCGGGAAATCGTTAGCGGCTGCGCAAGGACAAGTCACGCAGGCAATCGAAGACTTCGAATTTTATGCCGGGGCGATCGTCGGTCACCGCGGTGTCGTCAATAACGTGCCGGGACAATTCCATAACTACACAGAAAAAGAAGCAGTCGGTGTCTGTGCCCAAATCATTCCATGGAACTATCCGTTGATGATGGCTGCCTGGAAAGTCGCACCAGCGATCGCGGTCGGTTGTTCCGTCGTCGTCAAACCGGCAACGCTGACGCCGCTGACTGCCATCATTCTCGGAGAAATTTGTCTGGAAGCCGGTGTCCCGGCAGGCGTCGTCAACGTCATTCCGGGATCAGGACGTGAAATCGGGAACCATCTCGTCGAGCATCCGCACGTCGATAAAGTAGCCTTTACCGGTTCGACACCGGTCGGGAAAGACATCATGGGCCGGGCATCCGAGACACTGAAGCGTGTCACGCTCGAGCTCGGCGGCAAGTCACCGAACATCGTCTTTGAAGATGCGGATATCACGGCTGCTGTCGACGGCTCATTATTCGGCATCTTCTATAACAGCGGTCAATCGTGTGAGGCACGGTCACGTCTTTACGTCCATGAAGACATCTACGAAACATTCATGGAACAATTCGTCGCGAAGACAAAGCAACTTGTCCTCGGGAACCCGTTCGATAAAGGGACACACATCGGGGCGATCATTGATCAACAACAACTCGATGTCATCGACGGGTACGTCCAATCGGCAAAAGCAGACGGGGCAACGATCCTTGCGGGCGGTCAAGTCGAACAGGTCGAAGGATTCGAAAAAGGCTTCTGGTATGCACCGACGATCATCACGAACGTCACGCACGAGATGAAAGCGGTCAATGAAGAAATCTTCGGACCGGTCGTCGTCGTCATGCCATTCAAAGATGAAAAAGAAGCGGTTCGTCTCGCGAACGATACGGAATTTGGTCTCGGTTCAGCGGTCTGGACGAAGGACGGGGCGCGGGCGACACGAGTCGCGAACCAAATCAAAGCCGGGATTGTCATGGTTAACTGTCCGTTCTCCGCCTTCCCGGGTACGCCGTTCGGTGGCTACAAACAATCCGGTTTCGGTCGTGAACTCTGTATCGAAACGCTTGATTTATATACGGAAACGAAAAGTATCTTATCGTATTACGGAAGCCGTCCGCTTAATCCGTTCGGACTGTAAACACCAACGTGCGGACGCGAGTCCGCACATTTTTTTATAAGGAGGAATTCAGATGATTAATCAGATTGTCGTTGTTGGATCAGGCGTCATGGGGCGCGGAATCGCCTACGTCGCAGCCGCAAAAGGATTCGAAGTCACACTCGTCGATATCGAAACTGCCTTGCTCACTTCTGCCAAACAGGAGTTGGAACGGATTGCCGAAAAAGGAATCGTCCGCGGGAAGATGTCGGCGGATGAAGTCGAACAACTGTTTTTGCACCTTCGTTTTTCGACAGACTTAACAGCGGCCGCAGCACACGCCGATCTCGTGATTGAAGCCGTCCCGGAACGGCTCGAGATTAAACAGTCCGTCTTCCGGACGATTGAAGCCGCAGCCCGGCCGGCATGTTTTTTCGCGACGAACACATCGACGATGAGTCCGACGGAAATCGCCTCGTTTACGATGCGACCGGACCGTGTCATGGCGATGCATTTCTTTAATCCGGTTCATCTGATGCCGCTCGTCGAACTCGTCCGTGGACTTGAGACGTCGGATGAGACCGTGACGGCACTGACGGGCGTCGCCGAACGGATGGGGAAAGAAACGGTCGTCATTCAGGAATTCCCGGGGTTTGTCACGTCACGGATCAGTGCGCTCGTTGGTAACGAAGCCTTCTACATGCTGCAAGAAGGACTTGGAACGCCGGAAGAAATCGATAAGGCAATCAAGCTTGGGTTGAATTATCCGATGGGACCGTTCGAACTGGGAGACTTAGTCGGACTCGATACGCGCCTGCATAATTTACGTTACTTACATGAGAAGCTCGGAGAAAAATACCGTCCGGCTCCATTGCTCGAGCAATACGTCAAAGCGGGACGACTCGGTCGTAAGACGGGACGCGGAGTATATGACTATGCGAAAAGCGGGGTGAAGGCACCATGAGGCGTGTCGCGATCATCGACGCCGTCCGGACACCGATCGGACGGTACAATGGGGCGTTAAAAGACGTCCGGCCGGATGACTTAGGAGCGGTCGTCATCGAAGCCTTACTCGCCCGTAATACACAAGTTGCCCCTGAAACAATCGAAGAAGTCATTTTCGGCAACGCGAACCAAGCGGGCGAAGACAATCGGAATGTCGCCCGGATGTCGGGCTTACTTGCCGGTTTACCGGTCAGCGTCGCCGGAACGACGATGAATCGGCTATGCGGTTCCGGACTTGATGCTGTCATCGCAGCCGCACGGGCGATTGCCTTAGGCGAAGGCGACGTCTATATCGCCGGCGGGACGGAAAGTATGACGCGTGCTCCATTCGTGATGGGGAAACCGGATGCGGCGTTCCCGCGTGGCAATCAAACGTTATACGATACGACAATCGGCTGGCGGTTCGTCAATGAACGGCTGGCCGAACAATACGGAACCGATTCGATGCCGGAAACGGCGGAGAATGTCGCGTCGCGTTATGGAATCAGCCGGGACGCCCAGGACGACTTCGCGTATACAAGCCAGTTCCGGGCAAAACAGGCGATCGATAGTCAACGTTTTGCGGACGAAATCGTTCCTGTTCGTTACGCAAACAAACGGGGAGCGATGCTTGAGGTCAGTCAAGATGAACACCCGCGCCCAGAGACGACGCGCGAGAAGCTCGGCACATTGCGCCCGTTGTTTCCAAACGGAACGGTCACGGCGGGGAATGCGTCAGGTGTCAATGATGGTGCATCAGCCTTGCTGTTGATGAGTGAGGAACACGCACGCGAGCTTGGACTGACGCCGCTCGGGTTTTACCGGGCAAGTGCGACGGCAGGTGTCGAACCTGCCATCATGGGGATTGGTCCGATTGACGCAACGAAAAAAGCGTTACGGCGCGCAGGACTGACGATCGAGCAACTCGACCTGGTTGAACTGAATGAAGCATTTGCGGCACAAAGTCTAGCCTGTATTGCCGAACTTGGTCTTGATGCAGACAAGGTCAATGTCAACGGAGGGGCGATCGCTTTCGGTCATCCACTCGGTGCAAGTGGTGCTCGGATTTTGACGACCTTGTTGCATGAAATGAAGCGGACGAACCGGACATACGGGCTGGCGACGATGTGTGTCGGGGTCGGACAAGGAATCGCCTTGATAGTCGAACGGGAGGGACTGACATGATTCATTTTGAACGAAGTGGACAACTTGCGCTGATTCGGATTGATCGTCCGGAACGGATGAATTGTTTTGATTATCCGACGCTGGTCGAGCTACAGGAACTTGTGGATGCCGTCAAAACGGACGAATCGGTCCGGGTCGTCGTATTTACCGGGACAGGGAAAGCATTTAGTGCCGGTGCTGACTTAAAAGAGCGGGTGACACTGAATGAAACAGAAGTCCGTCGGAATGTGCTGGCAATCCGTGAAGTCTTTGCGAGCATCGCGGCGTTGCCTCAACCGACGATTGCAGCAGTTAACGGTCACGCGCTTGGCGGGGGATTTGAGTGGATGCTTGCCTGCGATTTCCGGATCATCGTCGACGGCGCGTTGGTCGGTCTGACGGAAACGAGCTTCGGTATCATCCCGGGAGCAGGTGGAACACAACGCCTTCCGCGTTTGATTGGTGAGACACGAGCGAAAGAACTGATTTTTACGGCGAAGAAAATTGATGCCGAGACGGCAGAACGATACGGTCTCGTCTCGCAAGTCGTCGCGACAAAGGATGCGTTGTTACCGGCTTGCTTTGAACTTGCAGCAGCGATGCTCCGTAATGGGCCGATTGCCATTCGTCAGGCGAAACAAGCGATCGATGGCGGAATGAATGTGTCGCTCGCTGACGGCTTACGACTTGAAACGGAAGCCTATGAGGCAGTCATACCAACCGAGGACCGGCTTGAAGCACTCCGCGCCTTTGCTGAGAAACGAACACCGCAGTTTCAAGGGAAATGAGGATGGTCGCCACCTGAAATAACACGTATACTAACGGTACACAAAAAAACGTTATATCAAAGAGAGAGTGAATGACATGAGTGCGAATACCCAATCGATGATTTTTACGATTTATGGCGATTATATCCGGCACTACGGGAATCAGGTTTGGGTGGGAAGTCTGATTCGGTTGTTGAAGGAGTTCGGACATAACGAACAAGCCGTTCGCGTTGCCGTTTCACGAATGGTCAAGCAAGGATGGTTGATTTCTGAAAAACAAGGGACAAAAAGTTTTTATTCGCTGACGGACCGTGGGGTCGAACGGATGGAAGAGGCGGCACGGCGGATTTATAAGTCGACGCCACACGTCTGGGATGGAAAATGGCGGACATTAATGTATACGATTCCTGAGGAAAAACGTCAGATTCGGGATGAGTTGCGGAAGGAACTGACATGGAGTGGCTTCGGTAACTTATCAAACGGGGTCTGGATTTCTCCGAACCCGCTTGAAAAAGAAGCGACACGTCTGATCGAGGCGTATCAGATTACCGAATACGTCGATTTTTTCGTCGGCGAATACCACGGACCGCAACAAGATCAATCGCTCGTCGAACGTGCTTTTCCACTCGACGAGTTACAAGCGCGGTACGAAGCATTCATCGTTGAGTACAGCCGGCGTTACATCGTCCACCAAAGCCAAATCCAACTCGGAGAGATGGATGAGGAACAGTGTTTTGTCGAACGGACGAAGCTCGTCCATGAATACCGGAAGTTTTTGTTTACGGATCCTGGTCTCCCGCAAGAATTACTTCCGGATGCCTGGAACGGACACCATGCGGCAGTATTGTTCGAACAATACTATCGCCTGCTTGCGGCACCGGCCAGCCGATTTTTTGAGTCGATTTTCAAAGAGACACACGACGTGACACAAAAAAGTGCTGACTACGATGCGTCGGAGCATCCATTGTTTGCGGAGCGGTCGTAAGCGAAAGTAACCTTGTGCTTACGACCGTAGCGTCAATTGAGAAATGAATCTATTACAGCTGAACTCCGGTCTTCTGGAAGTTCACTTTTCGCATGTGGAAAACAGTTATTGTCCGAGCTGTTCCCGGAAGGCGTACCCTTTATCAACATAGGAGTCGATTGATTCCTGAATCATCTCGAGATCAGCTGGTGTCAACTGCCGCACGACTTTACCGGGGGACCCGACAATCAAGGAGCGGGGCGGGAACTTCTTGCCCGGGGGAATCAACGTATTGGCGCCGATGATACATTCTTCACCGATTTCGGCGTGATCAAGGACCGTCGCCCCCATGCCGACGATCGATCTGCGACCGATGCGACAGCCATGGAGAATCGCATTATGTCCGACCGTCACCTCGTCTTCGACGATGACAGGTGCCCCTTCGTATAAATGAATCGTCGCGTTGTCCTGGATGCTGCAACGCTTCCCGATTGTAATCGGTCCTTCGTCCCCGCGTAATACGGCGTTGAACCAAACCGTTGACTCTTCACCGATCGTTACGTCACCGATTAAGAATGCTCCCGGCGCCACGAAGACGGTCTCCGCAAGTCTAGGTGTCGTATCACGATATGGAATATTCATAAAAATCCCTCTTTTCCGATTAATGAATTTCAATTCAGTCTTACTTAGTATACCATTCTTAAACAGCAGATTGGAGGAAGACGATGTCCCGATTATGTGAGTTACTGCAAATCCGCGTTCCAATCATCCAAGGCGGAATGGGAAATGTCAGTCATGCTGCCTTAACGGCAGCCGTCTCGAATGCCGGTGGTTTAGGAACACTCGGTTGTGGCACACGTTCGCCGGAAGAAATGCGCCGTTTGATTGAGCAGACCCGTCAATTAACAACGCATCCGATTGCCTTGAACATTGCGATTGGTGTCTCGCCGCATACGGAAGCCCTGATTGAATTAGCGATAGCAGAACAGATTCCGGTCGTGTCCTTATCAGCCGGAAACCCAGCACCCTATACTGAACGTTTACGGACGGCCGGAATTACGACGATTGCGGTCATCGCGTCAGTCAAACATGCATTAAAGGCAGAAACGGCCGGGGTCGATTTGCTTGTTGCAGAAGGTGTGGAAGCGGCAGGTATCAATTCACCGCTCGAGCTGACGACGCTGACACTGGTTCCGCAAATCGTGGATCAGGTCACGCTTCCCGTCATCGCGGCTGGTGGAATTGGAGACGGTCGTGGCCTTGCAGCCGCTTGGATGCTTGGTGCATCCGGTGTTCAACTCGGTACGCGGCTGATTGCGACGCAAGAAGCAGTCGTTCATGCGAACTACAAGAACCATCTCGTAGAAGCAACGGATCTTGAGACACGAATCATCGGTCGTTCCGTCGGTCGTGTCCGGCGTGTGTTAAATGGACCGTACGTTGCTGCACTACAAGGTGTTTCATCGCTTGATGAGTTTAACGCGAAGACGACAGAAGCGTATCACGTGACGGGTGCGGTCGATGGTGACGAGGTCAACGGGTATGTCAACGCCGGTCTCGTGTCTGGTCTCGTTACAGATATTCCGACCGTATCTGAATTATTCGAGCGGATGCAACAGGAAGCGTATACGCAAATTGAACGGGTGCGGGCGGATTATATGTAATCGAGAAGTGAGGCGGATTGTAGACAACGTGCGATCGGGAGATTAAGCGTCGTTATTCGTTGCTTTCCTCGGGCGAGGCGCAAGCCGTTGCTCCTTGATCCTAACGGACAACGCGCAGGGTCTTGCCTGCCTCTGAACGTGCGTTAAAAAACGCACTTTTCCCCGTAGGAATCAACGAAACACGACGTTTTTTTTAGATAATACCGCTTTGAAGACGAGGCGAGACGGGGAAGCGCGAACGGATTGCATCCCGATATCTCATGGTTACGCCTCTTAATCGATTATCTACACGCTGAAGACGGGCAATCCGTCTTTTTTTATACAATTTTTTAAAATGGGACATTTGTCCTTTTCAGATAAGGTGAAAATAGTGTCTACTCATAACAGAAGAAACAAAAGGAGGTGCCTTAAAGTGCAGGGAGTTATATTCGCATTAATGAGTGGACTATTCATTGCGTTGCAGGGGATTTTTAATGCCCGTTTAGGAGATGCCATTGGTCCGTGGTTTTCGGTGACGATCGTTCATTTCGTCGGATTGATGGGGTGCTTAGCGATTTATAGTGTGGTTCGTGACCGGAAAATCGGCGGTTTTCGACAGCTTCCGCTCCTCTATGCCAGTGGCGGATTGCTTGGCGTACTCGTCGTCGTGACCGAACTGACGTCGATCCAGTTACTTGGCATGACGTGGGCGATGTGTTTGTTGCTCGTCGCACAAATTTTATGTGCATTCGTGATTGATTTGAACGGCTGGTTTGGTGTCATCAAAAAAAGGAGTAACCGGGGACAGTGGATCGGGATCAGTTTGATGCTTGCCGGAGTTGCGATTTTTTCACTGTCCTAAAGGGAGGGCCTATGCAGACGATTGAGACCTATTTAAAACAGTACGACTTAGCGGATATTTTTACGGAGACCAGTAAAGGCTATTTACGCATCGAAACGTTTTCGGAAGGGGACCTGTTATGTGTGACGGGTGAACCGATTGACCGGATGTATTTCATCGTCGAAGGAAAAATTAAAATCTCTGCAGCATCGGCTGAAGGGAAACAACGGATTTTACGCTTTAAAAAGGCGATGACGGTGATTGGTGATGCGGAATATATCAATCAACGGGAAGTCTTGAATACCATCGAGGTGATTACGGACGTCGTGGCACTCAGCATTCCGTATGCGATCTTACGTGAGCACAATACGACGAACACCTTTTTACAATTTTTACTGCGGGTCATTACGACCAAGTGGTACGCGGACTCGAAATCAGCATCATTTCATGTCCTCTATTCGGTCGAAGAACGATTTGCCGGATATCTGTTATCGATTACCTCGGACGTTTCCGACAGTCTGTTTTATCAAGAGATGCGAACGTCGAATCTCCATGACGTCGCCGATTGGCTCGGGACGAGTTACCGTCATTTAAACCGTATCATCTCAACACTTTGTGAAGAAGAAATCTTGGCGAGACGACGCGGGAAAATCATTATTTTAGATGTAGAGCGGATTAAAGAAAAAGCGAATGGCAATAGTTACGAATAAGGAGGGGCTAGCATGGGACTAGGTATGTTTTGTGCGATTACGGCAGGAATGATGATTAGTTTACAGACGGTATTGAATGCACGGATGAGTCATGCGTTCGGGGCATGGGCGACGACGACCCTCGTCTTTTTTGTCGGGTTCATCGGTTCACTGTTTGCGCTACTCGTATTTCGGGGTGGCACATTCTCGAACATTCAAACGGTCGAACCGCTTTATTTATTCGGTGGTCTGGTCGGTGTCGGTGTCGTATTTTGTGTGATGCGCGGGATTCAGCTGCTCGGTCCATCGATTGCGATTTCGGTCGTCTTGATTTCGCAACTGAGTTTTGCATTATGTGTCGACTTGTTCGGTTGGTTCGGTTTACCGAAGCTTGAGCTTTCGCTCGGACAAGTCGCTGGATTGCTTGTGATGCTAGCCGGTATTTTTGTGTTGAAACGATATCAAATCGTAGAAATCGAATCTTCGGATGAGTTGTCGGAAAAGGTATCGTAATTCTTACGGTTAACTCTGGCAGTATAAAGTCGATTTTTTAGCGCGAAGACGAATCAGTAGTTGTGGAATGAAAGATTCGTTCTTTTCGTTGCTTTCCTCGGGCGAGGCGCAAGCCGTTGCTCCTTGATCCTCACGGACAACGAGCAGGGTCTTGCCAGCCTCTTGGCAGCGCGTGTTCACGCGCTTTTTCCCGTAGGAGTCAACGAAAAACGAAGCTTTCAGGGTGTACCGTAGAGAAAATCATAGAGTAGTGTTAGAGCGCAATCCGTCTCGAATCGCTTTGAAGACGAGGCGAAACAGGGGAGCGCGAACGGATTGCCTCTTGTTATAGCATATTCACTCTTCATAAGAGTGTATCTACAAACGAAAAGCCCGCACGAAGCGGGCTTTTTTTAGTTTAGACAGATACTTCTTCTTTCCAAGCCACATCGATGAATTCATCGCGACCGGATGCTTTCCGGTCTTTTTTGTAGTGCTCCGGATTCTTTTTGTGGAAGTTTTGATGATAGTCTTCTGCTGGATAGAAGGCTTGTGCCGCTTCGATTCGTGTGACGATCGGCTGCTTAAAGCGATTGCTCGCAGCAAGCGCGTCACGTGAAGCAATCGCAGCAAGGCGCTGTTCTTCCGTATGATAAAAGATGGCAGGTGCGTATTGTGTCCCACGGTCCTGGAACTGTCCGCCGGCGTCAGTCGGATCCGTTTGCGGCCAGTAAAGTTCGAGTAACCGCTCGTATGAGAATAACGCCGGATCAAATGTAATCTCGACGACCTCCGAATGACCGGTCGTGCCTGTTTTTATTTGTTCGTATGTCGGATTTTCGATTTGTCCTCCTGTATAACCGGAAACAATTCCGTGAATACCGGGCAGTTCTTCGAATGGTGTCACCATGCACCAGAAACAGCCTCCTGCGAATGTTGCTTTTTCCATCTATATCTCGTCCTTTCCGCTGGCGGTAGTCGCCCTGTAATCATTCGTGCTCTGACAGCGAGAAAACGAAAACGACTCCTTTGCTTGGTTGCAAAAGGAGTCGTCGCTTTTTATCAACCAAAGCTTGCGCTTTGCTGGTCGTAGCACCTTGCCACTGAAGGCAGGTTGCTGGGACGTCATCGATCCAGATCTCTCAGTCCACTCTTGATAAGTGTTATATGAAGTTGATTAAATTCGTTATCATTGATGTGATAATAGCATCTCTAAAACGACAAAGTCAATCATTAAGATTGTAAGGCATGCAGGACGGTCGCACCTAGAGATTTCGCGCCGACGAGTAGTGCCCGTTCATCGATTTCATATTTCGGATGGTGTTGCGGATAAATCGTACTCCCGTCCGTTTTGGCGGACCCCGTAAAGAAGTAGCTTCCTGGGATACGCTCTAAATAATAGGCGAAATCGTCTGCTGCCATCATCGGTTTGAGTTCTTTGACATGGGCTTCACCTAAAAATGCCGTCGCCTCTTTAACGAGATTTGTTTCTACCGGATGATTCCAAAGGGATGGATAACCCGTCGTAAAGTCGATGGAGTAGCTCGCACCGATTCCGGCACACGTCGTCCGAGCAACTAAATCGACCTGCTGGCGTAACTGGTGACGCAGCGCTTCGTCGAATGTCCGGATTTCACCGACAATCCGTGCCTCACCAGTAACGATGTTCGGAGCCGTTCCGGCATGGAATGAACCGATTGCGATGATGGCAGGTGAAAACGGATCAACTCGCCGACTGACAAGGTGTTGGAGATTACAGACGAGTTGTGCCCCGGCGACGAGTGCATCTTGTGTTTTATGAGGGGCTTGCGCATGACCACCCTGTCCGTGGACAACGATTTCGAATTCATCGATGGCGCACAGCGTATGTCCTGCGTGATAGCCAATTGTTCCGACAGGTAAGTCATTTTCGAGATGCGTACCGAAAATTGCATCGACCCCGTCAAGACAGCCGTCTTCAATCATTTGAATGGCACCACCCGGGAAGACTTCTTCCCCGTGCTGATGAATGAACACGATTGTTCCGTGAAGGTCTTCTTGCAGTGCTGTAAAGGCCGAGGCAAGACCGAGTGCAATCGCCGTATGTCCGTCATGTCCACACGCATGCATGACACCCGGATGAATCGAACGGAAGGCGAGATCCGTTTCCTCCTGCAGTGGCAGGGCATCGAAATCGGCCCGAATGGCGATGGTCTTTCCAGGATGTTTTCCTTTGAGGGTCGCGACGATCCCGCTACCACCGACGTTCCTGCGGTAAGGGAGACCAAGCTCATCATAAAATGAGGCGATGGCGTTTGGTGTCCGCACTTCTTGAAAAGAGAGTTCCGGGTGACGGTGCAGATCACGACGTCTTTCAATGATTTGTTGTTCGAGTTGATCGAGTTGAGTGAAGAGTTGCTGTTGCATCATAATCATCCTTTCAGGTTTTTGAGGTATGACTTTCTATAAAACGGGTAGAGATAGGAGTAATGAATGATGAGGAGGAAAACAAGTCATGGGAGAAATTATTGTCAACGCGGTCATCACAGTCAAAGCAGGTTTAGCCGATCAAGTCTTTCCGATTTTAAGTACGGTCTACAAAGCTTCACAAAACGAGCCGGGGTGCTTGCGTTATAGCTTACATCAATCGATTGAAGATGAACATCAGTTCATGCTGTATGAAGTCTATCAAGATGAAGAAGCGTTAGAAGCGCATATTGCGTCAGACCACTATAAAGCGTATCGCGAGCAAATCGAATTGTACTTAATCGATCGCCAAGTTACGAAATATGCGGAAATGACATTTTAATGTTAGCTAAAAGAAGCGGACCTCCCGGGTTAGGGAAGGTCCGTTTTTTTAATCATTACATTGATTTGAAACCGAGGAAGTGCTCACGCCAGTGCGGCTCGTAAATTGAACTGATTTGCAGTTGTGATCCTCCGGCATGAATGAAGTGTTTACTATCTAACATGATCCCGATATGCGAGGGGCCATCCGTATACGTGTTTTCGAAGAAGACGATATCCGAGCGTTTTCCGGAACTGATACTTGTGCGTTGATTTGTAAAGAACGCTCCGTACCAGTAACCGCGGACATTCGTCCGTCCGCCGTATTTTCCGGCTTGGTTCGTCGCATAATGAATCAAGCCGGAACAATCGAATCCACCATTCGCCACGTTTTGTGATCCCCATGTGTACGGAGTACCGATATGGGCAACAGCAGCTTGAATCAACTTTTCGCCACGTGAATTATTTTTCTTGTCAACTTTTGTTTCGCTCGTCACTGTAAGGGCCGTCACCGGGATGTAGACGGGCGTCCAGCCGGACTGAATGACATAGAAATTACCGACGCGGTAACGCGGATACACACGCTTGCCTTTTTCGACCAACCCGGCACTTTTTGGACTGGCAGGTGTGTCATAAAATGAAGTCGTTGCTTTGACCGTATAGACTTTTGAACGATTGATGGCTTGCTCGTTATATCGCATATCCGGTTTGCTCGTTCCGATATAAGGATTGAGGACGTAACCCGTTTGACCATTCGGTAGACGGACTTGCCAAAAGTCATCATCAATCGATTTTAATCCGATCAATTTCGTTCCTTTGCTTAAGTGACTCGCCGGACGACTGTAGGCGACGTCAGCAGAAAAGAGTGGTGTCTGGTTGAAATGGACGTAAAAGACGGTCCCGACTTTGGCTTTAGATGTCGGTTTATTTAAACCGAGCCGACTTGAGTCAACGAATCCGAAGCGTGATCCGATTTTAACGCGTGTGTAGTAACCGCTTTTTCCATAGGTCGTGATTAATGCTCCTTTTTTCAGTGTCCCAATGTTTCCGCTAAGACTGGCTTTTGGATGGACGACCAACTTGTCTTCGGTCACGTAACGTGTTCCTGTCGTCGCATACAGATCTGCTTTCGTTGCTGCGAGCGAACTCGTCAAGACGTATGCATATTCACCGCGGAAGATGATTCGGCTATAGGCGCCGCTCGTCCCGTAAATCGTCAAGAGCGTGTTCTTTTGATGATGCTTAAGAACCGTACTTGAACTGCTTGGGGATTGCTGGATCGGTGTTGTTTTTTGGATGTACAGGCGATTTGTTTTGGCATAGACTTTTGATTTCGCGAGTGAGCTCGTCAAGACGTACGCATATTCACCGCGGAAGATGATTCGGCTATAGGCGCCGCTCGTCCCGTAAATCGTCAAGAGTGTATTTTGTTTATGATGCTTCAAGACGGTGCTCGAACTGTTTGGCTCCACCTGAATCGGTGTCGTTTTTTGGATGTACAGGCGATCCGTTTTGGCATAGACTTTTGATTTCGCGAGCGAGCTCGTCAAAACGTACGCGTATTCGCCGCGGAAGATGATTCGGCTATAGGCACCGCTCGTCCCGTAAATCGTTAAAAGTGTATTTTGTTTATGATGCTTCAAGACGGTACTCGAACTGTTTGGCTCTACCTGAATCGGTGTCGTTTTTTGGATGTACAGGCGATCTGTTTTGGCATAGACTTTTGAGTTCGCGAGCGAGCTCGTCAAGACGTACGCATACTCGCCACGGAAAATGATTCGGCTGTAGGCACCGCTCGTGCCATAAATCGTCAAAAGTGTATTTTGTTTATGATGCTTCAAGACGGTGCTCGAACTGTTTGGCTCTACCTGAATCGGTGTCGTATCTTGGACGTAAAGCCGATCGGTCTTTGCGTAGACGACGGAATCGCCGAGGTGCGCCGTCAATACGTATCCGTAGGTATTATTGATTCGGACGCGGGAATAAAGACCAGATGTCCCGTAAAGATCGACCGATTGATTCGGTGCTAGTGTCCCGATGACCGAACTTGTTGCTGCTTTGTCGTAAATGGATGTCGTTTGTTGGGCGTACTTTTTCCCGGTCAGCGGATACGATTCAACTTCCTTTGAACCGAGTTGTTTTGTAAGCACGAAGCCGTAAACACCATTGAACTGGACACGGGTGAATGTGCCGGACGTCCCGTATGTTTTGACGGTAGCATTTAAAGAATAGCTCCCAAGTTGTTTACTTGTCGTATCGGCATCTGTATAAATCACAGTTTGTTGTTGGGCGAATTGAGTGCCTGTCGTTTCATAAACAGGTGTCTTACTTAAGAATTTACTTGAAACGAAGACGTAAACGTCGCCTTGTTTAATCCGCGTGAAGTCACCTGATGTCCCGTACGTATCGATTAACGTATTTTGAGTGATTGATTTTCCTGTCGGCGTATCAATTGAAGCAGTCGTATAGGAAGGCGCGAGTGCTGTTATGTATTGCGAATCGATTTTTTGATAAACCGGTTGCTTTGCAAGTTGCGTTGTCTTGACGAAGCGATAGACGCCATCGATTGAAATGCGTGTAAAGAGACCATCTGTGCCAAAGGTTTCGACGGCGGTCGTTGCTGGTAACGTCTTGACGAGGGTCGTCTCGTCAGCAGTCTCAAAAACAGGAGTTTCGGAAAGTGTGTACTGCGTTCCGGTTGCTTGTTCTGTTTCTGTTTGTTCTGTCACTTCCATTGGTGTCGGATTCGTATCCGCGTGGCCTTGTAGTGGGAGAGACCCGAGTAACATGACAGATGCCGTGATACTCGTAAACCAATATTTATAAGATTTCATTCATTGAGCTCCTATCATTAAAATTGTAATTTAGCATGTCTAAAGATAAGTTTAGCACTTTCTTTTTGGAAAAAGAGCTGGATATCAGAAATAGTAAAAATGAACTAAATTATGGGAACGGTTTCATAGGACATATTCCGCCGTGAATAAATCAAAAAAGAGACGGACGAATTTCGCTAGAAATTCGACCATCTCTTTTGGTGAAATGAAGTTATTCTGCTTCGTGATCAATCTGCCACTCCCAGTCGAGCATGCTGTAAATCAACGAATCGCGCCAGTGGTCTTCTAAATAAACGGTTTCCCGTAACAAACCTTCGCGCGTCATCCGAACCTTTTGCAAGACACGCTCCGAAGCGACATTTCGCGGATCACATGTTGCCGTGATGCGATGTAAGTTTAATTTTTCGAAGCCGAATTCGAGTAAAAATGTTGCAATCGATGTCGCGTAACCATTGCCCCATTCGTCAGGCGATAAAATATATCCAATTTCTGCGATTTTATGTTCTGTGTCGGTGACGATGAGCTCTCCCGCGCCGATGACATGATCGTCAGGAGAGGTGACGGCGAAGACATAGCGACGACGTGGACTTTCGAGCTCACTTTCAAGTGCATCGTGTAAAAACTGTTTTGTATCACTCTCAGAGTTCGGTCCCCACGACTGATACTGACTGGCGATTGGTTGTGAGGCATAGGAATGAACAGCTTCCAAATCTTCTGGTGTGAAACGTCGAATCCGAAGTTGATCGTTGATTTTGTAGCGCATGATGAGACCCTCCTCTTTGATTGATTCACTTATCTATATTGGCTAACGGTAGTGGATTCTCCTGTTTGACACATAAAATCAAGCGTGCTAGGGTGAAGACATCGAACGAAATAGCTAGCCTCTAGGGTTCCGTACGGCAACGTAGACTTGGACCGAGGGAGGCACATGAGTACACCTCATGCAACGGAGGGATAAAAGCCCGGGAGTAGAGCGTCTAGACGCCTGCTTCCGGGCTTTTTTTATTTTTTAGGATGAATGTTAGGAGGAAAAGTGATGACGAAATACTGGTTAGGAATTCTAGTGGCTTCCTTTTTTGAAGTTGCTTGGGTAGTCGGTTTGAAACATGCAGATAGCGTACTCGAATGGATGGGAACAATCATCAGCATCATCATCAGCTTTGCTGTCTTGATTAAGGCGAGTAACCATTTGCCGGTTGGAACAGTTTATGCGGTCTTCGTCGGCCTTGGAACAGTCGGGACGGTCATATTGGACATCATTTTATTTGACCAAAGTGCGTCAGTCATGAAGTTAGGATTGATTGGTGTGCTGTTGATGGGTGTCATCGGATTGAAATTAGTCAGTGGGGAGGTGGAAGAATGAGTTGGTTATTTGTCATTATTGCCGGATTGTTTGAAATGCTGGGTGTTGTCTTCATCAATACGTTTAATCAGCATAAAACGTTCAAGAATGGTCTATTGATGTTTGGCGGATTCGGCTTGAGTTTTGTTTTTCTGACACTTGCGATGAACGGATTGCCGATGGGAACAGCTTACGCTGTCTGGACAGGAATCGGGGCAGCCGGTGGAACAGTACTGAGTATGATTTTTTATCAGGAAGCGAAAGACTGGAAGCGGATAGTATGTATCGGTCTGATTCTTAGTGCGACGGTCGGATTAAAGCTGATTGGCGAATAAACATGTCAAATAGATTATTTTTTTATGGAAGAGCCGACTTGTTGGCATATTTTACAGAGAAACAGGAAATACTCCTTATAAGGATACGTTGTACGACAAAACGAACATAAGGGGAGATTCATATGAAAACGAAACAATACATCGGTACGTATTACTCGGAAGAAGAGTTAATCTCGAAAATGGATGAATTGCATATTCAGGGGCACCGTGAAGAAGATTTTTATGTCATCGTCAAGGAAAAATCAGATATCGAACTCGTCCGCAGTCAAATGGACGCGGAAATTGCGGCGACAAAACCATCTTGGATGGATCGGATCCGCGGCAACAAAGGGCGCGATCAAGAAGTCGATCAATTGTTCGACTCACTTGATTTACCTGCAGAAGATGTAGAAGAACGTAAAGTCGAAGTCGAGGGCGGCGGATTCGTACTTCTGATTGAGGTTCAGGATATTCAGTTTGATCCGCATTTGAATACGGACAATACACATGAAGATGTCAAAGTCCGTTACGGCAGTTATGATGAGACGCACACATCGAGCGCTGCAAATTCAAATGCTCAACTCGGTTCAGGGAATACGCTTGATGTCGATCGGGACTCTAAGGAAGAACATGCCGAAGTTGATTTACACCGAGCCGGAACGGATCAGATGCCGCAAGACGAACAAGCCATCAATCGGGCAAAAGTAGAACAGGACCGCAAGCCGGACATTGCGATGCGTCGCGATGACGATTTCAAACGGCTCGACTCTGAGCGTGATGAAGAAAATAAGAAACAGACGCAGTCACACTCGGATGATGTAGCCGAGCAAGATCACGGAAACAATCTCGATCGTTAATCCGCTCTTGAAAAAGTTACTAAAAGGGAGGAGCCGAAAACGGCCCTCCCTTTTTTGATTATTTTTTATGCATTTCATCCGGATTCGAACCGGTTCGTTGATTTTGATTTAACGCATCAAGTTGTTGCATCTCAGGTGCTGAAAGTTCGAAGTCAAAGACTGCCAGGTTTTCACGAATTCGACTCGGCGTGACCGATTTCGGAATTGCGATAATCCCGTGTTGAATGTGCCAGCGGAGAATGACTTGGGCTGGTGTTTTGTCTTTTGTCGTCGCGATGTCCGTGATGACAGGTTCAGTCAAGGCGTCGCGTCCCTTCATGAGCGGACTCCATGCTTCAACTAAAATGTCGTGTTCCTTACAAAACGTCCGAATTTCTTCCTGACTTAAGAACGGATGTAATTCAATCTGATTGACAGCAGGTACGACGGTTCCTTCTTCCAGAATCCGCTTTAAGTGGGGGATATGGAAGTTCGAAACACCGATGGCTTTCGTTTTTCCTTGCTTGTACAGTTCTTCGAGCGCATGCCATGTGTCCACGTAACGATCTTCGTTCGGCATCGGCCAATGGATAAGATATAAATCGACATAATCGACCCCGAGTTTAGTGAGGCTTGTTTCGAAGGCTGCGAGCGTTTCTGCATATCCTTGATCCGCATTCCAAACTTTCGTCGTCAGAAAAATTTCTTCGCGCGGAATTCCAGAGTCACGTAATGCGCGTCCGACACCTGCTTCATTTTCATAAATCATCGCCGTATCGATTGAACGATAGCCGGCACGTAACGCTTCCAGTACTGCTTGATACACTTCTTCTTCAGGTACTTTAAAAACACCGTAACCGAGTTGAGGCATACTTAGACCGTTGTTGAGTGTGACGTGTTGCATGAGTGGAAGTCCTCCTTCATGTAATCGTTTTATCTTCATAAGTGTACGCTTATTCAGTATGAAAATCGAATGAAATGAGGGGTTGTAAGAAAGGAACAGTCTGCGTATACTGAGCAATAACAAATAATGGAATGAGGGGATTTAGATGATTCGTCAAGCAGTTTTGCAATACATACATGAAAAAGAAGCCGTATCTCAGCTTGACACGTTGCTTGGGAAGCGGAGTGGCGTGCTACTACACGGAGCAAAAGCCTTACAAGCGGCGAATCCTTACTTGCCAGCATTACCGAAAGTCCTGTTTCAAGGGCATTGTACGGATTTTCAAGTCGCGGAATTAGTCAAGGCATGTGCGACATATGACGTCATCGTTGCGTTAGGGGGCGGATCATTGATTGATACGGCAAAGAAAGTTGCTGTTCAATTGAACCGACCTTTGATTGTCATTCCGACGATCGTCTCGAATTGTGCGCCGTGGACGCCACTTAGCGTCATGTACGACACGCAAGGTCAATATCTTCGTTTTGATACGCTGCCGGTTGTCATCGAGGCACTTTTACTCGACCATCGGATTCTGTCGGCGAGCCCCTATGATTATTTTGTCGCGGGTCTCGTAGACACACTTGCAAAATGGTATGAGGCACGTGCTTTAAGTGGGATCACAGTGGAGAATCCAATCATTGAAATGGCTTTACGGGTTGCGGAGCAGTGCAAAGACCTCATCTTAAAAACACCAATCAGCGAGGAGATTTTTCGGGCGTATCCGTCCAGCATCGAACACTTGGTGGAAACCGTCATTCCGTTAGCGGGTAGTGTCGGCGGGTTTGGTGATGATGCGACGCGTGGGGCAATTGGTCATGGTGTCCATAATGCGATGTCTCCTTTTGCATCAACACATTCAATTTTACACGGAAGTAAGGTCGGATATGGTCTCTTGGTCCAGGAGCAGTTGTTGGGTGAAAGTGAAGCATACAACGAGTTGCGGACGTATTTACAAAAAAACGGACAACCGATAACGAGTCTTGATTTAGGACTGACATCGGTAGAACTTAGTCAGTTGGCAGCACGAATCGGACAAGAACCATTATGTCAGTTGATTGAGACGGATTTATCGCCAGCACGTTTACTGGGCGTGCTTAAGCAAAATGATGTCGAGATCATCACAACTTCATGAAAAAACAGCCCCTGCTTAAAAAATGGGGGCTGTTTTTCTTGTTATTGTGCCTTTGCGAATTGTGCGTAAGGTGCAGGGCGACCAAGCAGATATCCTTGACCAAGATCGAAACCAAGCTGCCGGCAAAGCTCGAGTTCTTCCTCGCGTTCGATGCCCTCTGCTAAAATCTTGATTCCCATTTCTTTCGTAAGATGGCGAGCTTTTCGTAAGAAGGCTTCATTTTCTGCGACCGTATCACAGTTCGAGATGAAAGACCGATCGATTTTGATATAGTCCGGTTGCAACAACGTCAACATATCGAGTGTCGAGAAGCCGGCGCCGACATCATCAAGCGCGACTTGTATCCCTTGTTTTTTATATTGTTCGAAGACATGTTTCAAGTGATTGACGTCTTCAATTTTTTCCGTTTCGACGACTTCAAACACAAGACGACTCGGGTCGACATTATATCGTTCAACGATTTCGAACGTATGACGAAGGCAGTATTCTGGGTTATAAATCGTCGAGGGAAGGAAGTTGATGAACGTTTTCTCTGTTCCGCCAATATGATGTGTCGCGCGAATCGCTTCTTCGCGTGCGCGTTGATCAAGTCGTGAGTGGAGTCCCATCTTTGAAGCAGTCGAAAAAAGAATACCTGGTGACATCGAGACATTGTGATCAGCGGCGCGAAGGAGTGCCTCATTCGCGAACAGCGTGCTGGCCTGAATATCGTAAATCGGTTGCAGGTGACTCGTCATGTTACCTGTTTGGATGAAGTCGATGGCTTGACGATGACGTAATTGCTCGAGTAGAACAGAAGCGAGAAGCATTGGGGTAGAAAAGCGCGATCCATCTTTTCGACATGAGACGGGAACATCATTAATCTGTAACGTTGATTCAAGAAGCTCCTCTAACTGGTTAAACGATGTGTACGAATAAACTTGAGGGATGCTCGACTGGATATGTAAGGAGCCGGCCTCTATAAAACGAATCGTTGTCGTACATTCGGCGCAAGGATGCCACATAAAATGATTTCCACCTTTCCTGTAGAGAGATACATCTAAAAAAAGATGTATTTATTAAATTGGTTAAATACTTTACCCAAAGATAATTGAAATGTAACCTGAATTCAAACATTTAATACGCTATTGACCAAACTAAAAAAAGATAGAGAATTCGAAGAAAATCGAATCCTCTATCTTCTTTATCGGGTGATTGAAACGAAAAGTAAAACGATCGATCATGCTGTCATGAACAAAACCCAGCCCGTCGCGTGTAACAAAAGAGCAAGCGGGACAAGTAACTGGAATTTCGGTTTGCGTGTTTTATGACGTACGAGTTGCATCCCGAGTAATGAACCGAGCGCACCTCCGAGAAAGGCAATCCAAAGCAATGTAGCTTCCGGCGTCCGTTGCGCGTGTTGTTTCGCGCGACGTTTATCGGACCACATCGAGAAGAAGCCGACGACGGTCATCACGCCGTAAAAAATAAGAACCATGTATAATCCGTTCATTATTTGCGCCTACCTTTCTGCGCCACCGCCGCCGGAACTACCGCCGCCACCACGACTTCCACCACCACCACCGCCACCGCCGCGCATAACGGCTGACAGAATGTTGATGATTGCGAAGAAGAACATGCCACCTGTAAATTTCATATCCAAGAACAATAACAGGACAAGGCCTGCACCGATGACGATTTTGACCCAAAGACTCAATCCCTCTTCAGCATTCGCTTTAGGCGGATCTTGTGATTCGAGTGACTGTTCCTTCGAGACGACACTGATGACGGCTTTATAGGTTTCTGAAGCTGCTTTTCCGTAATCGCCTTCGTCACGATAAGGAACGGCATATTGGTCGAGGATCCGGCCTGCCGTGATATCGGTCAGGACACCCTCAAGCTTGTAGCCAACTTCAATCCGGAAATTCCGGCTTTTTTCGTTTGGTGCCACGATCACCATGACACCGTTATCTTTTCCTTCTTGTCCAATCCCTTGGGCACGGAAGGTTTCATTCGCATACGTGCTCAAGTCCTGTCCTTTTAAGTCGGGGACAGTTTTTAAAACGACTTGTGCGGTCGTATATTGTTCGAGTTCCTGACCAAGACGAGCGAGTTCCGCTTCTTCCGACGCGGTCAGCAACTTTGCATCATCTTGGATGAAGAAAGCGGCTCCCGTGCGTTCTGATACGGCTTCGGCAGTCGGAGTCAGAAGGAAGAAAACGAGGAACGCACTCAAAAGGAGGCGCGTTCTTCGCCAAATCATTTCGAATCACTGTTGAAATCGACCGTTGGGTTTTCGCGGTCGCTTTCTGAAATTTCATAGTATGGTTTTTTGTCAAAACCAAACGCCGAAGCATAAAGCGAAGTTGGGAAACTGCGACGTTTCTTATTGTAGAGTGTGACTGAATCGTTGTAATCTTTCCGTGCGATACCGAGACGGTTTTCTGTCCCTTCAAGCGTATCCATCAATGATTGGAATCGTTCACTTGATTTAAGGTCCGGATACGTCGTTTGTAAGGCGATTAATCCACGGAGAGAAGACGTGACTTGCTGGTCGGCTTCAATCCGTTGTTCTGTCGAAGCAGCGCGGGCAAGGCCGGCTTGTGCTTCTGCGATATCGCCGTAAACTTTTTCTTCTTGACCAGCGACACCTTTAACAGTCTCGACGAGATTCGGGATGAGATCCGCCCGTCGTTTAATTTGGTTATCGACTTGTGACCATTTGTTCGAAACATCTTCTTCGACGTTTACGAGACTGTTGTATTGTCCGATTGCTAAAAATGCAATGATGACAACAACAGCAATTCCGATGATGAGAGGTAATTTAGAACCCCCACGATTTCTACGTGCCATAATTCGTTCACTCCTTTTTCTGTATCTCATCTACTATATACCCTAAACGGTTTCAATAAGTTTCAAAAAAACAAAAAACTATCAGCAAAAAACTGATAGTTTTTTTGTTTCTTACATGTAAACGACGATTGCAAGAATCCCAGCTAAGACAAGACGATAGATCGCAAACGGAACAAGTTTGATTTTATTGATCAGTTTCAAGAAGAAACGAATCGAGAGTAGCGCAAACGCGAACGATGCAACAAAACCGACGATGTAAAAATTGAGGTGAGTCATTTCGATGTAATTCCAGTTTTTGACGAGCGAGAGGAAACTGGCCCCGAACATGATCGGTACGGCCATGATGAACGTAAAGTCAGCCGCCGTCCGGTGATTCATCCCGAGGAAGACACCGCCGGAAATCGTTGAACCGGAACGCGAAAATCCTGGCCAAAGTGAAATACATTGGAACAATCCGACGAGTGCCGCTTGGCGGTAAGTAATTTGGTCGAGTGTCGTCGTTTTCGGTTCTTTTGGACCGAGTTTATCCGCTGCAATCATCAAGATGGCACCGACAGCGAGACCGATGATGACGGTATCGATCGAAAAGAGATTTTCATCGATGAAGTCTTCGAACAATAAACCGAGCACGGCAGCAGGAAGCAGTCCGATTAAGACGTGACGCAATTTTAATTTGTGTGTGCCCGTCGCATCATGCTCGCCTTCGATTTTATAGAGTCCGATTAAGCTGAACAACCGTTTCCAAAAGACGACGATGACGGCAAGGATTGATCCGAGCTGAATGACAATCTTAAAGGTGTTCGCGGAATACTGAGTTAAGAATTCTGAAGTTTGAAGCCACATATCGTCGACGATGATCATATGACCAGTTGAAGAGACAGGGGCGAATTCCGTCATCCCTTCGACGAAACCGAGTAAGAGTGCTTTAAGTAATTCAATGATAGTCATGTTATTCTCCTTCTATATTTTACTATCTAAAAACATATCATGTTTCATTCTTCTGAGATAGAACTAATCTGAATATCGGGCGCAAGACCGATAACGAAAACACCTTGTCGAATGAATAAAAAAAGAGTAGGATGGACTTATAATCAAACGAACATTTGAATGAGGTGGAGGAATGGAAACGAAAACTGAGCGATTACGAATTTCAGGAATTGATTGTGCCAATTGTGCGGCGAAGGTCGAGCGTGGTGTTTCGACTGTCGAAGGAATCGAAGCGGCAAATCTTGATTTTACGGGACAAAAGCTTTATATCACTTATCAAGGAGAGGCACCGGATGACGCGACATACGATGCGGTCGTCAAACGGGTACAAGAATTAGAGCCGAACGTCGAAGTTTCTCGTGACGTTCCATCTGACGAAAGTCATGTTCATGACCACGGTCCATTTTTAACGCAAATGAAAAAGATTCAATACAGCATCGGTGGGGTTGCCTTCATCAGTGCCTTCTTTTTACCGAGCTCAATTGAACTTATCTCATTTGCGCTGGCTTACTTCTTAATCGGTTGGGATGTGTTACGAAACGCGATCCGAAATATTCGTCAGGGGCAAGTATTTGATGAAAATTTCTTGATGGTCATCGCGACGGTTGGTGCTTTTCTAATTGGCGAGTACCCGGAAGCGGTCGCCGTCATGCTGTTTTATCAAGTCGGTGAGTTTTTCCAACACCGGGCAGTCGATCAATCCCGCAAATCGATTGCTGAATTAATGGATATTCGTCCTGAGACGGCAACTCTTGAAAATGGACAAACGATTAGTCCGTTACAAGTGAAGGTCGGGCAACGAATTTTAGTCCGACCGGGCGAAAAGATTCCGCTCGACGGAACAATCCTTGAAGGAGAAGCATTCATCGATACCGTCGCCTTGACGGGAGAATCAGTACCACGACGTGTCCGCACGAACGATACGATTCTTGCAGGAACGATCAATACAGATGGGCGACTGTTGATTCAAGTCGACCGTCTCTATAGTGAGTCAACGGTCGCAAAAATTCTTGATCTCGTTGAAAATGCTTCGCGCCACAAGGCGCCGACGGAAAAATTCATCACCCGATTTGCTCGTGTCTACACACCGGCAGTCGTCGGGATTGCGACATTGCTTGCTGTCTTGCCTCCATTGTTTGTCACGGGTGCGACATGGGAGGACTGGATTTACCGGGCACTTGTTTTTCTTGTCATCAGTTGTCCCTGTGCGCTCGTCATTTCAATTCCGCTCGGGTTCTTCAGTGGAATTGGTGCCGCTTCAAAACGAGGGATTCTCGTGAAGGGTGGAAATCACCTCGAGTCATTACAACAGCTGGATACGGTCGTTTTTGATAAAACAGGGACCTTGACAGAAGGGGTCTTTGAAGTGACGGAACTCCGCCCGGTTGCCTGTTCAGACGAAGAATTATTGAAAGTGGCAACGCTTGTTGAACAGCATTCGAATCATCCGATTGCAAAGTCCATCCAACGGACATATGCAAGTTATGGTGAAGTGACGGAATCCGTTCAAGAGTATCGCGAAGTCGCAGGATCAGGTGTCGTCGGTCGCTTCGGAACGGATACGATTCGTGCCGGGAATGCCCGTTGGTTCAATGAACTTGGTTATGAGACGCTTGATCAAACGGCAGACGGGACGTACGTTCATGTCGCACGCAATGATACGTACCTGGGCTACATCCGAATTGCTGATCACATTAAAGACAGCACGGTTGAAGCACTTGCTCGCCTCAAGGCACTCGGTGTGAAGAAAACGATTATGTTAACAGGGGACCGTCTGGCAACAGCAGAAGTGATTGGTCGTCAAATCGGGATTGACGAAGTTGCAGCAGAACTATTACCTGATCAAAAAGTCGAACAACTCGAACTGATTTTGAAGCAAGCGGATGGAAAAGTGGCCTTTGTTGGCGACGGCATCAATGATGCCCCTGTTTTGACACGAGCCGATGTCGGAATCGCGATGGGCGGACTCGGCAGTGATGTGGCGATTGAAGCCGCAGATATCGTCCTCATGACAGATGAACCAAAGCAGTTGGTCGAAGCAATTGAGGTTGCCCGTGCGACACGAAAAATTGTCTATCAAAACATTTTCTTCGCACTTGGCGTGAAAGCCGTGTTTCTCCTGTTTGGTGCATTTGGTTTCGCGACGATGTGGGAAGCTGTGTTTGCGGATGTTGGTGTAACCGTCCTGGCTGTTTTAAATGCGATGCGCATCCTCAAAAAATAATTAAAGGTACACGTTGAAAGGTAAGGACTCAAAAGTCATTCCAATATCAATCTGAAAACTCCTTCACCGGCGATGAAGGAGTTTTTTTTTGTTCAATCAGTTTGTTTTTAGCCTAAGGCGACATCAAGAATCATCATGACGGTAAAGCCGACCATTAGACCGAGTGTCGCTAAATCCGAGCCGTTTTCAGCTTGTGATTCAGGAATCAATTCCTCAACGACAACAAAAATCATCGCGCCGGCTGCAAAGGCGAGTGCGTAAGGCAGTAACGGCTGAATGAAGAAAACGGCAGCCGCCCCGATCATTGCCGCAATCGGTTCAACAATGGCGGACATTTGACCGTAATTGAAAGCGCGACGGCGTGACATGCCTTCACCACGAAGCGGAATCGATAAGGCAGCACCTTCCGGCATATTTTGAATCCCGATTCCGAGTGCGAGCGTCAAAGCACCAGCGACTGTCGCCCCGTCCATATTTAACGCAGCAGCACCAAAAGCGACACCGATTGCTAGACCTTCCGGGATGTTGTGCAAGGTGATCGCTAAAAAGAGCAGAGTTGCCTTTTTAAGACCGGTCGAAGGGCCTTCTGCATTTTCAAGTGGTGCGGATAAGTGTAAATGTGGTGTTACGAAGTCGAGTAAGCGAACGAAGAAGCCACCTGCTAAAAATCCGATTGCAGCCGGAAGCCAGGCGATGCCACCATCCTGTTCCGTAAATTCAATCGCCGGAGCGAGCAGTGACCAAAAGGACGCAGCGATCATGACACCGGCGGCGAAGCCGAGCATCATATTCATGACCTTTTTTTCAATTGTCGTAAAGACGAAAACAAGTGCCGCCCCAAGTGCGGTCAAGCCCCATGTCATCATCCCGGCGAGTAATGCCTGGATCACGACGGGGAGTGAAGTAAACCATTCAAACATACAAACATTCCTTCTTTCAAATCATAATTCAAGAGATAAGTGCATTATTGAAGCCCACTTTCACTCCTACCCGTTTTCAATCCGAACTAGTCGCATCAGGGGAATTTCGATCGAATTTTGACTCCGGACGTACAGAAGTCCTCGTTCGCGCTCGATTCGTTCGATGAATCCGGTCAGTGTGATATAGCTTCCTTCCTTATAATACGTGATTTCAAGTTCTTTTCCTTCCATTAATGCTTCTTCGAGGATGAATTGCCATGATTCTTGAAGTTGTTCATCGATGGGCGGTAGTGTTAAACGATGCGTATCTTTATAATAGTCGCGCAACAGTTGAATGTACTCCGGCATCAAAAACGGAATCCATTTTAAATTGCCACGGTCACGATACCGTGTCATTGCCGTCACCTCCCGGATGACCACCGACGAAGCGGAGGCGGCGCTTGGCGACACTTGTATCAAGAAAAGAAACAGCGAGGCGGATAGTTCCCTTCCCGTAACGGACGTTGACATGATCGATTGCCTTTAACAAGCGTTTGCGTTTCCAAACACGGGTATTGTCTTCGAACAACGACAGTTGCAGTGCACCTTGGTCGGGGACAAGTTGACCGAGCGAGACGGACAAAAAACGAATCGGTTCGTGTTCGAGCCAGTTCGGCTCGAACAGCTGAAGGATATGCCGCAGGATAATCCGTTCGTCTGAAGTCGGATAAGGGAGACGGAGTTGCTTTGAAAACCCTGCCCGGACGATATGTCTCGAGTAACGGACACCTAAGTGAACCGTCCATCCAAGTTGATTGGAAAAGCGGACGCGGGCTGCGACATCGCTTGCGAGCTCACTTAAGACCAGCCGAATCTGGTCGTATTCGTAATAATCACGCATTAGTGTCACGCCATGACCAACCGTCTTCTGTCGGGATGATGCCGGACGAAATAAAGCGGTCGGATCAATCGTCGTCGGAGATTGATCGATGCCCCATGCATGATGCCAAAGTTCGGCACCGATGACACCAAAACGTTCGTGTAGTGTTTCTAATGGTGCGGCCGCCAAATCGCCGATCGTCTCGATGCCTAATTGATTCAGATGGTGCTCCATTTGATGACCGATCCCCCACATCTTGCGAACGGGAAAGTCATGTAAGAGACGGGGGACATCAGCATAACCACAACGCGCAATGCCCTGTTTTTTCCCGAGTAAATCAAGGGCAAGTTTCGCGATGACGTTATTAGGACCAATCCCGATTCGGACGTGAATGCCGGTTTGTTCCAGGATGGCTGACTGTAATTGGTTAGCAGCTTCAAAATCCGTACCGAAGAGGTGCTCCGTTCCCGTCATGTCGATGAAACTTTCGTCAATCGAGTATACCCGGATTGCTTCCGGTGGTCCGAATTGATGGAGCACATCGAGGACACGAATCGACGTTTTCATGTAGCATAACATGCGTGGTTCGACGAGGTGAATCTGCTTTCGTTCCTTGTACGGGAGTTGTTCAATCTGGTAGAGACGACTTGCCGTTTTGATACCAAGGGCCTTTAAAGCAGGGCTCGCCGCTAAAATGACGGAGCCGCTCCGTTTTAAATCGGAAACGACGGCTAATTTTGTTGTTAATGGTGGTAGATTTCGGTAATGGCACTCGCAACTGGCATAAAAAGAGACACTATCCACGCAAAAAATACGTTGGTTTGGAAAGTCCGCATCAGAAGACACGAAAATCACTCCTTTTAGAACGTTTGTTCTTATTTTATTTATGTTGATTCTAGCACGGTCTCAAAGTGTCTCAAATCAAAAATTGAAAAAGAGTGTACATGTCATCACTTTTTAGAGCGCGGCATGACTTTAGAGATCATCCTCTTGAGTCATATTTAGGTAACAGGTTTGGTACACTAAGGACTGAGAAGAAGAAGGGTTGGGAGAGAATGAAGAAAAAACCGATGATCCATCTACCGGATGTCCCGAATAATTTAGCAGTCGAAACATTTGCAGAAATCGAAATCGATGATCCGTACTTGTATCAAATGATGTATGAAAAAGAAACGTTACCCATCGAGCTGACGGAGCGGATCGATGCCAATCAAGTCTGTTTTCGGAATGTCTCATTTGCGGGTCTCGTGTTTGATCGCGCGTCATTTGAAAATGTCCGGTTTGAGCAGTGCGATTTGACGGGTTGTCAGTTCCGTGACAGTCGTTTTCATCGCGTTCTGTTTCAGGACTGCCGCCTGACGGGGGTTCAATTAGAAGAAACGACGCTTGATCATGTCACGGTAAAAGCATGCCAGGCGAATTACTTACAAGTGATTCGGACATCGCTCCGACAAGTAACGTTCGAGCAGACGGCGATGCGGGAGACACAATTCTTCGAAGGGAAACTCATCGATTTACGTTTTGAGGATGTTGAATTGATGGAAAGCCAGTGGGTTGAAACTCCGTTAAAGGGACTCGACTTGCGACAAGCGGACGTCTCGGGGATTACGATTGATCCACGCTTTTTGACAGGGGCGATCGTGACGGAAGGACAAGCAATCGCATTTGCCCGATTACTCGGTCTTGTCATTCCGCAAGAATGAACATGAAAAAACCGGACGCTGTTCCTCTTCCTTTTAGGAAAACGGAAAACGTCCGGTTTTTTTGTATTCGTACGACTCTCGAAGGAGAGACTTAAAAGGAGAGCGTCTCGCCGTCGTCCGGAATCAAAAAGTGAGCGGAGAGATGATTTGCTGCTAAAAAGTCAGCGATCATATCGCGGCGGAGCAGGCAGTGGTTGACGGCTTCGAGATGCGAGACGATGATCGTCGCTTCAGCCGCTGCCGCGTGGACCGCTAATAAATCACGTTCCGACATCGTGATCGGTTCACCGGTCTGGAACTGGGCGGCACCACTATTGACGACGATGACATCCGGTGCATAGGTATCAATCGCAGAATCGACGTCGTCACACCAAATCGTATCACCGGCGATATAGAGCGTCGGCTCATCGGGATGTGTAAAGACGAGACCGGATACGTGTCCCATCCGTTGTCCGATTTCGCCGACGCCGTGTTGACCGTTCGTGCGGAAAACTTTGACATCACGGAGTGTCACACCCTGGTCGAACGGCTGAACGTCGGTAAATCCGGCCTCTTTAATGACAGAGGCGTCCGTCGCGTTTTGAGCATAGAGCGGAACCGTCTTCGGTAACAATTGTTTTGCGGCCTCATCGAAATGATCGGCGTGAAGATGTGTCACGAAGACGGCATCCGGGTCGAGTAAGGTCGAGACATCGACCGGTAAGTCGACAAGGGGGTTGCGGTGGGTGTTCGGTGTATGGTCGAACGGAGGAAGCGAACCCTTTTCACCGAGAAAAGGATCAATTAAAAAAACTTGGTTGGCATAGGTCAAGACGAGTGTCGCATTTCGAATTTGCTGGATGTTCACAGGCAATCTTCCTTTCTTGTACGAATCTTCCTCGTCTCATATTCCCGACTTGCCGAACCTTTAATCCAAAACATCATTGGTCCGGTTTAGGGAGAATTTTTTCCATGGCCAGGACATCGACGTAATACCCGTTTAACATTCCTTGTTCTTTAAAGGTACCGACGATTCGGAATCCGGCTTTGATGTAGAGTTTTTGTCCAATCCGGTTGAAGGGGAACGTAAAAAGAATCAGCTTATGCATGCCGTGAATGATTGCATGTTCTTCGATGATGTCGAGTAGTCGTTTTCCGATTCCTTGTCCGCGGTGGGTCCGTGTGATGTAGACGGACAGTTCGCCGACGGACTGATAGACGGGACGCGGATTGTAGGCATCGAGCGAAATGAAGCCAAGAATCTTTGACCCTTCATAGGCAACGTAACCGGCATGTCGCTCGGAGCGTTCACTGAACCATTGCTGCATGAAGGCGAGATCTTTCGTATCCGTCTCGAGCGTCGCGATCCGGTCTTCGATTCCTTCATTATATATGGCGAGCACATCCGGTAAGTCGGTTTCTTGAACGAGACGAATCATCATACACGTCAGCTCCTTTTTGTGTCCTTTTCTTCATTATATCGGAGATGGACGAAACAAACGGCATGTTTCTAGAATAGGAAATGCTCCCGGACACGCGCTTTCCTCAAACATGTTTGTCAGACGACGTTTCCGTACAAAAAAAAGCCCAGGTCCTCTATCGCTAGAAGACTTGGGCCGGACCGGACTGAATTAGTTTGCTGAAGACAGGGCGTCCCGCTCGTAAATCGGCACCCAGCCGTCCGTCGTGACGAAGATTCGGATCGCCACCACTTTCCGGTCTTCCTGGAGCGTGAAGTAGTGGCGCGTATTGACGGGAACGGAAATCAAATCACCGGGATTGAGCTCGATGTTGTAATAGCCGACCTCCTCGTCTTTAATCGCAAACACGCCATGGCCGCTGACGATGAAGCGGACCTCGTCATCGGTATGATGGTGTTCTTTTTGGAAGTTGACGAGTAATTCATCGAGATTCGGTGTCGTATCCGACAGTGCGATGATGTCAGCCGTCTGGTAACCGCGACGTTCCGAAACATCTTTAATCTCGTCCGCGAATGTCGTTAAAATCGTCTGTTTGTCGTCATCCGTTAATGTAAAGTTCTCGACGAGGTCGCCCGGTAACTTCGAGACGTCCCATTGTTCATATAAGACGCCGCGTGAGGCAAGGAATGAAGAGACCTCATTTTGATCCGTATACCGTTCGTTTGTCTGTTGGAAAAGTACTGTTGCCATTGTAAATTCCTCCTTTTAATGAATCGCCTGTCGGCACGTTTGTAGTTTTAAGGTGTAACTGAACAAAAACTCGAATGCTTCCAACTGTTTTTTCGCTTCAAAGGCAGTCGGTGCCCAGACGGTGATGCCGTGATTGCGAATCAGGACGGCGCCGCTCTCGGCATGTACATGTGCTGCAAAGGCAGCGGCAAGCGTCGGAATGTCGGCATGGTTCGGGATAATCGGCACACGGACTTCCGCATCTTCTTCCCAACGGCCGAGTGCCTTGATGATTTCCTGACCGGCAAACCGAATCTCGCCTTGGTCGCCGTACAGTTCCGAAATGACATTATTGTCAATCGTATGGACGTGAAGGGAACACCCGGCAGTCGTTCGGTTGAAGACCTCGACGTGGAGCAACGTTTCGGCAGAGGGACGACCCGTCTGTTCGCCGATCAGTTGACCGGACGCGTCGACATGGACGAAGTCGTCCGGTGTATCCTGCCGTTTGTCCTTCCCGCTTGCCGTCACGAGAAATTCAGTCGGTTGATCGGCTGTCCGGATGGCGAGATTGCCGCTTGTGCCGGGGAACCAGTCGCGTGCTGCAAGTTCCTGTTTGACGGCACGTAATTCTTCATATCGTTTTAAGAAGGTCATGTGTACACCACCTTTGTCTGCAGATGATTCAATATGTCATGAAAGTTTTCAAACGGCGTATACGGGATGCCGTGCTGTTCACATAGCGTGATCAGATAATCCCGTGCATAAACGTGATCCGCCTGCTTAGCCAGTTCAAAATCTGTTACGGAGTCGCCGATCGCGATGATCGTGTCACCGTTCTGCTTCAGCTTCCGGGCGATCGAGGTTTTGCAACAGCCGCATTGATTTGTACAGGCCGCGTCGCAGGCATGCGGCCATTCGATTCGAACCGTCTCCTGGCTGAAGTCACTGCCGTTGCAATAAATCGCTTCGTCCGTCAGTACATCCGCAAGAATCGGCTGGACAAAAAAGTCGATCCCGCCGCTGACGATGGAAAAATCAATCTCGTTTGATTTGGCAAAAGCGAGTAAGGTGTCGAAGCCGGGACGAATGACCGCCCGTGTCATCAAGAAATCAATGTAGTCCTGTTTTTGACTGGACGGAAGCAGCTGAAACATCTGTCCGACGCCGGACTGAATCGAGAGCGACCGGTCGAGCACACCTTGTTTTAACGGTTCAAATTTTTCCGGCGGAGCGAACTCCTGCATCAAGGCGATGATATTATCGTGCTCCGTTACTGTTCCGTCAAAGTCACATAAAATCCGGATCGTCATTTCGTGATCCCCCAAGCATCGAGAGCGACACGTAATTCCTCGTGCCGGTGGGCGGCACTTGTCAGTGATTCGCCGGCCAGTGCTGCGCCCAGTGCCTGGCGGAAAGCGATGACTCCGGCCGCAGCACCTTGCGGATGACCGTGGACACCGCCTCCGGCATTGATGACGGAATCGACGCCGAAATCACGAACAAGCTGGGCGACGAGACCCGGGTGGATTCCGGCGGACGGGACCGGGAGAATTGTTTTGGTCTCACCGATTCGGGTCGCTTCGACGGCAATCCCGCGGGCCAAGTCTTTGGCGAGGGCGACATTCCCATACGGCGACGGGAACAGTGTCAAGTCGGCACCGGCAATCCGCGGCAACGTTCCGAGCAGGACCGGGGCGGCAATCCCGTACTCGGGACTGGCGATCAAGGCACCGCTCAACGCCGGATGATTAAAGATCGGGACCGGGATTTCCGGATCGGCTGCCAGTTCCCGCAAGACATCAAGCCCGTATGTAAACGTGTTGAGCAGGAGGGCTGTCGCTCCGGCTTCGACCAGTCGTTTCGCCTGCTCTTTCAAGCGGAAGACCGGACCACTCAATGTAATCGCATAAAGGGCCCGTTTACCGGTCCGTTCATAGTGTGCATCGAGGACTTCCCGTCCAATCCGCGCCCGGTCGAGTGCCGGTGTCAGCGGATTGTCGTATAAGATTTCGTCATCCTTGACGAGATCAATCCCGCCGGCGAGCTGGGCTTCCAGTTGTTCCCGTAAAAAAACGAGATCCCGTCCGATGACGCCTTTGAAGATGCTCATCAACAGGGGGCGATCATGGACTTGGATCAATTGGCGGACGCCCTCGATGCCGAATTTAGCACCGGGGAAATCCGGTGTGAATGAAGCGGGAAGCTGAAGATCCGTCAGTTTGATTTGACCGTCGAGTGACAGCTTGCCGAAGACGGTCGTCAAAATCGCCGAAAAGTCTCGTGAGACGTTGTGTTCCGGATAACGGATCGTGACATACCCTTTTCCGTCGTGTTCTTCCGTATGGACGACTTGTCCTTTAAAGGATTCAAGCTGTTGTTGTTCCAAGTGATTCAAATCGGTCCATGAGCCGACCGTCAGACCGAGGGCGATTTGCTCTGCCCGTTTTGGTAACTGATCGGTCACGCCGAGTTGGTAAGTTGCGGTAATGTACGCCATGATCGTCGTCTCTCCCTTGTTAAAAAATACAAAAATGGTCCCTCGTCAATGACAAGAGACCATGAAAAATTGCGCGTGGACTCTTATCTGTCAGCGTGTTAGCTGCAAGAATTAGCACCGTGCCAACTGGTCGGTTGCTGCGACATCATAGGGCTCGTCCCTCCGTCTGCTCTTGATAAGAATTGGATGAAATTGTGAAATCTAATTGCAATTTTTACATGAGATGGACGTGATGTCAAATAATTTTTTGAAAATTTATTTTTTTTGAAATCCGCTTCTATAGATGGCGGTCTTTTAAATGGTTTTTCACTAAAAATTGGAATTGACAGATGATTTAAGACGGGCGTAATATTCGAATCAACATCGAACACAACAACCACATATGACTCTTATCGTGAGTTGGCAGAGGGAATTGGCCCGAAGACGCCGCAGCAACCGACCATCCGGCACGGTGCTACATCCAACAGACATTCGTCTGAGAGATAAGAGGACGGATGATACCCCGCGCCTCTTTTCTATGACGAAAAGCGGCGTTTTTTGTGTAGAAATGAAGGGGGAAGCAAGATGGCATATCAAGCATTTACAGAACAGGACGCCATTAAACGTGTCCGGGAACTCGGACTCATCGGACAGGAAGAAGCGACGGCAGAAGAAATCGGCGACGGGAACTTGAACTTAGTCTTTCGGATTCAGGCAGGGAAAGAACGTTTGATCTTGAAGCAGGCATTACCTTATGCAAAAGTCGTCGGGGAAAGCTGGCCCTTGTCACTCGAGCGGGCCTGGATCGAACAGTTGGCACTGAAGGAATTCGCAAAATACGCGACGCCATTCGTTCCACGGGTCTTTCATGCGAGTCATGAAGAAGCGTATACAGTGATGGAGGACTTGTCGCACCTGCAAATCGTTCGGACGGGATTGCTCGCAGGCGAAACGTATCCGCTCCTTGCAGAACATGTCGGTTCTTACTTGGCACGGACGTTATTTTTCACGTCAGATTTTGCGCTCGGTCCGGTCGGAAAAAAACAGGTCGCACGTGACTATTACAACCCGGATTTATGCGACATTACGGAAAAGTTAATCTTTACGGATCCGTTTTACGACGCGGAAACAAACAACATCGAGAGCGGCTTGGAAACAGACGTACAGCAGCTCTGGCAGGACGAAAAACTGAAGCGGGAAGTCGCGAAGCTCGAAACGTTGTTCATCACGAAAGGGGAGGCCTTATTACACGGAGATTTACATACAGGAAGCATTTTTGCTTCGGCGGGCGAAACGAAAATCATCGATCCGGAGTTCGCTTTTTACGGACCGTTCGGGTTTGATGTCGGTCAGTTCATTGCCCACCTCTGCTTTGCGGCGTATCCGAACTATGCTGAGTTGCGGGAGAAGCGGGTGAAGGATATCGATACGTTCTGGCTGACGTTTGCTTCGACGTTCACGGCACTGTGGGAACGGGAAGCCGTCGAACCTTTCCGGACGGTACCCGGGCTTGTCGATGATGTCCTCAGTACAATTCTCCAAGACGCGCTCGGTTTCGCCGGTTGTGAACTGATCCGGCGGACGATTGGTTTGGCACCGGTCGCTGATTTGGAACAAATTCCGGATGCTGCGACGCGCCTTGAACGGAAACGTCATGCGTTACGCCTCGGGACGGCATTGATTAAACGGCGCGGCGAATGTAAGACGTTTACCGATCTCCGGAATTTTGACGTGACGGAGGAATTGAGCCGATGAGCGAGTTTATCCGTAGTGTCATCTATGAGCGGGCGTGCTTAAAGATCCTTGATCAGACCCGTCTCCCGCAAGAAGAACGGTACGAAGTCATTCATGATTTGGCGCAAGCGGTTGAGGCGATTAAACAACTTCGTGTCCGGGGGGCGCCGGCAATCAGTCTGTTCGGTGGATTCGTCCTCGTGCAGGAAGCGTTCCGGACGACGGGATCGCTTGACGAGGTCAAACAAAAACTGTTGACGGTATCGGCGGAGTTACTGGCGACCCGGCCGACCGCCGTCAATTTGCGGAACGTACTCGATGCGCTCAATCAGCTTATCCTTTCGAGCACAACGCTCGAGGAACTGCCGAAACGTCTGGAACAAAAAGTAATTGCCCTTTATGAAGCCGATGCCAAGACGTCACGGCAAATCGGTGTGCATGCGTTGGAGCTGTTTCAAGCGGGAGACCGGGTGTTGACGATTTGTAACGCCGGATCGATTGCGACAGCGGCGTACGGGACGGCACTGGCCCCGTTTTATCTTGCGAAGGAACAAGGCATCCCGTTATCCGTCTATGCGTCGGAAACCCGGCCTTTGTTGCAGGGGGCGCGCTTGACGACATGGGAGCTGCAACGGGCAGGGATTGACGTCACCTTGATCACGGACAATATGGTCGCACATACGATCAAGGAAAAGCAGATCACCGCCATCATCGTCGGCGCGGACCGGATCACCCGTAACGGGGATACGGCCAATAAAATCGGGACGTTCCAGCTGGCGTTACTCGCACGTGCCTTCGGGATTCCATTTTATGTCGCGGCACCGCTGTCGACGTTTGATGTGACGAGTTTATCAGGTGACGAGATTGAAATTGAAGAACGCGATGCTAGTGAAGTGACACAACTGGCGGGGAAAGTAACGGCACCAGCCGGAACAAAGGTCTTTAATCCGGCGTTTGACGTGACACCGCACGAGCTCATCACGGCGATCATCACGGAACTCGGCGTCATTGAACGGCCGAGCGTGGAAACGATCGAACAGGCGATTGGACAACAGGTCATCTAAACAGACAGGAGAGATCGAGATGAAAAAATTAGCATTCTTACTCGCACCGGCGGTCTTGCTGGCTGCTTGCGCCAATAGTGAAGCGACACCGACGAAAAAAATCAGCGGTGTGCCGGAAAGTGTCCAAGGCGACATCAAGATTGCCGTCATCCGCAATCTGGCGTCCGATGATCATACGAAACAATTTTTAGACGGTGCCCGTTCGGAAGGGGAGGCGCTTGGGTTTAAGGTCAACACGTTCATTTCCGAAGGCAATGACGTCAAGTTCAAGGAACTGGTGGCGCAAGCCGTTCAGCAGGATTATGACGGACTGATCATCTCGCACGGAAAAGAAGATTATTCCTACGACATGATTAAACCGGCGATCGACAAAGGGATTCAGGTCGTGACGTTTGATACGGTGACGAAGAAAAAGGACCAGACGTTAACAGGCATCACGGAGACATTCCAGGATGATCACAAACTGGCAGAACTTTCACTCGATGAAGTGACGAAAGTGAAAGACGACAAGCCGGTCCGGGTCATCAAATTGTGGTTCGGTCCGGGGTTTGCACCGCTTGACCGCCGTCAGGAAATCTATAAGACGTATGAAGCGGACGGCAAAATCAAGACGCTTGAAACGGTCGGACCGACGAATTTCCAGGATGTCCAGGGCGATATCGCGACGAAGATGAACGCGATTCTCGCGAAATATCCGAAAGGAAGCATCGATGCCGTCTGGGGAGCGTGGGATGAAGTCGCAAAAGGCGCCTATAAATCCTTAAAAGACAACAAACGTCAGGAAATCCCGTTGATTTCAATCGATGTCTCGAATCAGGACATCAACCTGATGCGTGAGAATGGCAGCAACTGGGTGTCGACGAGTGCCGTTGATCCGCATTTGATCGGACAGACGGACATGCGCCTGCTGGCGAAAAAACTGGCCGGTGAAAAAACACCGGGCAGCTTTGATCTGGACGCTAAATTAGTCGAGCAAAAGGCGCTCAAAGCCGATACGACGATGTACAATCTCGATACAATCATCAAGGGCTGGAGCACATCTGAGAAATTCAATGAACCGTGGATGGAAAAACTGCGGAAAGCGAATGCTGCGAAATGACGCATCTGGACGCGACGAACCGGCTCGAGATGCGTGGGATTTCAATTGAATTCCCCGGTGTCAAAGCGCTTGATGCTGTTGACTTTTCCGTCCGCCGCGGGGAAATTCATGCGCTCGTCGGAGCGAACGGCGCCGGTAAGTCGACGCTGATGAAAGTATTGGCGGGAGCGCATGCGGCGTATGACGGGACGATTTCGTTTGAAGGTGTGCCGTTGAAGATCGATTCGCCACGGGCCGCGAAACGGGCGGGAATTGAAATCGTCTACCAAGAAGTCGATACGGCATTGATTTCATACTTGACGGTCGCGGAAAACATTTGCCTCGATTTGTTGACGAACGGACAGCTCAAAGGGGTCATCCGGCAACGCCGATTTGAACAGATTGCACGGGAGGCGCTCGGGAAACTCCAGTCTTCGATTGATGTCCGGCAACGGGTCAGTGAACTGCGCCTTGCCGACAAACAGTTGGTCTTGATTGCCCGGGCACTCGTTCAAGACAGCCATTTTTTAATCCTGGATGAACCGACGGCGCCGCTCAGTCAACGGGAGACGGAACGTTTGTTTCGCATCATCAGGGAACTCGCGACACGCGAACAATTGGGCGTGATTTTCATCTCACACCGCCTGCAGGAATTATTTGAAATCTGTGAATCGATTTCCGTCATGCGTGACGGAAAACTTGTCGCCCGCCAAGCATTAGCCGGGCAAACGAAAGAGACAATCGTTGAACAGATGCTCGGAAGACGTTTGCAACAGACGGACCGGCAAACCCGAACCGTCGGGCAAGCGTTGCTCGAGCTCAATCAAGTGATGGTCCCGGGTGAACTCAATCAGCTGTCATTGACGGTTCATGCAGGTGAAGTGATTGGAATTGCCGGACTTGTCGGAGCGGGAAAAACCGAGCTCTGTAAGACGATTTTCGGAGTGACTCCGACTGTGGCGGGACAGATTCGGATAGCCGGCGAACCGGCGACTATCCGGTCGCCGCACGAGGCAGTCAGACACGGGATTGGTCTGGTCCCGGAAGAACGCCGGAAAGAAGGCATCCTTGTCACGGATCCGATTTATCAAAACATGACCGCGGCAAGTCTCAGACAATTCGTCAATCGGTTCGGTTGGGTCAAGACGGGAACGGAACGGACTGCCGCCAACGCTATCATCAAACGATTGGCGATCAAATCAACGGATGAAACGCAACGCGTGGAAGGATTATCCGGCGGGAACCAGCAGAAGGTCGCGATCGGCAAATGGCTCCTCGCCGATGCTGCGGTCCTGCTGCTCGATGAACCGACAAAAGGTGTCGACGTCGGGGCGAAACGGGAAATCTTCGACGTGATCGATCAACTGGCCGGACAGCAAAAAGCGATTCTGTATGCGTCCAGTGAATTCGATGAATTGCTGGCGGTGACGGACCGGATTTATGTCATGTATGACGGGAAAATCGTGTTCGAGACGAATACGTCGGAGACGACGGAAGACCAATTACTGCTGTATGCGACAGGGGGGATGACTTGATGAACGAGGTACTTCACGAACCAACGACGGAATCAAAACCAAACACGGAACGACACGCATCCGGTAAACGGTTGTTACGCTTTTTGAATGACTGGGGGATCGTCCTCGCAATCCTTGCACTCATCGTCTTTTTTGCCGTGACGGCACCAAGCTTTTTACAGGGCGCGAACCTGATTAATATTTTGCGCAGTATCTCGATTGTGACGATCATCGCAATCGGGTTGACCGTTTCGCTGACCGTCAACGGTTTTGATTTATCGGTCGGTTCGACCGCGACCTTTGCCAGCTCGCTCGTCGTCTCATTTTTTGTCTGGTACAGCCTTCCGCTTGGTCTGTCGATCGGCTTGGCGATTTTGATTGCCTTAAGCGTCGCGCTGGTCAACGTGTTATTGATCGTCAAATTCAAGATTCCCGACTTGTTTGCGACGCTTGCGACGATGTTCATCTTTGAAGGGGTGGCGATGACGTATACCGGCGGCGGATCAATCAGTGCCGGGATGCCCCGTCTCGACGGAACACCGACAGTCGGGATGATTCCGGAGTCCTTCCTAAAAATCAGTCAGGCACCGTGGATCATCCTAATCATGCTCGCCGTCGTAGCAGTGACGCATCTGTTTTTGAACCATACACGACACGGCCGCTTCTTATACATCATCGGCGGAAACCCGGAGGCGGCACACTTGACGGGAATCCCGGTGCACCGTTACCGGGCACTGGCCTATGTGATTGCCGGACTACTCGCGGCAGTCGGAGGAATCCTGCTTGCGTCGCAGGTTGGATCGTCACAGATTAATGCCGGATCCGGCTATTTGATGCCGGCAGTCGCGGCTGCCTTCATCGGTTCATCGTTTGCCGGACAAGGGAAACCGAACGCACTCGGGACATTAGTCGGAGCCTGCTTAGTCGGGATTCTTGAGAATGGGCTCGTTATGTTATCTGTTCCGTATTACTCATTGAATATTATTAAGGGGCTTGTCCTTGCACTTGCTTTAGCAACGACGTATTACCGGTTTCGAAAAAAATAATTAAAAAACAAGGTTTAACTTCGAATAGATTCGGTAATATTCAATATATGAAAGGATGGTGATGCACATGAATGATTATCAATGTAGAGGGAACGATCGCATGTCGCTTCGAGTAGAAGAGGATCACCGGACTTGACGAACGGAATAAGTTTATAGACACGGATTGTACCCGTGTTTTACGTGCACTCTGCACGAATCAAGAACGGTTTACGGCATGTAATCGTTCCTGAAACACAAAGGGGGAGTCGCTCTGCGGCGCCTCCTTTTTTGTGCGTATTGAGAGACTCATATGCCTTTCCAAAGGGACTACGGTTATGAGAAGATAGAAAGAGTCAGAAAATTCAACTACTAAAGAGCAAGGGGCCTGACAATGCGAACATACACAAGAGAGATTCAAGCAATCATCGACAACGTAGAAAAAGTAATCGTCGGTAAGGAAGATGTTATTACACAATCGTTAGCAGCGCTACTTGCCGGAGGACATGTCTTACTTGAGGATGTACCGGGGGTCGGGAAAACGATGCTCGTGCGCGCATTCAGTCGCTCAATCGGCCTGACTTTTAAGCGTGTTCAATTCACACCCGATTTACTCCCCTCGGATTTAACGGGTGTTTCGATGTATAACCAAAAAACAAGTCAATTTGAGTATCGTCCGGGTCCATTGATGGGCAATATCGTTCTCGCGGATGAAATCAACCGAACCTCTCCGAAAACACAATCGGCGTTACTGGAAGGGATGGCGGAAGCAAATGTAACGGTGGACGGAGAAATCCATACGCTTCCGAATCCCTTCTTTGTCATGGCGACGCAAAATCCGATTGAGCATGAAGGGACATATCCATTGCCGGAAGCACAACTCGATCGCTTTTTAGTCAAAGTCAAGATGGGCTATCCGGATTTTCAGCAAGAGATGAAGTTGCTGAATCGATTCGAACGCGATGAACCAATCGACACGCTCGAATCGGTCATCGGGCGCGACGAATTGTTACGGATGAAGGAAGAAGTCAAGGAAGTCCACGTTTCACAACCGGTTAAAAAATATATCGTTCAGCTCGTCCAGGCCACGCGTGAGCATGCTTCGCTTTACCTTGGAGCCAGTCCGCGTTCATCGATTGCTTTAATGAAAGTCGCGCAAGCCTGGGCTTATATGGAAGGGCGGAAATTCGTATTACCCGATGACGTGAAACACCTGTTGACACCCGTCTTATCACACCGGTTGATTTTGACGGCAGATGCTCGCTACCACGGACAGTCGGCTGAACGGGTATTGGAACAGGTGAAAAAAGAAGTTGCGGTGCCGATTCAACACGACGTGGAGTCTTTATGAAACGGTGGCAAATCGGCTGGCGTTATGCCGTCCTGCTCCTGATGGTCACGGCATTGTGGATTTACGCCCGTGTGGATGGTGGAAATGTAGCCTCGTTACTGTTCTACGTCATGGCAGGTTTGACTGTCTACTGGACGATTTTTTTAATCTGGCCCGTGACGAAAGCCGTCGCGACGCGAGAAGTTTCGAATAAGATGTTGATTGCCGGGACGGACATTCCTGTCGTTTTACAAGTTAGACGAAAATACCCTTTTCTTGTCGGGACCGTCGAAGTAACAGAGGAAGTACCGGAAGCATTGAGTGCGGAGCGTTTAGACATTCGGCGCTCGTTACGTGCCCATTACCGGAAGACGGAACAGATTGAATATGTCATTCCATCGATTCGTCGTGGACTGTATCAGATTCCTGGTTGTGTGATTGAAATTACGGATCCGTTCGGTGTATTCATGCGAAAAAAACTCTACCCGGTCGAAACATATCTCGCGATAGAACCGGCACGGCTCGCGACGCAGTTGCCACATGAAGACGATCGGGGGGACGGCGGAATTTCGCCCGTCTCGCTCGATTTGCGGCAGTCATCCTTTACCGTCGTTGGAGTCCGGGAATATGTCAGTGGCGACCGGATGAACCAGATTGATTGGAAGGCAACGGCGAAACGCCAAGGTTTGATGACGAAGACATTTGAACGGGAACAAGAGCGGGAAACGACAATTGTTTTTGATGAAGGAACGGTGAGTGATGCGCAGTTCGAACGGAGCATTTCGATGCTTGCCGATGCGACCGATCAACTCAACAAACGGCGCTTGAATTACCGGATCCATCTCGTCGGTCATGCTGTCCAGTCCCTGTCTCTACCACTTGAAGGGGCGAAGCTGACACATTATTTGATGACGGCTCAACCGAGTCGGACCCGTTCATTCATTGAGTCGTGGGAGTATTCCTCAAAAGCATTACGTCTGAGTGGAAACGTCCTCTTCATCACGCCGGACCTTGAATCGAATAACGAAATGTGGATGTCTAAAATCAGACAGGAAGCGACCGTGCATGTCTATACGCCGGAAAGGAGGGGGAGCCGATGAGTCGACGACTGATTTGGAACTTACTCGCGGCGTTACTACTTGCGAGCTTCATGCCCCCGCTACTGGAACTGACGACGTTTGACAGCATCGTTCCTTTCTTGCCGCTTCTTTTGACACCACTCCTGCTATCGCACGTCCGAAGACGGTGGTTTTTAAGTGGCAGTCTACTTGCTTTGATGGTGTCTTTTTACTTCATCTTGACACCGGAAGAAGCCCCGTGGCGACTATTAGGTGAAATTACGGATGATGTATCACGTGTCATCAATGGGGAGTTGCCGGGACGACCGGCCTTCGCCTTATCGATCGGTCTAATTAGCTTTTTAATCGGCTACCTTGGTCGCCGAACCTTCCCGAATCGGGGATTTGTTGTTGGGTTGACCGTCGGTGTGATCGGTTTCATCGCCTATTGTGACACATGGACGGATTACTCGGGTGACCAGTTCATCTTGTATCCGATCCTCCTGGCATTACTTTTGTTGTATGCGACAGAAATCAATGAACGACCGACTGCCTCTTACGTTCGGCCGATTAGTGCCTTGTTGATTATCGGTGTAACGATCGTTGCGGCACTGCAAAGTCCGGTCATCACAGCGACGTGGCAAAACAGTTGGTATGACTGGACGTCACGTTTTGAAGGAGAAGGTACATCGACGAATGCGATTCAAAAAGTCGGATACGGCTCGAACGATGAACAGCTCGGTGGTCCATTCCAAATGGACGACCGGGAAGTTTTTCAAGTCGAGAGTGAAGGGAATCGGTACTGGCGGGTCGAGACGAAGGACGTCTACACCGGTAAAGGTTGGATTTTATCGGAGTCAAGTCCGGAGATTAACGGGCGTGGTTTCTTCTCGCACTTTGGCGATGACGTCGAGACACGTGAAGAGAGTGCGACGTTCAAGTTGGCTCGCGAGTTGCCGTTTGTCCCTTACAATGGAGATAATGTGCGCTTGACGGCAGCTGATCAACGGCAAAATCTTTTAATCAACCCGGAAAATCAAAAAATTTCGTATCTTGACGATGCAACGCGCCAGCAAAATTATCAGATTCAGTACGCGTATCCACTGTTTACTGAAAAACTACTCCAAACGGATGAACCGGTAAAACTTTCAGAAATGGAACAAGATCGTTACCTGCAACTGCCGGGAACATTACCGGACCGGGTTCGTGATTTAGCGGCTGAGATCGTTGCTGATGAAGAAACACCGTGGGAGCGCGCGAAAGCGATTGAAAATTACTTCGAGCAAGAAAACTTTGAGTACAATACGGAAGATGTTGCTGTCCCGGCAGAAGATCAAGACTATGTCGATCAATTCTTGTTCGAGACGAAGCTCGGTTATTGTGATAACTTTTCGACTTCAGCAACTGTGTTACTACGGGCGGCTGGATTACCGGCACGCTGGGTAAAAGGATTTACAGGTGGCGAATCCGATGTCATCGGTTCTGCTGTCACGAGTTATACGGTCCGAAACAAAAATGCCCATTCCTGGGTCGAAGTCTACATCGAAGGACCGGGTTGGGTACCGCTCGAGCCGACTGTAAGTTTTGACGGTACAGGGCAATATACGATCAATCAAGAGACCGATAACGAAACGGAACAATCAAATCCGCAACGGGATACAGAGACAGATACGGAAACGGCAACACCGAACCGTCCGCAGGAAAATCTTCTCGATGACGCCCAAGCGACGACAGCGAATCAGGCGGAAAAACGTTCGATTCCCGTCTGGCCGATCATTGGTGCGTTGCTCGGTCTTGTGTTCCTCTATCTGTTTAGAAAACCAATCAGACGAACGGCCGCAATTCTCTTCTTCCGTAGCCAAATCAAACGACCGGAAGGATTCAAACGGATGTATCGCTTCTTGCTCCGACGTCTCGATAAACAAGGGTTCCATTATAAGGATGGACGGACGCTCGCGGAACTTGCACATGAAGTCGATGGGTATTACGAAACGTACGCGATGCGCCCGTTGACGGATGCCTATGAACGGATGATTTATGGTGGTGAGACGTTGTCGCTCGAAAAGAAACGTGAATATTTCGAAAATATGATTCGTCGCGTAGAGGGTTGATATTTTTGAATTGATACAGTTACAATGAGAACAACGTAAATCATACATGCATCTCCTTTGTATATACTCGCGGATATGGCGCGAGAGTCTCTACCGGGTCACCTTAAACGACCTGACTATGAAGGAGCAGACCCTTCGTATACATTTTTTTGTGAAGCGGCCTGCTCTTTTTCCATTTATTCATGGGGGAAGAGTGGGCTTTTTTCATAGGGGTACGCATGAAACTTGAAAGGCGGGAATAGATTTGGAAGCACATTTGGACCAAGAAATGATCCTCGTCCTCGATTTTGGAGGTCAGTACAACCAATTGATCACACGACGCATCCGTGATCTCGGAGTTTACAGTGAACTGCATTCGCACAAGATTACGGCAGCAGAAATCAAAGACATCGCACCAGCGGGTATCATCTTCTCCGGTGGACCACGCAGTGTCTACGCAGAAGACGCGTACCGCTGTGATCCGGAAATCTTCGAACTCGGAATTCCGATCTTTGGTATTTGCTACGGCATGCAATTGATGTCGCAACACTTCGGTGGGACAGTCGAGCGTGCCGGACACCGGGAGTACGGAAAAGCGACATTGACGCTGAACGATCCGTCCGCGATGTATGCAAACTTACCACTCGAGCAGACGGTCTGGATGAGCCATAGTGATCTCGTCACAACGGTTCCGAACGGTTTCGTCGTCGATGGGACAAACGTTTCCTGCCCGATCGCTTCCATCAAAAACGAAGAGTTAAAAATGTATGGTGTCCAGTATCATCCGGAAGTCAACCACACGATGTTCGGTAAAGAACTCTTGAAAAACTTCCTGTTCGAAGTCTGTCAGTGTACAGGCGACTGGTCGATGGAGAACTTCATCGAAATCGAAATCGCGAAGATTAAAGAAGAAGTCGGCGACAAAAAAGTTCTTTGTGCCCTTTCAGGCGGTGTCGACTCGTCTGTCGTCGCAGCACTGATTCATGCGGCAATCGGTGACCAATTGACATGTATGTTCGTCGACCACGGTTTGTTACGTAAAGGGGAAGCGGAAAGTGTCATGAAGACATTTGCCGATCACTTCCATATGAACGTCATCAAAATCGACGCGCAGGACCGTTTCCTGAACAAATTAAAAGGGATTTCGGATCCGGAGCAAAAACGTAAAATCATCGGTAACGAATTCGTTTACGTCTTCGACGAAGAAGCGTCAAAATTGACGGATATGGACTTCCTGGCCCAAGGAACGCTCTATACGGACATCATCGAAAGCGGAACGGATACGGCACAAACGATTAAATCACACCACAATGTCGGTGGATTGCCGGAAGACATGCAGTTCAAGTTGATCGAACCGATCAATACGTTGTTCAAGGACGAAGTCCGTGCACTCGGTAAAGAACTTGGTTTGTCGGACGAAATCGTCTGGCGTCAGCCGTTCCCAGGACCCGGTCTCGGCATTCGTGTCCTCGGTGAAATCACAGACGAGAAACTTGAAATCGTCCGTGAATCTGATTTCATCCTCCGCGACGAAATCAAAAAAGCCGGTCTTGAACGTGAAATCTGGCAGTACTTCACGGTCTTGCCACCACTTCGTTCAGTCGGTGTCATGGGTGACGAGCGGACATACGACTATGCAGTCGGCATCCGTGCCGTTACGTCAATCGACGGCATGACGTCGGACTGGGCACGCATCCCGTGGGACGTGCTCGAGAAGATTTCCGTCCGGATCGTCAACGAAGTCCAGAACGTTAACCGCGTCCTGTACGATGTAACGTCGAAACCACCGTCAACGATTGAATGGGAGTAATTTTATGGCTCTTCTTCCCGAGGAATTAGGAAGAAGAGTTTTTTGTGACGCTTTCAAAACCGAACGTTCGGATAAAATACGACCTTAAATTTCGTTTTTATGGTTGACCGTGCATTTTGAGCATGCTACGATGTGTCTGTTCTTATTTTAAATCATCTACTAAAAAAACAAAAAATAATGCCGTATAATTCTGGGGATATGGCCCGGAAGTCTCTACAGGAACACCTTAAAGGTTCCTACTACGGCGTGCACTGATTCTAGTGTGCGCTTAAAGAAACGGCTTTTACCGCTTAGGTAACTGCCGTTTTTTTCGTTTCTTGAGACGGCTTATTTGGAAAGAAGGCAACCATGAGCACACAGATGAAACCGCAACAACCTAAACAAAAGGAGAACGCGATCGCGCGATTCTTCGACTTCGACGGACTCGGTACGAACATGCGGACAGAGTTTATCGCCGGTATGACAACATTCTTCGCGATGGCGTACATCTTATTCGTTAACCCGAATACGTTAGCAGACGCCGGGATGAATCCTGGTGCTGTCTTCGGTGCAACGGCGCTTGTTGCCGTCATCGGTTCAGTCACGATGGGCTTACTCGCGAATTATCCGATTGCTCTCGCACCCGGTATGGGACTGAACGCGTTCTTCGCCTACAGTGTCGTCATCGGAATGGGGATCCCGTGGGAAACGGCGTTATCCGGTGTTTTAGTATCGGGTCTTGTCTTCATGGTACTCACGGCATCAGGAATTCGTGAAACAATCATCAATGCGATTCCAGAACCACTTAAAATGGCAGTTGCTGCCGGAATCGGTTTATTCATCGCCTTCATCGGTTTGAAAACAGGTGGAATCGTCGTCGCAAACGAAGCGACGCTCGTCTCACTCGGTAACTTGGGTCAAGGGACAACATTGCTTGCTGTGTTCGGTTTAGTCGTTTCAGCGATCTTAATGACACGCGGAATTAAAGGCGCCATCTTCTTCGGAATGATTTTGACGGCAATCGCGGGAATGATTTTTGGATTGATTCCTGTTCCGTCAAGCCTTGGGGAAATCGTTTCAGCTCCACCGAGTATCGCACCGACATTCGGACAAGCGTTCCTTCACTTCAATGAAATCTTTACTGTCCAGATGGCAGTCGTCATCTTAACGTTCTTCTTCGTTGATTTCTTCGATACAGCGGGAACACTCGTTGCCGTCGCGAACCAAGCAGGATTAATTAAGGAAAATAAAGTTCCGCGTGCAGGACGCGCATTGATCGCTGACTCAACAGCAACAGTCGCGGGTTCAATCCTTGGAACATCAACAACGGTTTCATACATTGAATCAAGTGCAGGTGTCGCAGCAGGCGGTCGCTCAGGAATGACGGCAATCGTAACCGGCTTATTCTTCGGACTTGCCTTATTCTTCTCACCACTTCTCGCCGTCATCACGGCGCCGGTCACAGCACCGGCACTCATCATCGTTGGTGTGTTAATGGCATCCTCACTTCTCCAGATTGATTGGAAAAAGTTCGAGTATGCAGTTCCAGCCTTCTTGACAGTCATCATGATGCCACTTACGTATTCGATCGCAACGGGAATCGCATTCGGGTTCTTATTCTATCCAATCACGATGATCGCGAAAGGTCGCGCGAAAGAAGTGCACCCGATCATGTACGCTATGTCACTCGGGTTCCTAGCATACTTCATCTGGTTACACTAATTTTTCTTATTAAGCTGACGTCTTTCTTCTATATAGAAGAAAGGCGTTTTTTTTATGGAGAGTAGGGAATCAACAAACAGGAGGTGATGAACGTGTTGGAAAAACTAACAGGTCCGATATTCGAACGACTCGCTGTTGATAAACGTCTTATTCGTGTGGCCCGAGCAGTCGGCTTACCTTTAGGGGGAACATTATTCGTAGGAGGGCAAACAATCGATGAGACGTTCCGAACAGTCCGGACGTTGAATGCGCAGGGTCGGGCAGTCACGATTGATTGTTTAGGAGAGTTTATTCACAGTGTGCAGGATGCAAAGGCAATTGCGGATGAATGCATTGATGTTTTGTACCGATTAGAGAAAGAACAAGTGGATGGACAAATTTCATTAAAGTTAACATCCGTCGGCGTGCGGTTAGATCCGGAACTCGCCCTCATGCAGATGGAACGTATCCTTGAAGTCGCACTTCAGCTGAATCGCCGGGTGACGATCAACATGGAAGAGTACGAAATGACTGAGTCGATTTTGAAAATTTTCCGTGTGCTTCAGTTCTCTTACCCGAACCTTGGTGTGGCGCTTCAAGCAAATCTGCACCGTAGTCGTTTTGACTTAGATCAACTCGAACCAATGACCCGGATCGTAAAAGGGGCATATACGGGGTCGAAGGAACATTACATCGAGGATAAGGCGATGGTAGATGCCAACTATCTTCTATTAGTAAAACAGAATTTGATGAAAGGACGTTATACGCAAATCGCGACACATGATGACGATATGATTGAGGAACTACTCGACTTTATTCGACAAGCTGACATTTCAGATGAGTGTTTTGAATTTCAAATGCTTCAAGGGATGCGACCGCAACGTCAGAAAGAGTTGGTCAATTCAGGATATCGTGTTGTCGTGTATGTACCGCACGGAGTAGACTGGTATACATACTTGATGAGACGTCTGGCTGAACGACCTGCAAATATCGGGTTTACTTTATTGAGTATGTTAAGACTCTGATGCTGTATGTAAAACGCAAAACAAGCTTTTGTAAAGTTTTTTTAAAATAATGCTTGTGTTTGTCGAATTTTGTTGTTATATTAATAAATGTTCCAGCGAGACGCCTTTTATAAACGGTTTGTTGGGGCTGAAAAATCTTTTCAAAAACACGGTTGACATAATCAAAACAACCTGTTAATCTATTAAAGTCGCTAATACGACATGACGAACTTTGAAAACTGAACGATGAGGCAAAAAACGTATCTTCGGATACAAACAATGAATGAAGCGCAAGCTTCGTCAACGTGACTTT
>NZ_JACSML010000006.1:0-142605 GCF_018618635.1 Exiguobacterium sp. s102
GCTGCGACAGAAGGCGAACTTCCGAAGGAAGCAGCTGAAGAAGTCCTTCGTGCTCACGAAGCGGACGTCTATAAAACATTCCAAGAGTATGCAGCAGGCGACTATGAAGGATCGTACAACACGTTCCGTGAAGGATACAGCCGCATGTATGACATCTCGAAAGCTCTCTCAGTCGCGATCACAACACAGATGCCTGAGAAGTTCGATAACTCGAAAGCTGATACGAAAGCGGCTGACCTCCGGTCAACACTCAACAGCCTTGCTGCTGAACACGTCGCTCTTGCGAACCTCAGTATGACGGCAGGTGTCGATCAAGCGAAAGACTACGATGCTGCAAACTGGGCGGAAGACATGCACACAGCTGACTTCAAAGCCGCAATCAAATCAATTTACGGTGAAGCCGGTGCAGATCAGTTCGAGCAAGCTTGGACGAAAAATCACATCGAAGCACAAGCAAACCTCGTCACAGCAGCCATTAACGATGACAAAAAAATGATGGCTGACGCTCAAGACATGCTTAAAATGTTCTCGAACGACTTCGGTGCGTTCCTCGGAGCAGCAACGGAAGAAAACCTTCCGACGAAAGCAGCACAAGAAGCGGTCGCTGGCCATGAAACATATGTCCAAGACACGTTCATGCAGTACACGGAAGGCGACTACAAAGGATCAGTCGACACGTTCCGCGAGTCATATGCTTACATGTATGGTGTCGGTGAAAACCTCGGTAACGCGATCGTCATGCAATCTCCTGAGAAATTCATGGACGGTACACCAGGTTCAATGCCGAACACAGGTAACGGCGGCATGAGCGACACAAGCAACAACGCAACAACAGGTGCACTCGCACTCTTCGGTCTTGCACTCGGTGCAGCTGGAATCGTCGTGGCACGCAAACGTCAAAACGCGTAAGTTCACTTAATCAACTTTATTCAAACGAAAGACACGTTCCGCATCGGCGAACGTGTCTTTCAGCGTTTAGACAAACGCTTATGAAGAGTGAACATGCGATATCGAGATGCAATTCGTTCGCGCTGCCCTGTCTCGCTCGAGGAAAGCAACGAAAAAAGACGCTTGATCTCCCGATAGCACTTTGTCTATCGTGTTTTAAGTTATTAGGAGAGTGCTCCCCCATGTTCTTGTTCACTCAGCGATTGCTTCTTCTTTCTCGAGGCGGTGTCGCCGTCTCGCATGTACGATGGAGGCACCCGCAATGATTAATATGACGGCAAGGATAATAAAAATCATACTCGGATTCGTCATAATCCATTCCCAAAGCTCCGACCATGTCACGGCTTGACCAATCCGAACGATGACAAATGTCCAAAGACCCGTATATAAACCGGCGGCTAAAAACGTCATCCCGAGGTATCGTGGAAGTGGGTATGCAAGCAATCCTGCAACATAATGGATGGGATGACGTACCCCTGGTAAAAAGAACGAGAGCCCGATCGCCCACAAACCACGACGATCTAAAATCTCTTCTGCCCGTGTCAAAAACTTTACTTTCATGAATTTCTTGATGAGTGGAATTTCACGGAAGAAACGGGCGAGTAAATAAAACCACGCGAAGGAAATGAAAAAAATTGGCCACGCAGCGAGCCATATGAGGACCGGATGTACCCCTTCTTTGATTCGTAACGCTGTATATCCCATCATCAAAACATCATCCGATAGCGGAGTAAACATGATTCCTCCGGCCAGGCGGACGAGTGCCATGATATCCATTAGTTCATCACTTCCTTTTTTCTCTATACAGAGAGTATGCCTGATTTTGACGTTTTTGAGTAATCTTTGTTCACAAAGTATTTTGAACGGAAAACTATTTTTTACCTTTTAATTTTTTCGTAAGTTGATGCAGACACGCACTGTAAAGTGGCTGTACTAAAGCGTTGAAGCGTTTATTGCATAAAATCATGCAACCGATTTCTATATTTCGAATAATCAGAATGATTAAAACGCTGTAGTAATGCCATTTTAGATGTGCGAAAATAGCTTCAATTCAGTTAGACAATTTCATTATTAAGAAAGGATGATTGGTTTGAAGTTTAAAATTGGTCTGCTCGGTCGTATTGTCATCGCCATCGTATTTGGAATTATAGTGGGTAGCCTCGTCACCGAACGCTTCGATTGGATCGTCCGTTCTTTCGTCACATTCAATGGGATTTTTGGTCAGTTCTTATCATTCGCTATACCCTTAATCATCCTTGGTTTCATCATTCCGGGTATCGGTGAACTTGGAAAAGGCGCTGGAAAGCTTGTCGGAATCACAGCTCTCATCGCTTATCTCTCGACAGTCGTCGCCGGTTTACTCGCATATGGTACAGCAGTCAACTTGTTCCCGCGCATGCTCAGTGGTTCATTTGCAAACATGGAGAATCCGGAAGAAGCACTTTTAAAAGGCTTCATGGAAGTTGAAATTCCCCCTGTCTTCGGCGTCATGACCGCTCTTGTCATGGCCTTCGTCTTCGGAATCGGAATCGCAGCAACTAGAAGCGAACGTCTGCTTGAACTCTCGATTGATTTCCGTAGTATCATCGAACTGATTATCGGCAAAGTCATCATTCCATTACTTCCGTTTCACATCGCAGGAATTTTCATGAACATGACATATGCCGGTCAAGTCGCAGAAATTCTTTCTGTGTTCGCACTCGTTTTCGTCGTCATCCTCGTTCTTCATTTCGTGATGATCACATTACAATATACGATTGCCGGTATCGCCAATAAACAGAATCCGTTCCGTCTTTTGAAAACAATGATGCCTGCCTACTTCACAGCCATCGGGACACAATCTTCCGCAGCGACAATTCCTGTCACGCTACGGCAGACAAAAGCAAATGATACCGATGAAGAAGTCGCAAACTTCGTTGTTCCGCTTTGTGCGACCATCCACCTTGCGGGTTCGACGATCACGTTGACGTCAATCGTCATCGCGATTCTTTACTTGAACAACATGCCGGTCACGTTCGGTGCGATTTTCCCATTCATTCTCGCCCTCGGTGTGACGATGATTGCAGCACCAGGCGTTCCCGGTGGTGCCGTCATGGCCGCAACCGGCTTGTTCGTCTCCATGCTCGGCTTTGACCAGACCATGGTTAGCCTCGCGATTGCACTCTATATCGCACAAGACAGTTTCGGTACAGCAGCAAACGTCACAGGGGACGGTGCGATCGCGAAAATGGTCCACGCCATCAAACGCCATACATCAATCCTTGATGACAAAAAAGAACGAGATATCGCTTAATCCCAAAAACGGCTTCGCTCTCCGCGAAGTCGTTTTTTTGTTGTGCTCGATTCGTTTGAAAAAGAAGGGAATCCGCTTACGATAAGAGAAGTGTAATAAAGAACCTGAACGTATATCTGCTTGTATGATAGAGGAGGAATTTTCATGTTACATCGCCGGAAGACCTATACGATTCGCCCGGAACGACTACAGGAATTTACCGAGTTCTTTCACACCTATCTCTTTCCCCTACAAATCAGTCACGGTGCCCGTCTCGTCGGTCGCTGGGTGACGGAATCGGAAGATGAAGTCATCGCCATTTGGGAATATCGCGATCGGGAGCACTATGAGCAAGTCGACCGTGATGTCCGCAACAGCGCCTTACGCAGGGAAGCGATGAAGAAACGCGCCCGCCTCGGGAAAAACCTCTACATCAAATCGACGGAAGATTTCATGACGGCGACAGGTGTCTACACACCACCCCGTGCAATCGTCAGCGTCACTGCCTACATCACGAACGATGCTGGTGAAGTCTTGCTTGTCCGCAACCTCCATCGTGGCGACACGTATGAGCTACCGGGCGGACAAGTCGAAAACAATGAATCGATTCTCGATGCCGTCAAACGTGAAGTCAAAGAAGAAGCCGGTGTTGACGTCACGATCGACGGCATTACCGGCATCTATCAAAATATATCAAGTCACATCATCTGCGTCGCCTTCCGCGGGACGTACGTCAGCGGTGAATTGCAAGCACAAGAAGGCGAGACGACGGACGTCGGCTTCTTCCCTGTCACGCGTGAGAACGTCGACACCTATATCAAACGTGAGCATTTCCAAATCCGTGCACTCGATGCGATGAATCCCGTTTACCTGCCGCATGCCCTCTATACCGTCCGACCGTATGAACTCGTCAGTCGTTACGATGGCAATGCCCCGTCTGCTTTATCCGGACAAAATTAACTGACAAAAATGGACCCTCTCCAATGAGAAGGTCCATTTAAGCGTGTAGACAAATTCTTATGAAGCGTGTACATGCGATATCGAGGAGCAATCCGTTCGCGCTACCCTGTCTGCATGACTAGATTTCTGTCACGATATTACTTGAAAAGCGTCACGTTTCGTTGACTCCTGCGGAAAAAAGTGCGTTCTTAACGCACTTTCAGAGGCAGGCAAGACCCTGCTCGTTGTCCGTGAGGATCAAGGAGCAACGGCTTGCGCCTCGCCCGAGGAAAGCAACGAAAACAGACGCTTATCTCCCGATGGCACTTTGTCTATAGCCTGAAATGGACCCTCTCTGTGATGAGAAGGTTCATTTTTCATTATTTCGTAACCAGTCGTGCCGTAATGCCGGCATCATCCGTGACGTACACCGCGTCTTCCGTCCGCTCTACTCGGTAGAGCGAAGCATCGATCGCAGCAACCGCTTTTTCTAACACGGATGCACTTGGATAAACGAGCGTCCAATAATCCAGTCCGACGGCGTCGCCCGGTGCCTTTGGCGCGTCCGCTCCTGCCCACAGGTTCATCCCGATGTGGTGATGATAACCACCCGCTGCAACAAATAAGGCTTTCATCCGTGACGCATCGGTCGCCACTTCAAAACCAAGCGTGTCGACATAAAAGGCGCGTCCGGCTTCGAGTGATTTGACATGGAAATGGACATGACCCATGACCGTATCTGCCGGCATTCCGTACCAGTCTTCTTCGCCTGCCTCAACGAGCATGCTTTGCCAATCGACGGGGTCTGTCGTCATCTTGACGTCCCCGTTCGCCTCATAAGACCATGTCTCCCGTGGACGATCGGCATAAATCTCAATCCCGTTCCCGTCCGGATCGGATAGATAAAACGCTTCACTGACGAGATGGTCGCCTTGACCAAGATCAACGTCATTTGAAATCAAGTTGCGGATGACGAAACCAAGTTCTTTTCGACTTGGCAATAAAATCGCGAAATGATACAGTCCCGCGACTGAATTGGGTGCGAGACGTCGTGCATCTTTCTGCTCCTCCAGCACGACGAGTGGTGTCATTTTCGCACCAAGCGTCGCCGTGTTCCCTGTCTGTTCGAGTACCGTTAGTCCGAGCAGGTCACGGTAAAATGAAATCGATTGGTCTAAATCCGTAATCCGTAAGCTGACCGGTCCGAGCGTAATCTCTGAATGGATTGTCATATTGTTATTCCTCCTGTACGTTCACTTCATAGGTTCATTATCCCCCGGAAGCAACGTGAACGGAAGTAGGCACAAAAAAGTGGTATAGTTTCTAAAAAGATACTACGAAGGAGGAACGATGATGCAAGAGACACCCATCTGTCGCGTCGAGACTGCACTCGAGATTTTGACGGGAAAATGGAAACCGTCGATTTTGCTCGAGCTCATTACTCACGGGACACTCCGCTTCAGTGAATTAAAACGACATCTACCGAACATCACCCAAAAGATGTTGACGGCTCAACTACGTGAACTTGAGCTAAATGATATCGTACACCGTGAAATCTACCAAGTCGTTCCACCCCGCGTCGAGTACTCCTTGACGGATTACGGGCGGACACTCATGCCAATCCTCAATGTGATGAACCATTGGGGCGAACAGCATGCCATGCATATGGAACAAAAAGAACAAGAACAACATACAGCTTCTTTACGCTAAGGGTTTGAAACAGCTGATGATTTAAAGGGATGGCTTTTGAGTCAGGCCCTTTTTGTGTTGTTGATTTTTCTCTGCTCACTCGCTTTAGGAAATCAGTAAAAATGATAATGGAATAATCTCCCTTATTTCACGTATACTGAAGAAATAGACTGCTTGAAGGAGTGACTTACTTATGCACCAGCTATATGCCATCGAACAACTTACAGATCGGCTCAAACAGGATCCGACCGTTGAAGCGATTTTTTTGAAAGGCTCATTCGGTCGCGGCGAGGAAGATTTTCATTCCGACCTCGACCTCTACTGCCTCGTCGCAGAAGGGACTGTTTCGGAGTTCCTGCCTCGTCGTCTGGCGCACCTTGAAGCGTACCGGCCCGTCATTTGGCACGATGACATTTTCATCGTCGCCCCACAAATGATTGCGGTCTATGATGACTTGTTACATGTCGACCTATTTACCGTCACGACCACTTCGTTAAATCAAAAAGATGCCATCCGCGTCCTGTATGATCCAAAAAATCAGTTAGCACCGTTTATCGAAGAAACGTCTCTGACCCTGTCGCAGCAGGAATTCGAAGACGAGGCAATCGATGCCGTCTGGTTCTACTTCCAGTATCAAAAAGCCGCCGCGCGCGGCAACGGCTTATGGGCGGTCGAAATGTTACGCAGTGCGTTGACGAAGTTCGCAAAAGTCCTGTTGCACCACTATCTGCCGGAGCGGGCGCAGCTCGGACTAAAGACGATTTCAGATTACTTACCGGACGACCAGCGTGTCCCGTTCGAGGCCGTTTATGACGTCCTCGTCCCGGCGACGTATCAAGAAGCAGGACGCCGCTATATTGCGTTACTCGAGCAGGAACGCTCTTTTTTGCAGATGACATTACAGAATCAACCGGAGACACTCGTGTTACTCGACCGTCTCCTCCGCTCAGCGTCTGTTTCCCGTTGAACAAGTCGTCGCTTTTGTCGAATATTACTTAACCTACAAACAAAACTCCCTTCGGATATTGAAGGGAGTTTTGTTTGCTGTTCCGGTTATCCTAACGTAAGGTGACGTTTAGAAAACGCCCTGACTCAAAGTTCGAGTCAAGACGTTCCCGCGTCATTTCACTTTAATGACAATTTTACCTTTCGCATGCCCTTCTTCTCCGTAATCATGGGCTTGTTTCGTATCCTCAAGATCAAAGATCCGGTCGACGACGGGTTTCAGTTCACCTTTTTCGACGGCTTCCGCAATTTTTTTCATCCGTTCGCCTGTCGGCTGCATGAAGACATATTCGACGCGTGCCTTCGCCTGTTTTGCTTCCTCTTCGTTCGGCGGCGTTGAAATCGAGACGAGCATTCCATTTTCTTTAAGCATTTTGTATAGTTTGCCCTGTCCGTCTCCCCCCATCGTATCGAAAACGAAATCAAGGTCACGCACGGTTTCTGCCGGATCTTGTTGTTTATAATCGATGACTTCGTCGGCTCCGAGTTCACTGACCCAATCGACGTTCGGGGTGCTCGTTGATGTGACGACATACAAGCCGTGTGCTTTCGCGAGCTGGATTGCGACCGTCCCGACGCCACCTGAACCGGCACCGATGAAAATCCGGTCACCCGGTTTCGCATCCATCACTTCGAACATGACTTGCCATGCCGTATGCGCGACGAGTGGCAATGATGCGGCCTCCTCGAAGCTCAGGGAGGCTGGCTTTTTGACGACGAGATGGGCATCGACCGCAACATACTCGGCATATGTGCCTTGACGGGCAATATCCGGGCGGCTGAAGACTTCATCTCCGACCTTCAAATCGGTCACGTTTGCTCCGACTTCTTTGATGACACCCGATACATCCCAGCCGATGACGAGCGGCATGTCGTAACTGAGCATCTCTTTTAAGTACCCTTCACGCAGTTTCCAGTCAACCGGATTGACACTCGCTGCATGAACTTCAATCAATACGTCATCTGCACCAATTGTCGGTTGCTCAATCTCTCCTACTTTGAACTCATCCGACCCACCATATTGTTCGATATACGCTGCTTTCATCTCATCGTCCTCCTTTAATTTGTTCATTCACCTTTACTATCTTCCCATTCTGCTTATTCCACAAACGAAAAAGCACACCGCGTGTAGGGCGATGTGCTTACTCATTAACCTTCTTTTGTCGTTTCGCGGAGCGTCGATGCCGTTGCGTTCAACGCATGAATCGCGTGCTGCAAGTCACGAATCTGTTCGACTTGCGACCGGGTCAGACCTGATAATTGATCACTGCTCGTCAATAACAAATCCATGAAGGCATCCAGCTGTTCTGTCGCCTGCGTGATATCCGTCAAACTACTCGTAATCGTTGCGAATTGCTGACGGGCGCCACTAATCGCTTGGACCGAATCGGATGAGTCTGATGCGATCGTCTGCAAGGCTTGCTGACTCCGCTGCATCCGTTCCTCTTGCTCACGGAGTAACGTCGTGCTCGCATTGATCGCACTTCCCGTATTCGTCACGTCACGTTCAACCCGTTCGATGATTTGATTGATTTCTTTTGATGCCTCTGCCGTTTGTGACGACAGGTTGCGAATTTCCTGTGCGACGACGGTGAACCCTTTTCCGAATTCCCCTGCCCGTGCAGCTTCGATTGAAGCATTTAAGCTCAGCAAATTCGTCTGCGTCGCGATTGCGTTGATGCTCGACGTGATCGTCACGATTTCTTGGAATCGTCCTGCGAGCTGACCGAATGATGTCACGGACTCACCCATGCTGACCGTCAATTGTTGGAGTGACTCGCCCGCTTCACTGATTGTCTCTTGACTGTTCTCGGCTGTGAGTTTTGAAGAAGAACTCCGCTCGAGAGCGCGATCGACGGCTAGTGTGACGTCAGCAATCGATTGGACGTTACTCTCATTCATTTGCCGAATTTGACGGACGGATGTCGCATTTTTCGCTGAGTTTGCCGCAAGCATCTTCATCGCGTCATCGATTTTTTCGAATGAGGCTTTTGCCGTATCGACTGTTTCACTCATATCTTCCGTGAACGTCGTCACGTCTATCGCTGTTGCCGCGGATTGGGCAAGCGTCGTCCGAGAGACTTCTGCATACGTTTCCGCTTTTTCCTGTTGACGCTGAACTTCCGTCATGACATTGCGACCGAACACAGCAACAAAGACGGCTGCTGCAAAAATCATCAAGTAAATGACAAGCGCAACGATCAAGTCGAACAGATTCGTAAACTCAACCGTTCCGATGCTTGTAAACATGACAAGTTCGAGCAGACCGAGTACTCCCGCCATCACGACAATCCGGGGAATCAAGTAGACAATCGACATGACGAGATACAGATAGGCAATCGTCCAAATGCTCTGCGTCGGCAAAGTGACGAGGACGAGCGCCAGGACCAAATAGGTCAATGTGATTTGAATGTACTTCCCAATCGGGTGCTGCCCGAAAAATTGATTCCCGGCCAGTAATGCTATCGTCAAGATGATACCACCGATCAAAAATTGATAAAAAGCTCGCATCGAGACATAATCCATCTGGGCAAAAATGAAAATCAACGGATGGGCGACTGTAATTAACGTTGGGATGAGGCGGGACAATATTTTAGTACTGAGCTGTTCGAGCGGTGACACCATCTGCAAAACTCCTTCTCTCATTCGTATACTCATCTATCGGTTTCAATGCGTGAGAGTTTTAGTGATTTGCCTATTTTACCCACTTGACGCCTTGATTCTGAACAGCGTATGTTGAAAATATGCTATAGGTAGAGGATGGGTGACAATGCTGTATGTTTTAGTCGGCTTCGCCGGTGTACTCGGTGCCTCGGCACGGTACGGTCTTAGTCTAACAATCGGTCAACTGGCGACAGGGACGTTTCCCGTCGCAACGGTCTGTATTAATCTTCTCGGCTGTTTCGTTTTAGGGTATGCAACACATTTTTTATTCCGTACAAATTTACTTCATCAATATGCGATGACGGCGCTCGGAACAGGCTTCATCGGCTCGTTCACGACATTCTCGACGTTTAGCGTCGAAGCGGTCACGTTACTGCGGACCGGTCTATATGGCTTCGCCGCACTTTATGTCCTTCTTAGTCTATTCGGCGGATTATTTTGTTCGTACCTCGGTTACGCGCTCGGGACGCGCCGGCTCCGGCAGTTCGCGGCAAGGAGGGACAACACATGACACTGCTCGCACTCGGAATCGGTGCTTTTTTCGGTGCCATCAGTCGTTTTGCACTCAGCCAATGGGCGAAGACGTTTTGGACACGCGACTTCCCGCTCGCGACATTCATCGGTAATGTCAGCGGTTCTTTTTTACTCGGTCTCGTCATCGGTCTTCATCTCGATTCGACGTGGACGTTGTTTCTCGGGACGGGATTTCTCGGTTCGTTTACGACCTTTTCGACCTTTAAGCTCGAGACGCTCCAACTGCTCCAACATGAAAATAGACGGACACTCGCTCTTTACCTCGGGACAAGTTATGTCCTTGGCATCAGTGCAGCTTTTCTTGGTATCGTCTGTGCACTCGCAACAAACTAAAAAGCAGGTCTGCCTCGTCCGCTGAGCGGAGAAGGACAGACCTGCTTTATTTTTTTCATTTAATCATTCAACCAGAAAAGGCCGACTGTTTCTGCTCCGGCATGTGTTCCAATCGCTGGACCGAACGTCCCTTCAAGAATCGTCAATTCCGGAAACTTCGCTGCGACACTGCTCCGCAGATCGGCTGCCATGTCTGGCGCAAGCGTCGTCGCGACATAAATCCGGTTCTTATAGAATGTCTTCTGACGCATCGCATTTTCGATTTGTTTAATCATTTCGATATATGCTTTTTTAAGTGAACGTGCCTTTTTGAACGGAACGATTTTCCCCGCTTCGTCCGTCGTGATGATTGGCTTGATGTTGAGTAAGTTCGCGAGGAATAAATCTCCTGACGAAACCCGCCCACCGCGGCGCATCGTCTCCATGTTCCCGACGATCATATAAAAATGCGTCCGTTTCGATAAGTTCGTCAAAGCTGCTGTAATCTCTTCGACAGTCTTTCCTTGTGCTTCAAGATCCATCCCGTAACGAATGAACTCTTGTTGGTTTTCAAACGCAGTATGCGAATCGATGATATGGACTGGGAAACTTGCCGCTTCTGCAGCTGATGCAGAACTTTGGACCGTACTTGATAATCCATTCGTACAGTGCACAGCAATCGCACAATCATATCCTTCTTCTTTTAGGCGTTCATACGTACCGACGAACTCGCCGAAGATTGGTTGTGATGTCTTTGCGACCAACTTCTTGTCCGCATCAAGTGCGCGGAACAAACGCTCGACAGTGATCGTGTCTTCGTTGTAGGCAGTATCCCCGAGCAAGATTTGAATCGGTACGACATTGACGCCGATTGCGTCTGCCTCTTCCTTTTTGAAATAGGCCATACTATCGGTCACCCATGCTATTTTAGTCATTTTCTTATGCCTCCGTTAGATTCTTCTCGCTTTATCCTACCACATACGAACTTAATATTCGCGAGAAACATCACTGTATTCGGCTAAATTGGAAGGTCGTCCGCTTTTGATACCGATCGCCCGCGCGTAAGACGACGGATGGGAAATCAGGTTGATTGATGGCGTCCGGCAGTCCTTGTGTCTCAAAACAGATGCCAAGGTAAGGCGTCGCGCGACGACCGGCAATCGTAAAGTCTCCCCCTAAATGGTTGCCCGTATAGACAACGACACCCGGTTGTTCTGTCACGACACGTAACGTCCGACCACTGACCGGTTCTTCGAGGACGATTTCGCCCCCCTCTTTCAGAAGGAAGGGATGATCGACTCCGCTTCCGACCTGACGGAGCGCTTCGTCAGGAGCATGCGTCACTTCGTATAACGGCCGCGCTGTCCGAAAATCAAAAACGGTTTCATGAACGGATAAAATTTCACCCGTCGGTAACGCGTCTTGATCGAGCGGGACATAGAATGGCGCATCCATCCGCAATCGGTGTTGCTCCACTGTCGTCTTCGCGTCTCCTGTTAAATTGAAATACGTATGGTTCGTCGGACTAAACGGTGTTGAAGCCGTCGTCGTCGCATCATACGTCAACGTCAATGCATCCTCATCCGTCCACTCGACCGTCAATCGCACATCGAGCTGTCCCGGATATCCATTCTCTCCATCCGGACTGACAAGTGACAAGTGAAGCAAATCGCCTTCAATCTCATGATCAAAAAAGCGATTCGACCAGTTGACACTCCCTCCATGTAAATGATGATCTCCTTCGTTTTGTTCGAGTAGGTAGTTCATCCCTTCGAGCGCGAATGCCCCATTGGCGATTCGTCCCCCGACACGACCAATCGTCGCACCTAAATGATGGGGATCATCTAAGTATTGGTCGAGCTCGTCAAATGCGAGAACGACATTCTCAATCTTCCCCTGCTTATCAGGTACACGAATCGCCGTGATTTTACCGCCGAGGTTCAACAGGTCGACACTGTGTCCCAATCGATTCATCAATGTAAAAGCGATGATCGGTCGTTCGCCGGATCGTCCGACTTCTTTTTTTGTAATCATCCGCTTCTTCCTCCTATATCTTATCGTTGCCTGCTTTCATTTTTACCCACCTTCTCCTAAAAAAAAACAATCCTCTTGTTGAAACGCTTCCCCGCCTAAAAAAACCGGACTCGACACCTGTCGAATCCGATTTTCACTTCAAGACGATTCCTGCTGATGCAGTCATATTGAGTTCTGAGTCAACCTTCCTCAACTACCGGTAGCGGCAAGGTTAGCACGACACGCGTTCCTTGGTTGAGACGAGAGTGAATCGTACACGTCGCGGCTTCTCCATACTTGATATCGAGCGTCCGTCGTAGTAAAAACAACGTGCTCGTCTCCGTCAAAGCATCTTCTTCGAGCCGTCGTTTCACATCTGGTCCGATTCCGACGCCGTTATCGCTGACTTCTAAGACAAGATCGTTCTCCTGACGAAAAGCACGTACGTTAATTTGTGAACGACGACCGACTTTCGAAAATGCATGCCGTAACGCATTGTCGACTAACTTCGTTAACAGGAATGGCATGATGAGCGTCTCCTCAATCGCCGTCTCGACATCTAAATCAATCGTGATATCCGCATGGGTCAACTGATTTTGACGTCGCCTTGTCCCTTCGAGAGCGAGATAGGCTTTTAAAGTCGTGATTTCGTCACGAAGTGGATGATCTTCGACCCAGCGTGCTGCCGTCAATAGTTGGAGCAAAGAGCCTAGCTGTTGTTTGACCGGCGTCCCCGGATCAGCCGTCTGATGGATTTCGTCCACGATTCCCCGTAAATAATTCGGATGGAGGAACGGTTTCATTTTAGGGAGCGAGCGTTTTTCGAGTTGCTCTTCTCGATACGTCACGAGCTCACGCGCAAACAGCTGAACGAGTTGTTCCGTCGTCTGTTCAATCGTGTCATCAAACAAATGACTCGGAAAATAACATACGATACCGGCCTTGTCTCCATCCATCTGTAAGGGATGAAACGATAGAATTTGGTTTGTCGTCCGGTCTTCGACTTGTAACGGAACCGCTTCTTCAATCCAACGTTGTACATTCGGTTGAAATCTGCCGCCGTACACAGGTGTTTCCCCCGCTTCAATATCGACGAGCACTTTTGCAGGTCCAAGTAAGACGACACGGTCAATTTTAGTTTCTTCCAAAATGGTCGTGCCAATCTGACAGGCGACGTCTGCTGTCATGCCTTCTTTTCGAAGTGGACGGATGACAGCCAACAATCGAGAGGAACGGGCACTTTCGCGAACAAACAATTCCTTTTCGAATCGGAGTTGCGTCCGTAAGATGACGATGAAGACGATAATCCCGATCGTGTTTGCAAACAGCATCGGGAAGACCGCCTGACTCGCAATCACGATGAGTTCCGACGGATCATCCGCGAGCAAGATGGCCAATCCTAAATCAAGGATAACCATACTCATGACGAGAGCAATCGGTTGTAATAATGTATATTTATCTTTCAAGCGCCAGCGACGACTGTAGAGACCACTGAGAGTACCGGCAGCGACGGCGATGAACCATCCTGTCTCTGCTCCCATCGAACCGAGCAAAAAACGATGAAACCCAACAAGGAGACCCGTCAGTCCACCGACGAAGGGACCACCGAGCAGTCCACTCGTGACGATAATCGTTAGACGCGTATCAATCAATAATTGATCATCGGTCACTGCAAGTCCAAGCAACGGATCAATCGTTTGATTCGAGGAGACGGCAACTCCGGCATAGTTCATCAAAATACCCGAGACGACGAATATGCTGAGCAAGGCGAGTCGACGCGAGCGACTCGTCGATGTTTTAAAGACGTGCCGTGACGTTCGCCACTGCGACAATAAAAATGCTAGCAACGCCAGCATACCAAGCCGGCTGAGTAAAAACGGGATTAAGTCTAACACAAGGTTCCTCCCTCTAGTGAACGACACGATGAATTCTCTTTTTAGTAGTATTCAAGCCGACACGACGATTTCCCTACTTCCCGATCCGTTATTCACACACTGATATGATTTCTGAAAAATTGATTCCCGCAGCAACAAAAAAATCCCCTTGGTGATTTCAAGAGGATTTTAGTGTATAGACAAAACAAAATTGGAAAATAAAAGCGTCTTCCTTTTTCGTTGCTTTCCTCGGGCGAGGCGCAAGCCGTTGCTCCTTGGTCCTAGCGGACAACGAGCAGGGTCTTGCCTGCCTCTGACAGTGCGTGTTCAACGCACTTTTCCCGTAGGAGTCAACGAAACGTGGCGCTTTTCAGGGAATACCGTAAGGGGAATCCAGGCATGCAGATGGTTTGGGGCGCAATCCGTCTCGAATCGCTTTTAAAGCGAAAAGCAATCGGTCGCGACCCTGCAGCTTTGCTGTAGCGGCGCGGAAGATTGCCGCTTTGAAGACGAGGCGAGACAGGAAAGCGCGAACGGGTTAATTCCCGATATAGGATATTCACTCTTCATAAGAGTTTGTATATAGTCTAAAATCCCCTTGATTGGCTCAAGAGGATTTTGCATGTTGTTCTTATTCTGCTTTTTCGAGCGGGTGCAACCACAGTTTGATTTGATTGATTTGATAGTTCTCCATTTCCATCACTTCGACAGAGAACGTCTCTGTATCGATATGTTCGCCTGGCTGCAGATCGATGTTGTGCATCTGAATCCAGCCACCGATCGTATCGACATCTTCATCGTTCGTAAACCGCAGACCGAAACGTTCTTCCAAATCTTCTAGTAAGACCGTTCCTGCGACGAGATATTCGTTGTTCGGCAACTCTTGAATTTCTTCGACTTCATCCGTATCAAATTCGTCACGGATTTCACCGACGATTTCTTCAAGTAAATCTTCCATCGAGACGATTCCCGCCGTACCGCCATATTCGTCTACGACGAGGACGATATGTGAACGGGTTTCTTTCATTTTTCGTAACGTATCCTGAAGCGACGTCGATTCTGAGACGACCGGTAAATCCTTCAAGTAATGTGTGACCGGATATTCATGTCCGTTCGCGAAATCTGTCAAGACTTCTTTGACGTTGATATAGCCAAGAATACGGTCTTTATCATTTTCTTCCGTTACCGGGTAACGGGTAAACGGATTGTCCATGAAAATTTCCATCAGCTCCGCTTTTGAGAGACGCTCTGAGATCGTCGCCATCCGCATCCGCGGGACCATCAAATCTTTGACGACGTGCTCGTCAAAAGCAAAAACATTTTGCATCAAGGCAAGTTCCGTTTGGTTGATTTCACCACTTTGGAAGCTCTGTGCCATGATGATTTTCAACTCATCTTCTGAGTGGGCTTGTTCGTGTCCAGCAGGTTTCACACCGAAAAGTCCAAGGAACAGACGTGCCGATCCATTGAGTAACCAAATGAACGGGTACATGATTTTTCCGAAAATGAACAAGGGACGTGCGAAAATCAAAGTCATTTTTTCCGCATACTGGATGGCAAGCGTTTTTGGCGCAAGCTCCCCGATGACGACGTGTAAAAATGTCACGGAAATGAAGGCGATTCCGAACGATAAGAGTGTCGAGACGGCAGCCGAGACGCCGAATTCGTCAAAGACAGGATGGAGAATCTTTTCGACGGTCGGCTCTCCGAGCGCCCCGAGTCCAAGTGCTGTCACCGTGATCCCAAGCTGACAGGCAGACAAGTAATAATCGAGATCACCGGCGATTTTTTTAGCAAGAATCGCACTCTTATTGCCTTCTTGAATCATTTGGTCGAGACGCGACATCCGAACCTTAACGACCGCAAACTCTGACCCGACGAAAAACGCTGTTAACACAATCAACAACACCACTAAAAATAAATTGATGAAAAGTATAGTATCCAAAATCCCCTAAAAAGGGGTCACCTCCAGTTATTAGTTTTACAGCTGGGCGATCAACGATGCAATCAAGGTGAGGCGACGCGATAACTCAAGACGAATCTCTTGTTTTTCGAACTCTGTCGATTCGAGCAGACGTCGCTCTAACCCTTTGACCGTATCTTGAAGCTGCTGTACTTCTTGATAAATGACATCTCCCGTTTTTTCTTCCCGTTCCGTAAATGAAGCAAGAATCTCTTGTAAGGAAAGCCGCTGTGTCTTTAAATATTCAATCTTTTGGACTTGATGGACGACATCTTCCGGATACAACCGGTAACCTGCCGCCGTTCGTTCTGACGTTAAGAGACCGAGCGACGTGTAATAGTCAATCGTCCGTTTTGATAAGCCGGTGGTCTCCGCGACCTGACCGATTTTAAGTAGCGCCTTCCCAAAGATTCTCACCCCCTTTCACAGCAATTTGTATTTTTATCATAGCATGTCAAAACCGTACAGTACAACGTTGTGCTTGCTTTGAAACATGTATTCACAAAAAAAGACCACTCGCCGGTCTTCCGTGACGAAGACGCGCAAGTGGTCATTACTCATACCGTAGCGATTGATTCTTTCATCGGTGTCCCGACGATTGAACGTTCGAGCAATTCGACGACGTCGTATGTTGCGACGGATTCATCGACTTCTTTTGCTTTCGTTCCATCGCTGAGCATCGTCAGACAGTATGGACAAGCAGAACCGATGACAGATGGTTGCACCGTCAACAGCTGTTCCGTCCGAGCGACGTTGACACGGGCTCCGACTTTTTCTTCTTGCCACATCATCCCGCCGCCTGCACCACAGCACATCCCTTTTTCCCGGTTCCGCTCCGTCTCGACGAGCGTGATTCCTGGAATTTTTTCAAGAATGTAACGGGGAGCGTCGTAGATGTCGTTGTACCGTCCGAGGTAACACGAGTCATGATAGACGACACGTTCTTTGACTTCATGCATCGGCGTGATCCGTTTGTCGTCAATCAAGCGCGCCAGTAACTCCGTATGGTGATAGACTTCGACGTCCGGACTGAGTCCGAAGTCCGGATATTCGTTTTTGAACGTGTTGTAGGCGTGCGGATCAATTGTGACGATTTTTTTGACACCATATTTTTCAAACGACTTGATGTTCGCTTCCGCAAGTTCTTGGAACAAAACTTCGTTCCCGATCCGGCGTGGCGTGTCACCCGAGTTCTTTTCATCATTTCCGAGAATCGCGAACGAGATGTTTGCTTCGTTCAGAATGCGGGCGAATGCCATCGCGATTTTTTGACTGCGGCTGTCATACGAGCCCATCGCACCGACCCAGAAGAGGTACTCGAATTCTTCACCAGCTTTTTTCTTTTCTTTCGCCGTTGGAACAACGAGTTCTTTGCGCGTTTTGCGCCAGTTTTCACGTTCTTTCCGGTTCATCCCCCATGGATTTCCTTGACGTTCGATGTTTGCCATCGTCCGTTGTATCTCCGGATCCATTTTTCCTTCCATCATGACGAGATGGCGACGTAAGTCGATGATCTTGTCGACATGTTCATTCATGACCGGGCATTGATCTTCACAGTTACGGCATGTCGTACATGCCCAGATTTCTTCTTCCGTGATGACATTGCCAATCAACGAATCGGGTACGATGTCCATTTGACCGGTTGCAGCAAGGGACGCAATCTGATTCCCTTGTGATCCGTCAAAGGCAAAGGCAGGTGCCCACGGTGATTTTTGTGTGATCGCTGCCGTCTTCATGTTGAGGTGATCCCGCAGCTTGACGATTAAGTCCATCGGCGACAGCATCTTCCCTGTTCCGCTCGCCGGGCACATATTCGTACAGCGTCCGCATTCGACGCAGGCATACAGATCGACCAATTGTTTTTGGTTGAAGTCTTCAATTTTATTGACCCCGAAACTAAATTCGGCATCGTCATCTTCCGCTTCTTCCATGACAGACAAGTCGATCGGTGCAAGGCGGCCGACTTTTGACGTCCGACCGAGCCAGACATTGGCCGTACCGGCGATTAAGTGGGCATGTTTGCCTTGCGGGATGTAGACCATGAAGCTGAGTAAGAACAGTAAATGGGCCCACCAGAAGAAGACGAACAGTCCGAATGCGACTTGTTCCGGTACCCAGCTGAACAAGAAGGCGATAGCAGACGCAACGGGTTCACCGAGTGTCGAATGATTTTCATAGACGAGGAAAAATCCGTTGCCGAATAAAACTGCGACCATCAATCCACCGATAAAGATTAAGGCGAGTCCTGCCATGAAGTTTCGTTTTAAGCGCACCAGTTTCTCGACATAGCGACGGTAGAATCCCCAAACGACCGCAACCAAGATGACGAGCATGACGATTTCCTGGAAGAACGTAAAGATTGGATAAAGTGGACCGAGTGGAATGTGTGGAAAACGTTGTCCGACTGCGAGTCCCTTCCAGATGAAATCAATCGCTCCGAACTGGACAAGTAAGAAGCCGTAGAACATCATGACGTGAATCGTCCCACTCTTTTTATCCTTAAGTAATTTCTTTTGTCCAAAGACGTTCACGAGTACCGAATTGAACCGTTCTTTATTCGTTATATCCCATTCCGCCTTTTTCCCCCGACGAATCGCTTCGTAACGGCTCTTGACGAGCGTCACGAATAGATAACCTGCATACCCGACGATGAGCAGGAAGGCAATCCAGTTAATCAGTAAAAATGTCCCCATGAAACAAGCCCCTTTCCCCCTAAAGCAGTTGTATTGAGATGAGTATAGCATATAATGAATGACTATTCATTCATTATTTTGATATTTTTGGTTACGGTTAAACATTGACTTTTCTATTAAAATTTCAGTTCAAATAGGAGGTATTTGATTATGAAAGGGATTTTGCAACATCCGAATGGTTTAGTAAAAGAAGTAAAAGCCGGTTTCTCATGGACGACGTTCTTTTTTGGGTTTTTCCCGGAGTTTTTCCGCGGTGATTTTAACTAAATTTAGCGAGAATTCTCCCACCTCTAAGCGTCTCGGGGCGAAGCCCAGCGTGTGGGAGATGAATCGCCCGTCTTGGCAAGACTTCAATCGTTTGATACAACCAGTATAACTAATCAAAAGGACTGATATATCAATGAAAATGGACACAAATAAACATTCAGTCTTTCTTCTGAATTATCATCTTGTCCTCGTCGTGAAATACAGATGCAAAGTGATCGATGACGCCATCTCGGAGTTCGCGAGACAGACGTTCGAACGAATCGGCGCGTCGTATCATATCACGCTGAACGAGTGGAATCATGACGGCGATCATATCCATGTGCTGTTCAAAGCACACCCGAACACGGAAATGTCAAAGTTTCTGAACGCCTACAAGAGCGCAAGCAGCCGACTGATCAAACGAGACTTTCCGCACGTCAAGAAACGATTATGGAAAGACATGTTTTGGTCTCGAAGTTACTGTCTGGTGACGACCGGTGGTGCGACAAGCGACGTCATCAGACATTATATCGAAAAACAAGGAAAGGAGTGATTGCTTTGCTGAAGGCGTACAAGTTTCGACTCTATCCGACGAAACCCCAACAAGAATATTTCGTGAAGACGTTCGGTTGTGTCCGTTTCGTCTACAATAAGATGCTCGAAGAACGTATCCGATTGTATGAAGATTCGAAGCTCAATCCTGACACGAAGCAGAAGCTCCCAACCCCAGCGAAGTACAAGCCCGAATTCCCTTTCCTCAAAGAAGTCGACAGTCTTTCTCTTGCGAACGCTCAGATGGACTTAAACAAGGCGTATACCAACTTTTTTTGAGATCGGTCTGTCGGGTTTCCGAAATTCAAATCGAAGCACAATGACCGGGCCTCTTACACGACAAACAATCTGAAGGGGAGCATCCGCATCGAATATCGTAAGGTGAAACCTTCTAAAATCGGTTTTGTGAAGTTGAAACAACATCGTCCGTTTGATGGTGTGATCAAGTCCGCGACGGTCTCGATGACGAAGACCCGGAAATTCTTCATCTCCATCCTTGTCAATCAAGCCGAAGAGCAATGGGTTCTAGCCAAGAATAAAGTAGGAATCGACCTTGGTTTGGAGCACTTCGCCATCATGACAAACGATGAGCGTGTTTCTGAGAAAGTTGACAATCTTCGTTTTCTTCGAAAGTCCGAAGAGAAGATAAAGAAGGCGCAACGCGCCTTGTCCTGCAAGAAAATCGGGAGTCAGAACCGAGAGAAGGCGAGGATGATCCTCGCGAAGAAGCATGAAAAGATTGCAAATCAACGTAAAGATTTTCTTCATAAGCTGTCGAAACGGATCGTTGACGAAAACCAAGTCATCGTCGTTGAGACACTAAAGTCGAAGAACATGATGAAGAACCATAAAATCGCCAAATCGATTGCAGATGTCAGTTGGTATGAGTTCGTCCGACAGTTAGAATACAAATGCAAATTCTATGGCCGAACACTTATCAAAGCGGATCAATGGTACGCCTCTACTCAAATCTGTTCTTCTTGTGGAGTAAAAGGCGAGAAGAAAACGATCGATGTACGCGAATGGACGTGTACTTGCGGCGCTCATCATGACAGAGATATTAATGCGAGTATCAACTTGTTGATATTGGCAGACTGAAAACCCTTCAGGGTGGGAACCACCCGATGAGCTTGGTAAATAACCGTAGCTAGTAAAAGTACGATCTTCCCAAGAAGCTCCCACTTCAATTTGCGAAGCAAATAAGTGGTGAGTAGTTCACATGGGGCTTGATTCAACTTGTTCTCGGTTTCATCGCAGCATTTGCGACAGCCGGCATCCTGAGTATCGTAATCAATATCGCGTTTGCTTTCCTATACAACAAGCTTTACATCAACGATTTAATCGAAAAAGGCTATCGCCCGATTGATCAGTCGTTCCAACAATCGTTATGCCAACGCGGCATCCACGCTAAACTCTTATCCGAAACAGAACGGACAGAAGCTGTATTTTGATCTTTCTTTTTAACACATACAAAAAACCGACAGCTTCTCACTTTCCAAGGAAGGTCAGAATCCGTCGGTTTTTTTGTATAAAGTTAATTATTCGCCCGTTGGCAACAAAACGATTTTCCCAAGCTTCCCCGCTTCCTTGAAATACGTCTGCGCTGCCCCCGCTTCCTCGAGCGGGAACGTCCGGTCGATGACCGGTTCGAGTTTCCCGGCGGCAATCGCTTCAAGCATCCGTCCGTATTCTGCGCGCGTTCCGAGAACAGAACCATACAGCGTCAAGTGCTTCAAGTAAACCGTCCGGAAGTCGAGCTGTGTCTGCTGACCCCCGGCTGAACCGGAGATACAGAACTTCCCGCCATTTTTTAAGACGGCGAGTGAGGTCGCGAATAACGCGTCTCCGACGACATCGAGGACGGCATCAATGGGTCCACCGTTCGCCGCTACAATATCATCTGCCAGCTGCTCTGATTTATACGAGAGGACATGTGTCGCCCCAAACTGTTTTAACTGGTCGCTTAGTGCAAGATCTCCGACAAGGGCGATGACGTTTGCCTGAAAGACACGTGCGGCAATTTGAACGTTCAGTGAACCGACACCACCATTCGCCCCGGTCACGAGTACCGTTTGTCCCGGTTCCAGTTGGAGCTGCTCGACCATGTGCCACGCCGTCAAACCACTGACGGAGAAGACGGCACTTTTCGTGTAGTCGTCAAGCGGCATATCGTAACAGAGTTCAGCCGGCCAGACGACGTAATCCGCGTAACCCCCGTCGTATTCCGAGCCGATAAACGACATATCCTGCGCGATATGCTCCGTTCCGTCCGGTCCGCTTGAGGTAAAGGGAAACAGGACGACGTCCCGCCCGATTTGTGTTTCTTCTACTCCCGTCCCGACTTTCACGATCCGTCCGCTAATATCAGAACCCGGGACGCGTGGAAACTGAACGCCTTCCGGTTTCCAACCCGATTTTGCGTCCGTCCCGTAGGCCCCTTCACGCATCCAAATTTCTGTATTGTTGATCGCACACGCTTTGACTTGTACGAGTACTTCTCCTGGACCTGCTTCCGGAATCGGACGCTCGACGACGGCGAGCTGGTCCACGTCCCCGTATCCTCTGACTTCGACTGCTTTCATGATCATCTCTCCCTTTCAAACTCACTCTGATTTATCGTTTGACGCATCCTCTTCATCGACATGCTTCAAGAACAGCCGTTCACCAAAGAAGACGACGGCGATGACGATCAGTGACACGACGACGACGAGCCAATCACTTGAGGCTTTGACGTAGACGAAGGCACCAAGGACAATCGCGTCAAGGATGATTGCACTGATGACGATGAATGGATTAACGCTCAACTCTTTCCGAAGATGTTTCAGCACACCGACATGAATGATGATATCCATGACGAGATATAAAATCGCGCCCATCGAGGCGATGCGTGTCAAGTCGAACAGCACCGTTAAGACCATCGCAATGACGATCGTATAAACTAACGTATGCTTTTGCACCGACCCCGGCATCCCGAAGTGTCGGTGCGGAATCAACGTCATGTCCGTCAACATCGCGAGCATCCGTGAGACAGCAAAGACACTGGCAATGATTCCGGAAATCGTCGCGAGGAGCGCGATTGACACCGTGAACCAGACACCGGCGTCACCAAGTGCCGGACGTGCCGCTTCCGCCAGAACATAATCCTTCGCATCGATAATTTCTTGGAGCGATAGACTGCTTGACACCGAGAAGGCGAGCAAGAGGTAAACGACCAGACTGATTAAAATCGACACGATGATTGCGATGCCGACGTTGCGTTTCGGATTGACGATTTCAGACCCGCTGTTCGTAATCGTCGTAAACCCTTTAAACGATAAAATCGTTAAGGCGACTGCCGCAATATAGCCGGTGATTGTGACATCGGGTGCACTCCCCGTCGTCTCCGGGACGAATGAAAAGCCACCGATGGATAACGCAATAATCGCAAAGACGACGAGTGCCGCGACCTTCAAGACCGAGGCGACAAGTGAAAAGGATTGAATGAAGGCATTCCCTGCGATATTGACTAAAAAGGCGAAGACCAACAAACCGACACCAAGTAAGGGAACGAGATAGTCGGCTTGATCCCCCGGGAATAATTGCAGTAAGTATGTCCCGAACGTCCGGGCGACCAAGCTTTGATTGATGACCATCGACAAGGCCATCAGTAAGGCGGCACCTGCTGTAATCGTTCCTTTCCCGTACGCTTTGACGAGGAACATTCCGATTCCGCCGGCAGACGGAAAGGCATTGCTCAGTTTGATGTAGGAATAGGCACTGAATGCCGTCACGATTCCACCGATGATGAAGATGAACGGAAACCATGTCCCGGACAGTTCTGCGACTTGCCCAAGCAAGGCAAAGATTCCGGCACTAATCATGACGCCTGTTCCGAGTCCGATGGCTCCTGTTAACTTGATGCTGTCTTTCTTGTATTCTGCCATTTTCCCCACTCCTCTCTATTGCAATCATTACCCTGAAAATTCTTAGGTTTAAACAGCGATCGAGAAATAGCGTGTCTGCAAACAATTTTTTGAACACAAATAGAGAGGGGGGCATCAAAACCCACCTCTCTATTTCGTCATCACCTTTAGCGTGGTAAAAAGCAATTCTGTCTAACCCGCCGTCATTCGAGACCTAACGCTTGCGGCAACTTGACTGCTTTTGTATACGCCGTCTGGTAATCTTTTTTCGCGACAGCTTGTTCGACTTGACGGAGCGCCGGGTGGTTTTCTTCTGCGAACGCACCGAGAATTGCGAGGTAGCGCTCGTAGACCGTTTCGTCCTCTTTTCGGGCGTGAAGTAACGCCGTATACAACATGACTGTATCTTCTCCGTACAGAACCGGCAATTCTTCATTGATTAACAACAATGAATCGATTGCGTCCGTCTCGACTTTCGGATTGTATTCCGTCATGACTTGTTCTGCGAGTGTCTCGAGCTGATCGCGCCACGCATTGTATTTATCCTCATCATTTTCCAACCACTCGAACCATTCCTCGTCGAGCATCTGTTCCATCTCTTTTACCGTTTGTTCAAACGCCATCTGTCTCACTCCGTTTCCATGTTAGTTCAATCGTATACGTTCCGACCGCCTGATGATTCATCATCAAGTCGTAGGTGAAGCGCATCTGTTGGTCGCGCATTTCAATCGTGTGGGTCTCCGTCTGCATCAACATCTGACCAAACTGACTTTCATATCCACTCTTTGTTTGTTGTCCTAAAATGAACACGTGGTGCATCGAGACAGGACCTTTACGGTTCAATGCAACTTGGTCATGCGACCATTTGATCGTCGTATCAATCGGTTGCTCGTCTTCTTGTACGAATTTTACCGCAAAACCGTCCTTCGTCTCGAATAGCATACCTTCTGCTTCGAGATCGACGGATTCACGCATCGCGTCATCTTGAATCGTCGTCACTTGCCGCAGCAGGACGGGATAACGTTTTGGTTTCACTTTTTATCACCTCATTGTCTAGCGTACACGATTTTTTCCTCATGCGCACGGTCGCAAACTGACAATCTACACAAAATAGCCTGACTCAAAAAGGATTCACTCTTTTCCAAATGTATCTTAGATATGTCTTAGAGCGTCAGGACCGAGATGAGGAGACATAGAAAATGCCAATGAACCCGTATCATAAACGGGATCATTGGCATTCGCTGCGTACAGGTCGGAACGTTCATCCCCGTTCCTTAACGTACCCGGTACAGACGTGCTTCGAATGGACGAAGCGCCAGTTCTGTTCCTTCGTGATAAGCCGTCACGTAGTTACCGAGAACGAGATTATCCGAATGGAGGATGATGTCCGTGTCGATGTCCGCTGCTTCACCTTTTAAGTTCGTGACGATTAAGAATTGTTCGTCACCGAGTGTCCGGGTGTAGGCGTAGACTTTTTCGTCGTCCGGTAAAATCAAATCATATTCTCCATAAATCAATGTTTCTTCTGCTTTACGAATTTGAATCATCCGTTTGTAGAAGTTAAGAATCGAATCTTCATCTGCTTGTTGCGACGCGACATTGATGTCAGCGTAGTTTGGATTGACACCGAACCATGGTGACTGCGTAGAGAAACCGCCGTTTTGCTCATTCGTCCACTGCATCGGTGTCCGTGAGTTGTCACGCGATGAGTTCCAGATGACTTCCATGATTTCTTCATGTGTCTTCCCGGAGCCCAGTTGCATGTCGTACATGTTTTTCGTCGCGACGTCATCATAATCCGTAATGTCCGGGAATTGAACGTTCGTCATCCCGATTTCCTGCCCTTGGTAGATGAATGGTGTGCCTTGCATGAAGAAGTACATCATCGCAAGCGACTTCGCACTTTCCTTCCAGTACTGCTCTTCATCTCCCCAAAGTGAAACGGAACGGACCTTATCGTGATTTTCAAGATAGAGTGCATTCCAGCCCGTTTCTTCAAGACCTTTTTGCCACTTCGTCAAAACTTGTTTCAGTTTGACGACGTCGACACCTTTTTCTGCATCTGACCGCCATAAGTCCATATGCTCGAACTGAAAGACCATGTTCATTTTTCCGTTCTCTTCGCCGACCCAAAGATCTGCTTCTTCCGGTGTAACACCATTCGCTTCACCGACTGTCATGATGTCGTACTTCGAAAACGTTTCGTCTTTGAGTTCTTCCAAGTACTCGTGGATGCCCTCAACGTTCATGTGCATCTCAAACGATGGCACGTGTGGCATCCCGAGTGGATTCGGTAAATCGGCAAATGATTGGTCTTTATTGATGTGGCTGATGGCATCGATTCGGAAACCATCAATTCCTTTATCGAGCCACCAGTTAATCATCGTATAGATCGCTTGACGCATGTCTTTGTTTTGCCAATTCAAATCCGGTTGGCGACGCGAAAAGACGTGTAAGAAATATTGTTCTGTCTTTTCATCATATTCCCACGCGGATCCGCCGAAAATGCTTTCCCAGTTGTTCGGCTCCCCACCATTGACGGCATCTTTCCAGATGTACCAGTCGCGTTTCTCATTCTCTTTTGAAGAACGGGATTCTAGGAACCAAGGATGCTCATCTGATGTGTGGTTGACGACAAGATCGAGTAAGACTTTAATATCACGTTTGTGCGCTTCTTCCATTAAGAGGTTGAAGTCTGCCATCGTCCCGAACTCATCCATGATATCTTCGTAATCACTAATGTCATAACCATTGTCGTCATTTGGCGATTTAAACATCGGACAAATCCAAAGAACGTCGACACCTAAATCTTTCAAATAATCAAGTTTTGCGATGATACCCGGAATATCGCCGATTCCATCGTTGTTTGCGTCATAAAAGCTTCGTGGGTAGATTTGGTAAGCGACAGCTTCTTTCCACCAAGCTCGTGTTAAGGTTTTTTGGGCCGTTTCTGGGCGCGGTATCATTTGTGTCATCGTATATAAATCCTCTCATCGGTCTGTCTTAGTCCATTGATTTTTTTCATCATAATTGCTCATTTGTTATAAGGGTGATCGATTCATTTCTTTTAGCGCAATCGATTGCGCAAATACTCTACCTTCATCTTATCAAATACACATGCAATGTCAACGTTCCCGGTCTGTTTCCGGCACTTCAAAGTGATGACGTTTGTTAACAATATTTCAGTCATGCATACATTACAGTTACTGAATTATCCTACACTCTTTATCGGTCGATTTCTAGCCTTTTGCATGAAGTTCTGTCGAAAGATGAATCTTTTTTTCCTCGTTCGGGTATATTCTTAACAATGCAAATAAAAAAGGGGGATTTTGTAAGATGGACGGACAATTTTTGATTGATGGAAAGTGGCTTGATCATAATCGTGAACGGACGGACGTCAAAAATCCCGCAACCGGGGAAGTCGTCGGGAGTGTCCCGAACGGAACGAAATCGGATGTCAATGACGCCGTCGAAGCGGCACGCGAGGCGTTTCCGGCTTGGTCGAAACGAAGTGTCTATGAACGGGCTGAACTGCTTGAGAAGCTTTACGAGAAGATGATTGAGAAAAAAGATGAACTCGCCCGCTTGATGACACTTGAAATGGGGAAACCGCTCGCAGAATCTGAAGGTGAGGTCCAGTATGCGGCAAACTTCGTCAAGTGGTTCGCTGAAGAAGGAAAACGTGCTTATGGACGCATCATTCCCTCGCACGATACGAACAAACGGCTTCATGTCATCACACAACCGGTCGGTGTCGTCGCTGCCATCACGCCGTGGAACTTCCCGGCTGCGATGATTACACGGAAAATGGCACCGGCACTCGTTGCAGGCTGTACGTTTATCCTGAAGCCACCTACTGCGACACCACTGACTGCCCTGCGCCTGCTTGAACTTTGTCAGGAAGTCGGGATACCGGATGGCGTCGTCAATGCCGTCACAGGAAGCGGTAAAGAGCTTGGGGAATCGCTCGCAACGCATCCGCATATCGACAAAATCACATTTACAGGCTCAACAGAAGTGGGTCGGACATTGATGGCCCAAGGTGCTGAGACGATCAAAGCGATGTCACTCGAACTCGGCGGACACGCTCCGATTCTTGTTTTTGACGACTGTGACCTTGATCTCGCCGTCGCGGAAACGATCAAGTCGAAATTCCGTAATGGTGGACAAACGTGCGTCTGCGGGAACCGGATCTACGTCTCCGATTCAATCTATGATACGTTCGTCGAAAAACTGGGCGAAGCGACAGCGAAGCTCAAGACCGGGAACGGACTCGACGAAACAACGAACATCGGTCCGATGATCAATCAAGCCGGTTATGACAAAGTCAAAAAACACGTCGACAATGCGACGTCAGCCGGTGCCCGTGTCGTCACAGGTGGGACTGGAACGACAGATGAAGAAAAAGATGTCTACTATTATGAAGCAACGGTCCTCGCCGATGTCACACCGCAAATGTTAATCATGAATGAAGAAACATTCGGTCCCGTTGCTCCCGTTCAACGTGTCAGCTCTGACGAAGAGGCCATCCGTTATGCAAACCAAACGCCGTTCGGTCTTGCATCTTACGTCTTTACGAATAACTATGCCCGCGCGATGCGGACGATTGAACAATTGAACTACGGCATCGTCGGTTGGAATGATGGTGTTCCCTCTGCCGCACAAGCACCATTCGGCGGTATGAAGCAGTCAGGAATCGGACGCGAAGGTGGATCGGAAGGTCTCGAAGCGTACCTTGAAACCAAATATGTTTCGATTGGAGGAATGGACGCATGAATGCGGCAGAACGGTTCGTCGCCTGCCTCGAAGCAGAAGGGGTCACGCACATCTTTGGCGTCCCGGGAGAAGAAAACATTACGTTACTCGACGCCATCAGTGAATCGGATATTACGTTCATCACGACACGCCATGAAACAAATGCTGCGTTTATGGCAGCGATGTTCGGTCGCTTAAGCGGTCGTGCCGGTGTTTGCTTATCGACGCTCGGACCAGGTGCGACGAACATGATGACGGGCATCGCAAGTGCAACGATGGACCACTCGCCTGTTGTCGCGATTACGGGACAAGGAGCGACATGGCGCCAGCACAAGGCATCCCATCAAATGTTCGATTTAGTCGAGATGTACCGACCGATCACGAAGTCGAGTACATCGGTCGTCTCAGGAGAAGTCATCCCGGAAATCGTGCGTCAAGCGTTCGCCCAGTCTTGTTGTGATAAGCCGGGTGCGACACATATTTCTTTTCCGGAAGATATCGCAAAGGCAGATGTCGATGCCAAGACACCACTTTTAAGCGACAGTGAACCGGATACGTTACACCCGACATCCGTCAAAGACAGCGCGGTCTTAAAACAAATCGAACAAGCGGAGCGGCCCGTCGTGATTGCCGGCTTTGGAATCAACCGGAGCGAAGCGACCGCTGTGTTCCGAACGTTCGTTGAAAAGCTTGGAGCACCTGTTGTCGAGACGATGATGGGTAAAGGGGTCATCTCCTCGCAACATGCGCTCGCCGCCCATACAATCGGTTTACCGAATACCGACTACAATCAACGGATTCTCGACCAAAGCGATCTCATCATCGCCATCGGTTACGATATTACCGAGTTGCCGCCTTCGAAGTGGAATCCGGACCGGACACCTGTCATCCACATCGACACGAACCGGCATGAGATTGACCAGTATTATCCTGTCGTTGCGAACTTGGTTGGTCCGCTGTCTGATTCGTTACGTCTGTTAGCAGAAGCGATTCCGACGCGGGCCTGGGAAGGTTGGCAGGCGGACCGTGATAAGTTGCGACAAGAAATTCAAGCAACCTATTCGATGGCATTGCCCCTCCACCCTCAAAGTATCGTTCGTGCCCTCGAGACGGCGACGGGTGAAGACGGCATGTTGTTCTCAGACGTCGGGGCCCATAAAGTTTGGCTCGGTCGTCATTTCCAAACGACACGCCCTAATCAATTATTCATCTCGAACGGCTTTTCTTCGATGGGCTATGGTCTGTCGAGCGCGATTGCTGCAAAACTGCTGCACCCGGAGCGTCGGGTACTCTGTGCTTCTGGTGATGGTGCATTCTTAATGAATGGTCAAGACCTCGAGACAGCAGTTCGTTTGAAACTCCCCATCACTGTCGTCATTTGGCGTGATGGCACATACGGCTTGATTGAATGGAAACAACAGCAGGCTTATGGCCGGGCACCGTTTACAGAATTCGATAACCCTGATCTCGTCGAACTCGCGACGGCTTTCGGTGCACTCGGACTTCGTGTCGGAGAACACGGCAGTCTCTCGAACTGTCTCGAACAGGCTCAAAACAGTGACGGACCTGTTTTGATTGACTGTCCGGTCGATTACAGGGAAAATCTAAAGTTAAGCGAACGTCTACGGACGTATGGAGGATGATACTATGCCACAACTTAGAAAACTTCAATCGATTTCTGACTTTGATCAATTCGTTTCCGAACACGACTCGTTCGTGATTTGTAAACACAGTACGACCTGTCCAATCAGTGCCGCCGGTTTTTCTGAATACACGAAATTTGCTGACGCGACGTCAGTACCGACTGCCTACTTGCTCGTCCAAGAAGCACGGACGCTGTCGAATCACATCGCCGAACATTACAATGTTCGTCATGAATCACCACAAGTCATCTTCATCGAAAAAGGACGTGCGACTTGGTCCGCAGCTCATTATGACATTACAAATGATGCCCTAAACACGCATGTCGGCTGAGACCTTTCATCACTACTGACGGTTTACAAAAAACATCCTACTCTTTTTTAGAGTCGGGTGTTTTTTTACTTTCAACAAGCTTCAGAGCCATTCGTTCTTCATTAAAAATAAAATTACCTTTCTTAGTTATTAATGTTTGTATTTATCTTGAAATCAGATTAAGATATACAACAGATATAACGACCGTATAGAAATGTGTACCGTCAGTTCATTAAGGAGGAAAATCATGCAACACAAAAAAACTGCTTCTAATCGTCCCCCCTACGGTATCCTTTCCGTATTGATGATTGGAGCCTTCATCGCTTTTTTAAATAACACGTTACTTAACATCGCCCTTCCTTCGATCATGAAGGATCTCAACATCGAAACATCGACCGTCCAGTGGCTGTCGACTGGTTTCATGCTCGTCAACGGGATTTTAATTCCGACATCTGCTTTTCTGATTCAAAAATTTTCTGTTCGTCGTCTATTCATCCTCGCGATGACATTATTCTCACTCGGTACAATCCTTGCCGGGTTCGCAAGTGAATTCCCCGTCCTGTTGGCAGGACGAATGATTCAGGCTTCTGGTTCAGCAATCATGATGCCGCTCTTGATGAACGTCATGCTCGTCAGTTTCCCGATTGAAAAACGCGGGACGGCGATGGGCTTCTTCGGGCTCATTATGATGGGTGCACCCGCAATCGGACCGACTTTGTCAGGCTGGATCATCGAACACTATGATTGGCGGATGTTATTCCACTTCATCACACCAATCGCTTTAGTCGTTCTCATTGCCGGAATCGTCTTACTCCGTGACGTCAAAGAACGGTCGGATGCTAAACTCGACTTCATGTCAGTTGTTTTATCCTCATTCGGTTTCGGTGGACTCCTATACGGGTTTAGTTCTGCCGGTTCTAAAGGGTGGGACAGCCCACACGTCACAATCGCGCTGACAATCGGTGTGATTGCGCTCGTTTCTTTCATCCTGCGTCAGTTACGGATGGAGCGTCCGATGTTGAACTTCAAAATTTATCAGTATCCGATGTTCGCTCTCTCATCTGCCATTTCAATCGTCGTCACGGTGGCGATGTTCTCAGGGATGCTGCTCTTACCGATCTACGTCCAAAATATCCGTGGCATTTCTCCACTCGATGCAGGGTTGATGTTACTACCGGGAGCCATCCTCATGGCAGTCATGTCACCGATCAACGGGAAGTTGTTCGATAAGATTGGCGGACGCCCACTCGCAATCACCGGTCTCTTCATCACTGTCGTCACGAGTTATTTCTTCAGTCAACTGAAGATGGACACGACGTATACACACTTAATCATCTTGTATTCACTCCGGATGTTCGGGATGTCGATGGTCATGATGCCCGTCTCGACAAACGGCTTAAACCAGTTACCGACGCGCTACTATCCGCACGGAACGGCAATGAACAATACGTTGCAGCAAGTATCCGGCGCCATCGGAACGGCATTACTCGTTACGATCATGTCGACGCATGCGAAGACACGTGGGACGGAACTTGCCGAAGAGGCCGCTAAAAACATGACGAGTCAACCGACAGCAGAGGCTGCTGCTGCGTTGAAACAACAAATCATGATGCAAGCGACACTGGACGGCATCAATTACGCCTTCCTCATTTCGACGTTCATTGCGGGTGTTGCGTTCATCCTTTCGTTCTTCATAAAACGAGCGACGCAAGCGGAAGATATCATCAGTGGTCGTTCGCGCAACGAACAAATCATCAAACCTCAAGTGTCTAATCAATAAGGTCCGACTGAATACGCCATCCCATTCGGGTGGCGTATTTTTTTAATCCTGCAAATCAATATACTTGTACCCCCTACCCCTATATGATACAGTGTAGACATCAACCACCAACAGAAAGAGGTGTTCCTATGCAACACGATCATCCACTCGTCCCCCGCTCTTCTGAAGAGCAGGACGCATTGACTAAACGTTTGAAGCGTATCGAAGGGCAAGTCCGTGGTATCGCCAACATGGTCGCCGAAGATCGGTATTGTATCGATATTTTGACACAGACGGCATCGATTCAAGCCGCTCTTCGTCAAGTCGAACTGCAAGTCATCGAACGTCATGTGAAGATGTGTATGCATGATGCAGCTACCGGACAGAAAGACACAGATCTTTATGTCGACGAACTGATGTCCGTCATCGCCCGACTCAAAAAGTAAGGAGGTATACGTATGTCAAAAACAATCGAATTGAACATCGAAGGCATGACATGCGCCGCCTGTTCAGCCCGAATCGAAAAAGTCCTGAACCGGATGGACGGTGTCGATGCGACGGTCAACTTACCACTCGAGACGGCGCGGATTGCAGTCCCCGACGAACTCGATGAACAAGCAATCATTGATAAAATCAAGAAGGTCGGTTACGGCGCGACCATTAAGTCGGCCCCTCATGAAACAGTGCAAGATCGGCGGATGCTCTATCGTTTTTTCATCGCCGCCTTGTTGTCGTTACCGCTCTTACTCAGTATGGTGTCGCACATTCCAAATAGTCCGGTCCATCTGACGTTCCTGATGAATCCGTGGCTCCAGTTCGCACTGGCTACACCCGTTCAATTCATTATCGGGGCGCCATTCTATGTCGGTGCCTATAAGAGTCTCCGGAGCGGTAGTGCCAACATGGATGTCCTCGTCGCACTTGGGACGTCTGCCGCTTACTTTTATTCGGTCGCAGAAATGCTCATCCATCCGGCAATGCCGAACCTTTATTTTGAAACAAGTGCCATCTTAATCACGCTCGTCCTTCTCGGTAAAGTACTCGAAGATCGGGCAAAACAACAAACAACCGGTGCAATCAAAAGTCTCTTGTCCCTGCAGGCAACGGATGCCGTCGTCCTCGACAATGGCACGGAACGAACTGTCGCGATTGATCAGATTCAACCAGGCATGCAGATCGTCGTCAAACCGGGACAGAAAATTCCGATGGACGGGATGATTTTATCCGGTGATGCCTATCTCGATGAATCGATGCTGACCGGTGAACCGCTTCCTGCGCATAAAGGTGCCGATGATACCGTCATTGGTGGAACCTTGAATACGAATGGGAATTTGTTGATTGAAGCAACGAAAGTCGGTCAGGAGACGATGCTTGCGAACATCATCCGCGTCGTTGAACAAGCGCAGACAGAAAAAGCGCCAATCCAACGACAAGCCGACCGGATTTCAGGCATCTTCGTGCCAATCGTCGTCGCCATCGCCCTCATCACACTTGGTGCCTGGTGGTTGACGACTGGATCATTCGCTGAAGCAATTCGTCCTGCAATCGCTGTTCTCGTCATCGCTTGTCCCTGTGCATTAGGACTCGCGACCCCGACATCGATCATGGTCGGAACGGGTAAAGGTGCTGAGCATGGTGTGCTTTTTAAAGGCGGTGCCCAGCTTGAATCGTTACAACATGTCGATGCCGTCGTTTTCGATAAAACAGGTACACTAACCGTCGGACGCCCTGTCGTCGTCGAGACGTTCGGGAACGAACAAGCACTCGACTTCGCAGCAGCCATCGAAAAAAAATCAGAGCATCCGCTCGCTCATGCCATCACGGAAGAACGTGATGTCGTGTTCGATATCGAACAGTTTCAAGTCGATGCCGGTCGTGGTGTCAGCGGGATGATTCTCGGTCGCAACATCCTGGTTGGTTCTGAACGAATGATGCGGGATCAACAGTTCGATGTCCCGGACTGGTCTTCTGCCGGCGCGACATTCGTCTATGTCGCCGTCGACGGGCACGTTGAAGCCGGTTATGCGATTCGCGATGAACTGAAGCCGACGACGAAACACGTCATCACTCAAATTCAACAGACAAAAGCAGTCTATCTCTTGACGGGTGACCGAAAAGACGTTGCCCTCAATCTAGCGACGGAACTCGGTATTCCAACAGACCATGTGTTTGCAGATGTCTTACCCATCGAAAAAGCCGATCACATCAAAGCCCTTCAAGATGCGGGACACCGCGTCGCCATGGTTGGTGACGGAATTAACGATGCGCCAGCGCTTGCGACGGCTGACGTCGGAATCGCTCTTGGTAGCGGGACGGATGTCGCCTTAGAAGCAGCTGACGTCACACTGCTTGGACACGATTTACAACAAGTCGCGACGGCGATTCGGTTGAGTGAACAGACGATGAAGAACATTCGTCAAAATCTCTTTTTCGCACTCGCCTATAATACGATCGGGATCCCCGTTGCTTTTCTCGGACTGCTCGCTCCGTGGCTCGCCGGAGCAGCGATGGCATTTAGCTCTGTTTCCGTCGTCACGAATGCGTTACGCTTAAAACGTACCCCACTCACTAAAGGAGGAACTCACTCATGAAAGAAACGACTTTAAACGTCATCGGTATGACATGTAACCACTGTAAAGCAAGTGTCGAATCGGCACTGAACGAACTGGACGGCGTCACAACGGCGACTGTTTCGCTCCCTGACAATTCAGTCACTGTCGTCCATGAGGATCTCACACAAGAACGTCTCGTCGAAGCCATCGAAGAAATCGGCTATGACGTCGCGCCCGCTTAATTTTCTCAAGTCAAACTGTTGCTACCGCACAGTTTGGCTTTTTTAATTGCGGAAAAAGGGGAATGGACTAACAAGGAGGGGTTCGTATGGTACCGAAAATCGAATTCGTACAACACTTCGACGACAACAAAGGAAAACGATTTAAAATCGAACTTTGGAATCTCGGAACCTTCACATTTAGTGCCGAATCAGCCAAAGGCCCCGTCACGCGGTTTAGTTCGATTGATATCCAGTTCATTCAATCGTGCGTTAGCCGGATGCGGGCACTTAACGATGCAAAACAAGCCTTCCAAGAAGATCAACCGGTCTAACTTTCTTTCACTTTCTCTTTAAAAATACATGATGTACGATCGAACACGCTTCCGCTCATGATCCCGGATCATGAGCTTTTTTCGTTTAAGGTCAATATTTTTTAACTTCTAGAGAGTTTCCTTCTAAAAAAGATACTGTTTTTTCCTTTAGCAACCGATAAAGAATAAGACTATTACATTCTTAATTTGAAGAAAATCGGAGGCTTACTGTGCGCAACCCATTTAAAACTAAATCATCAAGCTCAACCTATCAGGCAAAAATCGGATTTCCCGATAAAAAATTCATTACAAAAACAAGTGATCCCACTTTAGCAGGACGCCTTGAATATATGGGCTACACTGAAGAACAATTGCAAACGTTAAAAGCGATGGCTCCTGTCGTCAATTCTGTATTAGACGAAGTCCTCGAACAAGTACTTGACCAACTCCTTCTCCACCCGGAAATGGTGCAGATTGCTGAAAATGCTTCGACACGTCAACGCCTGAAAAAAGTATTTGCCGACTATTTCGGTAGCCTCTTGACCGGAAATATGGACGAGAAGTTTCTTGCGATGCGAAAACGCATGGGTAAAACGCATAACCGGAATTTCGTCCCTGTTACGTGGTTCATCGCTTCTTACGCAGCATTCAACACCTTACTGATTCCTAAAGTCGTCGAGCATTTCCAGGAAGATCCGGAGCAACTTGCAACAGCAATCCTCGCGTTGACTCATGCGATGAACTTGGATGCGCAAATCGTTACAAGTCAGTATGTCGACGCACGATTAGAAGAAGTAGGTGCAGCCAATGAAGCACGCACACGACTTCTGCAAGACGTCGTCCGTGTCAGCCAGGAGGTCGCGAGTACGGTCGAACAAACAGAAGGGGCCATTCTCGAAACGAGTCAACGGGCGACACAAATCTTATCCGAGACGGATCAGACCGAGAAAACAAGTCGCAATCTCGTTGGCTTAACATCAGAAAATGAAGCACAGATGGACAAAATGGAACAACAATTCGTCCAATCGACGGGTCAAGTCAATACATCATTAACAAGCATCCAACAGTTAAAAACGACATCTGACGAAATCGTCAAGATGACACAAGGTATCGAAGACATCGCGAACCAAACGAATCTCTTAGCTTTAAACGCCTCAATCGAAGCAGCACGTGCCGGTGAGCATGGGAAAGGATTCTCTGTCGTCGCAATCGAAGTCCGTAACCTCGCTGAAAATGCGAAATTGTTAAGCAGCAGCATTAATACGCTCATCCAAAAAAATAATGTCAACATTACTCAACTCGTCTCACAGATGGAAGACATCACACGTTCGAACTCCGCCTCTCGGACAGAACTGCAACAAGTGAAGAGTGGGATTCACACAGTGAAAAAAGAGATGGAGAATTACTTGGAGATGTTCGGGCGCAATAAGAACGACTTAGGCCAAATCGTTCAGACGATTCAAGGAATCAGTCAAACGACACAAGGTCTCTCGGCTTTGACAACGAACCTCGTCGCAGCATCGGAATCGAACGCGTAAGTTTTTTTGATTTGTTCAGGTTGAGCTTCATCTAAAAAAAGACCAACCCATGACGGATTGGTCTTTTTTTGATTCCGTATTGCTTGTTACTCTTCCACTTGATCGGCGGTTACGACTAACCGTTCATCATACCCTTTTGATTTCGTAAACGTTCCGATACACGAAATCAACGTCAGGCGTTTAGCGACCGTTGCCCCAAAAATCGAACCAACGGGTGCTTCATCTACAGGATAGGAGGTTACGTTTGTCACCACGTAAGATATCGTCTGCCCTGCTTTTGATCGTAACTCGATTCGTTGTCCTTGTTTCATCTTTGCTAAATCGTAAAATACAGCGGGACCTTCCGTGTCATCTAAATGACCTGCGAGGATGACATTTCCGGTTTGGTTCGCCTCCGCGCCGTATCGGTACCAACCCACTTGATCGGTTTTTTTCGGAACATCCATCCGCCCTTGCTTGTCTTTCCCCACGATTTCAACCTTTGCTTGCACGTCAATCGCATCAATCGATAGTGTCGCCGGGATAAAACTAGCCGTTTCACGACTTTCTTGTACGGATTCAGGTATTGCTTGCTCGATTGCAGGTGTCGCTTGCTCGACTGGCTTCGAAGGAGGAACAGATTCTTCTGTTCCTCCACATCCAGCGAGAATGAGAAAGATCAGAAAGAAACTGTTACGCGTTTTGTTTACGGCGAATGACATAACTTGTTCCAACTAGGGCCGCTCCAGCAAGTGCTACAAGTGCCCAAGTCGTTGCCATTGAAGATGTGTCTGCTGATCCACCAAGTCCTGTGTCTGGCATCGCAGCCATTTCACCGCCATCTGGAATCAAGAGCACATCAAACGCGGGTTCTCCTTCAAGAAGACCGATTGCAAGCGCTGTATAGTTTTTACCGCTATCTAATTTAACACCGTCGAGTGCTTTGACAACATCCATCGCGCCCGCTGGTCGTACTTCAAGATCATACGTGCCGGCATCGAGTGTTCCATAGTCTGAGACTTTCGAGAATTCAAGGTCACTGAAGAGTGCGTCTCCACCTTTAGGGGCGACATCAACAGCTGGTGCGTCCGGTGCAAAGTGCGCGACACGAACCATTGATTTTCCATCTTCACCTTGACCATTGTCTTCCATGACAGCGAGTTCAATGTCTGCTAATTTACCGATTGCCGCGACTGAGTAAAATTTTCCGGCTTCAATGTTGAGTGTTTGAGAAAGTACAGGATCTTCTGTTGTTCCTGCAGCGAAGACTTCAACTTTATGTTCTCCTGCCGGAAGAGTGAGATAGTCTGTGACAGCTTTGAATTCCGCTCCTGAGACAGCTGTTTCGCCATCGACGGCAATATCAACTGCCGGAGCATCTGGTGAAGCGTGAATTACACGCACCATTGCGTCATCTGCTGCACCTACCGGTAGCACGAATAGTGCAAACAAAAACGCAGCGGTAACGAACGATATGAATTTCTTCATCATTTTTTCCACCTCTCGTGTCATAATGTATTTCGCTTCTCAAGCCAACCTTTCATTCTAGAAGAAAATATTTCATTCGCGGTGACATCTTGAATTTAAACTAATTTGCAGTACTTTGTAAATATTCCGATGTGCTGAGAGTAACAGTTGTACGCTATCCCCTTTCGGAGTCTCCAGCATCTCACTACCGTATTCCATTCACCCCACCTTCTTTAACTGAAACTGATAAACTGTACAAATGAAGAAATGTACTGCCCATCCTATGTCTTTTTAGACGCATCATGTTTTTCAGCACCACATGGATCGGTTTATCGATCATATGATTCAAGCGGCAATCTTTCGGGATGTTGTAAAAAAAACAGGCAGGCGTCTATATGATTACACTACCCTTTGCTAAGCATTTGTAACGTCCGAATGTAGATTCGAGACGGATTGCGCTCTAAACCATCTACATGCCCGGCTTTCCGTCACGATGTTACCTAAAAAGCGTCACGTTTCGTTGACTCCTACGGGAAAAAGTGCGTTTTTAACGCACTTGCAGAGGCAGGCAAGACCCTGCTCATTGTCCGCTAGGATCCAAGGAGCAGCGGCTTGCGCCTCGCCCGAGGAAAGCAACGAAAAAAGACGCTTTATCTCCCAATAGCACGTTGTCTACAGTCTGAAAAAAGTAGCGTACAAGGACAACCCCTTGTACGCTACTTTTTTACATATCCCGCAATCATTTCAGACAAATTTACTTAATGAAACCAATCATCATTTCACGTAAGACTTTCGCAGCGGCAATCGCTGTCATGTCAGACTGATCATATGCCGGGCAGACTTCAACGAGATCGGCTCCGATGACGTCGACGTCAGCACGTGAAATCATGTGGACGACTTCAAGTAACTCTTTTGTTGTCACGCCGCCGATTTCCTGTGTACCTGTTCCTGGTGCAGCAGACGGATCGAGGACGTCGATATCAATCGTCACATAAACTTTTTTACCGGCAAGCTTCGGCAAAACAGTCTTTAACGGTTCAACGATTTCATACTTGAACAAATTGTAACCGGACGTCTTCGCCCACTCGAATTCTTCTTTCATCCCTGAACGGATGCCGAATGAATAGCAGTTTTCCGGTCCAATCAAGTTGGCGATTTTTTTGAGTGGTGTCGAATGCGAGAGCGGTTCACCTTCATACTCGTCACGTAAATCCGTATGTGCGTCAAAATGTAAGACGACGAAATCATCGTAGTGTTTATCAAAGGCTTTAACGACCGGCCACGTCACGAGGTGTTCGCCCCCCATACCGAGCGGGAACTTACCTGCCGTCAGTAACGAATCGACATACTCTTCAATCATGTCGAGTGACTTTTGGGCATTGCCGAACGGCAACGGAATGTCACCCGCGTCAAACAATTTCGCATCGGCGATATCGCCGTCTAAATACGGACTATATTCTTCGAGACCAAGTGATACTTCACGAATCCGCGCCGGGCCAAAACGTGATCCCGGGCGGAAACTGACCGTCCAGTCCATCGGCATGCCGTATAACACACCTTTTGCATCTTCGTGAGTCGGTTGACTCGCGATAAAGACTTTACCTGAATATGCTTCATCAAAACGCATTTCTATTCCTCCAGTCATAGAAAGGAGTGTCCCTGAAAACGGAACACTCCTACTTTGAAATTAAATCGTTAAATCTTTGACGAACTTTGGCAACGCGAACGCTGCTGTATGAAGTTCCGGTGTATAGTACTTCGTTTCGATTTCATGGAAACGCTCTGGTGCGACAGCGAGTGGATCATGTTTTTTCGATCCAATCGTAAATGTCCACAGACCGCTCGGGTACGTCGGAACGTTCGCGATGTATAGTTTTGTGATTGGGAAGATTTCTTTGACGTCACGTTGTACATCACGGATCAAATCTGGTGTAAACCATGGGTTGTCCGATTGTGCGACGAAAATACCGTCTTCTTTTAATGCTTTCGAGATTCCAGAGTAGAATCCTTTTGTGAACAGGTTGACGGCAGGACCGACCGGCTCTGTCGAATCGACCATGATGACATCGTATTCGTTGACCGCTTCCGCGATGTGCATGAATCCGTCACCCACAATGACTTCGACGCGTGCGTCGTCTAAACCACCTGCGATGTTCGGAAGGTATTTCTTCGAGTACTCGATGACCTTGCCATCAATTTCGACGAGAACTGCTTTTTCGACCGATGGGTGTTTTAAGACTTCACGGATGACTCCGCCGTCTCCCCCACCTACGACGAGAACCGATTTCGGGTTCGGGTGTGTGAACAATGGGACGTGTGCGACCATTTCGTGATACACGAACTCATCTCTGTCCGTTGTCATGACCATCCCGTCAAGTAACAACATTGTACCGAACTCGTCCGTCTCAACCATCTCCAGGCGTTGAAACTCCGTTTGTTCGCTCTCATAAACGTGGTTGACACGGAATGTGATACCGTAATCTTCCGTTTGGTGTTCCGTGAACCATAACTTTAATTTTTGTTCCATTTGCGATAGAACCCCTTTCTTTCTCAAGACAAAAGTTGTTCGTATGCGAGTGGCGTTTACGGCGCTTCTTAATCATACAAATGCGAGTATACCGAATTTTGAAAGAAACTTCTATATAATTCGAAAAAAACTATCTGAGTGTTTACTCGACGAAAGTGACGATTTCATCCAAGTCACGGCGTTGTTTCGCACGTTTCGGTTCATCCGCCCGGTAACCGAACGCTACCATGACAGGAACCGTAAATACAGTCCGGTCGAGTAAATCATGGTCGACTAAGATTTTTTCAATCGCCTCTTGATCAAATCCTTCAATCGGACATGAATCGATTCCGATTTGTGCTGCCGTCGACATCATGTTTCCGAGCGCGATATAGGCCTGTTTCGCTGACCAGTCTTCCATCGCTTTTTCATTATTCCCGATTTTAAAGTCTTCTTCGAGGAAAAGACCATACCGCGTCGTCCGCCCTTGTTTTGCCTCGTCTGACAAACCGAGTGCGTCCATCATGTGCGTGACATGCGGACCATCTGGTTGCATTTGCGCACCTGTCCGTGCAAGGAAAATGACATAATGGCTCGCTGTCGGCAATTGTCCTTGGGCACCCCACGAGACGGTACGAAGTTCTTCACGCAATGCTTCATTTTGGATGACGAGCATGTTCCAAGGCTCATAACCAAATGAACTTGGGGAGAGACGCGCGGTTTCTAAAATAAATGCGAAGTCTGCTGGTGTGATCTTTTTCGAAGGATCAAATGCTTTCGTCGCATGACGTGATTGAAAGGCGGCTAAAATCTCTTGTTTGGTTTGTTCGTGACTCATCGTTTCATTCCTCCAGTGACTGTGGTTGATTATTTCACAACGATAGCAAATCTGAAATCACCCGTCTGCTATTCTGCTTGATATTAAATGTTACAAATCAATCTTTTCGGGAAATACTAGAGAAACAAAAGAAAAATTAGATTTTTTCATTTTTTTCAAAAATCGCTACACAAAGCCAGTTCAAACGACTTTACCACCCTTTTTTTCTAGAAATCCCCATCTTTCATTACCCACAGCATTTGCCATCCTTACTATAAGTTTGTTACGGTAGTAACTTGCGTGATAAGGTTTTGTTTTTGAAGTTACGGGTATTACTAATCGTTGTATAGCAATTTTTCAGTATTTACAACATGAAACAAAACAAACATGTAAAATTCGAAAGAAGGTGTTGACCACGATGGAAAATAATCGAAAAAGCAAGATCACGAACGTCTTTATTGTATCCGTCATTTTCTGTGTGCTCTTTACCATATGGGGAATCTTACCTGAATCACTCATTGGTGCCGCAAATCTTGGCAACGTAACAGCAGTCGCACAAAACTTTGTTACAAATGGCTTCGGCTGGCTCTACTTATTCGGTATGAGCGTCTTTTTATTAGTTGCAATCTTCCTCGTCTTCTCGCGTTTCGGTTCTATCCGACTCGGAAAAGACTCTGATCGCCCTGAATATAACCTGATTTCTTGGTTCGCGATGCTCTTTAGCGCCGGTATGGGGATTGGGCTTGTCTTCTGGGGTGTTTCAGAGCCATTGACACACTTCCATACACCACCGGTTGCGACGAGTGACCCGACTGAAGCAGCACGTCTTGCGATGCGCTATTCATTCTTCCACTGGGGACTTCACCCATGGGCACTTTATGCAATCGTCGCTTTAGCAATCGCTTACTCGACATTCCGTAAAGGACGTCCTGCGACAATCGGCGATACTGTCGCTTCACTTATGAAACCGAAATATGAAGCTGCAGGTAAAGGGACAGTTGAAGTTCTCGCGATCGTCGCAACAGCATTCGGTGTTGCCACTTCACTTGGACTTGGCGCCCAGCAAATCTCGGGCGGTTTACATTTCCTCGTCGGAGGTATTCCAAACTCGTTCATGACCCAGCTCCTGATCATCCTTGTTGTTTCAGTCCTTTATATGATTAGTGCTGCTTCTGGTCTCGACAAAGGTATTGTACGCCTCAGCCACGCGAACCTTGTTCTCGCGGCGCTCTTGATGGTCGGCGTCTTGTTCCTCGGACCATTCAGTTTCATCATGGATTTATTCGTTCAAACAACAGGTGCCTATTTACAAAACCTGCCGATCATGAGTTTCCGTGCCTCAGCCTTCAATCCGGACGAACGTTCATGGATTAACGGCTGGACGATTTTCTACTGGGCATGGTGGATTTCTTGGTCACCATTCGTCGGTACGTTCATCGCACGTGTTTCAAAAGGACGGACGATTCGTGAATTCGTTCTCGGTATCTTGCTCGTCCCAACAATTTTCGGACTGCTCTGGTTCTCTGTTTTCGGTGGATCGGCAATCTGGAACGAACTTTTCAACAGCGTAAACTTAATTGATACAGTTAACGATAAAGGTGTCGAAACAGGTATGTTCGCCTTGTTCGAGACATTTGGTACACTTGGTACGATTCTTAGTATCGTAGCTGTCTTCTTGATTACGACATTCTTCATTACGTCAGCTGACTCAGCAACATACGTACTCGGAATGCTCTCTTCAGGCGGTAGCTTGATGCCAAGCCTTCGAATCAAATTGACATGGGGTGTCATCCAGTCTTCAATCGCAGCTGTTTTACTTTATGCCGGTGGGCTGAGTGCTCTCCAAGCTGCCGCGATTTTAGCCGCCTTCCCGTTCATCTTCGTTGTCGGGATGATGGTCATTGCCTTGTTCATTGATTTGTATAACGAACCTGAAGAAAAGAAAGCATCTGATGATTTAAAAAAAGAAGCATAATCATGTCAGGCACCTCTTCCGCGATGCGGACTGAGGTGCCTTTTTGGTATGCTTAGTGAAGAGAGGAGTGAGGTCTTGCGCGTCAGAAAACGCTGGTTCGTTTCATTAGGGGTTCTTGTCATAGGCGGTTGGTTTTTATATCAAGAAAATAATGTGATTGAAACGACCGCAATCACGATTGAAACAGAACGACTGCCAAAAGCATTCGATGACTATACAGTCGTCCAAATCGCTGACTTACATGGGAAATCCTTCGATCCAAAACAAACGAAGCTACTCAAAAAAATTACTCAAGCACAGCCTGACCTCATCGTGATGACCGGGGATTTAATCGACTCTCGCCGAAACGGAGAAGCCGCTGCGCTGACTTTGATGAAACAATTGACTGCGGACTATCCTGTCTATTTCGTCACGGGAAACCATGAAGTTCGTCGCAACTTGACCCTTTTACCAAAACTCGAAGCGATTGGTGTACAAATTTTACGGAATACGGCAGTCCCGCTCGAATATAACGGTGCAAACATTGCTCTACTCGGCATCGACGACCCAACGACGACACGCTGGAGCGAAGGTCTCCAAGAGTCTGACGGAACTCGGAAAAGCCTCGCCTCCGCACAAGAAGCTGTCGATCGATCGACGTTTCAACTCTTACTCGCCCATCGTCCGGAATATGTACCGCTCTATGCGGAGCGGCAAATTGATCTCGTTCTGTCCGGTCATGCTCACGGCGGTCAAATCCGACTTCCCTTCACAGATGGCTTGTATGCACCTGGACAAGGATTTTTCCCGAAACGGACGGCCGGTCAATATACAGTGGATACGACACAACTCATCGTCAGTCGCGGTCTTGGCAACAGTCTCTTCCCGTTTCGGTTGTTCAATCGTCCCGAAATCGTTGTCATCACTTTAAAATCATGATAAAAAATCGCCGCCTCCTAGGAGACGGCGATTTTTTTAGTTATGCGAGTGCATCATGTAACTCAGGCTCTGCGTTCGCCCACATTTCCGGTTTATGTGTCATCAGGAATTCACGAAGCAGTCCTTTTGACGTATCGTCCATCTGATCGACGACGATGCGTCCCTTGAGTGACTTGTCCATCTTATTGACGTGATCGGCTAAGATTTTAAACCCGCGCCGTGTTTCGACATCGACTAATAAATCGCATGCTGCGACGCCTCCATAATAAAACCCTTCTGACTTACGTCCTACCGTGACCCAAACGATCCAGTACAGTTTCCCATTCGGTGCGTCCGCTCGATCCGTCGTGAACTTAATCCGCTTCTCAATTGCTGCTTTCGCATGCATGGCACCCATATCGATGTATGCTTCGCCGTCCTCTGGCGAGATGATGACCGGTGACATACTGTTCAAACTGAGTGTCCCGACGCCAAATCCACCATGTCCGTCTGTTGAATTATCTGAAATGATATTGAAGTTAATCTTCTTTTCCATCTTTACTCGACCCCTTTTACAGCTGTTGCCTCTATCATACCGCATTCAACTGCTGACGCAAGTCCCGCTTAGCGTTTCACTTGTTCCAGCTGTTCTTTCGTCACACGCCGAATCGTCGGCAGACGGAGACATTCAAGTGAGGTCAATTCTTCATGCACAGGTGGATTTGATTCTTCCAAGCGTGTCAATGCCCGGTCGTAAAGTGTCTGTGCCGCACGACCAAACAAAATCACGCGTTCAAGCGACGAGCAACGAGACCGAATCGCCCGCAGTTGTTTAGCAAGCTCCCGGACACGCTCCTCGACTTCTGTTTCAATCTCAGGCGGTAACTTCCGATTTTGGAACAAGGGCTTAAAGCGGTCATCCTCTTCAAGTAACGTCACCATTCCATACCGTTTCGCTTCCGGCGTACCGACGAGTGCCGCTAATTCTTTATCCGTCACAAGTCGACCAAACGGAATGCTTTCATCAAAAATAACTTCTGCGACTTCCAAACCCTTCGTCCCCGATAGTGGATACGTCGTGTCCTCTGGTAATGCCCGGTCGAAAATAAGCAATGTATGAATCTTTTTTCGTATAACAGATTCCATTTCCATTGGTGTCACCTCTTCATCCTAAGTTTTCCTCTCGACTACTTCTCTTTTACATGCCCCCACTCCTGTCTTATACCCGTCTTTTCGTGTTTCGATGTCGCTGTTTGACGGCCCCCCTGCTCCATACGGTATACTGAGGGCGTATTGCCATTATGTTTTTAGGAGGAACGATTTATGCCTTACGTTACCGTTAAAATGCTTTCAGGACGGACTGTCGAACAAAAACGTGCACTGATCGAAAAAGTAACAGAAGCTGTTTCAGAAACAGTCAATGCTCCAAAAGAAAACATTACCGTCTTCATCGAAGAAATGGAAAAGACGGACTATGGACAAGCAGGCGTCATGTTTGCCGATAAATAAGGAACTAAAAAAGGATGGACGATGCGTGTTGCTCGACCATCTTCTTTCTTATACCTATAACACCATGAACGAGAGAGGATGAATTATGATGGCAACGCTTAGCCTTTTAGGGGCAACGGGACGGACAGGGCGCCCATTGCTCGATTTATTGTTACAAGCCGGTCACAATGTCCGTGCGCTCGTCCGCTCGACCGATCACATGTTACCGGAGCACCCGCAATTGACGATCATTCAAGGAGATGCAACGGAAGTAACAGATTTAGAGAACGTCATTCAAGGTTCATCTGCCGTCTTCAGTTGTCTTGGTACGGATCAGCAACATGTTCTTTCAACAGCGATTCCCCATCTCGTCACGAAAATGAAGGAACAACAGATCGAACGGATCATCTTCATCGGGACGGCTGGCATTCTCGATGCCTCAGAAGAACCCGGGAAGTACCGCTTCCAGTCAAGCGAATCGCGCCGCCGTTCGACAGTGGCTGCTGAAGATCATTTGAAAGCTTATTTGACATTAAAGGATGCTGACGTTGACTTCACTGTCATCTGTCCGACTCAATTGACGGAAGACGATGAAATCAATGATCTCTTAATTGAAGCACCCCGCTTCACACAGGAGACAGGACCGATTCCTCGCCGCAACGTCGCCCGTTTTGCTTTTGAAGCCTATAACGAACATCTCTTCAGTCGTAAGCGCGTGGGGATTGCTTCCCATCAATGATTTCAAAAATCAACATGACGATGAATCCCGTGCGCCGTCAGGCATGCTGGATTCATCGTCATGTTTTAGTTTGCTTACTTTCAATCAAACACTTGTCGTAGTTCAATTTCCCCTTCACCGTGCCCTTGCGGATCCGGCATCCGTAGTGCCCAGTCGATTGCTTCTTTTCGTGACGCGACATCGATCAAAATAAATCCAGCAATCAATTCCTCTATTTGCATGAATGGTCCTTCCGTAACGATCGGTCGATCTCCAGGTCCACGATAAGAAAAGCGCATCCCGTTCGAGCTCGGATAGAGTCCTTTCGCCATCACATGTACCCCTGCATCGCGTAACGCTTGATTGTACTCGGACATCGCTTCCATAAGCTCAGGACTTGGACGCTCACCCGCTTCTGCACGCTTTGATCCTTTAACGATCAACATAAATAGCACGTTCAGCATCTCCCTTTCTCGAAAGTCGCTAAAATGATGTATTAACCAATTCCACCATCCCCTTCTCCGCAAACCAAGATGAGTCTAACCAAATCAATTCTTGTGGCGGATGTTTCCGACATCCTCGCTTTCCAGGTAAGCCTGGAGAGAGCAACGAAAATAGATGACGCTTGTCTGGTCCACAATTTTTTTCTACAATCTAAAATACCCGCCGACAAAAATGTCAGCGGGTAGAAAAACTCTTATGAAGCGCGAACATGCGATATCGAGACAGATTGTACTCTAAACCGTCTTTCCTGATTTCCCACATGGTATTCCCTAAAAAGCGTCACGGTTCGTTGACTCCTACGGGAAAAAGTGCGTTTTTAACGCACTTTCAGAGGCAGGCAAGACCGAGGAAAGCAACGAATAAAAACGCTTGCAGTTCCCAATATCGACTTTTTCCACAATCTAAAATACCCGCCGACAAAGATGTCAGCGGGCATGTTAAGTTCTCATTAGATGATGACACTGACGACGATTGCTGTCAGAACACTGACGAGCGTCGCACCGTACAATAATTTAAGACCGAAGCTCGCAGCGACACTGCCTTGGCGATCGTCGAGTCCTTTAACTGCACCCGCGATGATCCCGATTGACGAGAAGTTCGCGAATGAAATCAAGAAGACCGATACGATTCCGAGTGTACGCTCTGAGAATTCTTTCGTGTACTCAGGAAGACTGAGCATCGCGACGAATTCGTTCGTGATCAATTTCGTTGCCATGATGCTACCAGCACTGACTGCTTCTGCCCATGGAACACCCATGATAAAAGCGAATGGCGCAAAGATGTACCCGAGAATTTCTTGGAACGAGATACCAAGAACCATCAAGAAGATGTCGTTGACCATCCCAATCAATGCGTTGTATCCGATTAACATCGCACCGACGATGATTGCGACTTTAAATCCATCCAAGATGTATTCGCCGAGCATCTCGAAGAACGTTTGTTTCTCTTCGACGATTTCTAAGATATCTTCGTTTGGATCGACCGTATACGGATTGATGATTGAAACAATCATAAATCCACCAAAGAGGTTTAAGACGATGGCCGTAACGACATATTTCGGTTCCACCATTGTCATGTAAGCACCGACGATTGACATTGAAACGGTCGACATCGCCGAAGCACACAATGTATAGAGACGGTTTGCCGGTAATTTACCGATTTGTTTTTTGACTGTGATGAAGACTTCAGATTGACCGATCGCTGCCGAGGCGACGGCGTTGTATGATTCAAGTTGTCCCATGCCGTTAATCTTCGACAAGACAAATCCGATTCCGCGCATTAAGAGCGGGAGGATTTTCGTGAACTGTAAAATTCCGATTAATGCTGAGATAAAGACAATAGGAAGAAGAACGTTGATGAAGAATGGCTGTGCCCCTTCATTCGCAAGTCCACCAAAGACAAAGTTAATTCCGATTGCTGCATAACCAAGTAACTTTTCAAAGACACTCGCTACACCGCGGATGATAATATAACCGAACGACGTGTTCAATAAGATGAATCCGAGAACGAGCTGAAGCACTAGCATGACCGCAAGCGGTTTCAATTTGATACTTTTACGATTGCTGCTGACGAGTAGAGCTAGTCCAAAAACGACGACCAGTCCGAGTAACGCGATTAAATATTTCATGAAGTACCCCTCAATCTATTAGTTGTTTATCAGTTGTACATAAGTACGATGTCTGACGTTTAATCTCTGTCCCAAGTACTAGAATAATCAACATTCGTCAGAACTGCAATAGGTAAAGTTCATTTAGTAACCGCTTTCGTTATTTTCATAAACTTTCAAGACAAAGTTTTCCAGGCGTTTCCGAACATTGTCCTGACTGAGGTTTCGCTTTCCATATGCTTCCCACCCCGGATATACAGTAATTGTTTCGGGTCCAAAATCGAAAACAGCATTTAAGTCCCATCTCCGATCGTAAGTAAGCCCGCTCATCGCCTGATAAAATTTTAAAAACCGGTCCGCAACTTCGACGGACTCGAGTAAAGCAAGGTTCAGCCGGCAATGCGCCACGTCTGCTTCAATCGGTCCAACACATGCACTCACCCAATCAACTACGTTATACTTTTCCCCTAAATCGTATAACACATTAACCGGATGGAAATCACGATGGATGAATCGAATCTGTTCACTAGGCGCTGGTGCTGGTGCACTTGCCCAGTCCCAGGCGGCGATTTCGGTTGCCCAGGTCGGAACGACACGGGTTTTACTATAGGGTTTATATACATACGAAGTTTTTGGGACCGGTAAGCGATGAATTGCGACTAACGTCCGTGCCAGTCGCTCCACATACAGATCGTCAAGTGGCGTAAGTTGCACCACCCCTTGGACATACGTCATCTGAAGCCAAGGTGGAATCTCGCCGATCCACGCTTCTTGATACTTGAGGACGCGCGGTGCAAGCGGCCCCGCCGTCTTTAGCGCAAAGACCTCGTGCGCGACGAGGTCCTGTTCTTGTTGCAACCAGTTTGGATTCGTATGGATTCGGATAACACTGTCGCCCGCCCGTACGACGAGCGACGAGGTCGCCCCGGGTAAAACTTCCGTCTCAATTCCGGACAACCCGACCTGTTCTAAAATCTGCTCAATGACTCGTTTCATTTGAGTATCCTCCGAGCAACAGTTGATCAATCTGCATCTTTTCATTAGCGAACTCACGTAAGTCATACAAGATTTCTTGCGGATAAAACAACTTTTCATCCGTCTGTCTTGAATTCGCGATCGCTTCGACGAGTGGGGAGACTTGTGAGATTTCTTTTTTCTGCCCGTCTTTCATTTGGAGCATGATCGGCTGTTTACTGATTTCTCCGTTCTCTCCATATAAATCATACGGAAGGCGACTTAATTTATCTTCTAACAAGTAATATGCCGGATCGAGTCCGATTTTATTGAACAGTTCTGCTAGTTTTTCATGGATTGCTTCCCGCTTTTCTGGTGGGTAGTCGACGTACTTAAATAATTTTCGATTGACGAACCGACGTGACAAGTCACTAAGAATCGCATCGTGTTCTTCCATCCATTGTTGGAAATAGAAATAAACAATCGTTTCATCAAGCGCGAGGTAATTCTTCAACGCCATCGTTTGGTCAAATAACGGAATCAAATGAACCGGATGGATGTCAAACACATAACCCGAGGTATACAGTTCCTTCGCCCGCTCGAGAATCGCTTTTAATAAGTAATCGCTCGATCGTGTGACCGGGTGCAGATAGACTTGCCAGTACATCTGATACCGGCGCATGATGTAGTCTTCAATCGAGTGCATGCCTGATTGTTTGACGACCATCTGATTGTGTGCGGGACGTAAGACACGCAACATGCGTTCTAAATCAAACTTCCCGTAACTGACACCGGCGAAATGGGCGTCACGCAATAAGTAATCCATCCGGTCGACGTCGAGTTGCGAACTGATCATCGTCACGAGCAACTGGTTCGGATGCGTCTTATTGATGACGGAGGCGACTTCTTCCGCAAAGCCTTCGCCAACTTGATCGAGGACTCGTTTGATTTCCGTATCCCCGAGAATGATTCGTTCCGTCCACTCCTCGTGATCGACACCAAAGACATTTTCGAAGGCATGGGAAAAGGGTCCGTGCCCGACGTCATGAAGCAAGGCTGCGACGAGCGTCAGCTCGCGGTATTGGTCATCCCAGTCAGCACGACCGTTAAAGACGTCAATCAGTTGGCGTGTAATCTCATACACACCAAGCGAATGATGAAACCGTGTATGCTCCGCTCCGTGAAACGTCAAAAAGGATGTCCCGAGTTGTTTGACCCTGCGAAGCCGTTGAAACTCCTTTGTTCCAATCAGTTGCCAAATCAATTGGTCGCTGACATAAATATAACGATGAACCGGATCTTTAAAGACCTTAGTTTCTCTTAATTGACCTAGTGACTGATACATGTCATTCTCCCCTTCATCTGGTCGTTCTCTTCGTTGTTTTCAATTTAGGGGCAGTCTGTTCCTGTCAGACTATCCGCTTCTTACATAAAGTTTACACTGGCTATGCTATAATGATGTCGCAAATCTACAAAAAAAGGAACGAGCCAATGGGAATCGAACTCTTAAAACAAGAACAATATCGTATTTTTGATCAAACGTCACTCGGAACGACATTTCATGCCACCCAATCGTTCGCGATGGACGACACGCTTTGTGCCTCCGTCGCAACAGAAGGTGCGGCACTTCGTTCTTGGGTGCACCACGAAACGGTCGTCCTCGGGATTCAAGATGCCCGTCTGCCTCACTTAACAGAAGGAATCGACGTCTTGAATACACACGGCTTTCACCCCGTCGTCCGAAATTCGGGCGGACTCGCGGTCGTCCTCGATGCAGGTGTCTTGAACATTTCGCTTGTCCTACCAGAACGGGGCGGCATTGATATCGACAGCGGCTACGAAGCGATGCTCGCCCTTGTGCAGCACATGTTCAGAGACGAAACCGATGCGATCGTCGCTGGCGAAGTCGTCGGCTCATATTGCCCCGGCTCTTACGACCTTTCGATATTCGGTAAAAAGTTCGCCGGGATTTCGCAACGACGTGTCCGCGGGGGGGTCGCCGTTCAGATTTATTTATGTGTCAACGGAAGCGGGAGTAAGCGCGCAGCACTCGTGCGCGACTTTTATGAAGCCGCCCTGCAAGGCGAGGAAACAAAATTCACGTATCCTGTCATCATTCCGGACACAATGGCCTCTCTTGAGGAGTTACTTCAACTTCCGCTTACGGTCGAACAGTGTTTACTCCGTGCTTACCGTGCCTTGATGGCACTCGGCACAAATTTAGTCCCGTCCGTCCTCGATGAAGTCGAAAATGAACGATTCGGTGTAAACCTGGGCCGGATGCTCGAACGAAACGAAAAAGCCCTAGGTAAGTAAAGGAGAGAACGCAATGGTACGATTCATTACCGATAGTGGTGCCGATGCACCGCAAGAATTATTAGATGCCCATGACATCACAATCATGCCGTTCGGTGTATTGATTGGAGACGACACGTATTTTGACGGCGAAACGATTTCGCCGGAGGAGCTCTATGCTAAAATGCGTGACGGTGCTGCGCCAAAAACTTTCCAAGTCGAGGTCACGCGGATCGCGGAAGTCTTCAAAGCACACTTCGAACAAGGGGAACCGTTCCTCTATCTCGCTTTTTCAAGTGATCTATCCGGCACCTATCAAACGGCAACGATGCTCGCAGAAGAACTCGCCGAACAATATCCCGATGTTCCGTACGCCGTCATTGATACGAAAACAGCATCGACCGGTCAAGGACTCTTCGTCCTTGATGTCGCGACCTTCGCGAAAACACATACGTTTGACGAAACAAAAGCCTATGCAGAACAAAAAGTGAATTCGATCCGTCACTTGTTCACGGTTGAATCACTCGAGTACCTGATGCGTGGTGGTCGTGTGTCACGTGCGAGTGCCTTCATCGGTGGATTATTATCGATTCTGCCGCTCTTGACGGTCGAAGACGGTAAGTTGATCCCGAAAGAAAAGATTCGTGGTCAGAAAAAGGTCATGAACCGGATCGTCGAATGGATGGAAGAAGCGCGTCCGATGATTGACGGACACCGCATCATCATCGGTCACGGTGACTCGATTGAACGGGCCGAGATGCTCAAACAATTGATTGAAGCCCACTTTCATCCGAGTGAGATCCTCATTACATTCGCTGGTGCTGCCATCGGTTCCCATACAGGACCGGGTCTCATCGTCATCGCGTATGATTTACCGGCTTAAGTGCATTTATTTTTCTTTTTAATAAAAAAAGACTCGCCACTCGAATGAGTGAGCGAGTCTTTAGGTTGTAGGCAACTACTTATGAGAAGTGAAGGTTTTTCTTCGGTCTGCTGTTGTGTCGCGCTTCCCTGTCTCGCCTCGTCTTCAAAGCGATTCGAGACGGATGCGCTCTAAACCGTCTTCATGCCCGGCTTTCCGTCACGGTATTATCTAAAAAGCGTCACGTTTCGTTGACTCCTACGGGAAAAAGTGCGTTTTTAACGCACTTTCAGAGGCAGGCAAGACCCTGCTCGTTGTCCGTTAGGACCAAGGAGCAACGGCTTGCGCCTCGCCCGAGGAAAGCAACGAATAAAGACGCTTTATCTCCCGATAGCACTTTGTCTACAGTCTTTAGATGGAAGAAGGTTTTATCCCCCTACTACGTTATCTATATGCTGAAGCGACTCGCACACATGAAGTGTACGAGTCGCTTTTTTTCGAATAACCAATCAATCTTCTTATCCTTCTGTTTTCGCTCCCGTCGCTACCGGTTCGCCTTGATTCAAGTTGACCGTCAACGGTTTGGCTGTCCCTTTTCCAGAAAAATTCTCAATCAATTCTTTGACATCGATTCCGGAAGAAGCCTTCAACGTCTCTTGGAGTGACGCCATCAAGTCCGTCGCATAACCCGTCACACGGTTCGCACCGCCACCTTCACCGTTCCCTGTATCGACGACCGTGATCTTGTCGATGTTACCGAGTGGTGCTGCGATTTCTTTCGCATACTCCGGCATCATGCGAATGACCATGTCGAGAATCGCCGCTTGTCCGAATTGTTCGAAGGCTTGGGCAATCTTCTCTTTTGCTTCTGCTTCCGCAAGACCTTTCAGGCGGATGATGTCCGCCTCGGTTTCCCCTTGTGCCCGCTCGGCGTCGGCTTTTGCGAGACCATCAAGGCGAATCCGTTCCGCATCGGCCTTCGCTGACGCTTCAATCCGGTATTTCGTCGCATCGGCTTCTGCATATTGTTTCGCCCGGTCCGCTTGTGCTGCCTGTTCGATCGAGTACCGATCGGCATCGGCACGTTTTTTAACTTCTGCGTCGTACTGTTTCTCGCGACGGAGAATTTCACGTTCTTCGAGTTCGATTTGTTTTTGCCGTTCGATGATTTTGATTTGCATTTGTTGCTCTGTGACTTCTTGTTGCGCGCGTGCATTTTCTAAGTCGTAGGCTTGGTCGGCTTTCGCCTTCGCGATGTCTTGTTCGCGACGATAGTCTGCCATCTTCAGCTGGTTTTCTTTTTCCGCTTCCGCGATTTCAGTCGCGCGCTCGAGCTCTGCTTTTTTCGCATCTTTTGAAGCTTCTGCCCGTTTGATCCGCGTTTCTTTTTCAGCATCCGCCGTCGCGATATCAGCGTCACGGCGTACTTGCGCGATGCGTGGTTTCCCGAGTGATTCGAGATAACCGTTTTTATCGCGGACATCTTTAATCGTGAACGAGACGATGATCAGTCCCATTTTCGCGAGATCTTGTGACGCGACACGTTGCACTTCTTGCGAAAATTTATCGCGGTTCTTATAGATTTCTTCGACCGTCATCGATCCAAGAATCGACCGCAAGTGACCTTCGAGGACTTCCCGCGCCTCACTTTCACGGTCTTCCTTTGATTTCCCGAGGAATTGCTCGGCTGCCGTCGCGATTTCCGAAATCGAGCTGCCGATTTTAATGATTGCCGTTCCATCCGCCATGACCGGAACACCTTGTTCCGTATAAACTTCAGGCGTTGTTACTTCGAGCTTGCTCGACAGTAAACTGAGCGGTGTCGCCTGTTGGAAGACAGGCAAGATGAATGCCCCGCCACCGCGAATGATTTTAACGCGGTTACCGGATTCATCCGTATTGACACTTGGACTATTTCCGAGATAACTCCCCGACACGATTAACGCTTCTTCTGGCCCAACTGTCCGATACTTCGTGATAAATAGAGCAACAAGCGCTAAAATGAGCGCGCCGGCGATAATCGCCACAATAATAACTGGATTCACGTAAACATCTCCTCTTTCCATTGGTTCGGGTAGGTCATGACGTGCGCCACCCCTTGTTTGATTTCAATGATGATGACTTTCGTTCCTTGATCGAGTGGCGGTCCTTCAAATAAAACGGCTGATTTTGAAATCCGTCCGGAGACATCATCGACTAAAATTTCTCCATATCCGTCACTCGGGATCGATAAAATGACCGTTGCACTTCTTCCTTCTAGCATCTGCTCGGAAAAACCCAGCGACTGCTCGGCTTCGGCAAGCGGTACAAAAATGAACAAGTGCACTAAGGTCGTCAAAATAAGACTGATGAATCCACTGAGCAATAAGATCATCAATGAGCTCATGGCTGTTAAATGCTCAAGTCCGAATCCGAAAGCCGACGTTAAAATGACGAATGATAAAATCAACGTCGGATGAAAAATTTGATCGACGCCCGGAACCAGGTCCGAGAACACGACCGATAACAAAACGCCACATCCTGCTGCTGCCAGTGCATAGAGATACAACGTACTAACGTCCATCTTCTGTCACCTCGATAAAAGCACTCGAGCCATAAAGCTGATGATAAATCCGTTTGTATTCATGCCGGTTTTCTTCATACAGCAGGTGTGCCAGCTCACGCTCACGCGGACTGGTGTCTTCTTGCAAACGCCGTGCATACTTTTTCTGTGCCGCGTAATGACGCGCTAGCAAACTTTCGAGTGCTCCTTGACTTGGCGTGGCCGCGACAGGTTGACGTCGTTTTCTCATCTTCGTGCTCCTTTCCTGTTTAATCCGTTCAGTTTTATGTACGCTAGTTTTTGGAAATGGTTTCAAAAACCAATTTCCTTTTTCCATTTTTCATGCGGATAAACAAAAAAACCGAAGAGCAATGCTCCTCGGTTTTAATCCGTTTACTTTTTCCGTTTAACAATCAAAACATAGTAGATGACGAGTGCTGCACAATCAAGTGTCATGATAATCAACCCCATCGGTAAAGCCGAGTCCTCGCCCATGATTCCGACGAGTGGTGAAACGAGTGAACCGACGAGCATCGGCAAGAGACCGAGCAAAGCAGATGCGCTCCCTGCCGTCTTCCCGTAGTTTTGCATCGCAAGTGTAAAACCAAGCGTTGAAATCAGACCGACGCTCGACACAACGAAGAAAAGTGGAATCATGACAAAAATCAAGGCATCGGATAAGGTCAAGCCGAGGAACAACAAGATGCTTGCCGTCGCAACAATCATTAAGGCAATCCGCATCAATTTCTCACTATCGACGCGACCGGCCAGTCGTCCTGCGATTTGAGCCGCGATGATGATTCCAATCCCGTTCAAGCCGAACAGGAAACTAAACTGTTGCGGACTCGCACCGTAAATGTTTTGTAAAACGAACGGCGAACCGGAGATATAGGCGAACATCGCACCCATGACGAACGCTTGTGCAAAGGCGTAACCGATGAACACGCGGTCCGTCAATAAACGACCGAACGTCCGAACCGTCGTCGCGAGATTCCCTTCGACCCGGTGATGCACCGGCAGTGTTTCCGGTAACCGGAAAGCAACGGCAAGCAGCATCATCGTACTTAAGATGGCCAGTAAATAGAACACCACATGCCAATCACCGAAACGTAAAATTTGTCCACCGATGACTGGTGCTAAAATCGGAGCCGTCCCGTTAACAAGAGATAAAGCAGCAAAGAACTTCGTCAATTCCGGTCCTTCAAACAAATCACGAACGATCGCGCGCGAAATGACGATGCCGGAAGCACCAGCCGCCCCTTGCACAAAACGAAGTGCAATCAACACTTCGATCGTCGGAGCAAACGCACATGCAAGCGAGGCGAGGAGATAGGCGACGAGTGCGAGCATTAAGGGACGTTTCCGTCCGCGGACATCGCTAAGCGGTCCGACAATCAATTGACCGAGCGCCATGCCAAGCATACATGCCGTCAAACTCAATTGAATCATCGACGCACTCGCCCCGAATGAACGGGACATGTCGGGGAAAGCAGGTAAATACATGTCAATCGAGAGCGGACCGAGTGCTGCCAATGAGCCTAAAATTAAAATCAAGGTAAGTCGTTTCGTTTTCACGAGTGAAACATCTGCCATCCGATTTCCTCCTTAAGTCGTTACGTAATCCAAGTCGTGCAAGACATAGGCGAGGAAAAAGACGACAGATGGATTTTCGTACGCCGTCTGGACTTTCTTCAGTTGCGCCCGGTAGCCTGTCTCATATTCCACTCCGTTCAACTTGCGCTCCATGTTCATTTTAATCAACGCATCGAGCTTATCGACGACGTCTACCATCTGTCCTTCATACGTATCATCTTTCGCTTCGACGAGAAAACGATAAAATTCTGTTCGCATCACGTCAGGTAATAATCCAATCAACGCCTCCCCTTCTGCCCGTTCATAGGCCTCAAAGGCAGCTGCCGTGACCGGCGTCGCATGTTTGACCGGTCCGAGGACGTCCCCTGTCGTCCCTTCGACTAAATCGTGACAGAGCAAACGCGAAACGACTTCAGCCGTATCGATCGTAACCCCGTACTTTTTCGACTCGATCAGACCGTTGAACAAGCCGAGGGAAGCCGCCCGAAACGCATGTGTCGCGTCATTGTCATCAATCGTATTGAAGCGCCCTTTCCAGCGTCGAATCGTATCCATCATCAATGCATTGTCAATGAAATGTGCCATCTCGTCTTCGGCAAAGACGGATGTCGTCAAGCGACGGATGGCATGTAACGGGTGTTCGAGTAAATAGTTTTTCAGTTCAAGCGTTTTTGCTTCAAAGAACGGTGACGCCGTCATCCGTGCTTCCCGTCTTGCGAACAACATCGCGTCGAACGTATCGATCGCTTTAACGATTTGCCCTTCAATCGTGTCATCTTCGGCATGGACGAGATAGTCTGTAAATTCTGTTTGAAGCGATTTTGACAATAAGGCGACGAGTTTCTCACTCGCCTGTTGCTCCATCGCCTGAATGTGATCATGAAGTGTCGGCTCTTTTTTCGTCCGGTGTTTGATTGGACCGGTGATCACTTCGTTCATATCGTGAAACAGTGCCTTTCCTAATAAGCGCAGGCGATCGATTTCAACGGGTTGCTGCTCTTGTTCGATATAGCTCGCCATTAAACTAAATAGAGCGACGCGAAAACTATGACTTGCGGCGTTGTCTTGAAAACGCGGAGCATACTCATCCCAACGTGGTACGTTCTGCATCCGTGTCAGCATTCGAATAAAGTTACCGTTTTGCATGAAATCTCCCCCAAAATCAAAAAGGACAGAGGAGTTGTGACCCTGTCCAATTTTTGTATTATTTTTCTTCTTTGACACCACTTCTGAACCAGCCGATGACAAGAATCAGTCCGAGAACGACCCAGAAAATCGTCTGCCAGAGCGTGCTTTCCGGAAACTCGTGCGGTAAGACATGAATGGTCGGGTGTGCAAGCGTCATGATGACGAGCTTAACCCCGACCCAAGCGACGAGCCAAAATGCTGCTTCTTCAATCCCTGGTCGTTTTTGGAGTAAAACAACGAACCAGCTTGCGAAATATCGCATGATGACAAGTCCGATGATCCCACTGAAGAAGACGACCCAAAATTGTCCCGTGTTCAGTCCACCAATCATCCCGCCGACCATCGGTAATGTCGTCGCCATGGCAACGGCCGCGAGTGTCGAATCGACGGCAAACGCTAAATCAGATAATTCGACCTTGACGACCGTCCACCAAAAATTCGGCGATTCTTTTTTGGATGCCATCGCATCCGGTATTTGATGTTTGTTTGATCGTGCCTCGACGATTCCTTTAAAGGCGACATAAAAGAGGTACGCTGCACCAAGTGCCTGTAACTCCCAAACAGTCGCTAAGTACGACGCAAAGAAAATCGCGATGAAACGAAGGACGAGTGCCCCGATTAGTCCGTAAAACAACGCTTTTTTTCGTTGATCGTCCGGTAAAGGACGAACGAGTACCGCCATGACCATCGCATTATCAGCCGACAGCAATCCTTGTAAGATGATCAGGACGAGCCCGACCGTCGCATACTGCGTAATTAATCCAATATCCATAAAAACGAATCCCCTTTTTGTTCACTAGGTTCATTATAATCTTTGTACCTGTAAAAGAAAAAGACGGAAGCTTGAACCTTGTGTTTCTATCTTCCCCCTTTTTTCGGAGTTCACACTAAAAAAGACCCTCCAGTCGGAGAGCCTTTCGCTTAAAGATGTTGATCCACTTTTTTCTCAGCATCTGGATTTGGTTTTGTTTTCGGTGAAGAGAACCAACCCCAAACTGCGAGACCGACCATGACCGTCCAGAAGAACGCTTGCCATGGCGTACTGTGAGCAAAGCCTTCCGGTAACTTCATCGCTTCAAAGATTGTTCCTTCAATCGATGCGTGATATTTCGGATGCTCAAGGGCAAGAACGGCGAGCTTGACTCCGACCCAAGCGACGATTGCGAATGCCGCTGTTTCAAGTCCAGGACGTTCTGCGAGTAGTCTGACGAAGACGCGCGCTGCGAAACGCATCAAGACGACACCCATCAAACCACCTGTCAGGATGACGACGAAATGTCCGGCATTCAATCCACCAATTTCATTTGTCCCCCAGTCAGGTAATGCGACGGCGAGTGCGACCGCTGCAAGAATCGAATCGACGGCGAATGCAAGATCGGCGAATTCAATTTTAGCGACTGTTTTCCAAAACTCCGCTTTTGAGACGGGCTCATCCGATTTCGGTTCTTGATCGAGCTCACTGTCTGCCCCATGGTTTTCACCGAGCCGTCGTGCCTTGACCGTTTTATAAATATGCCGTAACCCCATGATAAGCAGGTATGCTGCACCAAGTGCTTGAATCTGCCAAATATCAACGAGGAACGAAATCGCGAACAATGCCGCGAAGCGGAGGACGAACGCTCCTGCCAAACCATAAAATAAAGCCTTTTTCTGTTGTTCGCCTGGTAAGTGTTTTACCATGACGGCGAGGACGAGTGCATTATCTGCTGAAAGTAGTCCTTCGAGTGCGATTAAAACGACGACTACCCAGGCATATTGTAGTACTAACTGCCAATCCATCTACTTCATTCCTTCCTATCTTATAAGTTTCACAAAGGCATTAACTAAAAAAAGATTTACGCGTTCATATGAACATATACTATCCGATTCAGTACAGACTTGCAAGTGTCCCTTATGATGAGTTTAGCAAACTGTTGATTCTGAGCCTTGCTAGTTTCGTTTTGCTAGCAGTTCATGATAAAATTCATATCAACAGTTCAACATAGTGCAAACACATTTGCGGAATCATCAGAGTTGCTCGTCTCTAGCATTCCTGTCATGTTATTACTATTGATAAAATACAAAAGGACAAAGGGGCCAATTGAAATGTCTACCTACCCGATTACACTACCAACAAAAGAAGAGCGTCATAAGCTTTTCGGTTCTGTTCCCCCTGTTAAAGGAACAAAACCTACTGAAAAAGATAAAATGGTTGATCTTCAAAATACACCAAAGAATTTCTTGTTTGCACTTGATGCAGTCGGTATTTCAAACGTCAAACATCCTGTCGTCATCCAAGATGGTGACAAAACGCAGGCCACTGTCGCGACGTTCGAGCTTTCGACATCACTCGTTCAAGACCGTAAAGGCATCAACATGAGTCGCTTAACGGAGCAACTCGATCAGTACCATCAAGAAGGATGGGTCGTCACGAACGAATCACTGATTCAGTTCGCGCGCGATTTAGCCGAGCGGATGGAGCAGTCTGAAGGTCAATTAACGATTCGCTACCCATGGTTCTTCACGCGTAAAGCACCGGCAACTGGACTCAGCGGTCTGATGAATGCCGAAGTCTGGCAAACGGTCAGTGTCGATACGGAAACGAATGAAGCAACGTTGACGGTCGGGTTAACGATCAATGTCACGACACTCTGCCCATGTTCAAAAGAAATCAGTGAGTACAGTGCCCATAATCAACGTGGTTACGTCACGATGGAAGCATCGCTTCGTGACGAGGCAGATGACTTTGACTGGAAACAAGAATTACTGGATGCGGCTGAATCAAATGCATCAGCACCACTTCACCCGGTCCTCAAACGTCCGGATGAAAAACGTGTTACGGAGATGGCTTACGAAAACCCACGCTTCGTCGAAGATATGGTCCGCTTAATCGCGGCTGATCTCTACGAAATGGATGCGATCGCAACGTTCTTCGTCGAATGCCGAAACGAAGAAACCATTCACCAACACGATGCCATCGCTCGAATCACGTTCGATAAAGACGCACAATAAGTCTTATACCACCCTCGCCCTAGATGACCTCTTCGTTGTCTAGGGCGTTTTTTCATTAACCGGATGCACTTTTTTGAAACGCCTGGAAGCAATGAAGAAATCGGCATGACTTGAAACAATATTAAAAATGAGAGGAAGGACCTAGTAACGGTCCATCCTCTCATTTTGTTTTTTTTACTCGTTTCGGAGCAATAAGTCCGTCGCCCGAACGGTTCCCCATGGCGAAACATCAGCTTTGACTTCTAATTTTTCCGCATCCTCATACCCTTTTCCTGTACCTTGTTCGACATAATATTGAGTCAGCTGAGAAATCGTCACGTATTCATCGTAATACTCACCAGCAACCGAACCGAAAAAGCGGTCATTCGAGATTTTATCAATTCTTGCATATCCATCTTCCTCCGTTATAAACGTAACGTAGACAAGTCCTTGTTTGACAGAAGCATCCGGTTTTAAATCTGGATACTGCAACACGACGTACTCCCCGTAAATCGGATCAAATGGATCAAACGGCTCTGCCCGGAAGCGATAACTCTCTCCGAACCACGAAATCGCATAAAAACTGAGTACGACAAGCAAAACAATCAGTGTCTGAATAAACGCAAACCCGTACTTTTTCATGCCGACTGACCTCCTTCACGACGTCGTTGCATCCACCAGAGCACACCGGCAATCAAGAACACGAGTAAGGCCCCGCCTAGGAAAAAGAGTGACATATTCAGACGATTCCAAGCATAAATGAAGTAAACCGTCAGTTGAACGGTAATGAAATAAACGAACGGAATCAGTAAGCGATGACCGGTTCGTTCTCGCTCAATCAAATAAACGAATGCCATCACTTCAACTAAAATCGCCATCAAGATCGCTTGTTCCTCGAACCATAAGAGTCCGACCAAACCGAGCGGGACGATGAAAAGGAGCGGACGGTAACGTACATAAATCAAACTTCCGACCGCCGCTGCGGCAAGTACAAGTAAAATCGCTTCGACGAGCGAAATCGGAGCAGTTGTCGTTTCTGCGCGGACAGATAGATAGACCAGTGAGTTAATGGCTGCCGTGACTAAATAGAGCGCGTAGAGGAGCAGGCGCTTTTGCTCCTCCCGAACAAGTAACAGTAATGGAACGAGGAAAAATAAAGTCCAAATCGGCCAAAGAATACCTTCGTAGGAAACGAGGAAAAACAATTCCAACCCTGCGAAGTAGAGGAGCAACCAGCTAAAAATCAGTGATGGAAACGTTTGACTGAAATAGAACCAGGCTACGGATATCAGAATCAAACAAACAAATGATGTCCAGTCTAGAAACGTAGCGTACTCGCTCCCGAAGCTGCCGATTCCCGTAAAAATATTCAATCCCGCCAAAAAAGCGACGACAGCGTAGGCAGCGTGACGCCAAACGAAAAAATGACCGAGTGCCATAAGAAAGATTACCCAGGCAATGAATGAGCTTTCAAGCGACATATGAAAACTTTGGACCGTGACAATCAATGCACCGAGCAACGCGAGAATCCCGAGTATCCGGAACGCCACCGGATTCCAAATCGTCCGGCGTTCGGAAATATCAGCTAGCACATAACAACTGATCATGATGACAAGAACGAGTCCGATTTTGACCAATGCCGGAATGACTTGCCAATTGGCCGCTAAAAAACTGAGTAAGGCCAAGCCGACAAACGTCAAGCCGACAATCAACAGTAAGGGCGTCCGCTTTTTGACTTGGTGTTTGTGTTCGTACGCTTCAATCCGATCGACGGTTTCTGCATCAAGCAATCCTGCTTCCTGCCATTCTTTCAACTTTGTCAATCGCGCCATCTTTCCACCTCCTAGGACTCAACACTACACTTATATTTTTCCCGTTTTCCTATCGCTTCAAGCAAATTCACAATAAAAAAAGCGACTACGTCCAGCTCAGTTTCGCTGACGTAGTCGCCTTCATCTGGTTTAAACGCGGAATTGCGTCACCATTTCTTGTAGTTCTTCTGCCATATCCGACAATGCTTTCGCGGATTGCGAAATTTCTTCCATCGAACCGAGCTGTTCTTCCGTCGTCGTCGCAACACGTTCGGATGCTGTCGAATTTTCATCCGCAATATGAGCGATTTCCGTTGCCGAAGCCGACACTTCTTGGACGTTCGCCGCGATTTCTTCGACCGTCGCTGTGACATCTTCGATTCGTGGCGTCATCTCTTGTGTCCGTAACATAATTTTCTTGAAACGTTCCGCTGAATCTTCTGTCGTCTCAAGTCCGGCTTTCGTATGATGCGATACTTCTTTCATCAAGGAAACCGACCGTTCTGTTTCCTGCTTGATGTTTGTAATCAGGCCCGAAATTTGTTTTGTCGACTCTTGTGACTGTTCGGCTAGCTTCCGAACTTCACTCGCGACGACCGCAAATCCTTTGCCATTTTCGCCGGCCCGTGCTGCTTCGATCGCTGCATTCAAGGCAAGCAAGTTCGTTTGGGCTGCAATCCCGTTGATGACATCGACAATCTTTCCGATTTCGTTTGAGCGATGAGCCAAGGATTGAATGACTTCACCGAAGTTTTCGACCGATGCATCAATCGCTTTCATCTGTGTCACATTTTTCCCGACCGCAATCGTTCCGTCTTCTGCTTCGAGTGCTGTTGCCCGTGATAGCTCGGAGACGTTCGTCGAACTCTCTGCGATTCGCATGACACCTGACGTAATCGCTTGGAGTGATACAGCATTTCCTTCGAGTTGACGTTTCGAGTGGTCAGCACCTGCTGCCATCTGTTGGACGGAACCTGCGATTTGCTCGGAAGCTGCTGTCGTTTGCGCTGCGTTCGCCATCAATTCTTCTGAAGACGCCGCAACTTGCCCAATCGATTGATCGAGGTTCGTCACGATCGACCGGAGTGATGTGACCATGACATTAAAACTTTGGGCCACCTGACCGATTTCGTCATTGGATTCGACGATGACTTGCTCCGTCAAATCACCTTCTTTAATCCGATCGGCACTTTCCGTCAAACGACTTAACGGACGGAGGATCGAACGGAGAATAAAGTAGAGTAAGACAGCTGCTAACAAGAACGTTCCAGCGATAACGGCAAGCGTCGTCCAAAGAATGCCCGATGTTTCATTTGCAATTTCTTTATCGTACAGTGTTCCGGCGACTTTCCATCCCGTCAGACTGTTCGTCATATAGTCCATTTTCTTTCCTTGATTCTCAAACTCATAAGAAAACTGACCATTTTTTCCGGCATAAAGGGACGTGACCCAGTCTCCAGATGCCTTTTCTCCAGCCTTCTTCGTCGGATGTGTGACGAAATTCTTATTGGAATCGAGAATCGTGACATAACCTTCTTGACCGATTTTAACTTTTTTAGCAATTTCAGAAATTCGATCGACATCCACGTCGACAGCGATGACGCCACGTCCATTCCCACCCGTTTGTGAAAGGGTGACCATCATCTTCCCTGAAGCTGCGTCGACGTATGGATCAGTAATGACGACTTTCCCACCGGCGTCCTCTGCCGCCTGATACCACGGACGTTCTCGTGGATCATAGTCATCTTCAAATGACTGCTCCGGATAGATAGTCATATCACCTTCCGTCGTCGCGTAATAAATATTTGCTGCTTGCGGATGTGTATCGAGATATTCTGTCATCTTTTCTTTCAATGCTAAATTTTGTTTCCCTTTTTGATAGAGCATTCCATCAATCCGGTCCGCAAAGAACGCGACATCTCGTCGTACTGGATCAATGATATTGGTGATTTCATCGTTCATCCGGTCAACACCGGCATGCGCAGATTGCAGGATTTGATCTGTGATTTTCTGTTTCGCTTGATTGTATGCAACAAAACCAATCAATAACGATGGAATCAATAATAAGAGTAAAGATGTAATAATTAGTTTCTGCTTGATGCTAATCGTTCGTTTTTTTGTCTGTTCCATACATGACTCCTCTTCCCGATATGTAAACTCATTGTTCTAATCTATATATCGGTCAGAACGTGTCATTTTTCACAACTAAATGAAAAAGAAGGTAATCCATTTTCATGAATTACCTTCTTGGACTACCTATAAAGTGATGCGGAATAACTTCGCGAACAGAACGTTTGAGAAAAGAACACTATCGCTTTACGCTTCTTGATCGCCCTTCCAGTTCATCATCCCGCCTTCGACGTTGACGATGTCGTAGCCATACTGTTCGAGGAAACGTCCGACGTTCTCGCTGCGTCCACCTGCTTTGCAAATCAGGTAGTATGTTTCACCTTCTTGCAGCTCTGTATAGCGTTCACCGATTTCAGACATCGGTAAAAAACGGACGTTCGGGATATGACCCGCGTCGTATTCATCCTGCTCGCGCACGTCCACGACGTGAAGTGCTTCACCGGCTTCAAGCTTTTCTTGTAACTCATCGACATGGATTGTTTTCATCGTAAGTTCCTCCTCTTGTTTCATCTTTGTTCAGTGTAGCAAAATTGATGCCGAAACAGAACAAAAGAGACCGGCCGAAGCCGGTCTCCCTGATTCATTCCCCTGATGCCCGGTCGAACGAGCGTCGTGTCTGCTTATGCATCCCCCGCGCATAGTAGACCGCAATCAAAATCACATACCAAAGTGGTCCGACGATGAGCGCAATGCGCGTACTGGCATCAAACGCCATCAAGACGATGACGCCAGCCAGTGCGAGCAAGGCGATGTAGTTCGCGACCGGGAAAAATGGAACGCCGAATTCTGCCGTACCATAGACTTTCCGAGCCCGCATTTGCGAAATCAAAATCATCGCCCATGTCCAGACGGCTCCGAACGTCGCGATACTCGTCACGATCGCAAAAACGTTTTCCGGTAAGAAGTAGTTTAAGGCGACGCCGACGAGCAGCGCGATTCCTGAAAGAATCGTTGCGATTGCTGGGACTCCGTTCTTCGAAATCTTCGCGAACCGTTTTGGTGCTTCTTCATTTTGTGCCAGGTTCATCATCATCCGTGCCGTCGAGAAAATACCCGAGTTACATGACGACAATGCCGCTGTCAGGACAACGAAGTTGATAATGCCGGCAGCTGCCGGAATGCCCAGTTGATCAAATAGTAAGACAAATGGGCTACTGTTATTTTGTCCGACTTGATCCCATGGATAAATCGACAAGATGACGAATAGCGCACCGATGTAGAAAATCAAGATCCGTAAAAAGACGTTGTTGACTGCCTTACGAATCGTTTTCTTCGGATTTTTAGCTTCCCCAGCTGTGACCCCAATCACTTCAATGCCTAAGAACGCAAACATGACCATTTGCATCGCCAGCAGGACTCCCCCGAATCCGTTTGGCAAAAATCCACCATGCGACCAAAGATTAGAAATCCCGACCGGTGTACCCCCGTTGCCAAGTCCGACGACAATCGTCAATGTCCCAAGAATAATCATCGCAACAATCGCGACAATCTTAATCAAGGCGAACCAAAATTCGAATTCGCCATAAAATTTGACGGCAATGAAATTAATGCTCGTCATAAGTAGTAATGCTGCAAGCGCCCAAATCCAGCGTTCCGACTGCGGGAACCATTCCTGCATATAAATTCCGACTGCTGTGATTTCTGCCATACATGTAAAAATCCACAGAAGCCAATAATTCCACCCGGTCAAAAATCCAGCGAGTGGACTGACATATTTCCGGGCGTATTCAGCAAAGCTTCCCGCCACCGGTTCACGTACCGCGAGCTCCCCAAGTGCCCGCATGATGATGAAGATGATGATACCGCCGATTAAATAACCAATCAGAATCCCTGGTCCTGCCAACTGAATGGCTTTTGCCGAGCCTAGGAAAAGTCCAACGCCGATTGCCGCCCCCAGCGACATCAACGTAATATGACGCTCTTCCAGTCCCCGATTTAGCTCTGTCTGTTGCTTCATTTGTACGACGTCCTTCCTGTCTCTCTATCGTTCTTAGCAGTTCCCCAAACCGCTACGTTGTCAGTATAAAGAAGAGGTGTCTGATTTGTAAACGTTTTCAAGTGAGATTTACCACTTTCTTCCCATACTCGAAATATTCTGATTTGTGTAACGTTCTCTCATCACAAAAAAGAGACCTCCATCCGAAGATGCAGGTCTGCTCGTAACACAATCGTTCTACTATTTACTCAGCTTTTGCGAATTGTTCGTCTTCTGTACGCTGCTTGCGATCAGCCAAACGGAACAAACCATTGAGAAGCAATGCCGTCAACGAACCGGCGACAATCGGACTATCCGTCAAAACGCGGATTTGTTCCGGTAAACCGGACACGATCGCCGGGTTCATACTGATGCCGAGTCCGACGCCAAGCGATAAGGCGACTGTCAAGACGTGGTCGTTTTTTGCGAAGTCGACGCGAGACAGAATCCGAATTCCGCTTGCTGCAACCGTCCCAAACATGATGAGCATTGCCCCACCAAGTACTGGTTTCGGAATCAGTGTCGTAAAGGTGGCGACTTTCGGCAAGAAACCGAGGATGACTAAAAACAACCCGGCAAAGATGATGACCTTTCGTGTTTTGACGCCCGTCAGTTGAACAAGCCCGACATTTTGACTGTAGGTCGTGTATGGAAAACTGTTGAAAATCCCGCCGATGATTGTCGCAGCACCCTCTGCCCGGTAACCGCGTGCTAAGTCTTGCTTCGAGAGTTTTTTATCCGTGATTTCACCAAGCGTCAAGAAGACGCCTGTCGATTCAACCATTGAGACGAGACCAACGAGCGTCATCGTCAAAATCGCCGTGATATTAAACGTCGGTGCACCAAAGTAAAACGGTGTAATCATTTGGAACCACGAGGCGTCAGCGACTGGACTAAAATCAATCATCCCCATGCCGAATGCGACAAGTGTTCCGATGAGTACCGCAATCAAGACAGCGGCTGCCTTCGAAAAAACGGTGCCGTACCGATTTAAAATCAAGATTAAAGCAATCGTTAATCCGGCGAGACCGAGGTATCGGAAGTCACCAAAATCTTTAACGCCTTGTCCGCCACCGATATCATTGATGGCTGCCGGAATGAGTGATATTCCGATGATCGTCACGACGGATCCGAGCACGACCGGTGGAAATAAAATCGCAATCCGGCTAAAGAGTCCGGAAATCAATAAAATGATGATGCCGCTTGCGATTAATGCGCCGTAAATCGCCGTGATGCCCTGCAGGCTACCGATCGCAATCATCGGTCCGACTGCCGTGAACGTACATCCGAGCACGACCGGCAGTCCGACACCGGTATACTTCGTGACGAACACTTGGAGTAACGTCGCGATTCCACACATGAATAGGTCAATCGCGACAAGATACGCGAGGCCTTCTCCGGATAGTCCGATTGCACTGCCGACGATCAACGGAACGATGGCTGCTCCTGTATACATGGCGAGGACATGTTGGAGTCCGAGTCCTGCCGCTTTAAAATTCGATAAGGATTTCATACGTTCACCGAGCGGACGAACGTCGCTTTCCCGTTCTCTAATTTTTCAATTCGCGCGAGCGATTCAACACGGAATCCTGCATCAAGTAACTTCTCTCGCCCCGGTTGGAATGATTTTTCGATCACGATTCCGATACCGACGACTTCTGCTCCTGCCTGCTCGACTAATTTAGCAAGACCGAACGCCGCTTCCCCGTTCGCTAAAAAGTCATCGATGATCAGCACACGTTCACCTTGCTGTAAGTACTTTTCAGCGACTGTGATCGTACTCGTCTGCTGTTTCGTAAACGAGTAGACTTCTGCTGAAATCGTTCCTTCGTTTAACGTCAGCGACTTCGTTTTTCGTGCATAGACCATCGGTACACCGAGACGAAGCGCCGTCATCATCGCCGGTGCGATTCCACCTGCTTCAATCGTTAAAATCCGCGTAATGCCTGCGTCTTGAAACCGATTCATGAATTCATAAGCAATTTCCCACATCAATGTCGGATCGACTTGATGGTTAAGGAATGCATCGACTTTCAAGACTTGATCGGACAGGACGATTCCTTCTTTGTTAATCATTTCTTCTAAACGTTTCATAGCTGAGTTCTCCTTTATTGACGAAAAAAAACGTACAGCGCTACCCCCGGGGGCAGCCACTGTACGCCAAAAAAGAGAGCAGTAACTCACCACCCGTAGTCGGATCGTTACGGCGATCCGGTAGAGACTCGTGGGCCAATTCCCACTATTATACGAGCGTTGCTATACGTTTATGATTCGTGCATGATGTGTTTCATTTTACGATGTTCTCTGAAAAAGTAAAGACTTTTCCGTTTTATGCGTTTGCTTCAACTGCTTGAGCTGCCGTGATGATCGCAAGTTTGTAGACATCTTCTTCGTTACATCCACGTGAAAGATCGTTGACCGGTTTGTTGAGACCTTGGAGAATCGGTCCGATCGCTTCGAATCCACCAAGACGTTGTGCGATTTTGTAGCCGATGTTTCCTGACTCAAGGCTTGGGAAGATGAAGACGTTGGCTTGACCGGCAACATCTGATTCTGGTGCTTTTGATTTTGCGACGCTCGGGACGAACGCTGCATCAAATTGTAATTCTCCATCGATTGCAAGTTCAGGCGCACGTTCTTTTGCGAGACGTGTTGCTTCGACGACGCGTTCTGTTTCAGGTGATTTTGCTGAACCTTTTGTCGAGAAGCTGAGCAATGCCACTTTCGGCTCGATGCCGAATGTTTTTGCTGTTTTTGCTGATGCGATTGCATTTTCTGCTAAGTCGTTTGCGTCAGGTGCGATATTGATTGCGCAGTCAGCGAAGACATACTGCTCATCATCGCGAACCATGATGAAGACACCCGATGTTTTCTTATAGCCTTCTTGCATTTTGATGATTTGAAGTGCCGGGCGGACTGTATCGCCAGTCGCGTGCATCGCACCCGAGACGAGACCTGCTGCTTTACCTGTATGCACGAGCATCGTTCCGAATGTGTTGACGTCCTTTAAGATGACTTCACGTGCTTGTTCTTCTGTCGCTTTTCCTTTACGGCGCTCGACGAATGAAGCAACAAGTTCTTCCATCGCATCGTACGAAGTCGGGTCGATTGTTTCAAGATCCGTTACGTCGATTCCGTTCGCCGACGCCGTCTCTTCAATCTTCACGCGTGGTCCGATAACGACTGGTGTGACGAGACCATCTTTTTTCAGGCGGACAGCAGCACCAAGAACACGTGCGTCGATTCCTTCTGGGAAAACGATTGATGGTTGGTGTGCTTTTACTTTTGTCTCAAGCATTTCGAATAATTGCATGATTTTCTCTCCTTTTATGTCAATCAAGTGTCGGTTTCTATTCCTTATACATTCCATCGTTCATTATACACAGTTCTGTTTCGTTATTAAAACAATTTGCAAAAAACTTCTTTTACCCATTACACGGAGCGATTTTTTATCACTATTACAGTTATTTCTAGGAATAGTACAGAAGGCGCTTAACGCGTTTTAGCACACCCTTTTACTTCATACCCCGATTCGTGTTACTTCATGTCTCTATCCCTAATGAGAGACGGTTGTTTTGTTGCGATGAACCGTCCGATCTATGATAAGATTAGCAATGGAGAATGTACTTTTCATTATAGATTTCAGGAGGTTTTTTCATGGAACATCAAACATCAGAACCAACTGCTACACAGCAAGCCGCCGAAACACTCGACGGTTGGTATACATTACATGATTTCCGCCGGATTGACTGGTCGCGCTTAAAACAAGTCGAAACAACTGTCCGGACGGAAATGATCAACGAGTTCCAAACGTTCTTAGCTGAGCTCGGACAAGTCGAAGAACAAAAAGAAGGCAGTCATGCCCTCTATACGATCATCGGTCAAAAAGCAGATCTCGTTTTGATGGTCCTTCGTCCGACAATGGAAGACATCCAAGCCGTCGAAGTGAAGATGCAAAAACTCGACTTATATGACTATCTCATCCCGACATATTCATATGTCTCCGTCGTCGAACTCGGCACATACCGTGGATCTGGCGAAGGGAACCCGTATGAGAACCCGTATGTACGCGACCGTCTCTATCCAATCTTGCCAAAATCGAAGCACATCTGTTTCTATCCGATGAGTAAATCTCGTCGCGATGGCGATAACTGGTACACGCTTTCGATGGAGAAACGGAAAGAGCTCATGTACCGTCATGGTATGATCGGACGGAGCTACGCTGGGAAGATTCAACAGATTATCGGTGGATCAACTGGCTTTGACGATTGGGAATGGGGCGTCACCTTGTTCGCGAATGATATCCTCCAGTTCAAAAAAATCGTCTATGAAATGCGTTTTGACGAAGTGAGTGCAAAATACGGTGAATTCGGTGAGTTCTTCATCGGCAACCGTCTTGAGTCAAGCGAGCTCGAAACACATTTCGCGCTTTAATATGCTAAAAGACGTTTCATAGAAAAACCCTATGGGAATATACTCTTTGCGGCCATAAAAGATGTACGTTTTATACGTTAAGGAGGAATGATATGGGGAATGCTATGAACCGGTCAACGCGATCGCGTGAGTTGCAATTCGCTGTGCTTTCAAAAGAGCTAAAGCCAGTCGCACAACGTGTACTGGATCGCTATGAGCAAGCATTATCGAAGTTAAATAAAACACAACCAATAAAGCATTGAGGCAGTTGCTTCAATCGTAATCGGTCAAGAGGCAGTGATGTCTCTTGACCGTTTTTTTTATTTCGATGGCGTAATCGTCGTAAAAAGACAAAAAAAAGAGAGTGGATATACATCCACTCCCAGTGTGTAGACAAACTTTGAACATGCGATATCGGGAGGCAAAACCCTGCTCGTTTTCCGTGAGGATCAAGGAGCAACGGCTTGCGCCTCGCCCGAGGAAAGCAACGAAAAAAGACGCTTTCAACTCCCGCTAGCACGTTGTCTACATCCTAAGAGAGTGGCTATAAAATCCACTCCCTTACTTTCGTTTAACGACCAACTTTTCAAGTCAGTCGATGGATCATAATCCCTTATACGCACCAATCGCAACAAAAATCCATGCTGCGATGAACAGAACGCCGCCAATCGGTGTGATTGCACCGAGTTTTGTAATCCCTGTCAGCGCCATGACATATAAGCTGCCGGAGAAGAAGACGATTCCGGCGAGCATCAACCAACCTGCAAGCGAAAATTGTGAAATCGAAACTTTCAGTAACATGCCACCGAGTGCCAAAATCCCAAGTGAGTGCACCATCTGATAGAGGACACCCGTCTGCCAGTTCGCAAGCATCCGCTCAGATAACATATCTTTTAGCGCATGCGCTCCGAACGCACCGAGTGCGACCGCTACCATCATCGACAAAGAACCAATCATGATTAATACTTTCATTTTCATTCTCCCCCTAAACGTCGTGCCGGTAAATTCCATTCATAATAATAAGATAGCATACGTAAAATCGTAATGAGTCCCAGTAATGTGAACAAATGCAGAGGATTCGTCAGTTGGAACCGATCGATGACGAGCGCGGCCATGACGGCCCACATCGCATAGATTTCCTTATGCAGGACAAGCGGTTTGCGTCCGGCGAGTAAATCCCGGATGACACCACCGCCGACACCCGTTAAAACAGCTGCTGAAATCGTTGCTGAAAGAGGTAAGCCTTTTGCAGATGCCATGAGTGCACCCTGGATCGCAAATGCGGATAAACCGAGTGCATCGGCGAGCACGCCCCACCGTGACCAATGTGGTAAAAATAATTGTGGTAAAACAAAGATTAATAATGCGACTAAAATCGCGATCAAGAACAATCCGCCTTGCGACCAAAGTGCCGAGACGGGTACACCAATCAACAAGTTCCGGATTGCACCGCCTCCGAACGCCGTAATCAATGCCAATAACCAAACCCCAAACAAATCATATTTTTCTTCCATCGCGACGATCGCGCCACTCATCGCAAATGCGACCGTTCCGATGATATTTAATAAGTCCCAGGACATGCACACATTTCACCTTTCCACATTGAAATTCCATTACTTACTATACTCTCTTTTTGCGTCGCGTCCACCTTATTTTTACGATTCTTTTTTCAGCCGTTTGTAAGTGACGTTTTTAGGTAAAGTAACCTATACTGAAACAAACTGTACAGGAAGCTAGGTGACCGTATGAAACGTTGGGCGCTCTACCGGATTTTCGTCATCGTGACGATGTTCGCTCGTTATATTTGGACTATCTATCGATTCACCCGGAAAAACCGACCAGGTACGAATACTGAAGAATTCGAGCGCATCATGATCACGATTGCGCGTGATTATAAGAAGAAAGCACTGCGTCTCGAAGGACTCCTGATTAAACTCGGGCAGTTTTTATCGATTCGTGCCGACTTATTCCCACCAACCGTTTTAATGGAGTTAACTGAACTCGTCGATAAGGTCCCATCGAGCAAACTCGGGGAATCTCGAAAAATCATCGAGGAAGACTGGGGCATGCCGATCGAAGACGTCGTCGATAATATCAGTCCTCGCCCCATCGCATCTGCTTCAATCGGAGAAGTATATAGTGCGACACTCAAATCGAACGGGCGAAAAGTCGCAATCAAAGTCCAGCGTCCTAACATCGAACGAATCATTAAAACGGATTTCCGCGCGATGCGTCTCGTCATCGCGATGCTTCGACGGACGTCACTCAATAAATCGACCGATCTCCAAAGTCTTTATCGCCAAATGGTCTTCGTCATCGGAGATGAACTGAATTATCGGACCGAATTAAAAAATGGTCTCTACTTTAAAAAGATGTATGAAACGAACCCTGTCATCTACATTCCAGACTATTATGAAGAACACTGTACGAATCGCGTCTTGATGATGGAGTGGATTGACGGTACACGGATCACGGACCTCGAGTTTTTAGCAGAACATCAAATCGATCGTGACGAACTCGCGCGTAACCTCTTCCTGAATGCGGGTGAACAGTTGCTGTTCGGCGGGAAATTTCATGCCGATCCCCACCCGGGCAACGTCCTCGTCCAGGCAGACGGAAAAATCGTTCTGCTCGACTTCGGGATGATCGGTGCGACGACCCCGGACGACATGCGGGCGATTCAAGGAATCTTACAGTCGTTCGTCACACTCGATTACGATGCAATCGTCGACGGTCTGGAAGACTTACGTTTCTTATTACCGAACGCCAACAAACAAAATATCCGTCAAGCGATTGAAAAAGCCGTCAACTTTTACCTTGAAAGCGACATGGAGAACGTCGATACGAAATTAATTGAAAAAGTACTGTCTGATATTGAATTACTCGTTCGGAATGAACCGATTCAATTACCGGCCGAGTTTGCCTTTTTCGGTCGTGCCGCTTCGACGATCCTAGGTATCCTGCAAATCCTCTCACCAAAAATTAACTTGCTTGAACTTGCTAAACCGATGGTCCGCCGTTGGCTGGACGAAGAAGGGAAAAACCAGAATCGTTACTTACAGATTGCAGGGTCTTACGGCGCACGTCTTCTCGCCTTTCCTCGCCTAGTCAATGATGCCCTCAGTGAACCAACACGCTGGCGGTTGTTCGAACAGCAAAAATTTTCACGCGTCGCGAATATGGAATCTCTTAAAATTCGTCAGTGGACCAGTTCACTCGTCGGAATCGTCAGCTTACCTGTCAGTTACGGTGGCTATTTCTTAAGTCAGTATGACTTGATGGGGATTTCTTTAACGATTGCTGTCGTCGCCCTCTGGAACGCTCGACGAATCGGACGACACATCGTCCGCATCGCTGACGAACCCTTTAAATAATAATTTTCACGTCCCATTCGTGGGGCGTTTTTTATTTTAAGATAATATTCGTTAGCCATTAGAGGTTTTTCGGCGGGATTCCCGGGGTACATCTTCAAGTAGATAGAACAAATGGAAGAGGTGAATCACTTGATTGATATTTTAATTGCCATCGTTCCTGCATTGATGTGGGGGACGTTGCCTCTCGTCGTTTCAAAAATCGGCGGTTCAACAGAACAACAAATTATCGGGACAACACTCGGTGCGTTAGCATTCGCCCTCGTGACGTTCTTATTTATCAGTCCAGAACTGTCGATGACGGCCTGGGTTGCCGGTCTTTTCTCCGGTGCTTTTTGGGCACTTGGTCAAATGAACCAATTTGCTGCTTTTAAACAAATGGGTGTTTCGAAAACGATGCCGATTTCGACCGGGATGCAACTCGTCGGAACATCCTTGTTTGGCGTCCTCGCTTTTGGTGAATGGTCAAATACATCCGCACTTATTCTTGGAATTAGCGCTTTAGTACTGATTGTCGCCGGTGCTGCTTTTACATCGTATAAAGAAGATAAGAGCAAGAAGGATGAAAACATCGGAAAAGGATTGCTTCTACTCGTCATCTCGACGATTGGTTATGTCGGCTATGTCGTCATCGCCCGTTGGTTCAACATCAATGGTTGGGAAGCCGTTTTACCACAAGCAATCGGGATGGTCGTCAGCGCCATTTTACTTTCATTACGCAAAGGGAATTTGTTTGCGAAACAGACGTTCACAAATGGCCTTGCCGGTATCATGTGGGCTGTTGGGAATATTGCCCTATTGCTCGCAACGGCACGTGTCGGCGTCGCAACAAGCTTTTCGTTATCACAAACCGGTGTCGTCATCTCGACAATCGGCGGCGTTCTGTTCTTGAAAGAAGCTAAAACGAAAAAAGAAATGACGTTCGTTATCATCGGCTGTACTCTCGTCGTAGCGGGCGGTATCATGATCGGGTTTACAAAACAATAATCTAAAAGGGAGTCGATTTTCATGTATAATAGTCTAAACGGAAAAGTAGCTATCGTCACAGGCGGTTCAATGGGAATTGGCGAAGCCGTCGTCCGCCGTTACGCGGAAGAAGGTACAAAGGTCGTCATCAACTATCGGAGCCACCCGGAAGAAGCGAATCAGATTGCTGAAGACATCAAGCAAGCCGGTGGAGAAGCCATTACGATTCAAGCTGACGTATCGAAAGAGGACGACATGATTCGTCTTGTTAAAGAAACAGTTGACCACTTTGGTCGACTCGATATCTTCGTCAACAATGCCGGTGTCGAAATGCCATCACCGTCGCACGAAATGTCCCTCGAAGACTGGCAAAAAGTCATTGATGTCAACTTAACCGGTTCATTCCTCGGCGCACGTGAAGCCTTGAAATACTTTGTCGAGAACGACATTAAAGGGAACATTATCAATATGTCGAGCGTTCACGAAATCATTCCATGGCCAACATTTGTTCACTATGCGGCAAGTAAAGGTGGCGTCAAACTGATGACGCAGACGCTCGCGATGGAGTACGCACCAAAAGGCATTCGAATCAATGCGATTGGGCCGGGAGCGATCAACACACCAATCAATGCAGAGAAATTTGAAGACCCGGAACAACGTAAAGAAGTCGAAAGCATGATTCCAATGGGGAACATCGGGAAGCCTGAAGAAATTTCCGCTGTCGCTGCATGGCTTGCTTCTGACGAATCCAGTTACGTGACCGGCATCACACTATTTGCAGACGGTGGCATGTCACTTTATCCATCATTCCAAGCAGGACGCGGTTAATTCCGCTTTCCTGCTTTTTTAAAAGGAGAGGATCACACTATGGCCAACTTTTTCTCACTAATGAGGCGTGGTAACAAATCTGCTTTAGCTGCCGCTATCGTCAATACGATTATTGCCATTATTAAATTCATCGCTTATATCTTAACCGGTAACATCGCCATGTTCGCAGAAATGATGCATACGATCGGTGACGCTGCCAATCAAATGTTCGTTTATGTCGGATCTGCGTTAAGTAAAAAAGCACCAACAAAACGATTCCCGAATGGATTCGGTCGACTCGTCAATCTCGTCCTGCTCGCAGCAATTATCGTCGTCGCCATTTTAGCGTATGAGACGATCCGTGAAGGCGTGTTGCATATTCTACATGCTCCAGGAGAAGAAACAAGCGGACTGTGGATCATCTTAACAGCGCTTGGAATCGGCGTTGTCCTTGAAATGGGTGTCTTTTATAAAGCGATGATTGAAATCGCTCATGAAACCGGTCTGAAATCGCGTGGATTCACGCTCGTTCGCGAAAGTTTCTCGAAGCTTGGACAAGCAAAACCAGCGACGCGACTCGTCTTTATGGAAGACTTAGTTGCGACACTAGGTGGTCTCATCGCCATTATCGCCGTCCTCATTTCGCACTATACATCGTTTTATCAAGCAGAAGGGATTGCTTCTGTTTTAATCGGATTGATGATGTTTTACGTCGTCTATAACGTCTTCATTCAAAATGCAGCCGGTGCGCTCGGTGAAACTGATGAAGTCTTGACGGCAAAAATCGCAGAGATTTTACTCCGTGATAAAGATGTCCGTGATATCGAAAAACTTGAAGTCATCAAAGAGGGCGATCATTTCCACGTTGATCTTGAAATCGAAGTCGACCGTGGCATGACAATCGCGCAAGCCGATGACATCAAAGACCGTCTCGAACTGCAAATCCGGATTTTAAAAGGCGTGACCGACGTCACGATTGCCTTTGATGAGGATGATCAAATTCCGCATTATAAACCCTCCCCGCCTTCAGAATAAGAGGGAGTAACCACAAACAGTGGGCACCTGTTAGGGTGTCTCAGACTGTAGACAACGTGCTATCGGGAGATACGCGTGCTTCCCTAGGGCGAGGCGGACATGCAGACCGTTTAGAAAACGCCGATGATTCCATGAAAAACGGGATCATCGGCGTTTCGTGCGTACAGGACGGAACCGTCCGTCATGAGTTTGAGTTTGAAGCGCCTTTAACATCGGCCCCTTCAGACAATAAAGGACAAACTCTCATGGGGCGTGCATCATTAATTCGCAGCGCGTCGAAAACCCGCTTGTTTCGCTTCCTGTTCGCTACAGAACATTTCCTCTGGCTTGACGTCCTCGTATGAACGACCGCCTCTGACATGATAAATCTTGTTCCCTTGCCGGTTGATATTTCCTTTGATGTCTTCACACTGACCTTTTGCAGAAGAAGTCGATTCCTTCGTCAAGACCGTTTCGTCAAATCCACGATTCGTCGCATAGCCTTCCGTTTCCCAAATGCCTTTTTTCGCTGCTTTTGCTTCTTGTTCAATGTCTTCGAACGTTTTGACATACCGCGTATCCGGTTCGTACACATAGGCGACACGCGCAAGCCCTTGACGTAACAGCTCTTGATTAACCATCTTGCCATCAATCCAGACGTACGCTAGGAGACGACCGTAACGATCCGCCTTTGAGTGATCTCGCTCGATGACGATTTTGCTCCCTTTCGGTAAGAGGTCTTTCGTAAAGCTTGAAGCTTCCGGTCCGAACGGTTGAACCGGTTTTTCCGGGTTTACCGTTTCTGGCGTATCGATTAACAAAAAACGGACGTCTTCAATCTTCCCATCCGGTAACCGGACTTTAATTGTATCCCCGTCGACGACCCGCTCGACGGTCACTTGTGTGGCCTTTGTATCATCCGGTTGTGCGATACCGAACTTCGTTTCTGTTTCCGGATCTGCCTCTAAGGCACAGCCTGTACTGAATACTAGTCCGACTAGCATCAATGCCTTCATCCAAAACTTCATCATGCTCCTCCTTTTTGTTAGTGAGCCCGTCCATTCAAAAAACGCCGACCTTGCTTGCGTCGGCGCTTCGCTACATGTATTAATTGATGGAACACTCCGTCGTACAGCTCATCGGAATGACGCGATTTTTCGCGACTCGGTCATAGAGTGGTGCTCCGATTCGTAAAACAATCGCTAACGAGACCACTGGAGAGGCAGGTAAAAGGACTGGCAAGGTTTTCGTCAACAGACGAATTCCTTCGATTCCCGGGTACCGGACCCCTCGCTCGGTTTCGACATGCATCCGTTCGAGCAATCGCGGTTGTTGTTCCACCGGCATCCGTCGCGCATCGGAAAACGTCAACTGCTGAAAACAATCAATCCGTTCAAGCAGCCGTTTCGATTTTTGACAGAGTGGACAGAGACCATCGTAGTAGACGATTAACTGTTTCATTCTGCAGACAAGACTTTTTCGACATCCGTCCGGTTCGAATACAGTGTGTAGAAGGCTTCAGCGACATTCGCCGGATCGAGCGCCGTCCCCCGCTTCACTTCTCCTGCAATCGTGACCGTCCCGACGTAAACGTTATTTTCTTTTAGCGTGTCATGCAGCATGTGTGTCAATTGACGGACACCCGCTTTTCCAATCGATAGTCCGGGTAATGATTTAATCGCATGGATTCCAGCCCCGCCACCTGTGATTAAGATGGCGCCGTCTTTTCGTTCCACCATATCCGGTGCGACGAGCTGCGCAGCATCGAGTGCCCCGAGGACGTCGATTTCAAATTCTTTCGTGATTTGTTCTGCTGAGACGTCGAGAACCGATGACTGATACAGAATCGATGCATTGTAGACAAGGACGTCGACTTGTCCGTATTGTTCCTTCGTCCATTCGACAAGGGATGCGATATCCGTTCGGCGTGATGCGTCACACTCGACACCGACTGCTTCGACCCCATGCTCTTTCAATTCCGTGACGACAGCAGCAAGTGTGTCTTGCGTTCGCGCTGCACAAACGATTTGGAAGCCTTCTTTCCCGAATCTTTTACTGATTTCGACACCATTTCCTGGACCTGCTCCAATGATGATTGCTGTTTTCATACTGTTTCCCCCTCTGGCTTGTCTGTCTTTTCTATTCCCAAAAAGTTACGTATCTAGTCAAAAATCAAGCAATGACGGACCTTTTTGTTCATCTTCTTGTGCAACGCCCATGAAGCGTGCGAGCATCGGATCGACGTCCGGTTTTGCTGCCGGAGCTGTCTGTGAACGCACGACGTTTGCTGCCGGTGTGCCCGGTTGCTCAAGCAACAGCTCACAGTATGCTTTCATTGTCGCCAGTTGTTCGACTTGCGCCGTACCGCTCGTCTGCTCGATTTTTGCCATCGTCTGCCGCATTTTTTCAATGACATGTTGTTCTGAAATCATCTTCTTCACCTCACTTGTGCTAAATTGAAGGGACTAACCGAAAAGGAAGTGTCCTTATGATTCGTACTGCTTTAGTTGGATTTGGTCTTGCTGGAGAACACCTGCATGCCCCCTATATTACATCGCCCGATTATCAGCTCATTGCTGTTCAGTCGAGTCGTCCGGATGCAGTTGCAAAAAGCTACCCAAACGTGCCTGTATATCCATCGCTCGAAACATTACTCGCCGAGGAAACGATCGATCTCGTCGTTATCGCGACACCGAATTCTGAGCATTATCCTCTCGCGCGCCTTGCGTTAGAGGCAGACTGCCATGTTCTCGTCGAAAAACCGTTTACCGTGACGTTCGCTGAAGCAGAACGATTAACTGAACTGTCTCGTCAACAAAATCGCTTACTGACAGTCTATCATAATCGTCGTTACAAAAAAGACTTCGAAACGCTACTGGAACTCGTCCGGACCGATCAGCTCGGCGACGTTCAGACGTTCGAAGCCCATTATGACCGCTACCGTCCGACCGTCCGTGAACGCTGGCGGGAACAGGACGTACCCGGTGCCGGACTCTTGTACGATTTAGGATCGCATTTAATCGATCAGGCTCTGACTTTATTCGGAGAACGACCGGATCGTGTCTTTTGTGACCAAACGATTCAGCGGATCGACGGTCCGGTTGACGATTATACGCACCTCATTCTCGCCTTCGGAACACGGCGTGCGATTCTTCACATCGGTTCGCTCGTTCCGATGTCTGGACGTTCTTTGAGCGTGCACGGAACGAAAGCAAGTTACTTCGTTGACATGGTCGATACGGAGAATGCGACCTATACATTCGGCCTTCCGGAACAACCACCTGAAGAACGCCCTTTCTTAAAGCCGGCTTCTACGTATTACACGGATCTTGCACGGGCAATCCGAAACGAAATTCCGCTCGTCGTGACGACAGAACAAGCGTTATTTGTCATGAAAATCATTGATTATGCTCAAAAGAGTGCAAAAGAGGGTACATGGATATCAGTAGAGTAATTCAATCCAATTCATAACGAACAGGGGGAACTATTCATGTTTTCAAGTACAGAACGCACGGCATGGTTAGAAGAGATGGGACAAGAACTGCTCGATGTATTAGTCATCGGAGGCGGAATCACGGGCGCCGGGATTTTGCTCGACGCACAAAGCCGCGGTATGCGTACCGGTTTAATCGAAATGCAAGACTTTGCTGAAGGCACATCAAGTCGCTCAACGAAACTCGTTCACGGGGGACTGCGTTACCTCAAACAATTCGAAATCAAGCTCGTCGCAGAAGTCGGAAAAGAGCGGGAAATCGTCTATGAGAATGCGCCCCACGTCACGACACCGGAATGGATGATGTTACCGCTCGTCGAAGGGGGAACATTCGGAAGTTTTTCAACTTCTATCGGTTTACGTGTCTACGACCAACTCGCTGGTGTACGACGCAATGAACGCAGAACGATGTTATCAAAAGAAGAAACACTCGGTTATGAACCACTCCTGCGCTCAGAACACCTCGTCGGTGGCGGGCGCTACGTGGAATACAAAACGGATGATGCTCGCTTGACGATGGAGGTCCTAAAATCCGCTATCAGTTATGGGGGACGTCCCGTCAACTATACGAAAGCAGAATCACTCGTCTATCATAACGGGAAAGCTGTCGGCGTCGAAGTCCGTGACCTCTTAACAGACCGGACGTATACGATTCGGGCGAAAAAAATCATCAATGCGACGGGTCCATGGGTCGATGAATTACGGGAACAAGATGGTTCAAAATCTGGTAAGTCGCTCCATCTGACAAAAGGGATTCACCTTGTCATCGATCAAGCTGATTTCCCGCTCCGTCAAGCCGTTTATTTTGATGTCTCAGACGGACGGATGATCTTCGCGATTCCACGCGAAGGGAAAACCTACGTCGGAACAACCGACACGAACTATAAAGGTGACATTCTCGAGCCTGGTGTCACGGAAGAAGACCGCGACTATATCTTAAAAGCGACAAATGATATGTTCAATATCGAGCTTCGTCCGGAGCACGTCGAGTCGACGTGGTCTGGTCTCCGTCCATTGATTCATGAAGATGGCAAAGATCCGAGTGAACTGTCTCGTAAGGATGAAATCTTTATTTCGAAATCCGGCTTGATGTCGATTGCTGGTGGTAAACTAACCGGTTACCGGAAAATGGCGGAACGCATCATCAATATGGTCGCCGAACAATTCAAAAAAGAAGAAGACCGGATTTATCTTGAATCACGGACGCGTCATATCTTACTTGGCGGCGGACATAAAGATGGTAGTAAAGGATTTGCCCGCTACTTGAAAGAGCAACAACCGAAAGGAGAAGCCCTCGGTCTCTCGCCAGACGAGACGACATGGCTCATCCAACGCTACGGAACGAACGTCGAACGGGTGTATGAACTCATTCGTTCACGTGGCAGTGAAGCGGAACGTTACCAGTTACCACTTCACTGGTTCGGTGCACTGCTTTACGGACTCGAAGCCGAGCTCGTCATGCAACCCGGTGATTTCTTGAATCGCCGTGCGTCCGCCGTCTTCTTCGATTATCCAAATGCCGAGAAATATGCGGACGGCGTACTCGCTCTCATGCGTAGCGAACTCGGTTGGTCGGCTGAAGAAGAAGCAAAAGCCAATGAAAGCATCAAACGTGAGTTTGACGCTGTTCGTGTAAAAAGTTCAGTTCCCTCTTAAATTAAGAAATTAGCCTAAAAAAGGCAGGAGACGCCGAAGTTCAATTCGGTGTTTCCTGCCTTTTTCCGATTCCCAAAAGACCATTTTCTTATCGGTTCGTCATCCAGTTCAAAAACACGAGGAAGTCTAGCTTCGTTCTTTCCGCATAGGCGTTTGACCAGCGTTGAATTTGCTGAAGGAAAACTTGCTCTGACTGTCCGATTGCTTCGATAATCGCGACATCCGCATGATGAGTGAGAACCGTCGCCTTAATTCCTGCATCCATATCGGCTCGCGCATGGATTTTCGCCGTAATCCGACCTTGAAGAGCTAATACATTTTCAAGATCATCCTGGCTTTTAATATGCTTTGCTTTTAATTTCTTTTTGTACGGAGAGCGCTCTCGAATGTAATACTCCTTTTGATGCATCGTCACGTATCCAAGGTGAGGATCTTCATGCGCTTGCATCGCTTTTTGAGACGCGATGACCCGTAATCCTTGATGGACGGTCTCGACATCTTCGCGGTAAACAGGAACGAATAAGGACGGCACAGCCGTTTGTGCTTGTTTCATCTCAAGGATGACGTCCGGCTCTTCCTTCCCTTCCCCATTGATCAAAATGTAATAGCGTTCCAGACCAATCGAGGCGGTTCCGCTATCCAGTTTGTGGACGATGTCCTTGATCGTATAAAACGCGTCGTCTCTTCGATCGTTCTCATCGACTGATGCAATGTAATCCGGCCAGATCGCTTCGATTGCTGCGTACGTCTCTTTTTCGACACGCTTCATATCCGGTAGATCAAGAAACTTCCGGTGTCCATCAATCACAGTAGTTCGTTCACCAAGCAAGTCTGCTTTCTTCTTTTCAGCTTTTTTAATTAATTTTCGAATCGGTCCTTTCGTATTCTTGACCGTAAAACAGATGTCACTCGGATTTTTACCATTCGCGTATTCATGAAGGTCGTGTAAGTAGTTTTCAATGTAGGCTTTAATTGCCGGTTCCGCATCATAAGCGACCTCGTCTGCAAATAGACGGACCGAAACGGCCATCCGGATGACATCGTAAAGATAGGATCCGAGATACCCTTCATCAAAGTCATTAACGTCATAAATGATTTCACCCTTCGCATTTCCATGAACACCGAAGTTCTCAAAGTGGAGATCGCCTTGAATCCATGTCGGTGTCTCAACCGGTGTGTCGAACCCTAATGGAATACGGGTCAAATCATAGTAAAACAGATGGGAACTGCCGCGGAAAAACAGAAACGGACTTTGGCTCATCTTGTCATACTTTTTCCGTCGAGCCGTTTCATCGAGTCCTCGCACTTTATCATCATAAAAATCCAATACTTTGGCAATCGTCATCTGTCGAATGTCATCATAAACTGCTGTAAACAAAACATGACCTCCTTTCGATTCTAAAAAAGGCAGCCAAAACGAATTCGTTTTGCTGCCTTACGATTTGACTTACTCGAAGTGTTTTTTATATTCCCCATATCCGGCAGAGTCAAGCTCTTCTACCGGAATAAATCGAAGAGCAGCGGAATTGATGCAGTAACGCAGACCACCGAGCTCTTTTGGACCATCATCAAAGATATGACCGAGGTGACTATCGGCATCAGCTGAACGAACTTCTGTCCGCGTCATGCCGTGCGTCGTATCAAGATTTACTTCCATCTTGTCTTCTGCGATCGGCTTCGCGAAACTCGGCCATCCACAACTTGAGTTGAACTTGTCTTTTGACGTGAAGAGTGGCGTTCCATCGACGATATCGACATACAGCCCCGGACGTTCTTCATCCCAGTATTCATTTCGGAAGGCCGGTTCTGTCCCGCTCTCCTGTGTCACTTTATACTGGATGGGTGTTAAGCGTTGTTTCAATTCCTGTTCCTTACCGTGATCTTTCCAAGCTTCTTTGACGAACTTGGCACGACCCGATCCGACACTATACATTTGATAGCGGAACGGATTCTTTTTGTAGTAGTCCTGATGGTATTCTTCCGCTGGCCAAAATGGTGCTGCCGGACGGATGTCGACGGCAACCGGTTTTGAAAAACGACCAGAAGCATCAAGAGCTGCCTTTGATTGTTCCGCCGCTTGCTTTTGCGCTTCATCAACATAAAAAATAGCGGGTTCGTACGATTGACCTCGGTCATTAAACTGACCGCCACCGTCCGTTGGATCAATTTGACGCCAAAATACTTCAAGTAATTCTTCATATGTGATGACAGACGGATCATACGTCACCTCGACTGCTTCGAGATGTCCCGTCGTCTCAGAACAAACTTCTTTATAGGTCGGGTTTTCTGTATGACCACCGGTGTAGCCGGAAATCACCTGGTCGACACCATCATACTTATGAAACGGTTTGACCATACACCAGAAACAACCACCTGCAAATATTGCTTTTGCCATCTATCTTCCCCTCCTCTTTCTATCTCTCTAGTCTACTGCTTTTTAAAGCATGCCCCTACTATCTTGCTCACTCAATCTTCTGGATTTGCCTTCAGGCGTCGCATGACAAAATAAATCGCTGCAAAAACTAAAATCAACCCGCCGAGCGAATACCAAATGTTGTTCATACGATAAATCATTTGATAAATCGCTAATGTAATCAATAAAATCGCAATCGGGATGAATGCCCGTTTAAAGTGGTACCAGTAGTTCACGATGCTCGCCTCCGTTTTTCTTTAATCTTAATCGATTTGAGCCGTCAACTGTGAACTTATTCCGCTCGTTTGTACTCTTCCTCGAGATAAGTCGTATACCGCGCATGCCACGACTTCAAGGCAAAGCGCCAGAGGAAGACCGTCCCGACAAGCAAGACAAGCGTGATTGGCCAGAACCAGCCTGAAACGATACCATCCGGATAGGCGAGTCCTATTTTCGAGAAGAGGACATACATCAAGATGATACTCGACACGAGTAAGACCGAGACAGGCATCGCATATTTCCACGGCGTCATCCCCGTCGTACGTACCGGTCGACGACGATTCACCTGCATAACAGGACGATATTTTCCCATGAACCACATGAACAGCACTTCGATCACCAATAAAATACCATAGCCATGGATAAAGCTGATTCCGTGATCGATTCCGAACAACTGTCTGAGTCCAAAAACAAAGAAGTAATAGGCAATGACATGAAAAACGATGACGATTTTGGCAGCAATCGGTGGAATCGTCCGCACGAGCATTCCCATCATGACGATGACGAGAATCGGAATGTTGAAAAATCCTGTGAACTGACGAATCAACGTCCAAAGACCGTCTGGTGCATACATTAAGAATGGAGCGACGACAAATGAAATCAAGGCAACGATCGTTCCGAAGATTTTACTGACACGGATCAACTGCCGATCGGTCGCTTCTTTCGCAAAGACCGGACGATAAATGTCGAGTACGAACAACGTCGCGATACTATTTAAGAGTGAGTTGAATGAACTAAAGACTGCTCCCAGCAAGACGGCCAAGAAAAATCCCATCAATGAGACAGGGAGCAACTCCGTGATTAATTTCGGATAGGCCAAATCTCCACTCGCTAGATTATCTCCATACAAATGGTACGCAATCACACCCGGAATCAACATGAACACCGGGACGAGTAGTTTCAGGAAGCCTGTCATCAAGACACCCTTTTGTCCCTCTTTTAAGTCCTTTGCTCCAAGCACGCGCTGAATCACATATTGATTGAGTGACCAATAGAAGAGATTCGCAAACAAAATCCCTGTAAAAATCGAAAAGAACGGAACGGCGTCGGTTGACGACCCAATCGCATTCAATTTTTCAGGGTGTGTCGTTGCGAGACGCTTCATCCCGTCGACCATGTTTCCGTCCCCGAGTGCAAAAAAACCAAGAATCGGAACGAGGAAACCGATGATGACAAGGCCGACTCCATTTAATGTATCGGAGACGGCGACAGCCCGTAGTCCTCCGAAAATTGCATAGAGGGCCCCGATGATCCCGACAACCCAAATGACGAGCCACAGCGACTGCGTATAACTCAATCCAAATAACTCCGGTACGTTAAACAGTTGTAAGACGGCAATCCCGCCGGAGTAAAGCATCGATGGAATCGTCACGCACATGTAGCCAAGTAAGAATAAGAGCACCGTCATCCGCCGGACCGTTTCATCATAGCGCTGACTTAAAAATTCAGGTAACGTCGAAATCCCCATCCCCAAAAACTTAGGCAACAGGTAGATCGCCATGATGATGGCAGCAAACCCTGCCGTGACTTCCCACGCCATGCTCGACATATTCCCCATGAACGACTGACCGTTCAAACCAATCAGTTGTTCTGCCGAAAGGTTGGTCAGAAGCAAGGAACCGGCAATAAAGATTCCGCTTAGTCCACGTCCTGCCAAAAAATATTCGTCAACTCCCTGTTCCTTTCCTCGTGTCATGCGATAGGACACATAAGCAACGAGCGCCATGAAGAACGCGGCCGAACCCAGTGTCAAAATCAATTCATATGTACTCATTTCACACTTCCTCCATCTCAATCGTTTTAGTAGGTTTACTGTAAAGAATTTATTCCTTATTCTTACTTTATTGAAACAATATTTTTAGATAAAAATAAAATTATTAAAAAGAAATAATCCAATTACGGATTGACATACTTGCAGGGACATATCATGGAAAGAAACTAAAAAAATCTTTCGGAAAACCACTCGGTTCTTTTATACACAAAAAACCCTCTCGCAAGTGAGAGGGTTTTGGTGTGTAGACAAACTATTAATAAGCGTAAACATGCGATAACGAGAGACAATCCGTCACGATACTACCTAAAAAGCGTCATGTTTCGTTGACTCCTAAGGGAAAAGTGCGTTTTCAACGCACTGTCAGAGGCAGGCAAGACCCTGCTCATTGTCCGTTAGGATCAAGGAGCAACGGCTTGCGCCTCGCCCGAGGAAAGCAACGAAAAAAGACGCTTGATCTCCCGATTCCCGATAACACTTTGCTTATAGTCTGACCTCTCGTAAGCGAGAGGGTCCTTTAGCTTATACTATTATTTTTTCGGATGTTTCGGAAACTCCATCTCATCATACCGGACAACCGATGTCCGGTGTTTGACTTTATGTCCGAGCCAGAAGACCAAGAATAACGGAATTCCGATATACGTTGCTGCAATCCCAACCCAGTCGATTTGATCAGCGAGGAACGCGGCATAGTTTTGCCCAACGATAACGAGGAAACACAGGCCAAATGCGAATAGCGGACCAAACGGGAACGCCGGTGCAACGTACGGTAAGTCACGTAACGCATGCCCTTGGGCGACGAAACCTTTTCGGAAACGGTAATGGCTGATCGCGATCCCGAGCCACGCGATAAATCCTGTCATTCCGGAAGCATTCAGTAACCAAAGATAAACTTGTCCACCGAACATCGACGTCAAGAAACAAAGCGCACCAATCGCCCCTGTCGCGAGTAACGCATTCCGCGGCACACCGTTTTTTGAGACTTTCGCAAATAGTTTCGGTGCATCACCTTGTCGTGCCAGTGTGTAGAGCATCCGGGTTGAAGCATACATCCCGGAGTTCCCGGCAGACAAGACGGACGTCAAGATGACCGCATTCATCAATGCTGCTGCAAACACGAGTCCTGCTTTTTCGAAGACGAGTGTGAACGGACTGACGGCAACATCCGTAATATCATTTGAGACAAGGCTCGGACTTGTGTATGGAATCAACATTCCGATGACGAAGATCGCAAATACATAAAATAATAAAATGCGCCAAAACACCTGTTTAACTGCTTTCGGGACATTTTTTTCAGGATCTTCCGACTCGCCTGCTGCGATTCCGATGAGCTCCGTCCCTTGAAAGCTAAAACCTGCGACAAGAATGATACCGATGACAGCTGGAATCCCTCCGACAAACGGTGCATCACCTAAGCCAAAGTTTTTGAACCCTGCTGGTGGCTCCGAAGTAAAGATACCAAAAATCATCGCGACTCCTACACCAAGAAACACGATGACCGTGACGACTTTAATCATCGCAAACCAGTACTCGGCTTCACCGAATCCTTTGACCGAAAAATAATTTAATCCAATCATTAAAAGTAAAAACAGCGCGCTAAAATAGACGCCCGGAATGTTCGGGAACCAGTAATGCATGACGATTTGTGCTGCGACGAGCTCGACGGCAATCGTGACGGCCCAGTTGTACCAGTAGTTCCATCCTAAGGCGAACCCGAATGAAGGGTCGACGAACTTCGTCCCGTACGTCGAGAATGATCCTGCGACCGGCATATAGGCGGCCATCTCCCCAAGGCTCGTCATCAAGAAGTAGACCATCAATCCGACGATTGTATAAGAAAGTAACGCACCACCCGGTCCTGCCGCTGCAACAGAGGCACCTGACGCGATGAATAAACCGGTCCCAATCGCTCCGCCAATTGCAATCATCGACATATGCCGGGCTTGAAGCCCTCGTTGTAGCCCTTCTGCTGTGGAATCAAGGGGGTGTTGTTGCTGTTGTAAATTGTTCATGTCTGTCGCTTCTCTCTTTTTATAATTTTTGAGAGGGCGTAAAAAAGCGCCCTCACCTTCCAAGAGGAAGATGAGAACGCAACATATCGATGATGCGTCTCATTCTACCGTCGTGAAAGATAGCTCCCCATAAACCGCAAACGGTTCATGACAGTATTAGACCTGTTTGATCTAATCCCAATCGCTGACTTTCAAAGTAGTCTACGATTTCGGCAATTCTTCCTTTTGAGCTATTTCATCTGCCGCTTGACGACATCCGTAACCCGACTCATAAGAATCGCAACCTCCATCCCACTGGTTGAGTGAGAACTAATTAAGTTGATTTACTAATTCATTACTTCGACATAGTACATAATATGTTTCTTGTTTGTCAATTTATATTTTTGAATCCTACCGTGCTCATAGTAAAATTCCGATATTTTTAGTACACTAAATGGTAGAAGGTAGTACAGAAAGGATGTTGCTCAGATGGGACAAGAACAACATGACCAATTGACATATCGATTAGAAGAACAAATGCGCGTGATTCTCCGGACGTTGCGCCGTGAGTTGAATCAACTGTTTGAAGGTACTGCCACGCGAAGTGAATTCTTCATCTTACGTAGCTTATCTGAAAACGGCCCCCAGCGTCCGACATTACTCGCGGAACAGTTCGAACTTGCGACAAGTCAGGTCACCGCTTTGACAGATAAACTTTATAAGACCGGTTTTGTGACACGGACACGTTCGACGGAAGATCGTCGTTCAATCGTCCTTGCCTTGACTGACGAGGGAGAGGCCGCTTTTCGGAATCTCGAAGTCGTCCGTCGCAAATATCTTCAGGAGCGATTCGGCACTTTGTCTGAAGAGGAACTGAACGTGATGATCCATGTATTTGATAAAATCCTCGCGACAATGGATGAAGAAGTCGTCTCATCCAATTAATAAATTAAAAATCAAGAGAAGGACAGAGGTTTTATTCTGTTTTTCTTTTTTTATTCTAAACATTCAGACCTCCTATACCGTTAGTAGAACGAGTATACTCAAAGTATATAATTGGAAGTATACTGCAGGGGGAGTTGGGAGGATTTGTTGTCTATTATGAATAACTTCATCATAAATTTTTGTCTCTTATTCACGACGATCACGCTTTTATTTTTACCTTTTCGAAATCAACCAAGAATTACACCAAAATCAAAGCTTGAATCACGCCTTATTTTAGGTTGTGTAGCTGGTGCAATTGCTGTACTCCTCATGTTCAACAGCATTCAAATTGATATTGCCCGGATTGACTTACGTATCATTCCTGTCGCGATTGCCACATTATTTGGCGGATTGCCTAGTGCCTTCATCACGGGAGTCATGATTATCGGAACGCGTTTTTTAATTACACCTGCTGATCAAATCGAAGGAGCGATTCTCGCTTCCGTCATCATGATTTTATTCATTTTGACAATTGGCATAGCACGCAGATTTTTACGTAATACATTGCTGACTTTTGAATTAATGATCGGAATCGGTATTCTCTATTCGTTACCAGCTATCTATGCACTGACAAACAGTTGGGAAACGTTTTTCAAAGTATCGGTTACGTACATTTTCTTTAATTTATTAGCCGGCCTCGTCACCTATCGCTTATTAGCCGAACTGCGACGACATTTTGAAAATATCCAGTACCAGCAAAAACTTGCGATGACCGACGCCTTGACGGGTCTCGCTAATCGCCGACGTCTGGACGACTCCCTATCACTCGTCGGATCGGATGACGATGGATATTCACTTATCCTGATCGATATCGATTTCTTCAAACACGTTAACGATACATATGGTCATGATGCGGGCGACGATGTGTTGCGGCAACTCGGAACGACACTTGCCTCTATTGTACGTCCGGATGATTTAGTCGGTCGGTACGGCGGAGAAGAATTTTTGATCATTTTACCGAACACATCATTGAAGGATGCGAAAAAAATCTCTGAATTAGCGCGGACGACAGTCGCCCGTAACCTGTTCCCGACTGCACATGTACCTGATTTGAAGATTACGATTTCGTTAGGAATTGCCCATTCGGGTGGATCCCATACATCACTCGAAGCATTGCAACAAGCGGATAAAGCACTCTATGCTTCAAAAGAGCACGGACGTAACCAAAGTACGATTTATACGAAACAGCTGGAATTCCGTCAAGCGTAATCTAACGTTATATCCGACTAGCACCAAAAGTGCCATTCCCTCACATCGGAATGGCACTTTTTAGTTCATTTTTTAGACAGTCCCAAGGCCTGTCTGAGGAAAACCAATACTTTCAACTGTTCCGAAGACGATCATCTGACTGAGCTGATTTGCCATATACTCGGAGGAATACGGACGATCATTTCGTAACCACGACATCAAGAGCCCGAGTTGACCACCAATGACGTAGTTCAGTAATAAATCCCGATCCACCGGAACAGAGACACTTGTCGTCTCCCGGAAAGCAAGACGGTAGTTTTCTTTTAACGTATCCAAGAAACGGGAGATGAACGTCTTGACTGTTCCTTGGAGCAGCATCGTCCGGTAAAAGCGCTCGTTTTGCTCAATGTGGATGAACAAACGTGCAAAGTAACGACTGACGCGTTCGACTGTCGGAGGCTCGGCCGATTGTTTTCCTGTAATCCGAATCGCTTCTGCGAGCAACGTCATGTGCTCCTCAACGATTTGATCCAGCAAATCGTATTTATCTTTATAGTGCGCATAGAAGGTCGAACGATTGACCTCAGCACCATCCGTCAACATTTTGACGGTGATCGTCGAAAAGGAATGGTGTTCAAGTAAATGAAATAGCTCTGTCGTAATACGTTCACGTGAACGTTTAGGACGTGGATCGCACGACTGATTCATTTAAAATTCAGCTCCTTTTTACGTATTGTATCCGTTAACAAAGACTTTTCCAACATTTCGTCGGAAATTGTTGGTTGTTTGTTTGTTATGCACCCATATAATTAACTGTATTAACTACTCCTCCCCAGAGGAGTCTTTTTTATGAGACCGCACTGGGGCGATCAGCTAGTAACAGAAAGGATGCAACTTACTCATGAACATGAAGAAATTATTAATCATCAATATTTTAACGCTCGTCGTTTTAATTGGTGGTGGTGCGATCGGTTATTATTACTACGATCAAGCAACAAGTTACGTCAAAACAGAAAATGCCAAAATCGACGGTAAGATGATTACGATTGCTAGTCCTGGCGCTGGAAAACTCACTGACTGGACGGCAAAAACAGGACAGACACTCGATAACGGGGCGACACTTGGTCACGTCATGATAGCACAAACTGGTCAAAAACCGGTTGATGCGTCAATCGAAATGCCAGCAAAAGCAACCGTCGTTCAGTCGATGGCGACAGAGAACGGCTTTGTTGGTGCCGGTACGCCGCTCGCTTACGGATTTAACTTAAATGAATTATGGGTCACAGCAAACGTCGAAGAAACAGAAATCGATGAAGTCAAAGTCGGTCAAGCCGTCGATGTCTATGTCGATAGCTATCCTGATACAACACTTTCGGGTGAAGTCGAACAAATCGGGATGACAACAGCAGGCACGTTCTCGATAATGCCGTCATCGAACGGAAACGCAAACTATACAAAAGTCGCGCAAGTGATTCCCGTGAAGGTATCGCTCTCACAAGAAAAATCACTCGACATTCGCCCTGGTATGAATGTGACCGTCCGCATTCATAAGGATTAAGGAGGGACGCTTATGTCTACGACCTTCCTCTTTGGATACATTGTGTTCATGCTTGTCACGTTCCTTGCAGTCAATTTGATTGCACGCCGGGCACGGCAACCGCGGGTAGCTGGCGCAGGAGGTCCGGCGCTTGATGAAACATTGATTGAAGCAGAAGCGGTTGGCGCGATTCCAGCCGCCCCTGCTCCGCAAGCGCAAGCGACGATTTCAACGGAAAACATCAGTATCCCGAAAGTCATCACTGTCCTGTTAATTGGAATGTTCATCGCGATTTTGAATCAGACATTAATCAACGTCGCTCTTCCTGTCTTGATCAACGACTTCAACGTCACGACGTCGACAGCACAGTGGTTGACGACCGGGTTCATGCTTGTCAACGGAATCTTGATTCCAATCAGTGCGTTCCTCATGCGAAGCTATACGTTTCGCCGCTTGTTTCTTGTCTCGATGACGTTGTTCTTCTTCGGATCGATCATTTGTTCGATGGCGATGAACTTCCCGGTCATGATGATCGGACGTGTGGTCCAAGCAGCCGGAGCCGGTGTCTTGATGCCGCTCGGTACGAACGTCTTCATGACATTGTTTCCACCCCATAAACGGGGAGCTGCGATGGGCATGCTCGGGATTGCGATGATTCTTGCACCGGCGATCGGACCAACGATCACAGGATATGTCATTCAAAACTACGATTGGCACGTCATGTTCTATGCAATGGCCTTCTTTGGTCTCTTAACACTTTTACTTGGATTTGCCTGGTTCAAACTCGTCCAACCGTTATCAAAACCAAAGTTCGATGCTCTCGGTGTTGTCTTTAGTACGATCGGGTTTGGTAGTCTCTTATACGGATTCAGTGAAGCCGGAAACGACGGTTGGGACAGCCCTGTCGTCATCAGTACGATTGTCATCGGGCTACTTGGTATTGCCGCCTTCGCTTTGCGTGAGCTTGCGATGGACGACCCGATGCTTAACATCCGTGTCCTAAAAGTACCGGAATTTTCATTCACCCTCTTCATTAACGTCATCGTCACGATGGCCTTGTTCGGCGGGATGTTGCTGCTGCCGATTTACTTGCAGAGCATCCGTGGTTTTTCACCCGTCGACTCAGGTCTCTTATTACTGCCTGGTTCATTGATCATGGGAATCACCGGTCCTTTCGCCGGTCGACTGTTCGACCGGTTCGGCATTCGACCGCTTGCCATCTTCGGTCTGACGTTGATGACGTACGGAACATGGGAATTGACGCAACTTGATTTGAACACGTCTTACTATTCCATCATGGGCATCTATATGCTCCGGTCCTTCGGGATGGCGTTCATCATGATGCCGATTATGACAGCTGGCATGAACGCTCTGCCGATGAAGATGATTCCTCACGGAAACGCGACACAAAATACATTACGCCAAGTCGCTGGATCAATCGGGACGGCCATCCTCGTCACGGTCATGACCCGTCAGACGACAGCTCATCTCGCGGACGATGCCAACCAGTTTACGACACTTGACCCAACACTCTCGCAACACCTTGGTGAGCTCGGACAACAGCTTGGTAGTCCACAAGCCGCATCCGTTAGCTGGTTGGCGCAATTGACGAAACAAGCGACGATCAGTGGAATTACAGATGCCTTTTGGGTGGCGACTGTCTTGTCTGCTCTTGCACTCGTATTGTCATTCTTCCTTCATGGAAAAAAAGAACCGAATTTAGATTAACGTGTCTTATCCAGCCAGTTGACGGCACATCGTCAGCTGGCTTTTTAATCGTTCACCTTTGCACTTCTTCTCTAATATCGATACACTAGGTTCATTGAGTTCATATCAAAAGGAGATGCTTTATGGTTGCCTTCCTTCAATTTTACGCGTTCATTTTCGCCTGTTGCTTCGCGTGGCAGGTCGGACGACCATCTCTTTCCTGGTCGCAAAAAATCTCGCGTGCGTTTTTAACGAGTATCAACAGTCTCTTCGTCTTTTTCCGTGCTTCGGTCTCGATTTTCTTACTCGTCGGTCCGTTAGTGCTTGTCTCGTACTATGTCTTTCCGAACCTCTTACAGTTCGAAGGTGGTCTCGCAATCGTCATCAGCGTGCTCGTGATTGGTCTAATTGATCGGCTCGTCAGCCTCGTCATCTTACCGCTTATCCGCTCGTTTTTCTTGAAGCGTAAACGCATCATGCCGCAGTTGCTTGAAGCAACTTTTTATACGTTGTCCATGACGGTCTTGCTTTACATTAACTTGACGGCTGTTCCGGGTGTCGAACTCGGACTTGCGATCCCGATTTTCTTTGGTTTCACAATTTATTTTGCACATTATTTAATGGCATTACTGCGATTACGCCAAGTCAAAAAGAAACTCGCTACGACAGCAAGCAAAAAACAATAACCACATGAAACGAACGATGACTTCCATTGAATTCTAGTCACCGTTCGTTTTATTTTTCGGATTACCATTGACAATGATAATCGTTATCATTTATATTTTAAGAGTACTTAGGTCAGGAGATGATAGTGATGAATGCACGACAACTCATTTTAGAACGACGTTCGGTTCGTTCCTACACCGATCAACCTGTTCCATCCGAAATGATTGAAGAAATCTTAGAAGCAGCAATTTATGCACCGAATCATAAGTTACGCGAACCATGGCGTTTTGTTCTCGCGATTGGTGAAGGACAAGTCCGGTATGTCGAACAATTGATGGAGCTCCTTGAAGCACGTGGTCAATTCGATCAAAAAACGGATGAGCAACGCCTATCATTTAAAGAAAAAATAAGTGAAGTCCCGGTGTTCTTGACGGTCCTTTATCACGTTCAAGGAACAGACGATCAACAGACAGAAGATTTACTTGCGACTGCTGCGATGATTCAAAACATCCAACTGCTTGCATCGGAACTTGGTTTAGGAAGCTGCTGGAAAAGCGGGAAACATTGGTTTACAGACGAATATGCGACACTCGTCGGTGCCCATGATGAAGAACGTGTCGCCGGTGTCATCCAACTCGGTTGGCCTGCGATGATTCCACCACTAAAAAAACGGACACCTGCCCGCGAAAAGTTAACGCACTTTTAAGGAGTGCGCATCCTGCGAGCTACCCCTGCTCGCACCAATCAAGCCCCATTTATAGAGTCATAAGCGATTATTTTGCAACTTCCTCCCCAAACGAAGTTGATCAAATAATCGCTTTTTCTTCTGCACGCTTCCCTCATTCCTGTCAGAAAACCGATTAAAAAAACCCGGATGATTCTCACTTTTTTTTAAAAGCAGAATCGTCCGGGTTTCTCTATATACTGTGTGATGTCCTTCAAGATGATCGTATTTACACGATTGTCGTTTTTTCAGGTGACACTGCAGGCGACTGCACATGATCTAACAGATGATCCACGATGCGTTTTGTCGCTTGCCCATCTTGATACGTGAAGAATTGACGGGCGAATTCCTCAATCTTCTCTGATTCGAACTGCCCTTGTTTCACCCAAGCGATGACTTCGTTGAACGAGGAAACAATCGGCCCCGGGACAAACGATTCATACGGGAAGTAAAAATCACGTTCTTCCTTATAGGATGTCAAATCATTCACGAGGAAGATGATTGGTTTTTTGAGTAAAGCGAACTCAAAGATGACGGACGAATAATCCGTGACCAAAATGTCTGAAATCTGCATCAAATCATTGATATCCGGATAATCCGTCATATCGATGATTTGGTCCGAAAATTCAGCCGGGACGACAGGACGATTAAGCACGAACGGATGCATCCGTAACAATAAAATATACTCGCTCCCGAGCTCTTGGCGGAACTGTTCGAAATCGAGTTCCTCATCATAATGTGCCGTCGTCTGACCGTTGCCCCGGAAAGTCGGAGCAAGAAGAATGATTTTCTTCGAACGCCACTCCGGATGGTCAGCATACAGTTTTTGTTCGACATGTGCTTGGCGCGCCGGATTCAAGAGTTGATCCGTTCGTGGGACACCGAGTGGATGAACACGGGCCGCGTCCATCCCGAATGCTTCAGCATACGGTTCGATACAGGCTGTTCCCGAGACATAGACTTTCGAGTAGTTTCGGTGAATTTGAACCATCTTCAAGTAATCATCGTCCGGTGAATAGGATTTATCGAGCACACTGTAACCGAACTTTTTAAAGGCGCCACATGCATGCCACAGTTGAATGACCTCAGTCCCTTGACGCAGTGACGAGACATAGACCGGATAATAGTAGTCATCGATGATGAAATAGCGGGCAGTCGCGAGTTCATACGTCGCCCGCATCATGTGGAAGACGTATTTAATCTGACCGAAAAGACCTTGTGGGAACCGCTTTAACAGGAACACATAGCTGAATCCAAGATCGCGGCTCTCAAGTTCGTCATAAACGGCACGGAAGTTATCAACGAGCTTGTCTGAACGATATGTCGCAAACACGACTTTTTGCTTGTCAATCGGCAAGCGTCTCGCAAGCCAATACGTCATGACCAGTAAATAATGAACCGTCCGCCGCTGAATTAAACGTATTTTTTGTTTCATGAGTGATCCCTTCTGTTGCACCTACTAATTTTTACATGCACCATTCCATGACGGTTTTTCCGAAACGGTTCGTTAAATCGCTTTCGAACGCTTGATGGATGTCCTCGATTTGACGAATTTGGAATACACCTGCGACTAAGTTCGACAAGTATTCTGGAATATCCGGGTACGTTTGATACAGTTCCATCGTCCGAGCGAAGTCCGTTGGTGTACTGCGACTCGACCCATAGACACGTAATCCTTTTTCGAGAATCATCCGTGTATTGACAGAAACAGGCTCCTCAGATACACCGAGCAATGCCATCGTCCCTTCTGGAATGATATAGTCAATCATTTGATTGATTGCATATTGACTGCCGATGCCGCCTACACACTCAAACCCGTGATTGAAGGCAACACCTTCTGGAATTTGGTCGATATGATACGTCTCATCCGCGAACGAGAAGTAATCGAGCTTCGATTGTGTTTTTCCGAAGACGAGTAATTTCGCTTCCGGATACAGTTTACGTAACAACAGTGCTGTGATGAAACCAAGGTTTCCGTCACCCCAAATTCCGAACGTTTCCCGACGCGCATGTGCGATTTGGTCGAAACGTGTCACGGCGTGTACAGCGACACTGACGAGTTCTGTAAAGGCTGCGACTTCCGGGTTAAGATCTGCCGGTACTTCGACGAGACGATCGGCTTGAATGAAAACATAATCTTGCATGTAGCCATCATAACCGCTTGAACGGAAACGACTTGTCCGCAAGTAGTTTTCGCCGATGATGTCATCCGTCTCAGACGGCGTATTCGGTACCATCGCAACGAGCGTCCCTTTTGCGAATGTTCCCGACGGGTCATGAACGACTTTTCCGATTCCTTCGTGAATCATCGCCATCGGTAATTTTTTCGCGAGTACTTCTGCACTACGGCTTCCTGTGAAGTAACGTTGATCCGCGTGACAGATTGACAAGTAAGTCGGCCGGACGACGACGCGATCAGATTTTAACGACCGCTCATCATACGTCACCTCGATTTGACGAGGTGCAACGAGTTGATAGACTTGGTTAATCATTGGTTAATCCGCTCCTTCAGGATTGCGTTAGCAATACGTAAATCATAAGGTGTCGTGACTTTGATGTTGAAGAGTTCTCCTGTGACGAGTGCGACATCTTCACCTTTGAGCAATAGAATCTTACACGCATCCGTTAAGATGGCACGCTCTTCAGCAGACAAGGCTTCATAATGTGATTTCAGCTTCGTGATTTGGAAGCTTTGTGGTGTTTGCCCTTGATACATCTGGTCACGGACCGGAATGTCTGTGATTGTTTTTCCGTCTGTCGATGCAACGATTGTATCGATGGCTGAAATGACAGTATCACATGCACCATACTCAAGTGCTGTCGAGATATTTTCTTTAATGATCCGGTGTGTCAGGAATGGACGGACCGCATCGTGCGTTACGATAATATCTTCATCTGTGATGCCATTCTTTTCGTCGATCCAGTTGATCGCCGCCATGATGGATTCGTTCCGGTCATTTCCACCAGCCGTGATGACGATGCGCTCATCTTGTCCGATGTATTTTTCTAAGATATCGCGTGTATAGTTAATCCACGCTGTTGGTGTGACGATGATGACACGGTCAAAATCATCGTTCAGTAAGAATTTTTCGACCGTATGGACGAGAATCGGACGTTCCCCAATTGAAAGAAATTGTTTTGGACGATCGACGTTCCCCATGCGTGTTCCTTTTCCCCCAGCTAAAATTGCTGCATAAATCATCTTGTATCGCAGATGTCTCATCCGTCGCGTGACGGCGCTGTCATGAAACAACCTGCTTCCCTCCCTTATCAAAAATCTTTTTTGGTTTCCACCTACCAGCGATGTGGGTATATCTTCGAATAGAGTCGGATAATCGGATCACACTTGACGAAAAAAACAAAAAAAATATACAAAGCACTATTTTTTTTGCTTTGTCACGATATAATGATTGGTGATTTCTAATACAACTATACTATGTTCCTGGTGATTTTAAAAACCTATTACTTTTGTGTAAATACATTGTAATCATTTACGTGAGGAGAGATTGTTTTGACAGAAGAAACACTGATGCCGACTTTACAAGCGAAAGTCGACTATTTAGAGCTTGCCGGTACGACATTCCGCTTTGAGGCACGCTTGTTTGGATTAACTGAATTCTTGCAAGCAGAACAATTACTTTTCGAAAACCCGACAGCACAAGAAGGACAGGAAACAGAACGAGAAGATGACTACATTCAATCGGAAGCACCAGAAGCACCCATTCCGCTTGAACGTGCCATCGTCTTCCGCAATAAACGGAATAAACGGACGTTCATCCTCCGCTTCCCATTTGAAGGGGACTGGACAGAAGAGACCTTTACCGGCTCATTGAACCTCAATCACATCACACCGACGGGACGTCCTTTACCAATGGGCTATTTTGATGCCTTCTTCGCAATCGTCCAGGGCAACTCGATTTTACACGAAGCCCCATTCGGCGACACACGTGCACTGATTCCGGTCATTTACCGTGTCGATACGAAACATAGCAATCTGTTATTGAAACTCGAATATGAACTGGTCGTCCAACATTCTGAGTATAGCAACACCTTAAGCTTCCATTCCCTAAAACGCGGGGAGTCAAAACGTTTCATCCGGATGATTGACCGGTACAACAAATATAAAAAGGATTTCCGCAAACGCGCCTTTAAATTCCGTCGGTTTACGTTTAAAGCCATCTACAACGTCACGAAATGGACGCAGCCGATTGCGGAAGACAAAGTCTTGTTCGCTTCCGACTCACGGAGTGATGTCAGCGGAAACTTCGCCTACATTCTCGACGAAATCGAGCGACGCGATTTGAACCTCGACGTCAAGACATTCTTCAAACCGAATCTTCAATCCCGACGCGACTGGCGTGATAAATTCACATTGCCATATCACCTGGCGACAGCCAAAACAATTCTCGTCGATGATTTCTATCCGATGATCTATCCACTCAAAATCCGTAAAGGAACGGACCTCGTCCAGGTATGGCATGCTGTCGGAGCATTCAAGACGTTCGGTTACAGCCGCCTCGGTAAACCGGGTGGTCCAAGCGCCAACTCGCTCAGTCACCGGAACTATACGAAAGCAATCGTCAGTTCACATAATGTCGCGCGCCACTACGCTGAAGGATTCGGTCTCCGCGAAGATCAAGTCATCGCAACAGGCATTCCGCGGACGGATATGTTCTTCGACCAGGACTACATCGCTGCTGCGAAAGAACGGATTTATGAAGATTATCCAACATTCAAAACGAAAAAAGTCATCATGTTCGCGCCGACCTTCCGCGGTAATGGTGCGAAAAGTGCTTATTACGACTTCGACCAACTTGATTTAGATGCTTTGTACGAAGCGTTCCACGAAGAGTATGTCTTCGTCTTAAAAATGCATCCATTCGTTCGTCGTCGGATGGAAATTCCAGAACTGTACGCTGATTTCTTCATCGATTTGACGGATCACCGTGAAATCAATGAGTTGTTGTTCGTCTCAGACATTTTGATTACGGATTATTCTTCGACGTGTTTCGAATTTTCACTCTTGAACCGACCAATGTTGTTCTTTGCTTATGACTTAGACGACTACATCTCTAAACGTGACTTCTATTACGACTTTGAAGAATTCGTGCCCGGACCAATCGTCAAAAATTCGGATGAATTGATTGAACGGATTAAAAATGAAGACTTCGAAATGGACAACGTCAAAGCGTTCGCTGAGTACTTCTTCGAGCATCAGGACGGGAAATCAAGTGCCCGGTTCGTCGATCAAATCATTCTTGGAGAAAACAAATGACGGTTGCTCCAAAGCCGATTCCCGTGCCGGCTTACGATCACTGGCTCGGGAATTACAAAGTCTTGTTGATTTTCACGGTCGTCTTCGGTCACTTGATCGAGACGTTCCGCAATCTTGACGGCAATGATTCGGTCCAAATCGCTTACAATGTCATCTACTTGTTGCACATGCCGGCCTTCATCTTCATGAGCGGATACTTCTTCAAACAAGTCCGACCAAAACGAATCATTTCGTTTGTCGTTCTCTATTTTATTTGGCAGTCGATTCATGAAGTCTACCTGGCTTATGCGAACGATAAGACGCTCGAAGGACTGATTGACGGATTACTTCATCCGCTCGTCCCAAGCTGGACATTGTGGTACTTGCTCGGCATTATCATTTGGCAAATCGTCACACCGGGATTCCTCATCTTACGCTTCCCGCTCTTGGTCAGTGTCGCTGTTGCGCTTTTAATCAATGCAGACCCGGGTGCGATCACAAACTTCCTGTCGCTCCAAAAGGTGATTAGCTTTTATCCGTTCTTCTTGATGGGCTATCTCGTCAAAGAACGCGGATGGTTAGCGAATGACGGCTTCCGCGATCGGTTGACGGGGCCTGCCGGACGACTCGTCGGTCTCGTCGTTTCACTGACGATTGCGATTTTTATGGGCATCTGGACAAAAAACGGTTTTGATACGGCATGGCTCTTTTACCGGGATACATACGGTGAATTTGAGGTCTCTCTCCTTAAGGGAGCGGCGACGCAACTGTTCCTTTATGCAGTCAGTACGGTCATGATTTTCTCCGTCCTCCTGATTGTCCCAAGACGATCTTTCGGTGAACGGTTTGACGAAATCGGGATTCAGACGTTAGCGATTTATTTACTCCATTCGTTCATCGTCCGTCTCTTCCGGGATTCCTTACCACCGGCCATCGCAGAATCACCGTTCCTGTTGATCGGCTTAGGGCTCTTGCTCGCGACAGTTCTTGTCTTTGTCCTGTCGAGTCGCCCGGTCGTCCGGATTTTGCGACCGTTGCTATCGCCGAATGTGAATTGGTTATTCAAGAAAACAAGCTGATGCTTTACCTGATACGTGTAGAAGCAGGTGACTTCATCTAAAACATCCAAAAAGGGATTGTCCATCGATTTTCAGATGGCAATCCCTTTTTCCGTATCCATTTCAAAATCAATCCGGTCTTTTCAGCCCTCTAAATTGACACAATCTTTCTCTTGAAACTAAGATGATAAGGATGACACAATAATCGCTTACATAAGCGCGCAGAAAGAAGGGGTCCCCTTGCAAGCGGATCAACGTAAAAAATTAACGGTCTTGATGATCAACATGTTCATCGCCGTCGGGAGCTTCGGGATCATCATTCCGATTCTGCCTGCTTATCTCGCCTCCATCGGACAAGGTGGAACGGCTGCCGGGCTGATGATTGCCATCTTTGCCGGCGCCCAGCTCGTCATGTCTCCCGTTGCCGGAAAATGGGCCGATCAATACGGCCGTCGCAAGATGATCATCTATGGACTGATTGGTCTGACACTGTCGATGTTCGTCTTTTACTTCTCGAACTCGGTCGCAATTCTTTATCTGTCCCGTGCAATCGGTGGTATCGGTGCTGCCTTACTGATTCCGGCAATCTTTGCTTACGTCGCCGATATCACGACGATGGATCAACGGGCGAAAGGAAACAGTTATGTCTCGGCCGCGATGTCGCTTGGAATCGTCATCGGACCGGGAATCGGTGGGTTCCTCGCCGAATATGACTTAAAGTTGCCGCTACTCGTCTCAGCTCTTGTCTCGGGACTCGCCGTCTTGTTCAGCATCTTGTTGCTCAAAGAAAGTGATGTCCATGACGCAACAGCGATGGCACCGGACGAAGGATCGATGCTCAGTAAAATCGGTGCGTCGTTCCAAAAACCGTACTTCGTCCCACTCGTCATTACACTTGTCATGAGTTTTGGTCTGATGGCGTATGAATCCGTCCTTGGTCTCTTCATTGATAACCAATTCGGTGCTTCACCAAAGGATATCGCCGTCATGGTGACATCGACGGGTATCATCAGCGTTATTGCTCAAATCTTTATCGTCGACAAAATCACCCGGAGTCTGGGTGAAGGCAAAGTATTGAATATCTTTTTATTGATTGCGACACTCGGGTTTCTCGTCTCACTCTTCGCCTCGAGTTACGGCGGCTTCTTCGCCGTCACGCTGGTCATCTTCCTCGCGACGTCGATTTTACGACCTGTCTTGAACACGATGATTTCAAAACTCGCCGGGAACGAACAAGGCTTTGCGATGGGGATGAACAATGCCTATATGAGCATCGGAAACGTCCTCGGACCAACACTCGCCGGTCTGCTGTATGACGTCAATATCTTATATCCGTTCATGCTGGGACTTGTCTTCCTCGCCGTGACGTTAGTCGGCTCTGTCGTATGGCAACGCCGCCAGTCCCGGTTGATTGAAAAAATCGAACGTACGTCTTAAGTTTCACCCACTAAAAAAGAGTAGGACGACTCCGGATATATAGCGGAGACCGTCCTACTCTTTGTTTGTCGTACGATATCTAAAAAGACTGACAGCCTACTTGAATTTTTAATGAGATGCTTCTCGATACTTCGTCGCTCTTTTCCTTTATCCATATGCCTTTTGATGGGCTTTTTTTAACTTCAGGTAACCTTCATCGGCCCGGATCAAATCCCACTTCTCTTGAAAGATTTCAGCGGATTTTGCTTTTTCCGGGTCGATGTCCCGTTCGTTCAACTCACCTTTTTCTTTATCCTTATATTTCCGCCCTCCCGGATAATTCGCATAACGGCGGGCACGCGTGTGTCCCATCTGAATGAACTTCCGTGCCATATCCATCCCGACGAAATCACCCGCCGCTTTATAGGCTAAGTACATTTCATAGATTTTTTCAGAGGACTCCTTTGCAATCTCCGGTGTCTTGAACCGCCAGTGCGGCAGGATTTCACCTTTATACGGTTCGACAAGCAGGACACCTTGCTCCCCCCGTCCGACGCGGTATTTTTCCGGTTCCTTCCGAAAGTCCGTCGTCTCGAAATCGATCTCATAATCAAATGCCACGGTTCCCACATCCCTTTAGTTAATTACAGGACAATTCCCCGCCATGCCTTCACTTAATCTTCTCGATACAATCCATGTGCATACACTTCCGTCAGCGTCCGCGCAATCTCATCAATCGTCGCCGTCGTTTCTGACCGGACGACTTCAAACAAATACATTTCATTTGCGAAAAACCACCCGCGTGCGACGAGTTTCGGATCAAGATCCATCCGGGCAAGCCCTTGCTGCTGGGCATATAAAATGTCTTGGCTGATTTGTTCAATGAACCGTTCCCGAATTTGTTTCCACTTCGTCCGGACGACGTACGATACGCCAATCGCTTGCTCGACGATCCGAAGCATCGCCCGCTCCTCATCCGCTAATCGAAGAAAGGCCGTCGCCTGTTCCAAAATCTGCTGTTTTGCGTCCGCACGCGAACGCGGCTCAAACACTTGCTCGGCAATTTTGTAAAACTGGTCCATGACGTCTTCCATCAGGACGATCAACAATTCATCCTTCCCTTCAAAATGAACGTATGCCGTTCCGTAACCGACACCTGCTTGTTTGATGATTTGTGAGATGGTTGCCGTTTGAAAGTCTTGCGATAAAAAGACGTCACGTGCTGCAACGAGCAGCTTTTCACGTGTTCGCACCGTCCGTAGATGACGTTTGTCGACTTTCGCCTGTCCTGGTTCCTTCATCCTCACACCACTCCTTTTGATTCGTTATTCGATAATATTGACACAGTGTCAATTTGTTTGCTACGCTTTTGTCAAAATTGATTGAGGATTCAGTTCGAGGAGGAACCGAGATGACACTTACCGCAAACCGTGAAGATGCAGTCCGCATGGATCAGCAAGACCAACTTGCACCGTACCGTAATGAATTTTATCTCCGTGAAGGGTCGATTTATATGGATGGCAACTCGCTTGGTCTCTTATCCAAACGTGCCGAACAGACATTGCTTGAGTCGCTGGCCGATTGGCGCGAACTCGGAATTGACGGCTGGATGCAAGGACGCCATCCTTGGTTCGAATTGTCGGAAAAACTCGCTGCCTTAAACGCCCCACTCGTCGGCGGGCGGGCAAACGAAGTCATGGTGACAGGCTCGACGACCGTCAACCTGCATCAACTCGTCTCGACGTTCTTTGCGCCGAGCGGACAACGGACAAAAATTTTAGCAGACAGTCTGACGTTCCCGTCAGACATTTATGCCCTGCAAAGCCAGCTTCGCTTACGTGGACTCGACCCAGCCGAGCACCTTGTCCAAGTCGAGAGTCGTGACGGACGTTTCCTTGACGAAGAGGATTTAATTGCTGCAATGACAGATGACATCGCCTTGATCGTCCTCCCGACCGTTTTATACCGGAGCGGGCAAGTCCTCGACATGGAGCGCTTGACGAAGGCCGCCCATGACCGGGGAATCCTGATCGGTTTTGACGGCTGTCACTCCGTCGGTGCCGTCCCCCATGCGTTTCACGACTGGGGCGTCGACTTTGCGTACTGGTGCAACTATAAACATTTAAATGGTGGACCGGGAACCGTCGGTGGTCTATTCGTCCATGAGCGGCACTTCGGGACACTCCCCGGTTTAACCGGGTGGTTCGGTTCGCGCAAGGACAAACAATTCGACATGGATCACACATTGACGCCGGCAGAAGATGCGGGTGCCTTCCAGATTGGAACACCACATGTCTTAAGTCTTGCGCCGCAAATCGGTGCCCTCGAACTGTTCGCAGAAGTCGGAATCGGTGCCGTCCGGGAAAAATCGCTCGCCTTGACGGATTATATGATGCGCCTGGTCGATGAAGAACTTGCGCCTTACGGCTTCTTTATCGGAAGTCCTCGCGATCATAAGCAGCGTGGTGCACACTTGAGCCTCGAACATCCGGAAGCGGCGCGGATCTGTAAAGCGTTAAAAGCCCATCACATCATTCCCGACTTCCGTGCACCGAACATCGTTCGCCTCGCACCGGTCGCATTGTACAATACGTTTAGCGATGTCTACGACGTCGTTGCGACACTGAAGACCATTATGGAAGAGAAGGAATACGCGCAATTCGCAAATGAACGCGAAGTCGTCGCGTAAGGAGGTCATCATGAAAGAACACCCTACTGAACTACGACGTGACTTAAAAACACGTCAACTGACGATGATAGCGATGGGGTCTGCCATCGGGACGGGACTATTTCTCGGAAGCGGTCTCGCGATCAGTCTCGCCGGACCAAGCGTGCTGATCAGTTATGCGATCGGCGCCTTCATCGTCTTATTACTGATGGGCTGCCTCGCCGAAATGACGGTCGCCCATCCGACTTCCGGTGCGTTTGGAACAATTGCCGAACGCTATATCAGTCCCTACGCCGGCTTTCTCGTCCGCTATTCGTACTGGGTCGCGAACGTTCTCGCCATCGGGGTCGAGGTCAGTGCGATTGCAATTTACATGAAATACTGGTTCCCGGACGTTCCCGGTTACTTATGGATTTTATTGTTTGCCGGTGCACTCATTTATATCAATGCTACGACGGTCCATACGTTTGCGACGTTTGAATACTGGTTCTCCGTCATCAAAATCAGTGCCATTCTCATGTTCATCGTTCTTGGTGCGTACTTGATCATCGGTAGTCCGGCACCGGAAATCGGCCCGCAAAACTTCACGAATGATGGCGGATTCATGCCGTTCGGAATTTCCGGTCTGTGGGTCGCCGTCTTTATCTCGCTCTTTAGTTTTATCGGAACAGAATTAATCGCGGTCACGGCGGGTGAAGCAAAGGACCCGGACGTTGCCGTGCCGAAAGCATTAAAAGCGACGGTCTTCCGTCTCTCGACGTTTTATGTTCTGACGATCGCCGTCATGTTGATGATCGTCCCGTGGCAACAGGCCGGTGGGATTGATCAAAGTCCGTTCGTCAAAGTGATGGAGCTTCTGTCGATTCCGTATGCAGGCGGCATCATGAACTTCATCATCCTGACAGCTGCCTTGTCAGCGATGAACAGTCAACTGTATGCCTCGACGCGGATGATGTACTCGCTCTCGAAAGCGACCTACGCCCCGCGGATCTTCAGTCGTCTGAACGCAAAAGGTGTTCCGCTGTTCGCACTCGGAATCTCGACACTCGGTATCTTCTTAGCTGCCGTCATCAGCAGCCAATCGAGCGTCTCCTACCCGTTCATGATGGGGATTTCGATGTTCGGTGCGATTTTCACCTGGTTCATGATTTTTATTTCCCACCTCTACTTCCGCAAAGCCTGGGAACGGGACGGAGGGCGGAAACTACCTGTCCGGATGATGGGGTATCCGTATTTGACGGCGCTCGGCGCGATCTTGTTAGTCGCGCTCGTCATCACGACATGGTTCACGGACTTCCAAATTGTCCTGAAGTTCGGAATCCCATGGTTGATTTTCTTGACGATTGCCTACGCGTTTTGGAAACGAAATCATCCACCGCAAGCAGATCAACAGAAACGTTCACAATCACTTTAACGTAAAGGGGATCGATTGGAATGGAACAGACCGGTCACAATGGAATCGAGTCGACGATTCAAACGGATTTCAAGAAAGACATGTCGTACGGGGATTATTTACAGCTTGATCCACTACTCAGCAGCCAACACCGCTTATCGGATCATCATGATGAAATGCTGTTCATCATCATCCACCAGACAAGCGAGCTTTGGATGAAGTTGATTTTGCATGAGATGACGGCTGCGACAAAGGCAATTGCGGACGATCAGCTTGAACGTTCATTCAAGATGCTCGCCCGTGTCTCAAAGATTCAGCAACAATTGATTCAATCCTGGTCCGTCCTCTCGACGTTGACACCGGCAGAGTACCTCGAGTTCCGGGATTCGCTCGGGCACTCGTCCGGTTTCCAGTCCTATCAAAACCGGCAAATCGAATTTGCACTCGGCTTTAAAAACGCGCAGATGTTGCGTGTTTATGAACATGAAACAGAATTATTCGCTCAGCTGAACAATGATTTAAAAACGCCCAGCATCTACGATGAGACCGTCCGCGCGATGGCACGACGCGGTCTCGCGATTGATTCTGCTATCCTTGAGCGCGATGTCACACAGGACTGGGAAGCTGATGCCAGTGTCGAAGCAGCCTGGGGTGAAATTTACCGTGACGTCGCACAATACTGGGACCTGTACGAACTCGGTGAGAAGTTACTCGATATCGGCAGCCAACAACAAATGTGGCGCTTCAATCACATGAGTACGGTCGAACGGATCATCGGACAAAAACCGGGTACGGGCGGCTCGTCCGGCGTCAGTTATCTCCGGCGTGTCCTTGACCACCGCTTCTTCCCGGAACTCTGGTCCGTCCGTACAAAATTATGAGGGGGAATTCCTGATGAACCGCTGGATTGATGTTTCACAACCACTGTCTTCGTCCGTGACGACATGGCCGGGAGATACGAAGTTCGACTATACGATCAGTTGGAGTAAGGCTGACACCGGGTCCGTCAACGTCGGTAAGGTCACGATGAGCTTACACACGGGCACACATATCGATGCGCCGTTCCACTTTGACGATGCAGGCAAAAAAGTCATCGAACTCGACCCCGATCTTTACATCGGTCATGCACGGGTCATCTACTTACCCGGTCGGACGGAACTCGTCGCAAGTGACCTTGACAGATTCGATTTGACGGATGTCCGCCGTCTCATCATCAAGACGGACGGCTGGGTCGATAAATCGGTTTTTCCTGAGTCGATTCCCGTCCTGACACCCAGTCTCGCCGAGCGACTCGGTACTCTCGGCGTCGAACTGATCGGTCTCGATCTTCCGTCCGTCGATGCGATCGACAGTAAGGAGATGGCTGCCCATCATGCCCTTGCGACACATGGTGTGCATATTTTAGAAGGACTTGTCCTCGATAAAATCGCACCTGGGGACTATCACCTGAACGCGGTCCCGCTCCCGCTCGTCGATGGTGACGGCAGTCCGGTCCGTGCGTTATTACGTCCGTATTGAACAGAAAAAAGAACGTTCTCGTTTTTTCGAGGACGTTCTTTTTTGACTGTAATGAAGTAACTTTCGGACAAACGTTTCACTTTTCGTGACTCCTACGGGGAAAAGTGCACGATTTTTGCGCTGTCAGAGGCAGGCAAGACCCTGCTACTTGGTTCGTTAGAACCAGGTAGCAACGGCTTGCGCCTCGCCCGAGGAAAGCACGAGAAGGAAGACACGTTTGTCAGTCACTCACTTCTAGAAACGATAGACAACACCGTTCAACGAATTACCGTCACGGGAAAGAGTGTTTCTTCAATCCGTTTCGTCACATGCGCAACCGTCGCAAGCGACTGATCGACTTGAAAACCGATATCTAACGAATGATTCGCTCCAGGAATCAGCTCAACCATTAAGTGACTGGCCCGGCACCGTTCGAGTGCCGACGTTTCATGAAAGCGGTCCGCATCGCCGATGACGAGTAATCCCCGTTGCCGACTTGCGACAATCCCTTCCGCGATGAAAGGCACGGTCAAAAGCGGCGTCAGTAAAATGACTGTCGCTTCCGAAAAAACCGGTCGTTGCATCAACGTAACGAGCGGACCCGTTCCAAGGGATTTCGCGATGAACTGGTGCGTCAGATAGGTTTTTTCTTGTAAGACTTTCGCGATGACGGCCTCGATCCGGCGAAGGATTTCGTCGTCCGCTTCCTCGTCCGGCAACTCATAGATGTCGTCCGACATATAGTGAATCTCAATGATATTGACATCATGGTTCAGCAACATCATCCGACTATAGTAAAAGTAAGGATGATCGTAAACATAACTTGCGCCTGACAACAAAAAACAGACCTGTGACGACTCGGAGTAGTAATGCGTATATGAAACCAGTTGCTTCCCGACTGCGATTGTTTCGTGACGGATATCCATTGAACTCCCCCTTTTTAATTTTCCTTACTTTACCATCGATACATTATAAGGTCCATTAAAATTCCATTTCCATTCTGTAGGAAAACGGTCACCTGGCACTGACGATTCTTTTGTACACTGAATCCATCACATATCCTCTGGAGGTGCAGAATGGATTCAAAACGAAATGATGGGTTGATTGCTGTCGGTCTCCTGTGCGTCGAAGCCGGTCTTTTTGGTTTCGGTCATGCGATGTCCGTTTCACCTGAAGTCAGTTCCGGTAACGGCAATCCGGCCATTTTATTGGCAATGCTGTTAATCTTCTTATTCGTCACCAGCGTCCGTTCCGTCATCCGTTTCCTGCACCGTCTTCAAGTCCGTCCACCCGGACTGACGATTTTGCTGCTGCTCAGCGGGAGTTCCGCGCTGTTCGGTTCAATCTATCAAATCCATCACTACCGGACGTACCGGGCTGACTTGATTGATCATTTGATGCATCGCGAAGGAACGACACGTGATTTAGAATACATTCGCTCCATCACATCCGTCTTCGACATCCATATGAATGATCAGACTTTCAATAGTACGACTTTTTTTATTTTTACTTGTGCCATCCTTCTCGTTAGTAGCTCGTTCCTGCTCCTCCATCACTGGTGGCTCAACGTACCCCGTTAAACCACACGAAAAAACAGGATCCGCTGGCGCCGTTCGTGGCACAAGTGGATCCTGTTTGTTTAACGTGCGATTTGATCCGGCGTAAAGACGGATTGTTCGACTTGTTTTAATGCGTAGAAGGCACCTTGTCGGTTCATCAACTCATCATATGTTCCGACTTCGATGACTTGTCCCTGTTCCATGACGACGATTTGATCCATCTGTTCAAGACCCGCGAGACGATGGCTGACGAGTAACACGGTTGCGTCTGTCGCACGTGCGAACAGTTGACGTAAAATCATCTGTTCCGTCAAGGCATCGACGGACGATGTCGGTTCATCCAGCAAGTAGAGCGGTGCTTCGCGTAAGAAAATCCTGGCAATCGCGAGGCGTTGTTTTTCGCCTCCCGATAGATTTTCCCCTTTCTCGAGCACCTTGTCAGCCAGACTAAACGTCAAATCAACCTGCCGCAACGCCAATTCCATCGCTTCATCCGTCGCTTCCTCATGTGCGAGCTGCAAGTTTTCACGAATCGTTCCGTAAAAGAAATGATTCTGTTGCAAAACGACATTCGTTTGTCGCCACAAGGCTTCCGGATCGATTTCCGCTCCATGGACACCAGCAATCGTGATTCCGTCTACCGGATACATCCGGAGCAACAGTTGGAGCAAGGTCGATTTTCCGGAGCCACTCGCGCCGACGATCGCCGTCTTCGAGCCACGAGGGAATGTCACGCTGACGTTACGGAGGACGGGCCGGACTTCACCCGGAAATGAAAACGTGACGTCCGTTGCCGTAAGCGTCGGGGCAGCGTCCAGTTCAAACGGAGGATATGTCGGCATGACTTCGTCCGTTACGACGTCATCGAGACGCCGTGCAGCATGGCGGCTATCTTCGAAGAAGCCGGGTAAAATCGCCATCGGTGCCGCATTTTCGAATACCGTCAGTGATGTCATGACGAGCAACGCAAGGAAGACACCATCGAGTTGACCATCCGCGACGAGGTAAGCGCCCAGTCCGAGGACGAGCCACGAGATGACTAACGTCACCAGTGTATTGAGCGCCAGGTTCGAGACGGCATGCAGTCCGTTTCGCCGTTCTTCTGCAACATAGCGGGCTGCGACTTCGTTCAGTTCCGTCTCTTTGTTCGCGAGTTGCTGATAGATTTTTAAGTCACGGTAGCCTTGGAACAACTCTGTCACTTCCGTCGACAGTTCCCCGCGCCGCGCGCGAACGGTCCGCGCGAAACGCTGTTCCCGGTAAGCGAACCAGCCCGGGATGATAAATCCCGTCAAGAGCAGTCCGAACACGAGGACGAGCGCGACACTGAGTGAGAAGAAGCTGACAAAAAAGATTGTACACAGAAAGACGAGGACGAGAATGATCGGCGGATAGACGACACGTAAAAACGTGTTCTGCAGACTCTCGACATCGCCGACGATTCGCGCGAGCAAGTCACCGCTCCGGTACTTCGCGAAGATGCCCGGCGCAAGCGGTTCGAGCCGTTTGTAAAACGTCGTCCGTAAATCACTCAAAATCGTAAACGTTGCCCGGTGCGAGTAATAACGCTCCGCATACCGACTGACGGCACGCGTCAGGCTTGATATTTTTTGCAAGGCAATCAGTACAGCGAGTGTTTGAATCGGTGGCAACAGTGCCGCCTTCGAAATCAGGAAGCCGCTTGCTGCAAACAGACCCACCGCCGTGACGCCGGCAAGAACACCAAAGAGAATCGAGAGGACGATATCCCGTTTCTGGTGCAGCATCAATCGAAAAATACCCATCAATTCTTTCATCGTGTTTCCTCCCCTCGTTGGACGGCACGCATCCGTGCGTATTCCGAATCCCGTGCGAGTAACGCCTCATGTGTGCCTTGGTCGACGATCCGGCCGGCCTCTAAAATGACGATGTTGTCCGACTGTTCGATCGTATGCAGACGGTGTGCGACCGTGATGACGGTCGCCGTCCGTCCGAGTTCCTGGATTGCCTGCTGTAACAGGTGTTCCGTCTTAACGTCGAGTCCCGTCGTCGGTTCATCGAACAGGATGACGTTCGGCCGTTTCAAGAAGGCACGGGCGAGTGCGACCCGTTGTTTTTCGCCACCCGATAGACCGCGCCCCCCTTCACCGATTCCGGTGTCGAGCCCGTCCGGTAAACTCGCAATCAGTTCCCCGAGTCCTGCGGCAGCTGCCGCACGCTCGATGTCTGTCCGCGTCGCCTCCCGTAATTCACCGATGGCGATGTTGTCGGCGAGTGTCCCCGCATACAGGTAAGGATGCTGCGAGATATAGCTGAGCTGTCCGAACCAGCTCGTTTCCGTGATTTGTGCGCGTGGCTGACCATTCAGGAGCACTTCGCCGTTCTTTGGATCGGCCAGTCCCGCGAGTAACTGCAGGACGGTCGACTTCCCGGCACCACTTCGTCCGATCAAGGCGACTTTTTGGTACGGTTCGATGCGCAGCGTGACGTCGGTCAGTGCAAACCGCTCGTCCTGATACGTAAAGTCCACGTCTTTCAGTTCAATCCGCGGTGGTGTCGCGGACTTTAACGCCTCCGTTCCGAACGTTACGCCCCGGTCGTCTTGCGTCAGTTCAGACGCAATCTGTTTCGCCGCCGCAACACTGCCCCGTCCGGTATGGAACGCTGCCCCCATCTCTTTTAAGGCCAAATAATACTCCGGTGCAAGCACGAGCATCAAGAAGGCTGGAACAAAGGTGATGCTTTGAAATAAAATCAACCGGAGACTGACCTCAAGCGCAATCATCCCCATGCTGAGCATCGAGATGAACTCAAGCATCAACGACGACAAGAAGGCGAGCTTCAGCACGGTCAGCGTCGCATCGCGGAAGTCGAGACTACTCCGTTCGATGACGTCCTGCTGTGCTTTCGCGCGACCAAACAACTTTAACGTCGTGATGCCTTGCAGCGTATCGAGGAAGGTTCCGGAGAACGCCGTCATCTTCTCGAGCTGCGTATCGGCACGTTTTTGCGTCATGATTCCGATGACGATGTAGAACAGTGGAATGAATGGTGCCGTGATCATCATGACGAGTCCCGTAATCCAGTCATAACTGAATGCTGCGATCAGCACCATCAAGGGAACGATCGACGTCTGGATGACTTTCGGCAAGTATTGGCTGTAATAGCTGTCCATCTCATCGACCGCGTCAAGCAACACACTGACCTTTTGTCCCGACTGTCCTTGCGACATCACTTCGACGGAACTCATCGTATACTTCGCGACGAGCGCCTGGCGAATGTCTTGTTTGACACGTGCCGCGAGAACCGTCCCGAGCCGCCCGTTCCAGTACGTGACAGCGACCCGTAACATCAGCATGAGCAGTAAGATACCGAGTAGCGGAACAATTGCCGCAAAGGCGTCCCCTTGGAGAAAAATGCGGTCGACGATGATGACGATCAAGTACGATTGACCGATGACCGCAATCCCCATCAGGACAGCCGCCAGCATCAATTGCAACATGATCGTACGTGGAATCGAGATGATTCCTTTAAGTGGATTCATATAAAAACGCCCCTTCACAAATTGTGAACGACTTTTAGTGAATATTTTCACATATCGTACATTCAGTATACCGAATCCTTCGTTTAGTTGCCATGAGAATGCCGCTCCAAAGGTGTGACGGTTTTGTGAGAAGCGTTTTACTCGACAAAATTGCTAACGTCCACTATTATAGACAATAGTTATCTACGTTATACAGAAAGGGCGAATTACCATGCAAATGAAAACCGGAGTCGAACAATCCGTCTACGCGATGCTGTTACTGACCTTTTTGCCGGAGAAAGGACTTTTACCCGGTGAGTTCATCAGTCAGCAGCTCGGCGCTTCACCGACGTACTTTCAAAAACTATTGCGTAAACTCGTCAGTGCCGACCTCCTTCTGTCTGTCCCGGGGGTCAAAGGCGGTTTCCGACTGAATCAACCTTCCGATCGGATTCGTATCTTTGACGTCTACGAAGCCATCGAAGGAAAACAATCCCTTTATGCTTCAAGTGGTGTCTTTGAAGACTTGATGGGCATCAAAGAACAGAACGTCCGCCTCTTATCTAACTTGATGACGGAAGCGGAAGATGCTTGGCAATCGACCTTAAAACGTGAAACGATTGGATCGCTCCGACAGGAAATCGACAGGAACTGTCCCCCTGACCACTTAACGACATTGCAAGCCTTGATTGAACAACAAATGATTCGCAACTAAAAGGAGACTTACGCATGACTACACTTGACCGCTACTTTGAGTTATTTGACGCTTCCCGGACCGATGAACAGGCTTTTAGTGACCTCTCTTCCCTCTTTTCGGACGACATCACGTTCGTCTTGAGTGGACAGGAACAACATGGCATCGACGCCTGGAAAAAATTCGTCCGCCTGGTCTTCACTGCCAACCAGGACATCAAGCACATGTATGAAGCCTGGCTCCCGTCAGCAGATGGCGATACATTCGAGACACGCTGGGCCGTCTGCGGCAAGCGGGCTGACGGAGCGGTCTTCACGCAGGACGGGACGGATATCGCCCGCCTTGATGCAGACGGAAAAATCGTCTACCTCGCCAATGTGCCGGATGATGCGAAGATGTTTAACAATTACAACGACTAACCCAAAGAGACCGTTCCCCACTCGGAACGGTCTCTTTTTGAAGTCATCCGCTTATAAGTTTGCTGCTTCGAACGTGTCGCCGCCTTCAATCGTTCCGTTATCAAAACCTTTTTGGAACCAGCTTTTCCGTTGTTTCGATGTCCCGTGCGTAAAGCTTTCCGGCACGACGTATCCTTGACCTTTTTTCTGAAGGGTATCGTCACCGACGGCATTTGCAGCACCAAGCGCTTCTTCAAGGTCGCCTTCTTCCAACAAGTTCTCCCCTTGCGCGTGATGTGCCCACACGCCGGCATAATAATCTGCCTGCAGTTCGAACCGGACGAGGTATTTATTGAATTTCTCTTCGCTCATCTTTTGACGGAGCGGCATGATCTCATCTGACGTCCCGAGTAACGTCTGGACGTGATGACCGACTTCATGGGCAATGACGTAAGCCATCGCAAAGTCGCCAGGCGCCCCGTACTTAGTTTGTAATTCATCATAAAAACTTAAATCAATGTATAATTTCTGATCGCCTGGACAATAAAAAGGACCGACCGATTTTCCGGCTTGTCCACACGCTGAACTGACTTGGTCGGTATAAAGGACAAGTGTCGGTTCTTTGTATGTCATCCCGTCTTGTTTAAACTCCTTCGTCCAGACACGTTCCGTATCGGCGAGCACGACCGAGACAAAATCGGCGGCTTCTTTTTCTTTCGCTGTTTCTTGATAGCCTGAGTTCGTCCCGCTCTCTGAACCGGATAAATCCCCAAGCAAATCAGCAGGATTCCCACCCATCAACGTCACGACGATCAAGATGATGATGCCAAGTCCACCTCCGATTCCCGCGATTCCTTTCCCACCCATTCCCCGGCGGTCTTCTACGTTTGAACTTCGTTCTCTTCCCTTCCACTTCATGCGGCTTCCTCCTACCAATTTCGATGTTTTTATATACCCGTTCAGGCATTTATTCATGCCACGTTCTTTTAGAAAAATAATGGATGTGCATCTAACTTTTTTTCCAGTCAACAAACACATGCGTGCAACCGATAGTCTTGATACGTCTACCAAAACAGGACTTTGTCTTTGTTTTAGTTTCAACTAGAAATCGGAGGAATTTTATTTTATGAAACGTCATCAACTCATGCTCAGCATCACGTCTCTTATCGTCGTTTTATCTTTAATCGTCCATGGACTCCACCGCTTCACAACGTTTGGAGAAGGCTACTCCCTTTTACAGGGAAAAGGACCAGCCGCGTCGCTCGCTATGTTAACGGTCGTCGCGCTGATTCCTATCTTTTTTCTCTTCGCAGCTGTTATCCTGTACCGCCTTAATCCGCAGAGTAAACAGGTCGCCATCCTCTTGACACTGACGCTGACATTCGCAAGCATGTCAATCATCGCCGGTGGAGAGGGTCTCGTCGAATATCACTTCTCGATTTTCATGGTTCTGGCATTGATTGCCTATTTCCGGCGAATCGATTTAATTCTAATCAGCACGGTATTATTTGCGATTCAGCATCTTGCCGGATTCTTTTTTGCACCGACGCTACTGTGCGGAACGACCGGGTATCCGTTTAGTTTGTTGCTGATTCATGCAGTGTTCTTAGTTTTAACGAGCAGTGCCCTGATCATTCAAGTATTCGTTCAAAATCGTGAACGTCACGCGGCGCACGCACGGGAAACGGAAGCAAACACGTTAATCACGAACGTCAGTCAACAAATCGAAGCACTGGTCGGTCATTTAAAAACGAATACGACACACTTGAAGCAAGCTGCTGCAAACTCAGTTGTCGTCACAGATCAGATTGCTACTGCCATCGAACCGATCGTCGACTCTGCCGACGGTCAATATCAATCGATGCAACATGGAACGAATCAGTTACAGCAAGTCAATCAAGCAATCGCGACGATTCAAACACAGATGGCGACGACGGCAGACACAGCCGTCCACATGACAGCCACCGCACGTGAAGGAAATGAAGAGATGCAGTCGATGGAACGCCGGGTCGAAGCAATGGTCGAAGCGACGAACCGCTTAAACGATTCCGTCGAGACGATGACAGGACGCTCCGATCAAATCCAGACGATTCTCGCGAGTCTTGAAGCAATTGCCGGGCAAACGAACTTACTTGCACTCAATGCAGCGATTGAAGCTGCGCGCGCCGGTGAAGCGGGACGCGGCTTCGCCGTCGTTGCGACCGAAGTCGGGCATCTCGCCGTCCAGTCACGAAGCTATGCCAATGAAGTGACGGAAGTGTTAGAGGCTCTTGTCGAAGACACAAACCAAATCAAGGCAACGGCCCGAGCGTATGCCGAGACGTTGACGGAAAACCGTCAGATGACGAAACGCGTCGGTCAGACCTTCGCTGATATTACAGGAATGATTCAAGATGTCGAACAGCATATTCGCTCGATTCAAACAGCACGCCAAGGTGTCGGTACGCAAATGCTTGAAATCGGTGAACGCATGGATACGACACGTGTCGCCTCGCTCGAGGTACGGCGCGGGATCGAATCTACAGCTGCAGGACTCGAAGAACAGGCTGGTGTCCAACACGAATTTGAAACGATGACCGATTCACTCAATCAAATGACCGATTCGCTCGAACAACTCGTCGATAAATTAACGAATCATGTTAAATCCTAAAAAGCAGGTCCCTTCGTTAACGGGGACCTGCTTTTTAAAATTAAATGAAACCCTTCTAGGAATCTGCGATCCCTACCTCGAATAACTAATTAAGACTGACAGTATTAAAGAAAAATCCCTGATATTATACTGCAGAGTCTTGCGGTGAGAAAATGGACTTCAGATGACGTTGTCAGCTCTCACCTCCCTTTAAATAGCGAGGCGGTAGCTTACTCGCCCTTTCGAGACCCTCTTTTTGAATGGACCTACTACACGTATAGGAGGACATGATAATGAAACCACACCTCTTATTTTTGTCTTGGCGTGATATTAAACATCCGAAAGCAGGCAGTGCTGAAGTTTTCATTCACGAAGTATTGAAACGGGTTGCCGAAGATTATCGCCTTACCCACATCTCACCTGGCTTTGATGGTGGTCACGACGTTGAATTTCTTGATGGTGTCACCTATATCCGACGCGGAACAAACGCAACGGTCCTTCTGTATGCTTTTCACTATTACCAGATACATGCATCGACAATTGATCTCGTTGTCGATCAAGTCAATACCCATCACTTTTTCACTCCGCTTTATGTACCACGAGAAAAACGTGCCCTATTCATTTATCGACTAACACGTGAAATTTGGAAGATCAACGTCAACCAACCGTATGCCTGGTTAGGAGAACGGACGGAAACGCCCCGCCTCCGCCTCTACCGGAACGATTTGGCGGTGACTGTCAGCAAATCGACCACTGACGATTTAATCGATGTCGGATTCGCTCCAAAACGAATTACGATTTTACCGGCAGGAATCAATTTCACCCCATGGCCAGAGATAGACTGGAAAAATAAAGAAGAAAAACCGACTTTTCTTTACATTGGTCGTATGTCCGCCTATAAAGGAATCAACGATGCGATTAAAGCGTTCGTCATATTCAAACAGGAGTTTCCGGAAGCCCGTTTTTGGGTGATTGGTGAAAAAGATGAGACCTACATTGAAGAGCAACTAAATCCTCTTCTTCCGGAAGAAATGCGTCAAGATATTACCTATTTCGGCTTCGTCAGTCATGAAGAGAAACTTGAGCGAATGAGCCGGGCGACCGCTTTATTATTTCCATCAAAGCGCGAAGGCTGGGGGTTGGCAGTCAGTGAAGCTGCTGCTGTCGGGACGCCATCCATCGTCTATCATGCTCCCGGTCTTCAAGATGCTGTACAGTATGGATTAGCTGGATATATGACAACGTTCCAGACTCCAGGCGCATTAGCCATTGAAATGCGATCATGCATTCGGGATACAGAACAGTATGATACGATTCGTTACGCCTCTTACCTTTTCGCAAAAACACGCCACTGGGACTATACCGGATCCCGTTTTCGGGAATGGATACAGAAAACGTTGACTCGATGACTAATGGTTTCTTAAAAGACCATTAGTCTATAAGTGAATTATGTGTTTTCCACTTTTCAACTCAGAACATGTCTCAATTGTCCAAAGAAATAGGAACTATTATTCATTTGCATAAATACAGTTAACCGTTTCATTGAAAGGATGGATTGGCATGTACATTTTATTATTGTCTGGCGGGTCCGGAAAAAGATTATGGCCCCTTTCAAATGACTTAAACTCAAAACAATTTTTACGCATTTTAGAAGACCCGTCCGGGAAAAAACAGTCCATGATTGAACGTGTTTTTCTCCAACTTCAAGAAATCAAGTTAGCTGAACGCACTCTGATTTCAACAACAAAATCACAGCTCGATGCTATCGAGCATCAATTAGGTCCAGATGTCGCCGTTATTTGTGAACCTTCGCGTCGTGATACGTTTCCTGCCATCATGCTTGCAACAAGTTACTTAGCTGAAAACATTGATTCGACAGAGACAATTGTCATCATGCCCGTCGATTCTTATGTAGATATGTCCTTCTTCGAGAGGTTTAGTTTACTCGATACGGCTGTCCAATCCCATCCTGACGCGTTGCATTTAATGGGTGTCGAACCACTTCATCCAACCTCAAAGTATGGTTACATTATTCCAGAAACAGCCAATCAGATGGCACGGGTAAAGAAGTTTCAAGAAAAGCCGACAATCATCTTAGCTGAACAATTAATTAAAGAAGATGCACTTTGGAGTTGCGGTGTCTTTGCTTGCCAACTCGATTTTCTTATTAAACAATTGTTTGCTCAAAACGTTCCTACCACCTACTGTGATCTACTCCGCTCTTACGACTCTCTTGAAAAAACATCTTTTGACTATGCGGTTGTTGAAAAAACGGAACTGATTTACGTACATCGGTATGAAGGTCCGTGGAAAGATCTCGGAACCTGGAATACGTTAACGGAGGAAATGCCGAGTGTTCTTCATGGAAATGCTCATCTTCTGAAATCAACAAATACACATATTGTAAACGAACTTCAAATTCCAGTTCTCGGAATTGGATTGGATGATTTAATAGTTTCCGTTAGTCCTGACGGTGTCTTGGTTTCTTCTAAAGAAGAAACGACCCATTTAAAAGAATATCTCGTCCACCAAGACCGACCTCCACAATTTGAATGGAAACGCTGGGGCTATGCGACAATTTTGCATCAACAATTACTTGAAGATGGACGATATGCAATTACACGACGCTTGCACATTAAAGCAAATCATCAAATCAGTCATCACTATCATGAACATACCGCCTCAACCTGGAGCATTCTTAAAGGAAGAGCGGAAGCAATCATTGATGGTAAACATCAGACGCTTGAAGCACCATCGGTTGTCCACATCCCCCAAGGCGTCTCACATACATTAAGAACGGTAAATGACTTAATTATGATTGAAATCAAACACTCCGTCGATTGGACAGAAGAAGACAACTATCCATTTCCAACCTCATTTCCCACTCAAGATTAATTCGTTTTTTATACTGTAGTTCTTTTTAAAATAATTCCGTCGCATACATCAAACAGCAGTCCTTCGTCTTATGAACGAAGGACTGCTGTTTACGAATAGAAAAATAAAGGAGTTGATCATTTATAACATTTTAAAGTTTTGAGATGATCGTTAACGGATCAACACGTTGCGTGTAGTCAGACGGAACGTCAGCAAACGAAATTTCACCTGACGGCTGAATGATGAACGTTGCTGGTTTCGGTAGCTGCCAGTCTTCATTCCCGTTATGTCCGGCAACGTCCAGCCCTGATTCTTTGTACACTTCAACTAAATAGTCCGGCATCTCGAAGACGAGATCAAATTGCCCTGCGACGACATTATCGACGTCACTGAGGACAGCGAACTCTAAGTCATTTTTTTCTTGCGTCGAGAGTGAATGATCCGGTGTCTCAGGACTGATTGCGACGAGTGTCGCTCCTTTTTCCTGAATCTTCGCCAGTTCACGTTGGTACGCACGGAGCTCTAAGTTACAGTACGGGCACCATCCGCCACGATAGAACGTGACGATGACGGGACCTTGTTCAAGTAAATCCGCTAAAGCGACGGATGTCCCTGCCGCGTTCGGTAGCGTAAAGCGAGGTGCCTCATCTCCGACAGCTAATCCTTTTGCTCCGTTTGATGCTGCGAGTTCTTCTGTTGCTTGCGTCATCAGCTTCTGCTTTTCAGCCGGTGCTTTTTGACGGAACTGTTCTTGATACGCTTGAATTTCTTCTAATAATGTAGACATGACAATCCCTCCCTGTTGTTTTTCATAGCATAACAGGGTATTTCAAAAAAGACTGAGATTATGCTCACTCCGATTTTTTTCGGAATCGTTTCACAAATCCTATCAGACTTTCCGGTGTCAGTTCGAGTTTGTTCTCGTACGCATATTTTGTTCCGTAACCAAGTGCGAGTGTCGCCGTCGAGGCGATACCCGCTCCGAATACAGCCCCGTACCCGGGCACCATCTTCGCCAGTTGGCGAAAAGCCGTTTTTCCTGAATTGCCGACGATCGTCACGACAAGTAACTCTTTCGCACTTTCTTTCGATAAGTTCCGTTCATATAAGTTCGACAGCTTCAGCATCAAACCGATTTGAATCGACGTCAACGGAATGATATCTGCGCCCGGGAACGGGACCGCTCCGATTGCACCAGCCGCCGTCCCGGCCCCGACAATCCAGTTGTTAGCGACTTTCCCCCGTAACGAAGGATCGATTTCGCGGACAAACAGATTATCCTTGTCGAACTTTTTTAGGATATCGAGGACCTCACGCCGCAACCGGTCGATATTCGTCCCATCCTTCGCTGATACAGGGACAAGGGTCGGTCCCGGTAACTTCGTTTCGATGTGCCGGGTGACGGTCTCTAAGTCGTTCGTCGCATCAATCTTCGTCACGACGATGATGATGTTTTTATTATGGGCATAAATCTTATTGAAATTTTTTGTTTCCGTCTCCGATAAGACGGTCCCCGCTGCATTCAAGAAATACAAAATAACATCCGCACTTTCGTAAAACTGCCACGTCGTATCTGAATTCAAGCTGTTCGCGTCATTGAGTCCCGGCGTATCGACGAAGATGACTTTATCTTCCGGGTGCTGCCGAATCTGATCGATGCGTGTCGTTTCACCCGGTTGCGCTCCGACCGTCGCGACGTCACGCCCAAGAATCGCATTTAATGTCGACGATTTACCGGCATTGACGTCGCCAATCAGGGCGACGGTCACTTCTTGATTAAGCGACTGGTTAAAGTCGCGCCGTTCTGCTTCAAACGATTGGTCAAATACTTCCTCAAGCTTTGATTTCCGTTTCTGTTCATTCGTCTCAAGTCCCTCACCAAAAAAGTCGTCCATCGTTACCCCTCCTGAAAATATGTGCTGTCAGTCTTTTCCCGTTCTTCATTGAAATCATCCAAGGAAAACGATAAGCTTGATGATGGATAATGTTTCCAACACACGAAGGAAGGGGCTTCTTCTATGAAAAACTGGATGTACATATCACTTGCCGCCCTTATCTTGACAGGGTGCAGCCAAAACCACGATCAAATCGAATCCGCTACGAAAAAAGTACCTGTCACCCAGGCCACTTCTACCTTCACACTCTCCCCCCTACCCGTTACAGAAGGGGAAGAAAAATTTGCCACATTTGCCAACCAACAGATTGGCGCCGTTCAGCTAAAAGGAACATTAAAGGCGACCCACTGGCTAAAAGGTGTCGAATATCTCCCGGACAAACAAGAACGGGTACTGTTCTCGATGGAACTTGAACCGAAAAAGTACGATACCACGATCCGGTTTTCCCAGTCTTTCTCGGATGATCTGATTCAATTCGGGATTGATGTCGGTGATACAGTACTCTTCGGTGACGATACGTTTACGCATCTTGATGATTACATCGTTCGCGGTGCCGACTTCCGCTCAAAAACGGCTACGGCGACCCCTTATAATCTTTTGATGGTCTATCATCTGTCAAAAAATAAAGAAATGCGCGGGTTTAATTTAAATGAGGTCACGCGTCCCGCTGACGTACCACTCAAAAAAGGAGAGCGGATTTTCGGAATCGTATTATCCAATCAGAAGTAAAGCAGAACCCGTCCCACACTTCTAGTTCAGACGGGTTTTTCCTTGTCCTTTCATGTCGTTCTGAAACGAATAATTCAACAAAGAGTGGCAGACTCAATCGCTGCCACTCTTTGTTGTATAGAAACTGACTTTTGCGTCAGCCCCATTTTTTAAATTTCACTTCTCCGCTCGAGTAACACGGTATCCCGCCAGACACCAGCCAACTGTCCGATTCGTTCCCGACGACCGACTTCCCGGAAACCGAACCGTTGATGGAGTTTGAGGCTGGCGATGTTTTCCGGAAAGATTTGTGAATGCAACGTCCAGATGCCTGCTGCTTCACTCGACGTAATGACCGCCTGCATCAATACCGTCCCGACTCCTTTTCCCCGTGCGTCTTCATCGATATACAAACTGACTTCGGCAACACCGGCATAGGCCGGAATCGACGAAAATGGACTGATGGCGATCCATCCGAGCATTTTCCCGTCTTTTTCCACCACAATCCGGCTGTGTATGTGGTGATGGGCATCCCAGTAGTCAAACGACGGTACTTCCGTTCGGAACGTCGCATTTTGTGTCTCGATTCCTTGCTGGTAAATCCGACCGACTTCCGGATAATCTGCTGCGGTCATCGCTCGTAGATTCATGACAACCTGCTCCTTTTCTAGTCTTTTATCGCTTCGCGTCAAACGATCTTGACATATTTTCGTTATCGAACTCGTTCCGTCGTCCGCAACACATCAAGCAACTGTTCGAGCCGTTCGATGGTGTAGGTCGGTGTCAACTCACTCGGAGCCGTTTCCTGACCCGGGTTAAACCAACACGTATCAATTCCGGCCGAAATGCCGCCTTGGATATCTGCAGTCAAGGAGTCGCCGATGAGCAGTGTTTGCTCCGGACGGAATTCCGGAATCCGGTCGAACACATACGTAAAGAAAGCACGCATCGGTTTTTGATAGCCCGTGTCTTCGGAAACAAAAATCTGATCGAAGTACGGCAACAGTCCTGAACCAGCGAGCCGTGCATGTTGTGTCCGCGAGACACCGTTCGTCACGACGTAGAGTTGGTAATGTCCTTTTAACTGCCCGAGTAATTCGTGTGCTCCGTCAATCAAATCCGTTCCCTGACCGAGATACGTCCGGTAGCGCTCATCCATCTGTTTCCCGTCGACCACCCATCCCTGCTCTGCAAAAAACGTCACGAAACGTTCCGAGATGACTACGTCTCGCGTCACTTCCCCCCGTTCGAGAGCTGCCCATAAGCCTTTGTTAATGGACCGGTACCGGGTTTCACGTTCTTCCGTCCATTCGAGCTGTTCGTCCGCGAATAGTTTTCGTAGCGCCCAGCGTTCCGTTGCGTCAAAATCAAGTAAAGTATGATCGATATCAAAGAGTAATGTTGTATAGTTCATCCGTCATGCTCCTTTTCGTAAGATCCGTTTTTCTGTCAGATTCCCGCCGAGTTGGAACAAAAGCACCCCGCCGCCAATCAAGAGAACGCCGACTGCCTTCGTCCACGTGAAGGCGACCTGTTCGAGACCGAACCACCCGAGCGTGTCCCAGAGCAGCGCAAAGAGGATTTGTGAGACCATGACGATCGAGATGGCGTAGCTCGGTCCGAGTTGCTGAACGCCTTGCGTCACAGACAGGACGACACCGACACCGATGATGCCGCTGAACCAAAACCACGGCTGCATACCGGTCAAAGAAAAAAGTGCCGTCCCTTCAACGAGCAGTCCAATCGTCAGCGAAGCGAGGAAACCGAGTCCAAGGACTAACGTCGTCGTTGCCCACGCCCCGACCCGTTCTTTGACTTTTGCGTTAAAGGTGTTTTGCATACAGACGAGCATCCCGCCAAATAAGGCGAGTAAAATCCCCAGTGTCATCGTGCTTGCCTCCTATTCATAAATACTTTCCCCGACACGTTCCATTAAACCCGCGCGGTCGATGATCTCAATCGTCCGTTTCGTCCGGTCAATTAATCCATCCCGGCTGAACTGGAGCAATACCCGGTTCAGGTGCCGGTAGCTCGTCCCGATCAAATCCGCTGCATCGACTAAATCCGTGACCGGCAGGGTTTGTTTTTCCGGTGTCATCGATAAAAGATAACTCGCGAGCCGGACTTCGACCGGATATAAAAGATTAAAGCTCATCGAGTGCGATTTCAGTTCGAACTTCATCGTGATCGTCTCGAGCAAAAAACGTAAGAATGCCGGATTGTCCGTTCCTGCTTGTTCGAGTGCCGCGTAACTGATCCGGAACACTCGGACCGGCGTTACAGCTTCGACCGTGTTCATCAAGGGGATACGGCGGACATATTCGATATCGCCGATCAGATCGAACGGATGCTTGAAGGAAAGAACGAGCCGTCGTCCGGCCGCTGACATATGCGTGATCTTCAACTTTCCTTCGACGAGCAAATACAGCTGTTTCGCGTCATCGCCCTGCTGGCACAAGTATTCGCCCGGTTCGACCTCGACACGTTCGAGATGACGGCGTAAGCGCTCGTCAAAGACATGCGTCAATTGAAAACGGTCCAAGTATGTCGCAAGTCGCTCATCCTCCACGCGAATCCCTCCTTATAGTTTCAAGATTAAGATACCGCCGACCATCAACAAAATTCCGATGACTTGCGGCAGCTGCAACCGACGTTTCATCATTCCGAACCAACCGTTCCAGTCAATCAAAAGGGCCAGACCGAGCTGGGCAATCAAAAAGAGTGAAATCGTCAATGTCACACCCATCAAATGCACGGCTGTGATATTACTGAACAAAACAGCCGCCGCCAGTGCGCCTCCTGATAGATAAAGCGGCTTGACGTGGCGCATCTCTTGAAACGTCCGGTCGCGTAAAGCGAATGTGATCAATAAAGCGACGATGAAGCCTGTCATTTGGGTCACAGTCGCCGCTTGCCAGGTCCCGATGCCATCACTGATTCGGGCATTGGCGACACTTTGGAGCGTCAGAAAAAAACCGCCGCTGATTGCAAAAAGGATGCCTCGCATCTGTATCGCCTTCCTTTCGTTATCTTCTTTCATCCTATCCTAAAACGACGGTGGATGATTGATAAAGGACATTTGTCCTGAACATAAATTCATTCGTCGAACATACAAAACCGCCATGTCGAACTGACTGGCGGTTTTTTACATCAGATTTTTTTAACGAACTCGGATTTCAGCTTCATTGCACCTAAGCCATCAATCTTGCAATCGATGTCGTGATCTCCATCGACGAGACGAATCCCTTTGACACGGGTTCCTTGTTTGACGACGAGCGATGTGCCTTTGACCTTCAAGTCTTTGATGACCGTAATCGTGTCGCCGTCATGCAATTCGTTTCCGTTCGCGTCACGGATGACCGCCGTCTCTTCCGTCACGTCCGCTTCAGCCTGCGTCCATTCATGGGCACATTCCGGACAGACGAACAGATTTCCATCTTCATATGTATAGCTCGATCCACAGTTCGGACAGTTTGGATATTCAGTCATGCGTGATTCCTCCAAATCGTTCATCGTTTCTTCCCTGTTTAGTATAACGTGTCTGACAAAAACGAAAATAACAAATTAAAAAAATGCTTAGACAACCTCTTATGAAGCGTGAATATGCTAGAACGAGAGGCAATCCGTTCGCGCTGCCCTGTCTCGCCTCGTCTTCAAAGCGGCACGTTTCGTTGACTCCTACGGGGGGGAAGAAACGAAACGTGACGCTTTATCTCCCGATAGAACTTTGTCTACAGCCTAAAAAACCGTTCATCGTCTGACGATGAACGGTTTTGATTATTCATTTTCCAGCTTTTTGATTGCTTCATCTAGTTTTTCTTGATCCTCGTCCGACACTTCAGGATACTGCGGATCGACATCACGTAAAACGTCGTTCATGACTTCTGTCACGATGTAACGTCCGAACCATTCATCATCGGCCGGTAGCACGTACCATGGCGCATTTTCCGTTGATGTGTTTGAAATCAAATCGGCAAAGATGTCTTGATACTCATCCCAATGTTCCCGTTCTTCAACGTCACTAAAAGAAAATTCAAAGTTCTTTTTCGGATCTTTCATCCGTTCGAGCAACCGTTCCTTTTGTTTGTCCTTCGAAACATTGAAGAGAAACTTGACGACACGGACGCCGTTCTCGACCAGGTACTGTTCGAAGTCATTGATTTGCCGGTACCGCATCTGCCAAACGTCTTGATCGTTCGGGAGTTCTTCCTCCTCAAGCAGGTTATGAATACGCGGTGCGATGACATCTTCATAATACGAGCGATTTAAAATGCCGACTTCTCCCTTGGCCGGCAACCCGTCATGAATCCGCCATAGAAAATCGTGTTTTTGTTCTTCTTCTGACGGTTTCTTGACCGAGATCGTCTTTAAGCCTTGGGCATTCAGGTTTGAAAAGATATAGCTGATCGCTTCATCCTTCCCACCGGCATCAATCGCCTGCAGGACGACTAAAATACCTTGTTTTTCTTCTGCATGAAGCCGCCAGTGTAGCTCTTTCAATTCCTCGACGCTCTCTGGAATGTATGTCTTGAGTAATTGTTCTTCAGAAATCCGGTCCGGATCAGATGTTTGGTAATCAGCTAAACTGACGTTCGCATCCGGAGCAACTCGATATTTTTTGATGTCCATTTGAATCCTCCTCTAACTTTCGCTCACTCTCAAAAGAATACCCTGAGAAGGACTTCGGAAAACCCGTTCAAATGAACTTATCTTTTAATCAATCGTTCTAATGCATTGTTGATTACGACAGGCGGGCGACCGAGAATTTGTGCAAAGTCCTGACTTTCAACAGCAAGCGTATCGTTTGCAATCCCTTCTTGAATCGAGACAAGCATCGGGATGAGGAAGTCCGGGAGACCCGCTTGTTTCATGATATCAGCATACGTTGCTACATCCACTTGTTGAACAGTGACAGGTCGAGCAAGAACCGCTCCGAGTGCCTCGGCGATTTCTGTTTGTGTCAACAATGGACCCGACAGTTCATAGATAGCTTGTTTTGGAGCATCTGTTGTCAAAACAGTAGCGATTGCTTCTGCATAGTCGTCCTGCAACGCCCAGCCGACTTTTCCGTCACCCGCTGCTGTCAACCAGTCTGCTCCGTTACGTACAGCGTCAATCGTCGCCTGCTCGTTTTCAAGATACCAGTTGTTCCGGAAGAAAATATAAGGGATACCTGTCTGTTCAATCAATCGTTCTGTTACCTGGTGCGTCCGTGCCAAGAAATTTTGACTTGCTTGTGCATTGGCAATACTCGTGTAGGCGATCAGGCCGACGCCTGCAGCCTGCGCTGCCTCGATTGCTGCCGTATGTTGCCGGACCCGTGTAGCTTCTTCCCCGTCCGTTGAAATGATCAACAAACGATCAATCCCTGCAAAGGCCGTTGCTAACGTAGTTGGCGCATCAAAATCTCCATGACGGACTTCGACACCACGTTCTTTGAGATTCGCTGCTTTTTCGACATTTCGGACACTGACGACAAGGTCGTCCGCACTGATCCGCCCTAACAGATGATTGACAATCTTAGTTCCTAATTTTCCAGTTGCTCCTGTAATCAATAGCTTCATGGGTATTCGCTCCTTTTTCTATCAAATGCCTATCCTGTACCTAATCTTATTACAGGTGGTACACTAATCCTAGTAGGCACCTTTTAGATACTTGGTCACCTAAACAGAACCTTTGGAGGACACTAAATGAATCTTACCGAACAGCGGACGGCTTGTCCGGTCACTCATGTGCAAACCATCATTTCTGGTAAATGGAAAATCCTCATCCTGTGGCATCTCAAACAAGGAACACAACGCTTTGGTTCCTTACAACGTCTGCTGCCCAGGATTTCTAAGGGCATCTTAGCACGTCAACTACGTGAACTTGAGCAGGATGGCATGTTGCTTCGAAAAGTCTACCGGGAAGTCCCGATAAAGGTCGAATACTCATTGTCCGACACGGGACTTAGTTTTTTGCCGATTTTAGATGCAATGGCTGCTTGGAGCCTGTCGCACATTTCAGAATCTGATCAATAATAAAGGAGTATGCCATGTCGCATACTCCTGCTTTTACTTCATTTCATCAGAACGTGTTGCTTAAAATGCGCATCGATTGTCGCTGCGACCCGCAGACCGGATATGACGGCACTCTCAACCCGTGTCCGTCCCGAGGCATCATCCGCTTCAAGGAAGGCATCCCCGGCAAGCCACAGCGGATGGTGATTCAGTTTTAGAAACGGCGTGCGGAAGACATCGCGTGCCTGGGCGTAACGCCATCGTTTCAACTGACGGGAGATGAGTTCGACGGGACCGAGTTGTGCTTGCAGGAGCCGTTCGATTTCAGTGAGCGTCTCCGCTTCCTTCTTGTCATACCAGGCTTCACTCCACTCACCCGTCATGTAGACACTCAGTAACGGTGTCGCCGAGATTTCTTTTTCTGCGTTGTTGACAAGCTTCAGCATCCCGGGGACAAGTCCTTCGTCCGCCAGACCGACCTCCCCAATTTCGAGCGGTTCTTTCAGTTCAAACAGGCCGACAAATGTCGGTTCGAACGTGACACGGTTTAACGCTGTATGATCGGCTGCATCAAGCGTCAGCCGGGACGCTTCCAGTAAGTCATAGGCTTGCGGAACCGGTGCTGTCACGAGCATCGCGTCATAGACCCGTGTCCGGCTATCTGCAATCGTCCGCAAAACCGTGTCCGCTTCAATCCGTACGACCTGTTCGTTCAAGTGGACCGGAATCCCGCGTGCAATCGACTGAACGAGTTGATTCATCCCGTTAATCGCGATATACCGTGGAAAATCATCACCGAACCATTTCCGAATCAATCCGCGTTCGAGCCATTCATCGACTTCCTGCGCCAGTTCATCCGTCCGGACGGTGAAAAAGACAGCTCCGTGGTCCGCCTTTCCCTGATCGATTCGTCGTGTCGCCATGCGTCCCCCGACACTTTGGCTTTTTTCGATGATCTCGACCTCGTATCCTTCGACTTGTAATTGACGGGCAGCGAACGTCCCCGCAAGTCCACCGCCGATAATTCCGATTCGTTTTGGTTGTTCCATCTGATACATCCCCCTCCACTTGCTTCATTTCCACAAGTATAGCGGTTCGCTCGTCAAACGACGTCTTTTAACGTTCTTCGAATATGCTCGTCCGTTCGAGTTCAATTAACAAGCGGGCATGGTTGTTGTCAAAAAACTGTTGGTGCTGCGCTAATCCACGCTGGACGCACCAGCCGATTCCCGTCAGTGCTTCAAACAGACGGTAGTACGGCAAATAGACTTCAATCGGTTCCGGTGTCCGAATTTGGCCGTATCCGTTTTGATAAGCACCCAGCAGAGCGCTGCCACCTTGGAAGACATCCCGGTCGAGTTTCGTGAAGTCGATCTCCGTCGCTCCGAAACGTGAAGTTTCAAAGTCGATCAGTCCAGTGAGGTTTCCGCCGTCTGCGAGCAAGTTCCCGAGCCTGAAATCGAGATGAACGGCGACCGGACGCGAGGGTTCCGGTAACTCACGTTCACGCCGTTTTAATTCTGTAAAGGCGGCTTGATAAAGGACAGGCGGCAAAACTTGTTGAATCGCCGGCTCGAATGAGGTCATCTTCGCATTTCGGAAGACACGCCAGTCCTGTGAGGTAAACGCGGTGAAGCCGTTTTGTTCAAAATCACCATAGGTCTCATGCGTACAGGTATGTAAAGTCGCGTGAAGCCGTCCGATTTGTGTGGCTAGTGTCGGTGTCACCGTCTCGATTGTCGCACCGACTAATGCCTCCAGTACGAAAGCTCCCGTCGTCTGCGGCGTTGGCGGCGCTTCTGCAAGGATTTTCGGAACGGCGACACGGTCGGCCAAATACGTCAGCCATCCGTGCTCCCGGTACCATTTATCAGCCGTATAGGGTCGCTTTAAAAAAACAGTCCGACCGTCACGCAGAACCAGCCGGTCGACTTCGGAACTGTACGAATCCGTGACGGAAAAAATCTCTGCTACATCGAGATCAAACGATTGAATCCACTCTTCGCGGGTCATAATGCATCCCCCAGTCGTTTTTCAAGGATTTCGGGCAGTCCGTCAATTGCGGCTGTATCGAGCATCTGATAGGTTAAATAAACAGTCTCTTTTATCTTTCGCAGTTCAATCATAACTTCACTCCTTTATGTTCTGTGCTGATCGTGGATCGGTTCAAATAACTTCTCCGATGAGGGGCGGACAAGTGCAAAATGTTCGACATTGTAGTGACCGTGCAAAACTTGATTGTGATGGGCAATCATCAACTCCGCCGATAAAACATCGGAGCCGTTCGTCGTATGTCCGTCAGCAACGAGCGTCACATCAAATCCATTGACGGTTGCACTGCGGACCGCGGTATCGATGCAGTGTTCCGTCTTACAGCCGAGGATGACGACATGTTCGATTTGTCGTTCATTCAGATACTCAAGCAATGGTGTCCCGTGAAACGCATTCGTTGCGGCTTTATCGAACGTCACCGCCTGATCTGGAATCTGAATCGAGGCGTGCACCGCAAATCCCGGTCCGTTTCCGTCCGCGACATCAAGATCCCGGATGAAGACAATCGTATGAGCATGATTCCGTGCTTCTTGCACGACTTGATTGATGACCTGACTGACGGCATCTTTCGCATGAACCCCTGACTCTTCTGCCGTACCTTCGACGAGATCCTGTTGAAAATCAATGACGAGTACCGCTTGTCGCATCTGAATGTCCCTCCTTTTGGTTTCTTTACTTTTCTTCTTTCCCTTCCCTACTGGAAAGTCCTGTTTTTCACAAGAGATTTTAAGCTTTGCGAAACTTTTGATTGACTTGATGCGTTGAATAAGATGATGGAAAGGATGTTACATATGGACCTATTGCCACTCTTTTTCGTGATTTTCGTAATTGTCTTAGCTGTTAATCTGTTTCTCGATAAGATAATCATGAACCGGCGCCTTTCTCGGAACGTCTTCATGAAGAATCTCTTCGTCTGCTTTTTGATTTCACTTGTTTTGTTAAGCTTCTTCTATCTTCAGTCCATGATGAACTAACAAATAGACCGTACACTCTCTGTTGAGCGTGTACGGTCTATTGACGATTACTCGATTTCAGTATTTCTACTGCTTTGTTACCTTGCGTAAACGGTAGTATTTTGTAAGTCGAAATCCGACATAGGCTGAATCCCCTAAGAGTGGATAAGATGTCCGCTGATATATATTCCAGTAGCTGATGATGCGACACTCAATCCGTGTCATGTAAACATCATTTGCTTGTAGAAAGGAACACAGATTTTCCTCAGGCCACCTCTCTAAAATCGGTTCGATTCGTTCTAGAATTTCTCTTACATATTCCCCAGTCAATTCAATCAGATAAAGCAACACCCAGTCTGTATCCGCCTGTTCTTCTTGTAATCGTTGAATGAACATATTTCTCGCGGATATAACCATTGTGATGGCGCGTATACAAGCAATAGAGCAGCCACCGTTGTTGTTTCGTCAACGTCTCGATTTTCACCTCTGGTACTTCATCCAAGTACACGCGAGACGGCAAATTCAACTTTTCTTGCCAATACGCGATTTCAATCGTCCCCCACGTCACCGGTCTAAACAATCGGTGTGGGAAGAGACGTCTCACAGCCTCCACGTCTCCTGCACAGGATTGCGGAAAAGCTTGGAGCCAGTTTGTTTTCATCTGCATATGTGTTTCACCACTCATTCCTTCAGTGCTAGGTAATAAAAAAGTCATACTCCAACTGGAAGGAGTATGACTTGAATGTTTTTATTCGACTGTTACTGACTTCGCCAAGTTACGTGGCTTGTCGACGTCGCAATCACGGCCGAGTGCCGCGTAGTACGAGATCAACTGAAGTGGTAAGACTGAAAGTAATGGTGACAAGAGCGGCTCGACTGACGGGATGACGAATGCATCCGTCGGCAATTCGAGACCTTCTGAAGCGATGACACATGCGTTCGCGCCACGTGCGACGACTTCCTTGACGTTGCCTCGGTTGTTGAGGTGAACGTGCGGTTGTGTCACGAGGGCGATGACCGGTGTGTTGTCTTCAATCAAAGCGATTGGACCGTGTTTCAATTCGCCGCCAGCGTACCCTTCTGCCTGGATGTACGAAATTTCTTTGAGCTTGAGTGCCCCTTCCATTCCGACATACGCATCTTGACCACGGCCGATGAAGAAGGCGTTGCGTGATTCAGACAAGTATTCTGCAGCGATCTCTTGGAACCGTTCTTTTTGTGACATGACGGATTCCATTGCGCTTGAAATTTTACCGAGTTCTTTCATGAGATCGAAGTTGACGTCGACGCCTTTTGCTTGAGCCAGGTCAAACGCGAGGACCGCAAGAACAGCAATTTGCGCTGTGTATGCTTTTGTTGAGGCAACTGCGATTTCAGGACCGGCATGCAACAAGAGTGTTGCGTTTGCTTCACGTGAAAGTGTTGATCCCGCGACGTTCGTGACCGTCAATGCTGGGTGACCAAGTTTTTTCGCTTCAACGAGAACGGCACGGCTATCCGCTGTTTCACCTGATTGTGAAAGGAAGAGGAAGAGTGGTTTCTCTGTCAAAAGTGGCATGTTGTAGCCGAATTCAGACGAGATGTGGACCTCTGCCGGAATCCCAGCGATTTGTTCAATCAATTGTTTCCCGATCAAACCAGCATGGTAGCTTGTTCCGCAACCAATGATATAGACGCGGTCACGACCAAGGACTAAATCACGAACCGACTTATCGAGTGTGATGTCGCCAGCTTCGTTTTGGTATTTTTGAACGATGTTCCGGATGACCGCTGGTTGCTCATCCATTTCTTTAAGCATATAGTGCGCGTATGTGCCTTTTTCGATATCAGAAGCATCGATTTCAGCTGTATACGCGTCACGCTCTTGGACGTTTCCGTCTAAATCCTGGATTGTGACACTGTCACGCGTTAAGATGATCATTTCACCGTCATGTAACTCAACGAACTGATCCGTTACTTGAAGCATGGCCATTGCGTCAGACGCAACGACGTTGAACGTGCCGTCTCCGAGACCAACGAGAAGTGGTGATTTATTTTTTGCGATATAAAGAACGTCCGGGTTTTCTGCATCGATTAAAGCGAGCGCATACGAACCGTGGAGCACGCGAAGTGTTTGACGGAAGGCTTCCGTGACATCACCTGTTGCGTCAAAGTTCTTTTCAATCATCTGAACGATGACTTCTGTATCCGTGTCGCTGAGTAAATCGACGTTAAGTTCTGCTTTTAACTGCTCATCGTTTTCGATGACACCGTTATGCACGAGTGTAAAGCGTGATGATGCACTTTGGTGTGGGTGGGCGTTCGGAACACTTGGTACACCGTGTGTTGCCCAACGTGTGTGACCGATTCCTACTGTACCGTCTGCTTCTGCAGGGACGACTTCGCGTAGCGCAGCGATGCGACCGACTTCTTTATGAACCTGAACGCCGTCATTGACGAACGCAAGACCTGCCGAGTCATAACCGCGGTACTCGAGTTTTTCGAGACCCTTTAGTAAAATTTCTTTCGTGTTAACTTCTCCGATCATACCTACGATTCCGCACATATTGATTCTCTCCCATATCAAGTATTTCCCTGAAGAGGAAACGGCTCTTGTCGAGAGTTATCAGCACTTGCTTGTTTGTCCGTCTAATCACTTAGACGATTTCAAGTAAGTTTACGGTACTGATAAGGTACCGGGAGGCATCCGCCGAATGATTCGATAAACCTCCACCTCGTCAGCTGCCTATCACATAGTCAGCCCTGGCGCTTCTGTTTCTGTCCGACTCCGTTTCTGTCCGACTTTACAATCATACGAACTTTAATTGGAAAAAGCAAGGAAGGTAACGTATTTGTAACTATTCCCGATATCTTTCTAAACAATACTTCTAATCCCTAGATTTTGTAAAAAAAAGAATTAAGCTTCTGTACCTACTCATCCACCCTCCAACGAACCCGTGTCCCTGTCCGACTTCTACAGGAAAAGGAAGCTCTGCTTACGGCAGGAACAAGCAAGACCCGGGCAGCCTCAAGTTGGCCGCGGCTTGCGTTCCGCCTGAGAAAAGCGGGCAGAGGACAGCGGTGTCGTCCCCTTCTCTCTCCTATGATCCAAACACTGTTCCTACTCCAGACCCACGCTATTTCTGAAACGAAAACGCGTCCCTGTCCGACTTCTACAGGAAAAGGAAGCTCTGCTTCCGACAGGAACAGGTGAGACCCGGACAGCCCCAAGCTGGCCGCGGCTTGCGTTCCGCCTGAGAAAAGTGGGCAGAGGATAACGGATTCGTGCTAATTCCCGTCCTTAACATTCCTCCCGTACACAAAAAAAAGGAGCAACACGAAGCTACTCCTTTTCGTTGACTCAATTTTCTTGTAACGCGTAGTTTTCACGAACGACGTTCGCAATCCGTTCGACGTACATGTCACACGCTTCTTGCGACTCTGCTTCCGCCATGACTCGAACGAGTGGTTCTGTTCCAGATGCACGAACGAGAATCCGACCGTTTCCAGCCATTTCCGCTTCGACTTCCGCAATGATCGCTTGGACGGCAGGACCGTTCATTGCCCCATTCTTATCCGATACACGAATGTTGACAAGACGTTGCGGGAAGATTGGCATCTCGGCTGCGAGTTCCGATAACTTCTTGCCTGTCGCCTTCATGATTTGGAGTAACTGAACGCCAGACAACATGCCGTCGCCTGTCGTCGAGTAATCCATGAAGATGATGTGACCTGATTGTTCGCCACCGAGCGTGTAGTCGTTTTTACGCATCTCTTCGACGACGTAACGGTCACCGACTGCTGTTTGTAAGGCTGTCATGCCGTGTTCTGCGACTGTTTTATGGAAGCCGAGGTTACTCATGACTGTCGCGACAATCGTGTTATCTTTCAAACGACCGATTTCGTTCAAGTATTTTCCGCAGATGAACATGATTTTATCGCCATCGACGATATCCCCATTTTCATCGACTGCAATCAAGCGATCGCCGTCACCGTCAAACGAGAGACCGACGTCGGCATTTTTTTCTTTGACGAATGCCGCGAGGTGCTCGGGGTGTGTCGATCCGACACCATCATTAATGTTCAAACCGTTTGGCGTTGTACCGATTGTCGAGACTTCTGCTTCAAGGTCCCCGAACAAACGTGGTGCAAGGCTTGATGTCGCGCCGTGCGCGCCATCAATTGCGACATGAATCCCAGAAAAATCTTCATCCGATGTTTGACGAAGCATATGGAGGTATTTTTGCGCACCTTCATAATAATCGTGGACGAAACCAAGCTCTTTCCCCGATGGTCGCGGGAGTGTGTCCTCTGTTTCGTCGAGCAATGCTTCGATTTCGAGTTCTGTTGCGTCATTGAGCTTAAAACCGTCTGTTCCGAAGAACTTGATGCCGTTGTCTTCAACCGGGTTGTGTGACGCTGAAATCATGACGCCCGCAGTCGCATCCATCGTTTTCGTCAAGTATGCGACGCCCGGTGTCGAGATGACACCAAGACGCATAACTTCCGCGCCGATTGATAACAATCCTGCAATCATCGCGTTCTCAAGCATTTGACCCGAAACGCGTGTATCGCGTCCGATTAAGACTTTCGGACGTGTGCTCTCGTGTTTCGTCAACACGTATCCGCCAATCCGTCCAAGACGGTAGGCGAGTTCCGGTGTCAATTCTACGTTTGCGACGCCGCGGACGCCGTCAGTTCCAAAATACTTACCCATGTGCTATTTCCTCATTTCACTGATTGGTTTTAATTGGTCTGTACCGATGTCCGGGGAATCGTCTTTAACGTGACGTCCATGTTATCCGGTCGTAAGACATCGAATGCTTTAGATGTCTGATATGAAATCGGTAAGCCGTGTGTGCCTTCTTTTAATCCTGTTACGTCGATGACAGCCTTGATGTCGGTTGCATCAATCGAAGCTAAGTCCGCTTCGCTGCCACGGACGACGAGATCAATCGTTTCAGCATAGTCAATTGTATACTTCGACTCGTCGAAACCGTTAAGCGTCACAGGAACACCTGTAATCGTCTTCTCTGCTCGCTCCTCGACCGTTTCCGTCGTCGATTTAGCATTTTCTTTCTCGACGACGATACTGACCGTAATCGAAGTCGGATCCATTGCCGTCACATTATCCGGTTCGACGAGTTCGATCGTCTTATCGGTCGTCTTCGTCAAATCTTTCAGTGAGATTGCCTTTGTATCGACTGAACCGATTCGCGTCAATTCTTCCTTCGTTCCGTACAGACGCGCTTCCGTGACGACGGGAACGATCTTGACGACCTTGTAGCCTTTTTTGACGCTACCTGTTGTTTTAACGTTGATCGGGACTGTTTTACTTTCCTTATAGACAGGAACTGTCACTTCAAGCTGTTCCGGATCGTACGTCGCGCTAATCGCGTTCCCATTCGTATCCGTCGCTTTAACGTTGAACGACTCCATGAAAGTCGACGCGCGACCCGTCACGTCGATCGGGACTTGAATCGATGTGATGGCTTGGAGCTTTTCTGCTCCTCCCGTCACAGCAACCGTTTGTTTACTCGGTTGTGCTTCACCGACGACATACCCTTCGGCGATTTTATTTTTGTTGAGTAAAGCGACTTGAACCGGGACTTGTTTCGTGACTTTTTTATCAAGAAAAACTTCGACCGTCTCCTGTTTCGGTGTCACTTCAACATCTTTTCCAAATCCATTCGCTGTCACACGAACACGGTGGTACCCAGGGTCGAGTCCCTCTAAATCTAACGATAGACCAAAGTCTTTGACGAGGCGAAGCATCGTCAAGCTACTCGATGGTCCTTTGACCGTCGTTTCGATTGTAGTTGGAATATTATAGGCGACCCACTGCGATTCATCATAATTCACTGTGACCGGTACGTCAAACGTCGTCGAGCCCTGACCAGCGATCGGCAATAGACTCGCCGCGTCACTTTTCCCGCTCGAACTCGAGCCTGCGACCATCAAATAGAGCATCACAGCAAGTAGTACCGCAACGATTCGTAAAAACCATCGTTCATTGAACCACTTTTCGAACATTATTTTTTCGCCCCCATCCAGTTAAAGAAGGACGTATTCGCCGGTTCGACTTTGACGAGCGTCTCAAGCAACTTCGTCCGAAGCGAATCTTCGTCGAGTTCCCGGTAAAGACGACCATTGATTGCGAGAGATACGCCTCCCGTCTCTTCCGATACGACAAGCGTGACACTATCCGTAACTTCACTGACACCAATCGCGGCCCGGTGACGCGTCCCGAGATCCTTAGAGATGTGGGCACTTTCTGAGAGCGGTAAATAACAAGCGGCTGCCGCAAGTTTGCCTTGCTGAACGATGACCGCACCATCATGCAACGGCGTGTTCGGGATAAAGAGGTTAATCAAAAGCTGACTCGTAATTTGTGAGCCGAGCGGAATCCCCGTCTCGACATATTCACTGAGACCGGTTTCCCGTTCAAACGTGACGAGCGCACCAATCCGGCGTTTTGACATGTATTGTGCAGACGAAACGAGTGCATCGACGATTCGCGTTTGTTCATCTTCATCACTGATGGCACTCCGTGAAAAGAATTTACTCGTTCGTCCCAGGTGCTCCAGTCCTCGACGGAGCTCTGGCTGGAAGATGATGATAATTCCGAGTAATCCATAGGTGATGATTTGATTCAATAGAAATTGTAAGGTCTTCAGTCCGAAGAAGCCGCTTAAGAACCAGCTGATCAAAATGACAGAAATCCCTTTAATCAATTGAACCGCTTTTGTGCCTTTGACGATAATCATCAGGCGGTAAATGACGAATGTCACGACCGCGATATCAAGCACATCATTAATATAATCGTACCAGTGTACGTTTTCGCCCAGTTTCAACATTTGAAATTGAAGTGGTTGCCAGTTGAAGTAATTCACCAACCGTGCCCCCTATCTCATCTAATTTAAACAGCTTTCATTATAGCACAAAGGGGCGAGTTAGACTCGCCCCAACTGATTAATCAAAGATTCGTTTGATTCCGTACCAGACGCGTTCGAACAACTGATCGATTTCTTTAATTTCTCCAGTTACGTTTCCGGCACTGGCTGTGTAAGCCGTCCCGTCAACGGTCATGACGTCTCCATTGACTTTGCCTTCAATCCGGACATTGCCGCCTTCGACGTATAAATCTTGATTGACCGTCACTCCTTTTGGAACAACAACTTCGCCATTTTCAGCGACAATACCGGGAGCGTTCGTATACGACAAGTCTTTATCTTCTTGCGTCATGTACCCCCCGAGGCTACCGACCGAAAGTAACGCAAAGATCGAGGCAGCTGCAAGGAGTGGATACTGTTTCATCTTCCCTCCAAAACGAGAAGGTTTACGAAGCGGTGTCACATTCGACGTGTCCACCTGTTCAGGCAGTTGTGCCAGCACGCGGGATGTAAAGTCTGCCGAGAGCTTCGGCTTCGGAAGCGTGCGTAACTGTGCATCGAGGAGTCGATACTCTTCGAAGTCGTCCATCGCATTCGCCTCCCGTAACTCCGCTTCGAGTTGTTTAAAGTCTTCTGGAGGTTGGTTTTGGTCTAAATAATCTTGGATGCGTTCGTTTACGTGTTCTCGTGTCATGGTGAGATCCTCCTTCTCACCGCGTTCCGAAGTGCTTCTTCAGCGCTTCTCGGCCACGGTGAATTCTAGTTTTGACTGTGGCGACTGGTAAATCGATCAGTTCACTGATTTCCTTTAATGAAAGGTCTTCAATATATTTCAAGACAAGTGGAATTCGATACTTTTCAGGTAAAGCGGCAATCGCGTCACCGACAGCATTTCGTTCTTCTGAATCAACGACTTGATCTTCTGGCAATTGCTCCTTACTTTCAAGCTGGGAATACAGCGTCAAGCCTTCAGTACCTGACATTTCGGCATCAAGGGAATAATCTGGACGTTTCTTCCGTAAGCGGTCAATTGAAACATTCGTCACGATCCGGTAGAGCCACGTACGGAATTTCCATTGTGCATTATACGATTCAATCTTTGTAAATACGCGAATAAAGGCTTCTTGCGTGGCATCCTCTGCTTCCATCCGATCACGTAATACACGGAAGGCAACTAAAAATGCCCCTTCTTTATATAGATCAACAAGTGCCGCAAATGCATCGCGGTCGCCTTGCTTCACTCGCTCAATCAAGCGTAGTGTTGTTTCTTCCACTTCAAATACCCCCCGCTCTATGCGGTCAATCTCTTATACGGAGTCGACCGATAAATGTTTCATCTCAATTTAAATTGTAACAAAAAAAACTTGAACCCCGATGAAAAGAGTTCAAGTTCTATCCATTATTTTACTAAATGTTGGTTTTGCATTGCTTGAAGTAGGTTTCCGATCAAGGCATTTGCAAGAATCGCTGTTCCGTTCCCTTCTTCTAACAACGGATTCACTTCGACGAACTCCGCTGCAATAAAGTTTTCTTGTTCCGCACAAGAGTTCAAGACGGTCTGAGCATCCTCTAACATGACACCGTCCGCAACCCGCGTCCCGGTCCCTTCGACTAAACTCGGGTCAAGACCATCCATGTCGAAACTTAAGTAAAATGCGTCTGTCGTTTCGTTCAGGTAAGCAATCGCTTCCTTCATGATGGCTTCCATTCCCCGTGTCCGAATCGCTTCCATGTCATAAACGCGAATCCCAAGCCGATCAATCAATTCCTGTTCTCCCGGATCGACGTCACGCAAGCCGATAAAGACAAGATGCTCCGGTTGTAACTTGACGTCTGTCCCACCGATTTCCGTTAAACGCCGATGCCCTTCCCCAAGGGCAACAGCGAGTGGCATTCCGTGAATATTACCTGTAGGTGACGTTTCCGGTGTATTTAAATCGCCATGCGCATCGAACCAAATCGCACCGAGCCGCGGAATCGATCGACGAAGCCCTGCAATCGTTCCGATTGCCATGCTGTGGTCGCCCCCGACGAGTAACGGAAAACGTCGTTCGGACAGCGCATCATGTACAAGTAGCTGTAAGTCATTCGTCGTATGAACGACTCCTTCGAGACGCTTTAACTTCGCATCTTCCTCACGTACCGCGTCTTCTGGTAAGACAGCCGCTTCCCCGTAGCGGACCGCTTCTTGTCCATGTGTTGCTAACGTTTGAAATAGGCCTGCTTGTTCGACTGCTGCCGGACCATGCTCTGTTCCTGGCTTTCCTTGACCGTAACGATATGGCACGCTGATATATGCAATGTTCATCCCCGCATCCCCTTTGCTTAATTAAGTTACCTTAATTGTAAGCGGTAACATACAGCTGGTTCAACTCGACAAGACGACGCATCTTTATACAATCAGAAGACAACAAAAAAGCACTGTGAAGGGAATCACAGTGCTTTCGCGTACGTACTCTGGTTAACAGGCATTTCAAGTATAAAAAAACTTAAGACGAACGAAACTCGCTTAAGATCTTTAAGCAAAATTTGGTGGAGCCTAGCGGGATCGAACCGCTGACCTCCTGCGTGCAAGGCAGGCGCTCTCCCAGCTGAGCTAAGGCCCCAAAAAAATAAACAAAAAGCGGAAGACGGGATTCGAACCCGCGACCCCGACCTTGGCAAGGTCGTATTCTACCACTGAACTACTTCCGCAAGAAGATGAGCCATGCAGGATTCGAACCTGCGACCCTCTGATTAAAAGTCAGATGCTCTACCAACTGAGCTAATGGCTCGACATGGTGGGGGGGGGCGGATTCGAACCGCCGAACCCGAGGGAGCGGATTTACAGTCCGCCGCGTTTAGCCACTTCGCTACCCCCCCAGTTTGTCTAGGAAAATTTAATTAAAAAAACAGTGCCGGCAACAGGAGTCGAACCCGCGACCTACTGATTACAAGTCAGTTGCTCTACCAGCTGAGCTACACCGGCACAATAAAATGGTGACCCGTACGGGAATCGAACCCGTGATACCGCCGTGAAAGGGCGGTGTCTTAACCGCTTGACCAACGGGCCATTGGCTCCGCAAGTAGGATTTGAACCTACGACCTACCGGTTAACAGCCGGTTGCTCTACCACTGAGCTATTGCGGAATAAAAAAATAAAATTGCCTGGCAACGTCCTATCCTCACAGGGGGAAGCCCCCAACTACTTTCGGCGTTCAAGTGCTTAACTTCCGTGTTCGGCATGGGAACG
>NZ_JACSML010000007.1:0-21846 GCF_018618635.1 Exiguobacterium sp. s102
AACGGCGGCATGAGCGACACAAGCAACAACGCAACAACAGGTGCACTCGCACTCTTCGGTCTTGCACTCGGTGCAGCTGGAATCGTCGTTGCACGCAAACGTCAAAACGCATAAGAAATCGGGTATACTAAAAAGGATAGCGCCCTCGGCACTATCCTTTTTCTTACATAGAGAGGTCTTCCTCTCGGAAAGGAGTGACGTGTTTTGAAAAAATGGTTATTCCCGATCAGTATCGTCCTGATGCTCGCTTCAGTCGGCACACTGATTTTCTTATTATTCGGAAACACGAGCGACACAGAAACGAACATCACGCAAGGTACGGCTGATTCACAATCCGCGGCTTCTTCCGGGACACAGGAGGATCCACTCAAACCATCCGAAATCTTTAAAAAAGAATTTAAGACCCTCTCAACCAATGAAGTCGAACTTCCGAAGACATTGACGATCGACGCCCTCGACGTTAAAACGAACATCGAACAAGTCGGTCTCGATAAAAAAGGAGCGATGGGGACTCCGAAAAATGAACAACAAGTCGGGTGGTATAAATTCGGACCACGACCAGGTGACATCGGTAATGCCGTCATCGACGGACATACGGATACAAAAACCGGTCCTGCCGTCTTCTACAAGCTGCACGAACTTAAAAAAGGTGACGCTATTAAAATCAAAGATGAATCTGGACGCCTGCTCGTCTTCCGCGTCAAGAAACTCGTCGAGTATGATCATCTCGATGCCCCACTCGAAAAAATCTTCGGTGCTGCCGACACCCGTAACTTGAACTTAATTACGTGTATCGGTACGTACGACCAAAATGCAGGGACGTATGACAACCGTCTCGTCGTGTTCACCGAGCTTGATGAGAAAGCATCCGATCCCGTCAACACACCACCAAAACCAGCCACCAACGTCCGCATCAGCGGTGGCTTCGTGAACTGGTATGCTTCAAAAGACGATGAAGTCGTGACGTATAACATCTATCAAGAACAAGATGGAAAACGGAAAAAACTCGGTTCAACGGAATCGATTGAACGGAAAGCGTTCCCGCTTCCGGAAGATGCGACAGGTCGCTTCATCATCACAGCCGTCAATAAAGCAGGCATCGAGTCACCAGAAGCGTTTAGTGTCACTCAAAAATAAGCACAACAAAAAGATCTTACGTTCAATTCGAGCGTAAGATCTTTTTAGTCTGTACTTTCGTCCAGGGAAATCCGTAATTGTTTATCCCCGGACGCCGTCTCATAAAATACATGGAGCCGCCCCGGTCTGATTTTCGTTTCCGTCGTCGGAATGAAGACAATTCCGATTCGTTCTTCCCCACTCTGATACGTTCCATTTAATGCATTAAACTGATCGGCGATCGTCACGATACGCCCATCTGTTTCGTATTCTCCGAGCTTCGGGGCGATCTCAATCGAATCGGCGGATTGATTTTTGATTTTGACGGTAATCGCGAGCAGACGATTCGCCTCACCACCGACCTGTAGGACTTTTTCTTTTTGAACGTTTACAAGCAAGAGCGGTGTTTGACGGGTCGCGTCCATCCGCTTGACGGCAAGCGTCTTGAGCGAGAGTCCGGCCATCTCGTAACTGACGCCAATCCGGTCTTCCCGATCAAATTGTTTTAGCTGGGCTTCCGTGAGACGCAGGCTCGTCCGGTCCGTCTGCGGCTTCGGTTCGTCCGCCTCGAAAAAACCGAGCAACGGGACCATGAATTTCGCAAGGATGATGACGACTAGCGCCGCCGTCATCAAATAAAACAAGAACGTCTTCACACGTCACCTCTTCTCTAAGCGCGCACCCGCTGTTTCATCCAGCCCGCCTTCAATCCATTGCTGGCGGTGTACGGTTGCTTCGCTAAAAAATCACAGTACTGAATCGCTAAATATTCTGCCTGGAATTCAACGTAACGCGTCCCCGGCAGACTGTTTACTTCATACAGATAAATCTTCCCGTCCGCTCCAATCCCGACATCGATGCCGAGCGCATCGAGCGGGTAATCATAAAACGACTCGAAATATGCCGGGAAGCGACGGGCGAACAACACAATCTGCCGGGAAATTTCTTCGTGTTGCTCCGGATAGTTTTGCTTCATGAAGATATCCATCCGCGTCGTCGAAAAGGCACCGTGACTCAAGTGACTAACGGACTCTTGCTTGTTGTTACTGACGAAAGGAAAGAACTTGACGAGCTTCCACGTTCCATTCGCCCCTTTTGCGACATGGATCCGCATACAATAGGAATGTCCGTGGATGGTTTCCGAAGCGATGAACGGTTGGACAATCATCGGGTTCCGTTGAATCTCTTCTTCGATACGGTCGATCAATTGTCCTGTCGAACAGGTGTTACTTTGTAAAAGATAATCGAACGTATACTGATCCGGGCCGACCTGTTCAATCGTATAAATCCGTTGCCCTTGCTTGCCGTTAGCCGGTTTGAAAATAATTTTCCCGTACCGTTCCAGTAGAGCGATCAAATCCTTCCCCGCACGAATCCGGTGCATCGGAATCAAATATTGTTTGAACGTTCCGTCAGCCGCAAGTTTTTTCAGGACGACGTTTTTGTTGCCGATCCGGTGTGTCGTAAACGGAATCTCGTCGGCCAAGCGCGAAAAGATGTCTTTTTGCTCGTCCGTCAACGGCAGGTGATTGTAGACGACATCCGGAAATTCGCACAAGCCGTTATGCCAGCGGTCATCCAAAAAGTGCATCCCCCGAATCATCCGCTTCTCAAAGTCGATATCCTGCGGCCGGAAGAAAAACGCTTCAATCCCCATCGATGCTGCGACGACACAGGCGATTTTATCACGAAATTGTGGTTTATCGTTCAAGCGTAATATGCCGATTCTTGTCATGTCCGTCTCCCCCTACTCAATCGGTTCTAAGAAAATCAAATAGCGTTCCGTACTGTTCGCAATGTTATAAAACGGGTAACAGGTCGAGATGACGAGCGACTCCGTTCCTGTCGCTGCCAAGACGCGTGTATCTTCATCGTCGACGATTTCACTCGACCGCATGACATAGCGGTATGATCCATCCGCCAAATAGAGTTCGACCTCATCACCCGGTTCGAGCTCACTGATTTTTGAAAACGTCGTATCGTTATGCCCGGCGATGAAGATTCGGTCACCCTGTCCAGGAAAAGCCGTGTCCGGGTGGTGCCCGACTCCTTTCGCAAGCGTTTTGTCCGTTACCCCTTCGAGGAGCGGTAATTCCATGTCGAGCGATTTAATGCTTAAGAAACCAAGCGTCTCGCCTTCTTTAAACGTGACCGGCACCGCCTCCGTGTCCGTTGCCTCTGGTTCAGCCGTCTTCTTCTGTTCCTCCGCCTCCACGACAACGGCTTTCGCCTTTTCCAGTTCGGTGGACAACGTTCGATCAATCGTGAATTTCTGATATCCGACGTAACCTAACAGGAGAAAACCGATGATGAGCAAGAGTGTCGAGACGTGTCGTCTCATCCTTTTACGACCTCCTTCTGACGGATTTGTTCGAGTGCACGACAGTACCCGGAGATATTATGCTCGACATCATCAATCCGGACGCGGAAGGAGTGGTGACGGATGTAGAAACTACCGAGTATGCGCTCCGGTACTTTCATATACATCGCGACTTCCGGGTAGTAAAAACCAGTCAATTGATACTGCATCCGGCGTTCAATCGTCGCTTCGAGCCAGTCGAGCGGAAACGTCGTCAATAAGTCCGTCTGCCCGTCCGCTTGCATCCGGCCGATCATCTCGCGGGCCGCCAGCATCAACTCAAGAAACGTCGGATACGTCGTCTCGCGGTGATGAATGAAATCAAGCTTTTGTTCGACATTTTGAAGTCCGAACCGATAGTACCGTTCATCCGGGACATACTTCGTCAGTTCATTGACGCTGTAGCTGAGCCAGTGGTCATGTTGCTTCCAGTAATCGTGCGCGATAAAGTAGTCGAACGCTTGCGTCACACTCGTCAACCACTGTTCTTGTCGATCGAGCTCGTATAGACGAAGCAGCGCAAACGTCGCTTCACCTTCGTAATAGATAATCCGAAACGCCTCTTTCAGTGCAAGCGACGGATACGATAACACATGGTTGAAGTTGCCTGCCGGCTGCTGCAACCCTACAATTCCGTTCGCAAGGGCGCGGCACAGCGCGAGTTCGCGACGCGACTTGAACGTCGTCATGTATTTCGTCAACGCTAAGATCGCCGCGGCATTGGCACCGAGCTTAATTTCCGCATCCTGCTCCCAATCGACGACATAGGCCGATTCGTTCGGTTGAACGATCAAGTGCTCGATGAGATAGTTTTTCGCGCGATCGATTGCGTGTTGAAGTGTCACGTCCGGTCGGACTGCATACGCTTCAATCATCGAGTAAAGTGTACTCGCATGCCGTAAGCTGTTGTAAAATTGAATCGTTTTGTCAAAACATGAAAAGTAACCATATATGAAGCGGCCATCCGCCTGAACTTGGCGAGCTAAGTAATCACTCGCTTGCGTGACGACCGTTTTGATTTCAAAGGGAGTGGTGCGTGGAGAGGTTCTGATTTTTTCCACTGTCCCTGTCATTTCGATGACGATCGGCTCCTCTTCACTGAAGACGCTCGTCGTCTCAAACAAGATACAGCTCGTTTCATCCGTAAAGATGAAGCGGGGTATTTTTCGACGCTGCTGTTCAACATATCGTGTCATGTTCTTCAAATTCACCCGGAGTTCCGGCGTGTCCTTGTCCGGCGTCAACATCGCATTCCCATTTAGTTCTTCTTCTAAAAAAGCACACGTGAAGCGAGCATCAAAAGCGATGCCTCTTCGAAAATAATTCTTACGTGTTGCACGAAGTTGATCGTTTAATTCTGCGAATGAACAAAAATGAAAATTCTTTGCAACATCTACTTTAATCCAGTCGTAGTCGACGGGATGTTCAAGTAAGAAGTTTTTGATTTTTTGAAAGATACTCGCCATTCGTTTCCCACGAAATGTATGGACCCGTGCACGGCGTTTCTTCGTCCCGACTGATAGAAAAACGGTGAGGCGTTGATTTAAAAAGTAAGTTGCCTGATCTTCTTTCATTAGCACGAAAACTCGTTCTTCGATTCGTTCTATCCGGTTCATCAATTCCATCCGAAGTCACCCCTTCAAAAATAATGAAAATTGCAGCAGAGAGTTTCCCCTCCGCTACAATGACTGTTATTTAATCGGTCTGCTTATTGCTGGGGACGGCGACGGAATAGTTTTGCAAACAATCCGGTTACTACCGCCAACATACCCATCATTGAAACAAGGAAAAGATTTTCTGATGTGTTCGGAAGCTTACTTGCAATCGGTCGGGTTACCGGTTTCGAAAGTACAGACGCTTTTTTCTGTACAACCCCTAAGTTCGACGGCATCGTCGGTTTACTGATCACTCCCGTATTGATTGGACGGGTTGGTTTGTTTGTTGGTGCTGGAACAACAACATGGTCTTGATCTTTATCCCCGTCTTTATCGGCATCGGCATCGGCGTCAGCGTCCGCATCCGCATCCGCATCCGCATCCGCATCCGCGTCGGCGTCGGCGTCAGCATCGGCGTCAGCATCGGCGTCAGCATCGGCATCCGCGTCAGCATCCGCATCGGCGTCAGCATCCGCATCGGCGTCAGCATCCGCATCGGCATCCGCATCCGCGTCAGCATCGGCGTCCGCATCCGCGTCGGCGTCGGCATCCGCATCGGCGTCAGCATCAGCATCCGCATCGGCATCAGCATCGGCGTCCGCATCCGCGTCCGCATCGGCGTCAGCGTCCGCATCGGCATCCGCATCAGCGTCCGCATCGGCATCGGCATCGGCGTCAGCATCGGCATCGGCGTCAGCATCGGCATCGGCATCGGCATCCGCATCAGCGTCAGCATCGGCGTCAGCATCAGCGTCCGCGTCGGCATCCGCATCGGCGTCAGCATCAGCGTCGGCATCCGCATCGGCATCGGCATCCGCATCAGCGTCAGCATCTGCATCGGCATCCGCATCTGCGTCAGCGTCAGCGTCAGCATCGGCGTCAGCATCCGCATCAGCATCCGCATCCGCATCCGCATCGGCGTCGGCGTCAGCATCGGCGTCCGCGTCGGCATCCGCATCGGCATCGGCATCCGCATCGGCATCCGCGTCGGCATCCGCATCGGCGTCGGCGTCAGCATCCGCGTCGGCGTCAGCATCGGCATCCGCATCGGCATCCGCGTCGGCATCGGCATCGGCATCCGCGTCGGCGTCAGCATCGGCATCGGCATCCGCATCGGCATCCGCATCGGCGTCAGCATCGGCGTCGGCGTCCGCATCAGCATCCGCATCGGCATCAGCGTCAGCATCCGCGTCGGCGTCAGCATCCGCATCCGCATCGGCGTCGGCGTCAGCATCCGCGTCGGCGTCAGCATCCGCATCGGCATCGGCATCCGCATCGGCATCGGCGTCCGCATCGGCATCAGCGTCGGCATCCGCATCCGCATCAGCGTCGGCATCCGCATCGGCGTCAGCATCCGCGTCAGCGTCAGCATCGGCGTCAGCATCCGCATCCGCATCGGCGTCGGCGTCAGCATCGGCGTCAGCATCGGCATCCGCGTCAGCATCGGCGTCAGCATCGGCATCGGCATCCGCATCAGCGTCAGCATCGGCGTCAGCATCAGCGTCGGCGTCAGCGTCCGCGTCAGCATCCGCATCCGCGTCGGCATCAGCATCCGCATCGGCATCGGCGTCAGCATCCGCGTCGGCATCCGCATCAGCGTCAGCGTCAGCGTCAGCGTCCGCATCAGCATCCGCATCGGCGTCAGCATCCGCATCGGCGTCAGCATCAGCATCGCCTTCTTCATCAAACACAATCGTCGTTTGACCATCTAAATCACTTAATAACTCAGCATCAATCGCTGTAGTACTGACGGCTGATCCCGTAACGACAATTTCACCATCAACACCCGCTGGCTTGTCGACGAGCACATTTAAGTCGACCGTCGTCGGTCCAAGAACCTGAACGCCGACTAGTTCATTCGATAAGTTGACCGTATCGTTCGCGACTGCTGTTAGTAAGCCATTAACAGATGGTAACAACTCTTTTACAGGAGTTAGCACAAAGTTCAGTGATGATCCTAATATTCCCGTCAATTGAAGATTCGTAATTGCATCCACTAAGTCTTGTAGCGCTTGTTGCACTACTTGCTGGACTGCAGTTTCAAGATGTTGTCCTAATCCATCGCTGAAATTGACAACGATCGTGCCATCAGCATTGACAGTCACCGGGGCCTGCCCATTGTAGTCAAGCAAATCAGACAATGCTACGTCCAAATTATTGAGTGCAGCCAACGCATCTTCTAGTTCATTTAATCCTTGGACATTTAAAAGCGGGCTTGTCAGCGGGTTGTCTAAAATTATGTCAATTTCAGTGACCAAATCTCCGACAAGGCCATTGACACTCGTCGTTAAAGGATCAAGTTGACCTTTAAGCGTCGGCAAGTCTTCCAGTGTGATTGGCAATAGTTCTACGCTCACGTCGGCATTGCCGTTCGCCGTCATTTTGCCCGCGAGATCCGGAATATTAAAGACGGCGACACGTTCTGGCGACAAAATTTCTGCATCGGCCAATCCTCGGCCCGTTAAACCAAGTGCTAAATTATAATTTTCTAATTGTTCTGTTAAATTCGCTCGGACTTGTACATCTGTCAATAATTGTACATCCGCTAGACTCACTCGATTTACTGGAGCAAGTGCTAATGAATTTTTAATGGATGAGGCAAATTGTTGCTGTTGCGGCTGAAACTTTTTTTCAGATGCTTCTGTCTTGGTGTAAGTAAATGAAATTGGGGATAGTGCCAGTGAGGAGGCTGTGAGTAGTTTGATCAAGCGTTTGGTGTGGTTTCTGTGGTGTCGGTTCATCTTCTTTCGGAAATCAGGCGTTTTCTTGTTCATTTGAACACTCCTTTTCTTGAGAAAAATTACCTTACACCCATCATTATGCAGGGTTTTACTAATAAAAAATACATTTTTTTACAATTATAATAGAAGTATAGTACCTAATATCTAGTATTTTTAATGCTTAATTACCTCTAAAAATATAAATTAAAGCCGTTTTTATTTTCAATCTCTTAATTTATATTGTAATTTTATTTCATTACTTAATATCCCATAAAAATCCATATTCATTTAAGAGCCTTTTATACCCATATAATTTCCACAAAATAAAAAAAGGTCATCCTCAAGCTGATAGCTCGAAGATGACCTTTTTTATTAGAAGGTAATGTGTTGTTTACTCCATTTGATGGACTCTTTAAATTGTCTGATTAAATCTTCTGCTGGAACTGTCAAAAAGTAAGCTAATCCATCAACTTTTTCTGACATTTGCTGAATCACGAGTCCATCTTCAATCAACTCTTGAAGTTGCTCTAAAATCTGACTGTGTGACTGATCGATTCGCTGTTCAATCTCACCAATCGTCAGCGCCCCATCCCGTAAAATGTAGATGACGCTCGACTTTAAGCTGTTCTCGAAGTTATGCTGAAACTTTTGCAGGGCTAATAAATCGGCTTGTTCTTCTGTTTGACGTTGATCCATCTGTCACTACCCCTTTCCTAACACATCAGACTGCTTCTTTAGTATGAAGGAACGACGTTAATAATTCAAAAAGTCATTCTTTTTTTGTGATGATGGTATCGAACGTCTTTTCCTCATCCGTGATGACCATCTTCTTTTGTGTCCGGAGATGGTAAAGCCGTTGCAAGTTAAGAATGATAACTTTCATGACGGCATAAAACGGAACCCCGAGTAGGACCCCGAAGAAGCCGGCGATGTTCCCGGCGACAAGCAGGACGATGATGATCGTCAACGGGTGAACATCAAGCGTCCTTCCTTGAACGAGTGGTGACATGATGTGCGAATCGATTTGTTGCGCGACCGTCATGACAATGATGGCATAGATTGCAAGAATCGGATCCTGGATAAACCCGACGATCAAGGCCGGTATGACACCGATGACTGGTCCAAGAAACGGAATGATGTTCGTCAATGTCGCGAACATCGCTAACAAAATCGCATAGTCAATGCCGATGAAGAGGTATCCGATATAGGCGATGATTCCGACACCGATACTAACGATGACCTGTCCCCGGATATAGCTCATGATCGTTTCATGGACATCTTCTAAAATTTTCTTCGTTTCTTTATGAAATTCAAACGGCATCATGTTAACCAGATTGCCTTTTAGCTTATGACCGTCTAACAACATATAAATCAACATAATCGGGATGATAATGATTGTAATGACGGTCGTCGTGATTAAGCTGACAAACCCGCCGACCCCTGCCCCGACATTTTTTAAGAAGGATGACGCGTACTCGGAGAGATTCGTCGAAAATTTATCGAACAAGTCATCCGGTCCCCCAACGAAGCGAGAAAAGATACTGCTGTTTTCAAGCTGACTCCGGACTTCGACGAGTTGACGCTGAAATTCCGTCGCGAGGTTTGGAATCGAATTGACGAATTCGCTGATTTGTGTTGATAAGGACGGACCAAAGATAAATCCAAGCGCCGTCATAATCCCAATCAATCCGAACAAGACGACCATCACGGCCGGACGCCGACTCATCTTCTTCTCAAGCATCTCGACGATCGGCAAAAGGACGTAATAAAGAATCCCGGCGATTGCGAGTGGCGGGACGACCATTTGCCCGAGTATGGCGAGTGGGCGAAATAAAAAGGTCACGTGATTGCCGACCCAGACGATGACGAGCAGTGTCATGACCCACCATGCGCCACGATACCACTTGTTTTCAAACATTTTTTGCATTCTGTCACTTCCCTATACGTAATAATGATAGCTTTCACTCAGTTAGTTTTCCTTTATCCGGCTGCTTCTAATCCTCCTGAAAAAAAATAAGCTGGACCGTCATCTAAATATAATATTTTTTTTACATCTTTGCGTGTTAAAATTTGATGACTGCTAACAAGCAGAGTAAAATCTACATATGTCTTCACACATTTACGTACATATACAAAAGAATATGGAGGATTCGAACGTGAAATGGATTAATCAAAAGATTGGTCGACAATTGATGTTTGCTTTTTATGCAGTCTTTATCGCACTCAGCATCACATCCGCTATCGTCTATACGTATACTGAACAAAAAATCAGTCAAACCGATGCGACATTCGATGACTTACGTGAACGAAGAACGAATGCGAACGCGTTGGCATACGAATGGTCCGCTGCACAGAGCAATGTAAAATCATACCTCTTGTTCGGAACACCGGCGATGCTCAATGCCGTCAAAACAAACCAAGATGAAATCAACCGCTTGACGACCTGGTTCGAGCAAAACGCCATCTATACGCAAGGCGATCAATACGCAACTGCGACACGAAACTTATATGACGATTATTTCGGTACTGCCGTCCCCTTGTTACGTCAATACGTGGAACAAAAACAGGAAGGCTCGGTCGACGAGCAGTTCGTTGATCCGAAAACGCTCGCTTCGCTTTCGAACGGGAGCGAATTATTCAATTCTGACGGAACGCTAAAAGGCTCAAACAGTCAAATTGATGGTGAAGCCGATACGGCTGGAATCGAAGCCTTGCTGACAAACTATTTAAACCTCATTCAGACTGAAGAAGATGAAGCAAAGGCCAGCCTGCTCAATGAAATGCGCATCGCCCAGTTCATTTGGCTGTCAAACCTGCTTGTCCTCGTCATCATTCTTGTCTTACTCGTCCGCCCATTCATCAACCGGGTGACGAAACAAATTAATTCGTTGTCTCGGGACAGTGCACAACTCGCAAGTGGTGAAGACGTCAAAGAACTTCCCTTACCGAGACGACGCGATGAATTACACATGTTAACCGCATCCTTCAATCAAATGGCAGCATCGATTGCGGATAATAAAGTCCATATGCTGGCGAAGAATGAAGAGTTGCAAGCACAACAAGAGGAACTCGTTGCGCAGCAGGAAGAGCTGCAAGCGCAGCAGGAAGAACTCGAAGAAGCACTCGAAATCACCCTGCAAAGCGAACAACATCTAAAATATCGTAATGAACTGACGGAGACGCTCGCATCCCGCGAAACATTGACGGCGTATCCGGAAATCATCGAGAAGCTCGTCTCAATCACTCATTCGGAAATCGGAGCCTTGCTGTTCCTCGATCAACACGATGTCCGCTCGACGATTGAATACGGGATGACCCCTGATATGGTCGAACAACTGATCCACGAAGATCAATCATTGTTCCACCGGGCGCGTGTCTTAAAACGTCCGGTGCACTCGTCTAAACAGGTCGCACACGAAAGTCCGCTTCCGTATCCGTACTACATGTATGAAGTCGCCGTGCCGATCCTTGATCCGAATGAAGAAAAAATCATCGCCTGCATCTATCTCGTCCGGTACCGTGACGCCTTCACGCCGGAGCAGATGAGCGATATCCTTTCCTTCTCGCACCAGCTCTCACTTTCGTTGATGCGGATGGGGATTTACGAAAAAATGATTCATGAAAAGAACAAAACAGGACAACTGTTGAACTCGATCCGGGAAGCCGTCGTCTACATCGAACATGAATCAGATGAACTGCTCGTCAACGAACCGTTGATGAAGCTGTTCCCGGAAATTCAGACGGAACATCAGGATGAAAGTAATCTTTCCTCTTTCCGTCAAGCGATGTCCGCCTTGTCTTCCATCATCGATGAAGCAGAACCGTTCGAACAATACATCGAACAAATCGTCGAGCAGAACTTGCCGAAGGATAGTCTCGTCGTCTCGATTCGCGCGCGCAGTGCCTATATCCAAATTTACGCCGAGAGGATTCAAATCAATAACGTTTGGGTCGGAACGATGCTCGTCTTACGGGATGTCACGAAAGAAACGGAGTCGGACCGGATGAAAGAAGAGTTCGTCTCGACCGTCTCGCACGAACTTCGGACTCCGCTCTCATCAATTTACGGTTTCACGGAATTGATGCTCAACAAATCATTTGAAGAAGAACGTCAGCTAAAGTACTTGCAGACGATTCATTCGGAAACAGGTCGCCTGACGACCCTCGTCAACGACTTCCTCGACGTCCAGCGTATGGAATCGAGTGAGCAACGTTATCAGATGTCGACGTTCGACATCGTCGAACTCGCAAATGACGTGACCGACTTCTATGGTGCCTCGCATACGACACATACGTTAGTGTTCGCAGGTAACGGACCGATCATGATTGACGCCGATAGCGAAAAGATTAAACAGCTCTTAAACAATCTACTCAGTAACGCCATCAAGTATTCTCCTGACGGCGGAACGGTTTCAATCGAAGTCCAGCACCAGGATGGTTTCGCTGAAATCAAGATTCACGACGAAGGAATGGGCATCCCGCAAGAAGCAATGTCGAAGTTGTTCGATAAGTTTTACCGGGTCGACAACTCAGAGACACGCAAAATTGGTGGAACGGGTCTCGGTCTATCGATTTGTAAAGAAATCGTCAAACACCATAACGGAACGATTGATGTTGAATCGACTGTCGGTGTCGGCTCGACCTTTACGATTCGTTTTCCGGTCGCTGTCATTTCCACCATCTTGACGTACGAAACTGAATGAGTCTTTACCCCCGTGTCCACTAAGACGCGGGGGGTTTTTACGACCTGTTCATGTTCAGGTTCCGTCAAGGACGGGTGAAACACGGTCTGCCGGTAAGAAGAACGCCCCTTACGTCGCGTTTAACATAAGGTTCTAAAAGGGAATAGCTAAAGCGACTCTACACATACAGGAGGAATCAGACAGATGCAACTTGGTTGGATAGGATTAGGTCATATGGGTATCCCGATGGCGTTACGCCTTCGCCGTGCCGGACACCCGTTACACGTCTACAATCGAACAGAAAGTAAGACAGCACCGCTCGTCGCGGAAGGCGCAACGTCGCTTCGCTCACCACGCGAACTGGTCGAACAGTCGGACATCATCTTCATCATGCTCGCAGATGGAAAAGCGATTGATCATGTCCTTCACGAAACAGACGGGCTGCTCGCAGGCGACTTGACGGACAAAATCGTCGTCAACTTGAGTACGATTTCGTCCGAGGAATCAACACAGGCAGCGCAACTTATCGAACGCGCCGGTGCCGCCTATCTCGAGTCTCCCGTCTCTGGTTCAGTCGGTGTCGCAGAAGCCGGCCAGCTCGTCATGCTCGTCGGTGGTGACAAACAGACACTTGCGACATGCCGGCCGTATCTCGATGTTCTCGGTAAAGAAAGTATCCATTTCGGTGACCACGGAACAGGCAGCGCAGCAAAACTTGCAATCAATCTCCTGCTCGGCATCGTCGGTGAGGGACTTGCTGAAACGTTCCTGCTCGGAGAAGCGGCCGGGCTCGACAAAGAAAAACTCATCCAGATGATTTCCTTGTCCGGCATGAATACACCGCTCTTCCAAGGCAAACAGGACATGTACCGAACAGAAGAGTTCCCCCCTGCTTTCCCGCTTCGGTTGATGGCGAAGGATTTGGGGTTGATCACGGACGCCGCGAAACGGTACACGTTACGTTTACCGCTGGCAGAAGCAGCACATGAACAGTATGAACAGGCGAACACGGGAGACCAAGCCGATTTAGATATGGCAGCGGTCTACCTGAGCTTAAAAAAATGACTCCATCAGAAAGCCGCGCCTTCCGGATTCCGGAAGGCGCGGCTTTTAGCAGATGCGTTATTTGAGTGATGTGACGATTCCCATCATCTGATCGGTCGTCATCAAAGCTTTCGAATTAAACTGATAGGCGCGTTGAATTTGCGTCAAGTTCGTCATTTCCGTCCCCATGTCGACGTTCGAGGACTCGAGCGTCCCGACCGTCAACGGGTTCCCTTGAGCATTTTGATATTGCCCGGTCGCCGTATAGAGTCCACCGCCGACATCCGTCAACTCGCCATGGTTCGGAATATCCGCGACACCGATGCGGGCAAGGACACGACGTTCTCCGTTGAGGACACCTGTGATATTGCCATCTTTGTTCAGCTCAATCGCCGTCGCATTTTCCGGTAAGGTGATGGCATCGTTCGCTTGATTGATGACGGAGCGTCCCGCATCATCCGTCAACAACATCTGTCCGTTGCCTTGCGGTGATAACTCAAAGTTGCCGTCCCGCGTGAATTTCGTCACACCGTCTGCATCGATGACACCAAAGAAGTGATGCGGATTACCGAGTGCCGCATCCAAATTCCGTCCGGTCGTTTGAAAAGCACCGACGGTAAAACGTGTCGCTTCGTTCGCGACATACCCACCGACACCAAGACGAAGATCGACCGGCGTCGTCAAAGGACCTGTTTCCAAGCCGCCCGGTGTGTTGCTGATGTTGCGGACGAGTAACTCATTGAACTGTGCATCACGACGCTTGTAGCCGTTCGTGTTCGCATTCGCGAGATTATGCCCGGTCGTATCGAGTTGTTTTTGTAATTGAGCCATCGTACTGGCTGATGTATAAAGTGATTGCATGACTTCCTCCTCCGATTAACGAACGCGACCGATTTCAGAAACAGCTTTTTCAGCCGTCCGGTCGTAAGCTTGAATGACTTTTTGATTGGCTTCGAACTGACGAAGTCCACTGTTCATCTCAGCCATCGTCTGCTCGATTTCGACGTTCCCGAGTTCGAGCACGCCTTGGTCGACTTTGACGTCTCCCGCGGCAAGTGCTGCCGGAGAGCGGAATAAACCGTTGCCTGTCCGCTCCAGTGTCTCCGGTTGATCCGTTACGACAAGTCCAAGGTTTCCGATTGCTTGTCCGTTTCCGTCCGTCACCGCTCCGTCTGCGCTGACAACGAAGTCTTCATTGACGACGTTCAGCGCCTGACCGTTTGCATCAAGGACGAGATCATTTTCTGTCGTCCGGAGCAAACCATCCTGCCCGACGGCGAATTGGCCGTTCGTCGTGTAAAGCGTCTCTTCCCCACCTGTCAGCGGATCCGTATGTAAGACGGTAAAGAGGGCGGATCCGTCCCGTGAACTGATTTGGAGATCCGTCGCGTTGCCCGTTTCCGTAATCGAACCGAGGGCAAAGTTCGGCGTCGCTGCCTGCATGAAGACACCTGTCGCGAGCGTGCCGACCGTCCCTCTTGATTGAATTCCCGTTCGTTCATTGACGCCTGATTGTTGAATCATCATCTCCGGAAACGTCCGGAGCGATGCTTGATCGGCGCGGAAGCCAGGCGTCCGCGCATTGGCCAGGTTGTTACTTAACATTTCTTGTTGCCGCTGTAACGCCTGCATCGCACCAGACGCCGTGTACATTCCTCGTAACATATGTTTTTGTCTCCTCATTGACTTAATGTTCAATTCTCTTATGTTTAGTATATCGGTCAGGTTCTGTTGAATTATGAGTTTTTTTCAAAAAAAGGTAATGAGAACAATAGTTGAACCGAAAGTCCTAGCTCTTGATTGAACTATTCAAGCTTTGATTCACTTGCCCGTCGACCACCAAATCGAGCTGTCGTTACGATTGAAGGATGTCGATCATCCACGGACGATCATCGAACCGCTTGCGATCACGGAACTCGACAATGGACTGTTCCATTATTCTGCCGACTATAAAGTACGTGCCCAGTCCATCCTTTTGATGAAGACACTCGAACACTCGGAGCAACAAAAACTCGATGACTTCTTTTCGTTGACATGAAAAAAACGCCTCCCGGTTACTGACCGGAGAGGCGTTCCGTGTTAGGAATGTTTTTTACTGAGTACCGCTGTTTGCGTCCGTTCGAGGACAGCATTCGTGATGACGATCAAACCGGTAAACAGGAACAACGCTTCAAAACCGAAATGACCGGCAATTTGACCACCGGCGAGCGGTCCGAGGAAGTTTCCCATGAATTGGGCCGATTGATTGTAACCGAAGATTCGTCCGGACGCATTGGCTGGTGTGTGTTTACGAAGCAGTGCTTGGACCGATGGCATCAAGGCCGCTGTCGCAAATCCGATTCCCATCCGTAAGACGATCAATTGACTCGTATCCGTGACGAACGCTTGCGGAATCAAGAAGGCGGCAAAGACGAGTAAGGCAACGAACAAGACACGTTCCGCCCCAATCTTGTCGGACAGTCGTCCGAGCCGCTGGGCAGCAATCAATGCCGCAATCCCGGGTGCTGAGGCGACGATACCCGACAGTAACGCCAGTCGTTCCGTTCCGGGACTCAGCTCTCGCACGTAAAGCGAGAGAATCGGACTGATGGATTGCGCTGCGAACTGAATCAAGAACGTCGTCAAGAATAGACTCAAGATGAGCTCCGGATGACGGAGTGATTGAATGATTTCTTTCGCGGAAGCCATTTTTTTGACTTCAAGCGGGACGAATTCTTCTTTGACGAAGAAATATGTCACGAGGAACGTCAAAAACAACGGTACGCTTGTAAAGAGAAAAACGGGTCGAAGCCCAATCATGTCGGCAAGGAATCCTCCAATCAGAGGTCCGAGCAACCCACCGGCAATCCCACCGGTCGACAATGTACCGAGCGCCCAGCCACTTTTCTCTTTCGGGGTTTGAGAAGCAATCAAGGTGATTCCGGCTGAAATGAATCCGGAGACCGCTCCCATGACGAGCCGTAAGAAAACAAGCTGATACACATCTTGCACAAAACTGATTAAAAACATGACAATCGACATGCCGAGGCTTGCCCGGAGCAGCATCAATTTCCGGCCTTTTCTATCGGCAAGGCGTCCCCAAATCGGTGAGACGATGGCTGCGACGAGGAACGTTGCTCCGAACGCAATCCCGGACCAGGTCGTAATCTCCTGACGTCCATCGACGCCAAGCTCTTCAATGAATAATGGCAAAAACGGTAAAACGAGACTGAGTGCAGCGGCAGTCAAAAAACTCCCGATCCACACGACGATTAAATTTCTTTTCCACAACGGCATTGTGGCATCACTTCCTTTTTAATGGTAATTCCGAGGTCAAGCAACAACTTCTAATATACACTTCACAATGTGAAATGTCTAGGTTTTGAACTGATGCACTAGTCTCAAAGACTATTGATGGATACTGATTTTAAGCAAACGAACCGATAGTAGGAGTACCATGCAGACGGAGTGAACACTAGTTTTCTCGTCAGTCTCGTCTGCGTCTCGTTTTTCAGTCTGTTGCTGCCGTCAAGCGGTCAAGCCGCTCTCCCCGTCACGCGCCATACGGTGATGTGATCGATTCCGGAAGCGAAGTCCATCCCCGTGAAAATCAATCAGCTCGCCAACCGGCAGATGAAGCGTGTCTATCTTCATGTTGCTGTGGAGGGGGACCGGATTCTCTATCGAACATTCGTCGAGGCCGCGCATGCAGCAGGAATTGAAGTTTACTTCCTGTTCGGACAACCACGCTGGATTACGAATGAAGGCGCGACCTTCCGACCGAATGCCGAAGACCCGCTCGCCTGGATTACCCTGTATCAAAGTGAGACGATGCAGCATCCGGATGGAATCAGCGTCGATCTCGAACCGTAGCCCCTACCGGAGTGGACGACGAATCAATCTGCCGTCATCGCTTCTTATCAACGAATCCTGACTGCCTTTCAGGAGCGGGCAACGATGGAAGGGCTACCGCAACTCTTTCTTCCGTTTTGGTTCCTACGGTCACGGATGTCTCCGGACGTCCTGTCAGTGCCTGGGCGATGGATCTTGCAAGCGAAGTGACCTTAATGAGTTACCGGACTGTCTACGGTGGTGGAAACGGCTTATCCGCCATCACGCTCGTCGATACGTTGTATGCGGCAAACTACCAGCACAACCTGTCGTACGCTCTCGAGTTCACGGAACTACCGGAGACACCGAGCATCACCTTTTATGGTCAGTCACGGCAAGCCTTGAACCAACTCGTCAATCAGACGATGAATAGCTCCCTCCCCCCGCGTGCCATCGTCTATCATGACTTTGAGGCCTATCAGGCGTTCATGCAAAATACGAAGTAACTGATTGGCAAGATTCTTTAAGCTATCGATTTAAAAAAAGATCAATCCGTTAAGGACTGATCTTTCAGACTGTAGACAACGTGCTATTGGGAGATCAAGCGTCTTTTTTCGTTGCTTTCCTCGGGCGAGCGCAATCCGTCTCGAATCGCTTTAGAACCGCGAAAATCTCAGTCCTTCACGGATTGAGCTTTTTTGCTGTTACAGTGCTGTTTTGATTTCTTCCAACATCTTTTCGATCGATTGGATACCGCCACCGGACAGATACCACACGTCTCCACTCAAGTAGACGACCTTATTATTTTTGACGGCATCGACGTTTTTCAATAATTCATTGTCCATCGCTTGTTTCGCCGTTGCGCCTTCACCGATTGCTTCTCCACGATCGATGACGAAGATGATGCCCGGATTTTTTTTGACGATGTATTCGTACGAGACATCTTGTCCGTGGACGGCTTGATCAAGAGTCGTATCGATTGCTTTTAAACCAAATGCATCGTAAATCAAGCCAAAACGAGAGCCCGGTCCGAACGCACTCATGCTCTTATCCCCTGCGAGCAGGACAAGTGACTCAGGTGCTTCTTTAGCATCCTCTTTGACTGCCGCGATTTTTTCATCTACTTCTTTTAATGCAGCTGTCGCTTCTGCTTCTTTTCCGAACAATTCACCGAGCATGTTGACGTTATCTTTGAACGATGTCATGTAGTCCTGTGTATCGATTCCTACATAAATCGTCGGTGCAATCTTGCTGAACTCTTTATACATTTCCGATTGACGGGCTGAGATCAGGATGACGTCTGGTGCAAGTTCACTGATTGCTTCAAAGTTTGGTTCTTTTAAACTTCCGACGTTCGTATACTGCTCTGCTTCATATTGCTTAAGATAGGCTGGAACGAGTTCTTTCGGTAGACCTGCCACTTCGACACCGAGTTCATCGAGTGTATCGAGTGCACCAAAATCAAAGACGACGACTTTTTTCGGGTCTTTGACGACCTCAGTTGAACCTAATTCATGTTTGATTGTCATTTTTTCGTCGCTTGAAGCGGCTGATTCATTTGTTCCTTTTCCACACGCACCGAGTGCGACGACACAAATTGCAATAACGAGTAAGAACCACTTTTTCATGTTAATTGATCTCCCTTATGTTAAGTATAGTAGAGGCAAATTTTATGATCATCCATCTGTTCCAACGTTAAATCCATTTCATACAGGTTTTCGAGTAACGACTGTTCCATCAATTGCTCTGTCGGACCCGTCGCAACGATTTGTCCTTCTTTCATCGCGACCATCTGATCCGAGTAAACGGATGCGAAGTTCAAGTCGTGTAAGACGACGACGATCGTTTTATCTTCCTCGTCGACGAGCTTCCGGAGTAACTTCATCACCTGGACGGCATGACGCATGTCGAGGTTATTCAATGGTTCGTCGAGCAAGATATAATCCGTATCTTGGGCAATTACCATGGCGATGAAGGCACGTTGCTTCTGACCTCCGCTGAGGGCGTTGATTTGTTTATCTTGCATCTCTTCGAGGCCGACGTATGCAATCGCCCGATCGATTTTCTCGTGATCAAGGGCGGTCAGTCGTCCTTTCGAATACGGAAAACGACCAAACCCGACGAGCTCACGGACCGTCACACGCAGTCCGAGGTGATTGCTTTGTTTTAAAATCGACAGTCGCTTCGCCAAGTCATCTGACGGAAATTGACTGATTGCCGTCCCCTCCAGTGTGACGACGCCCGCATCCGCTTTCGCGAGACGGCTAATCATTGAGAGGACCGTACTTTTACCCGCACCGTTCGGTCCGATGAAGGATGTCAATTTACCTTTCGGGATCGTGAACGTTGCCTCTTCGACGACGGTCTTCGTTCCGAACCGTTTCGTGATGTTATCAATCGTAATCATCGGTTGACTCCTTTCAGCAAGAGATAAATAAAGTAGCTACCACCAATCAAGTTCAAGATGACACTGAGCGTCGTCGAGAAGTTCAAGACGTGCTCGACAATCAACTGCCCCCCGACTAACGCGATCACACCAAGTAAAACTGTCGCGACCGCTAAAGCGTGATGGCGGTACGTCGGGATGAGTTGATAGGCGACGTTGACAATCAATAGCCCTAAAAACGTAATCGGTCCAATTAAAGCCGTTGCAATCGAAATATAGATGGCGACGATGATTAACAGACGTTTGACGATTTTTTCATACGGAATGCCCAAGTTAATCGCATGGTCGCGTCCGAGTGCCAATACGTCGAGGAAGCGGACATACCGCCAAAGCCAAGCCGTATTCAAGACGAGGAGGACTGTCGCTAACATCAATAAGTCCGAATCGACGTTGTTGATGCTTGCGAACGAGCGATCTTGCAACAATTGAAATTCGTTCGGGTCCATCAGCAGTTGAAGGAACGAGGTGATGCTACCGAAAAACGTTCCGAAGACAAGACCGACGAGGAGAAGGAAGTAGACGTTCCGCCCTTCCCCTCGGAACAGCAATTGATACAGCACGATCGCAAAACCGACCATCAAAAGAATCGTTGCGACGAAGCGGACTTCGATTCCGACTTCAAGCAGGATTGAGCTGCCGAACAAAAACAAGAGTCCGGTTTGAAGCAACATATACAGTGAATCGAGACCGATGACGTTCGGTGTCAAAATCCGGTTCATCGTCACGGTTTGGAAAATCAAGGTCGAGACCCCGATCGCGACACTCGTGACAAGCATCGCTGCTAACTTTGTAAAGCGCCTTGGAATGACATATCCGAGTGCCCCTTGTAAGTTCAACGTCATATAGCCAACCATGCATAATAACGCGAGGACGCCCAGCCAAATCAACCGTTTACGATAAGCCATAACGATCCCTCCTAAACAAGAGGTAGAGGAACAAGCCACTGCCAATCGTCCCGACCATCAAGCTAATCGGAATCTCATACGGTGCAATCAACAGGCGGCCCGCAATGTCACAGACGAGGACGAACAAGGCACCGAACAGAGCCGTCAACGGTAACGTCTTTCGTAAGTGATCGCCGTACCAAATCGAAATCAAGTTCGGCACAATCAGACCAAGAAACGGAATCACACCGACCGATAAAATCACGGCTGAAGCGATCAATGAAACAATCGCCAGCCCAAGCTGCATGACACGCTTATGGGAGATACCAAGATTTTGTGAAAATTCTTCGCCCATTCCGACAATCGTAAACCGGTGGGCATAACGATAAGCGACGAACAGCAACGGAACAGTTATGTAAAGCAATTCGTAGCGTCCCTTTGTGATCATCGAAAAGTTTCCTTGCATCCATCCTTCTAAGCTTTGCAGCAAGTTAAACCGCAATGCGAGAAACGTCGTCAAGGCACCGACGATACTGCCGAGCATCAACCCGACGAGAGGAATGAAAATGACGTCCTTCATTTTGATCCGTTCGAGAATCCGCATGAACAAGAGCGAACCACCAAACGCAAATCCAAATGAAATGAGCATCTTAATCAGTGGATGTGCATCACTAAAGCCAATCATTGAAACGACGATTCCGAGTTTCGCGAAATCCATCGTTCCCGCCGTTGTCGGTGAAACGAAGCGGTTTTGTGTAATTTGTTGCATGATCAATCCCGCAATGCTCATACCTGCTCCAGCTAATAAGATACTTAAAAGTCGTGGTATCCGACTCATCAAGAACAATTCCCATTCCGTCTCGCTCCAAGATAAAATTTCTGTTAAATCGAGGTCAGCGACACCAACAAACATGGAGCCGATTGAGACACATACGAGGAGGATTCCCCAAATCATAATCGACATCGTAGTCTCCTTGTAAAGATAATGATATTCATTCTCATTGAGAACATTCTCATTCTCTCTTTTTTCCAGGCTTTCGTCAACCGTTATTCTGATATTTTTTTTAGAAAGTCTTTTTCGCGGTCACATAAAAGTGCGTTTTTTTGAACAACATTCAGTACAGTGACCT
>NZ_JACSML010000007.1:21946-129709 GCF_018618635.1 Exiguobacterium sp. s102
CGTGGGTTTTGAACAACATTCAGTACAGTGACCTCGTGGGTTTTGAACAACATTCAGTACAGTGACCTCGTGGGTTTTGAACAACATTCAGTACAGTGACCTCGTGGGTTTTGAACAACATTCGCTTCTACCACGGTTCGCTTGCTTAGGGGCAAGCGGGAAGCCGCTTCGCTTTTTACAAAAGCTGCAGGGTCTCCCCTTGCTTGCTCGTGAACCTTTTCAAGGTTCACTGATTCCCTCAAGCGTCTCACCGTTTTCGAAGCAAGTTGTTCAAGTTATCCCTATTTCCGTTTAAGGCGCTACATCTTATCGATTGGCGTTCTCACTTCTATGGAAGCTCAGACACGCGTTAACCGATTTGTTCTAGAACGGCATTCGACAGAAACGCACCTGCCTAAAAGATTCGCTTCCCGTGACTCCTACGGGAAAAAGCGCAAGAAATTCTTGCGCTGTCAGAGGCAAGCGAGACCCTGCTACTTATCCGGATAGGATCAAGTAGCAACGGCTTGCGCCTCGCCCGAGGAAAGCACGGGAAGAAAGAATCTTCATCCCCCAACATTCTTGAATCGTTCAAGGCACTGTACTTTGTCTATCTGCAATCTAATCCGATCTGTTCGAGAACGGCATTCGACAAAAACGCATCTGTCTAAAAGATTCGCTTCCCGTGACTCCTACGGGAAAAAGCGCAAGAAATTCTTGCGCTTTCAGAGGCAAGCGAGACCCTGCTACTTGTCCGGATAGGATCAAGTAGCAACGGCTTGCGCCTCGCCCGAGGAAAGCGCGGGAAGAAAGAATCTTCATCCCGCAACATTCTTGAATCGTTTATGACGCTGTACTTTGTCCATTTTTAATCTAATCCGATCTATTCGAGAACGGCATTCGACAAAAACGCACCTGCCTAAAAGATTCGCTTCTCGTGACTCCTACGGGAAAAAGCGTAAGAAAATCTTGCGCCTCGCCCGAGGAAAGCACGGGAAGAAAGAATCTTTATCCCGCAACATTCTTGAATCGTTCTCTACGCAAAATAAAAAGAGGTAACCCCACAATTAAGTGAACGGTTACCTCATCGCTTGACGATTTGTACCAAACAAGTATTTCTTATTTTCCTAAGTTATCGAGCATGATGCCTGTCCCGCGTGCAACACATAACATTGGATCTTCTGCAATCAAGACCGGTAACCCAAGCTCTTTTGCCAACAACTGATCGATTCCGTCGAGCAATGCCCCACCACCCGTTAAGATGATGCCGCGGTCGATGATATCTGCTGCGAGTTCCGGTGGTGTCTTCTCGAGAACCCGTTTTGTCGCTTCAACGATTTCCATCGCTGATTCTGCGAGTGCTTCATGAATTTCCTGTGAGCTGACCGTAATGTTATGCGGCAGCCCTGTGACGAGATTACGTCCCCGGATATCCATCTCTTCCTGACGTCCGTCTTCTGAGACCGTTGCGACCGTCATCTTGACGTTTTGCGCCGTCCGTTCACCGATGATTAACTTATGCCGATCTTTGATTGCCCGAATGATATCGTGATCAAATCGATCTCCTGCAACTTTGATTGTTTCGCCACAGACGATATCTCCCATCGAGAGTACTGCAACATCCGTCGTCCCGCCACCGATGTCGATGACCATATGTCCCGCAGGCATCCAAATGTCCATCCCTGCTCCGACCGCGGCTACTTTCGGTTCGACTTCGAGGAAGACGGTTTTCGCGCCCGATTTTTCTCCTGCCTGACGAATCGCTTTTGCTTCGACCGTCGTGATGCTCGCTGGTGTACAAATCAACATCCGAACGCCACCGAACATGCTGCGGACCTCAATTTTATCGATGAAGTGACGTAACATGGCTTCCGTCATCTCGAAATCTGCGATCACACCATCTTGGAGCGGACGAATCGCGACGATGTTTCCCGGTGTCCGGCCTACCATTAAATGTGCTTCCGTACCTACTGCATGAATTTTGCCGGTCGCTTTATCAATGGCGACGACTGAAGGTTCATCGAGGACAATTCCTCTTCCCTTTACATGAATGACGACATTGGCAGTTCCTAAATCAATTCCGATATCTTTTGAAAACATCTCGCGTGATCTCCTTTACCAGCTGGCTATTATTCCATAATTTAGAACGTCGTTTGGACGTCTAACCCATTTATGTATACATACCTTTCAATTTTAGCACAGGCAAGCAAAAAGAGACGACTTTCTTTTTCAGAAAGTCGTCTCTCGTTAATGAAATGGAATAATAGCTTAAGATTAAAGCTTTGTCGCTGCCGTTTCTTCGACAACCGCTGTTTCTTCCGTGATGCGCTCGACATCTGCGCCAAGGGCTTGCAGTTTCAAGTGGAAGTCAACGTATCCACGATCGATGTGATGGAGTGCACCGACACGTGTTTCACCTTCAGCAATCAAACCAGCTGTGACGAGCGCTGCACCAGAACGAAGGTCTGTTGATAAGACTTCTGCTCCTTGAAGCTGAACACCACCTGTGATGATGGATGAGCGTCCTTCGATTTTGATATCAGCATTCATGCGGCGGAATTCTTCCACGTGCATGAAGCGGTTTTCGAAGACCGTTTCCGTGATGACCGATGTTCCTTCAGCTTTTAAGACAAGCGCCATCATCTGTGCTTGAACGTCTGTCGGGAAACCAGGGTGTGGCATCGTCTTCACGTCGACAGCAACCAATTTCTTAGGTCCGACAACACGAAGCCCTTCTTCTGTATCCGATACTTGAACACCCATCTCTTCCATTTTTGAGATCAATGGACGAAGATGCTCACGCTCAGCACCGATGACTTCGACGTCACCTTCTGTGATTGCAGCTGCAATCATGAATGTTCCGGCTTCAATCCGGTCTGGAATCACATAGTGGTTGCCACCGTGTAATTTTTCGACACCTTCGATACGGATCGTTTCCGTACCTGCGCCACGGACTTTCGCGCCCATCGCGTTCAAGAAGTTCGCGAGGTCAACGATTTCAGGTTCTTTCGCAACGTTCTCGATGACTGTCGTGCCTTCAGCGAGTGTTGCCGCCATCATGATGTTTTCTGTCGCACCGACAGAAGGGAAATCAAGATAGATTTTTGCACCTTGGAGACGACCATCGACTTGTGCTTCAACAAAACCGTTTCCGATGATTGTTTTAGCGCCCATCGCTTCGAATCCTTTTAAGTGAAGATCAATTGGACGTGATCCGATTGCACAGCCACCCGGCATCGCAACGCGTGCGCGACCGAGACGTGCAAGGAGTGGACCCATGACAAGAATCGATGCCCGCATTTTACGAACGTATTCAAGTGGTGCTTCGTCTTTTAGTTCCGGTTCTGCATTGACGGTAACCGTATTCGCTTCTGCATCGAATTCAACTTGTGCGTTTAAGTTCCGTAAGACATTGTTGATTGTATAGACGTCTGCAAGACGTGGTACGTTTTGAAGGACCGATTGACCTTCTGATGCGAGCAATGTCGCAACCAACGTTTTTAAGACTGCATTTTTTGCACCTTCTACTTTTACTGTTCCAGCTAATTTACGTCCGCCACGGACAACAATTTTTTCCATTACCCATACTCCTCTGCTTCGTTTCTTTTCTATTCGTACAATTCGTGATTGGTGTTGATCATAGTTGAAAAGTCAACGAATGATAGAAAGAAACTTTCCTATAGTTATCTCTCGTGCCAAAAGCCAATACGATTTTCAGTGTCATAATCAATGTGTTTCTTCATTATAAGAATACTATCCTTTTCCATACTAATTCAGATGACCAAATTAGGGTTTACAAGGAAGTTACAAGTTCAGCCTACTAAAAATTGAAGACGTTGGGCGAATCCCGAATACTCCAGCAAAAAGCGACCGACGAGGGAACCGAGTGCAATCGCAAGCAACGTCCGTAACGCAATGGCGTGTGGACCTTTAGGATGTTGGAGGATTTTTTCCCACTTGACTGGTAAGAGTGACCACCAGGCAAGAACAATTGCCATTACATAAACGAGCATACTCACTAAAGCACTTAAACCAATTGACGTCACGCGCTTGCACCTCTTCTTCGTGTTTTCTTCAACCTTACCATGATTTCACAAAATGAATGATTTCGCAAACAAAAAAGCACAATATGCATTTATTTTAGCGCATAAAATATATTTATTAAAGATGATTGTCACAATTTCTATAGAAGTAAGGATGAAAAGTTTGTGAATAAGAGGTCTATATGGTACTTTTACTATTTTTCGCCATCTTAAACCTGAATCGCCTTAATCCTAAAGAAAACGCTTTTAAATTGACGTTTTCTACAAAAAAAGACCCGATTTCCACGAGGGAAACCGGGTCTTTTACTTGAATCAATCGCGACCGTAGTCTTTTAAATCGAGACGGTTAATTGCCCGTTTCAATGAAAGCTCTGCGCGTTTGAACTCAAGATCTGATAATTTCGTGTCCTGGAGACGTCGTTCTGCACGAACCTTCGCAGCCGCAGCACGGTCATAATCGACCTTATCTGCCTGCTCCGCCGTTTCTGCAAGAACCGTTACAGTATCCTGGCGCACTTCCATAAAGCCACCGCTGATAGCGATCAACGTGCGTCCGCCATCTTCGTGGCGCAACTTCAAGATGCTGATGTCGAGTGGTGTTACGAGCGGTACGTGGTGCGGGAGGACCCCGATTTCACCCGTTATCGTTTTCGCAACGACCATACGGACATCGCCATCATACACTTCGCCATCCGGGGTGACGATATTGACATGAAGTGTGTTCATCTCAAGTCCCCCTTATGCTTTGTCACTTAGACAAGCGCCTTCGCTTTTTCAATCGCATCTTCGATCGGACCGACGAGACGGAATGCTTCTTCCGTCAAATCATCGTGTTTGCCATCGAGGATTTCTTTGAAGCCGCGGATCGTGTCCTTAACTGGGACGTACGATCCTTTTTGTCCTGTGAACTGCTCAGCTACGTGGAAGTTCTGCGACAAGAAGAACTGGATACGACGCGCACGGTGAACACTTAACTTGTCATCTTCCGACAACTCGTCCATACCGAGGATTGCGATGATATCTTGAAGTTCTTTATAACGCTGAAGTGTTTCCTGAACTTGACGTGCTACAGCATAATGCTCTTCACCGACGATTTCAGGTGAAAGGGCGCGTGATGTAGAAGCAAGTGGATCCACGGCAGGATAAATACCCATCTCAGAGAGACGGCGCTCAAGGTTCGTCGTTGCATCTAAGTGAGCAAACGTCGTCGCAGGAGCCGGGTCAGTATAGTCATCGGCTGGTACATAAACCGCTTGGATTGATGTAACCGAACCTTTGTTTGTTGACGTGATACGCTCTTGGAGCATACCCATCTCTGTTGCAAGTGTTGGTTGGTAACCAACGGCAGATGGCATACGACCGAGAAGGGCTGATACCTCTGAACCTGCTTGCGTATAACGGAAGATGTTATCAACGAAGAGAAGAACGTCCTGTCCTTGCTCATCACGGAAGTACTCAGCCATTGTCAAACCAGTCAAGGCAACACGAAGACGTGCACCAGGTGGTTCGTTCATCTGACCGAAGACCATCGCTGTTTGTTTGATAACGCCTGAATCCGTCATCTCATGGTACAAGTCATTACCTTCACGTGTCCGCTCACCAACACCTGCGAATACCGAGATACCGCTGTGCTCTTGGGCGATATTGTTGATCAATTCCTGGATGAGGACGGTCTTACCTACACCGGCACCACCGAAGAGACCGATCTTACCACCTTTGATGTAAGGCGCAAGTAAGTCAACGACTTTAATTCCTGTTTCAAGAATTTCAACTTTTGTTGAAAGGTTGTCGAACGTTGGTGCTTTTTTGTGAATCGGAAGACGTTCCACGCTTGCATCAAGTTCTTTTTCATCAATTGGGTTACCGAGTACGTTGAATACGCGACCGAGTGTCGCTTCACCGACGGGTACCGAGATTGGAGCGCCTGTATCCAGGACTTCCACTCCACGGCGTACACCATCCGTCGAATCCATCGCAATGGTACGGACGACATCGTCACCAAGGTGTAATGCGACCTCAAGCGTTAAGTCGATAGCCACTTCTTCTACAGTTTGCGGCGTATATTGAATACGAAGCGCGTTGTAGATGTTCGGTAAGTGTCCTTCGAACTTAACGTCGATGACAGGTCCCATGACCGCGACGACGCGGCCTTTTAAACCGAGTTCGTTCATCGTGTTTCCTCCTACCTATCATTACGTCCTTGGGGCTTACTGCTGCGCAGCTGCTCCACTGACGATCTCTGTGATTTCTTGCGTGATTGCAGCTTGTCGAGCCCGGTTGTAGACGAGAGTCAATCGACCGATCAAGTCATCTGCGTTATCTGTCGCACTTTGCATTGCTGTCATACGTGACGCATGTTCTGCTACTTTCGCGTCAAGAAGCGCACCGAAGATCAAGCTTTCCGCATAACGCGGAAGGAGTTCAGAAAGGATTTGCTCCTCACTTGGCTCATACTCATAAGTCGTCGAAGACGAAGCTTCGATTTCTCCGAGTGGGAGAAGGGTTTCGACTTTCACTTCTTGGCTGATGACAGACAAGAAATGGTTGTAGCTCAGCTTGAGTTCGTCGATTTCACCGTTCGTGAACGCACTCACTGTACGCTTCACGATTTCAGCTACATCAACATACGAAGGAGAATCGTTGAGTCCTGTGATCGCGTCTGTGACCGTGATTCCGCGTGAACGGAAGAACTGAACACCGACTTTACCGACCACATACAGAACGTAACTGTCCGTAGTGTGCTTTTCTTTGATTTCCCGGTAGACTTCACGCAGCACGTTGGCGTTATATGCACCAGCTAAGCCGCGATCCGATGTGATGACGATAAATCCAGTCTTTTTGACGGGACGTTTCTCGAGCATCGGATGGCTCGCACCTGTCGTGCCATTCGCAATGGTTCCGAGAACCTCCTGCATTTTCAGCATGTAAGGCTGGAACTTCGCGCTATGTGCTTGAGCGCGGTTTAGTTTCGACGCCGAAACCATGTTCATCGCTTTCGTGATCTGTTTCGTACTTTTCGTCGAGTTAATCCGCGTTTGTATCTCGCGCAACGATGCCATTTCGATTCACCACCTTGTTAGTATCAAGAGCGTTCAGGCGAAGCCTAAGAGTTGACCCTTAGACTGTCGCTTGGAACGTTTTCTTAAATTCTGAGATTGCTGTAACGAGTTCTTCGTCAGCCGGAAGGTTACCTGTTTTACGGATCTCATCGCAAAGCTGTTTGCGGTTTTGATCGAGCCAGAGGTTGAGTTCCTTTTCAAAACGACGAATATCCGTAACGGCAACATCATCAAGGTGACCACGAGTCAAGGCATAGATGATGATGACTTGCTTGTCGACAGTCAACGGTTGGTTAAGATCCTGTTTCAGAACCTCTACTGTCCGCTCACCACGGTTAAGCTTCGATTGTGTCGCTTTATCAAGGTCAGATCCGAACTGTGAAAAGGCTTCGAGCTCACGGTAAGAGGCGAGGTCAAGACGGAGCGTACCCGCTACCTTCTTCATCGCTTTTACTTGAGCCGATCCACCAACACGCGATACCGAGAGACCCGGGTTGATCGCTGGACGGACACCTGAGAAGAAGAGATCCGATTGAAGGAAGATTTGACCATCCGTAATCGAGATAACGTTCGTCGGGATGTAAGCCGAGATATCCGACGCTTGTGTCTCGATGAACGGAAGTGCTGTTAAGCTACCTGCGCCAAGCTCGTCGTTCAATTTCGCCGCACGCTCAAGAAGGCGTGAGTGAAGGTAGAAGACATCCCCTGGGTAAGCTTCGCGGCCTGGTGGACGCTTCAAGAGAAGCGAAAGCTCACGGTATGCAGCTGCTTGTTTTGAAAGATCATCATAGATGACAAGAACGTGCTTGCCGAGATCCATGAAGTGTTCACCCATCGCTACACCAGCGAATGGTGCGAGGTAAAGAAGTGGTGCCGGCTGTGAAGCAGCGGCAGAAACGACGATCGTGTAATCAAGTGCACCGTTTTTACGGAGTGTTTCAACAACACCACGGACTGTTGATTCTTTTTGTCCGATTGCGACGTAAATACAAATCATGTTTTCTTCTTTTTGGTTGATGATTGTATCGATGGCGATCGACGTTTTACCTGTCTGACGGTCACCGATGATCAACTCACGTTGTCCACGACCGATTGGAACGAGGGCATCGATTGCCTTGATTCCTGTCTGAAGTGGTTCGTGAACCGATTTACGTGCCATAACGCCAGAAGCTTTACGCTCGATTGGGTTATAGTGTTCCGTTTCGATTGGACCAAGACCATCGATTGGCATACCGAGCGGGTTAACGACGCGACCGAGCAATGCGTCCCCTGTCGGTACTTCCATGATGCGTCCTGTACGGCTAACTGAATCGCCTTCTTTAATATCAAGGTAGTCACCAAGAATGATGATACCAACGTTGCCTTCTTCTAAGTTTTGCGCCAAGCCCATTGTGCCGTTAGCGAATTCTACGAGCTCTCCCGACATGACGTTGTCGAGTCCGTGTGCACGAGCGATACCATCACCAATTTGGATGACCGTACCCGTCTCGTTCACTTCCATCGTAGAACCGTACTGCGCGATACGCGCTTTAAGCAGGGCGCTGATTTCTTCAGCTCTAATGCTCATGCGTTTCACCCCTATTTTCTTACGCTTTTAACAGCTCACGCTCAAGTCGCGTTAGTTTCGTTTCGATCGTGCCGTCATATGTCGTGTAACCGATTTGGACGCGAAGTCCTCCGATTACGTTCGTATCAACAACATTTTCTACTTCAAGCGTTTTACCTGATTTTTGGCCGAACGTTTCTTTCACTTTCGTGATTTCCGCGTCTGACAATTTGTATGCACTCGTCACGACGGCTGTCGCAACGTTACGGTGTTCATTCAATAACGCAATGAAATGCTCCGGCAAAGACAATACTTCCGCCGCACGGTCGTTTTCGACCATGACGAGGATGGTATTCAAAACAATCGTGTTGAAGCCCGTGAAGCTCGTCTGTAAGACTAACTTCAGCTCTTCCGCAGAAATCGATGGGTTACTTAAAACCGATGCGAGCTCTGGTGTTGCGTGGAGCACTTCGCCGAGCGTCCGCACATCAGCTTCTGCTTGCTCGAGCACATGATGCTCAAGCGCAAGATCGAAGAGCGCTTTTGCGTAGCGTCCCGCTACGTGATCACGCATTAGTTCGTGCCCTTAGTGTCAGCAAGGAATTGATCGACGAGCGCGCGTTGAGCGGCTTCGTCTGTCGCAAGCTGTGTTTTCATGACGTGGCGTGCTGCAGCGATTGCTTGAAGAGCAACATCGTTCTTCAAAGCAGCTTGTGCTTCAGCGCGTTCACGGTCGATTGCACGGCGTGCTTCTTCCTTACTCATTTCTGTCTCAAGACGTGCCTGCTCCATCGCACGTGCTTGTTCTGCCTCAGCTTGACGGCGTGATGATTCTAATAAGTCACGTGCTTCCGTACGTGCCTTATTTAATTCTTCTTGTTGTTGTTCTACGTAGACTTCAGCGTCTTTACGGCTTTTTTCAGCCGAGTTGATCTCGCTAGCCACATGCTCTTCCCGCGCTTTCATCATGTTGATGAGCGGGCCCCAAGCGAATTTCTTCAAGAGGATGAGGAGCAAGAGGAAAACGACGATCGTGACGATCATATTGGCAAGTAAAAGGTGGCTTTCTTCGCCGCCTGCTTCTGCCGCAAGATACGTAAGATTCATTCGATTACACTCCCCTCGTGGTTGGTCCAACTTCTTATATCTACATAAGGGAGCAAAAGCTCCCGTGACGGTTCACTCCTGTCGAACGAATAACGCCCTATGTAGCTCGTTTCTTAAACTATGAATTAAGAGTTGAGGAGAAGGAAACCGACCGCTACACCGATGATTGGAAGTGCCTCAACAAGACCGATACCGATGAACATTGTTTGACGAAGTTCGTTTTTGAGTTCTGGCTGACGTGCTTGTCCTAATACTGTACCGTTTACGATAAGACCGTTACCGATACCAGCGCCAAGTGCGCCGAGTCCGATGATGATCGCTGTTGCAATAAGTTCCATTATAAATTGCCTCCCTAGATTGTGTTCGAAATTTGGTCGTGCGATTATCGGAAAAGCAGATGCTTTACCTTCGAATTAATGGTCGTGCGCTGCCTTATGTCCGATGTAAACCATCGTCAGTATAAGGAAGATATACGCTTGGATCGCTCCGATGAAGAGTGAGAATCCTTGCCAAATCAGCATTGGAATCGCTGAAAGGATGACACCGACTGGTCCGAGGAATTGGAAATCGTTCGTTCCAGAGATGATTCCGATCGAGAGAATGATTCCGATCATGATTTCACCAGCGAAGATGTTCCCGTAAAGACGAAGACCGAGTGTCAACGTGTTTGCGAATTCTTCAATGATGGTAATAATAAACATCGGCGTCATAAACGTTTTCGCATATGCACCGAAGCCGCGCATTTTCACACCGTAATAATGGCTCATGACCACTACCATAGATGAAAGTGCAAGTGTCACGTACGGATCCGCAGTTGGTGAGTTGAACCAAATGTAGTGACCCGTCACAACGTTAAATGGGAGACCCATTAAGTTGGACACGATGATGAATAGGAACAGTGTCATTCCGAAAGTAAGGAAGCGACCCCCTGTTTTCCAATCCATCGTACTGCTGATGATTCCGCGAACGAATTCGAGGAACCACTCTAGCGTGTTTTGAAAACCGGTTGGCTTCATCGCGAGACGTCGCGTACCGGCCACGGCAATCAGGAAGACGAGAGCAGCTGCTATCAGCACTGTGATCAAGTTCGTCCAGCTACCGTACAGAACGAAGTCGCCCCAGAGTGGGATTTCGTAAAGTGGCATTTCGTGGTTCATTTGACTATTCACCTCTTTTCCCGCTTAAGTTCGTGAGTCAAGAACTCACAAAATTGTATGACGTGGCCGGCGAGAAGGCCTATTACCACCGCAGTTAATGACAATTCGGCTTCGTACTTCAAACCGATCATCACACAAAGTACCGCGACCGCCATGCGTGATACGGTCCCTCGAGACATCGGCTTGCGCCCACGCTCGATTACACGATACATTCGATCGACGCTTAATCGTTGCAGCGTCAAGATCATGAAGCTACCTGCCCCACCTAATGCCAGCCCATAAATCACTGGATCACTCGGATAACCGACAAGTAACAAGACAGCCAGGATTCCATAATAGAGTCCAAACCATCGTAAGTACGCACGATACAACGCATCTTGAAGGATTATGTTCATGTCTTGTCTCCTAACAAGTGCCTGATCATTGCGATCATGCAAAGAATGCCGATGAAAATCCCGATGAACACTGAGAATGTCGCTCCCATCTTTTGCCACCAGTCTTGCTGTTCCCCATAGTTCCCAACAAGGAAGCCGATGACGATTGGTGCGGCAAGTGCCGTCGAAATTTGCGAGGCCATGACCATACTCATTGCGAGCCCTTTTTGGCGCACTAGAGACGACCCCCTTTTCCCAATTGCAGGTTCTTTTTCTTTCCCACAATTTGCGGATTTTCATACTAGTCAAGAATACAATGAGAACCATTTCATAGTCAAATGAATTCACAAATAAAATAGACCGCTGAAACCATTGTATATCAACGATTGATAAGGTTTTCACAGAGGTACCCCATCCACCTCTTTTCACGAAGATGTGAAGAAAATATGTAGTGCTATCAACGTTTAAAGAGATGGTTCACTTGATGAACAAAACCATTGAACAGTAACGTTATATCGCGTTCTGGAATGAGAAACAAGCCGTCTAAAATTGATTTGTGTCGATTTTGTGAAAAAGTAATTTTTGTTCAAGATTGGAAGCGCTTTCGATTCGGGACAGGAAAACGCCCCTGACATCTGTTTGTAACAAAGGATTTAAAGCATTTCCAATTTGTCTGTTGTGTTACTTGTCACAGCTTGAAATGTCATGAATGGATTATAGGTTTTAAGGTCAGCACGGTGATTTAGATTTTACATTTTCTTCACAATCAGGCAGATTGAGGCGTTTGTTTCTTAGTTAAAGATATATTGATGTATGTTTACTCACTGCTTTTTGTTTAGTGATTATCGGATAGACCATTATTGATTATTGAATAGACCTTTCGCTATTTCCTCTCACTTTCCTTGGGCGGGACGCAAGCCGCGATTTCCCTATCGGGTAACCGGGTCTCGCTTGTCCCTGTCGGAAGCGTTCCGCTTCCTCTTCCCATAGGAGTCGAGAGGAATTGCTCAAGGCGATTCAATTTACAAGTGACTAACAACACTACGCCTTGACCAAAGTTTAGTAGAGCGTAATTGAAAAGGACGTACCCAGGTCGACTCGACTCCTACGGGAAAAGAAACCACAGTTCATCGTGGTTTCGTCAGAGGGAAACAAGACCCGGCTTGGCACACACCGTGTACCGAGTCGCGACTTGTCCCTCGCCCGAGGAAAGCGAGGTCGACGGGAACGTCTGAAACAACTTATGGAAGTTAACCTTAAACGGAATCATTAAAAAGGACGCATCCGTTCGTCTTGATTCCCGTGGGAACGGCAAGATATACGGAAACGCCCTAAATAAACATTTTTTGGACTGGATTACTTCATTTTAGATATCTGCATGAAAGGGTTCTGGAGTTTCCCCTTGATTGAAGTGCGCTAAAATCGCTGCTGCAATCCGCTCCGACGCATGACCGTCCCCGTAAGGATTTGAAGCATGCGCCATTTTTGCATAGGCCGCTTCGTCTTCAAGCAACTCGCTCGCCATCCGGTAAATCGTCTCTTCATCTGTTCCGGCAAGTTTCAACGTACCGGCTTTGACTCCTTCCGGACGCTCCGTCGTATCGCGTAACACAAGGACAGGTACGCCGAGCGAGGGTGCTTCTTCCTGTACGCCGCCGGAATCGGTCAGGATTAAATGGGCACGACTGGCAAAGTTATGAAAGTCGAATACATCGAGCGGCGGAATTAACGTGATGCGGTCGTGTCCCCCAAAGATTTCAGCCGCTGTTTCCTGGACGACCGGATTCAAATGGACCGGATAGACGACGTGCACGTCCGGATATGTATCGACGAGTCGACGGATCGCCCGAAACATCTGATGCATCTTCTCTCCGAGGTTTTCTCGCCGGTGTGCCGTCATCAAGATCAGGCGTCGTTTGCCGACTGCCTCGAGCACAGGGTGAACATAATCCGGCTGGACCGTCGTCTGCAGGGCATCGATTGCCGTATTTCCCGTCACATAGACACCAGCATAACGATTTTCAGATGCTAAGTTCGCTGCCGCCTGATCGGTCGGCGCAAAGTGCAGATCTGCGAGTGTCGACGTCAATTGACGATTGACCTCTTCCGGAAACGGTGAGTATTTATTATATGTACGGAGTCCGGCTTCGACGTGTCCGACGGCGATTTGATTGTAGTAGGCAGCAAGACTACCGACGAACGTCGTCGTCGTGTCGCCATGAACGAGAACGAGATCCGGTTTGACATCCTTCATGACGAGATCAAGTCCTTCGAGACCACGCGTCGTGATGTCGACAAGCGTCTGACGGGGTTGCATGATATTGAGGTCAGAATCCGGTTCAATCTCGAACATGCGTAACACTTGATCAAGCATTTCCCGGTGTTGCGCCGTGATCGTCACATGGACATCGAACGCTGGATTTTGTTTTAAGGCATTGACGAGCGGTGCCATCTTGATGGCTTCCGGTCGTGTTCCAAAGATGGGCATGACTTTGATGGGCATCATTACTTCCTCCTTTTTCTACTTCTTCCATTTAAGCATAGTTGAAAGCTGTCCTGCATCTTACAACAAAAAAAGCAGCCTGCCGGGAGTGGCAGACTGCTTCTGTCTTACTTCGTACCGAACAAACGATCACCGGCATCCCCGAGTCCAGGGACGATATAACCATGATCGTTCAGTTTTTCATCGAGTGCCGCGAGGTAAATATCGACATCCGGATGCTCTTCCTGAACGCGTTTAACGCCTTCAGGTGCTGCACACAGGCAAGCCAGTTTAATGCTTTTCGCGCCTTGTTTCTTTAAAGAGGAGATTGCGTCAGCAGCCGAGCCGCCTGTCGCAAGCATTGGGTCGACGACGACAAAATCACGTTCTGCGACGTCAGTCGGCAACTTGAGGTAGTATTCCGTTGGTTCAAGCGTCTCTGGATCACGGTAAAGACCGATGTGACCGACTTTGACGTTCGGCATCATCCGAAGCATCCCGTCGACCATCCCTAGTCCTGCGCGAAGGATCGGAACGATTCCGAGCTTCTTGCCTTCAATCATCTTCTGCGTCGTTTTCGTGACCGGTGTCTCGATCGCGACTTCTGTGAGTGGAAGGTCACGCGTGATTTCATATGCCATCAATGAAGCCACTTCGTCGACAAGCTCCCGGAATTGTTTCGTCCCCGTTTCGACTTTACGCATGATTGTCATTTTGTGCTGAATCAATGGGTGATCAAATACATGTACTTTACTCATTGTTTGCATCTCCTCTCAATTCTCTTTTCGCATTGTACTCCAAAAAGTGACCGCTTGGGAACTGTTTTTTTGGAATCACTCCTCCCCAAGCGTACTTTTCCCGTCAAGAATCGCTTGCGCCGCATAGGACCATTCATTATCTGGTTGCTTCGCTAATTCTTCTAACGTCGCCTTATAATCGCCGACCTTATTCTTTTGTTCATAGACGGCCTGCATCCATAACACATCACTCATGTAACCGGAATCCGGGAAGTCCTCTCGATACGCGACATAATCCGTTTGTTTCGTTTCACCTAACTTGCCTCCAGCAATCAATTGATAAAAACGTGCCATGCCCTTCGTTGCGTCATCCGTTAACACAGTTCCCGTCAACAAGCGGTTCGCTGACTTATAATCTTTTTCTTGCGTCGCAGCGATCGCCTGTTTCAATGTTTCTTCGGGAGAAAGCGTCTTCTTTGCATCCGTAGTCGCTTTTGGTTTCGCTGTCTCTTTTGGTTTCGTTGTGTCTTTTGATTTCACTGGTGCTTGTTCTGTCAGCTGTTCATTTTTTTCTTTTAATTGCTCGACTTCTTTTTCAAGCGCGGCCAATTTTTGTTCAACGTTCTCTTGATTGGTCACGACCGGCACTTCTTCCGGTTGTGAGAAATCAAGTTGAAAGAGACCGAGAACGGCAAGACCCGCAACAAGCAATCCGCCGAGCATCCACGGATTCGATTGCAGCTGCTTTTTCCACGGTTTGAGCTGCGGATGATTTTGGACAGCTGCCGGGAGCATGGAAAAACGCTTTTTGACGAGTCGCTTCCCGCCCGCTTTTCCGGCGATTGCTAACCGGTACCGCTGGAGCTCCGCCGGAATCCCTTTGTTCTTCCACTGGCTGAACCGCGTGTCCGCTTGTTCATAAAAGCCTGCTTCTTGCATGATGACGATTGCTTTAAAGTCTTCACTGAGTCGTTTATATTCACGTTCTGTTTGACTTTTTTTAGTCAGCCAGTCCGCAATTTGAGTCGTATTGATTGTTTCGAGTTCTGATTGGACCAGTGCTGAAAATTTCATCTGACAGTTTCCACCCTTACCTTATTTTACTAAGGTTAAGTATACCAAAAATCATGGTCGTAAAATATAAGTCTTCTGACGCATGGTGGACAAAACACGGACGCCGCCTCTTGTCTCGAGACGACGTCCGCGTTATTCCACTTCGCTCAAGTAACCATCCTCGATCCGCAGGACACGGTCACAATACTCAAGCATCCGCTCATCATGGGTGATGACGATGACCGTTTTTTGTTCCTCATGGGCTTGCTTTTGTAACACTTCCATCACTTGGCGTCCGTTCGTATAATCAAGGCTTGCCGTCGGTTCATCTGCGAGGACGAGTCGCGGCTGATTGACGAGTGCCCGAATGATCGCGACACGCTGTCGTTCTCCACCCGATAAGGCGTGTGGCAAATGGTGTGCACGGTCTTTTAATCCAAAAGCGGCGAGCATCGCGGCGGCGTCAACTTTCCGCCCCGCTTCTTCTGCGACGAGTTCGAGTTGTTCCGCCGCCGTCAGGAACGGAACGAGATGCGATTCCTGAAAGATGAATCCGATCTCTTCGAGGCGCATCTTTCGGCGTGCTTCGTCCGATTGCTGATTGACGTGCTGTTCCCCAAACTGAATGTCTCCCGCTGTCGGTGTTTGCAACAATCCGAGCAGTTGGAGCAACGTACTTTTTCCACTTCCGCTCGGTCCGACTAAGGCAATCAGTTCACCCGCTTTCGCTTCGAATGAAACATCATGGAGCACGGGGACGTCACTGTAAGTCTGTTCGACATGTGTCATCTTAATCATCCTGCCATTCCTCCCATCGCGTCTGCCGGCTCAAGTTTTTTTAAGGCCCGGAGCGGAATCACGGATCCAATTAATGCCGTACCGATCAACAATGCCCCGTAACCGAGACTCGTATCCCACTCAAAACGAAACGGAATGCCGCTCGGTAAGACTTGGCTGACACCGAGCGTCACGCACAGGCTGAAAGCAAGCGACAGGAGCGTCAAGACGAACACCTGCATGACGAGCGCGCTTCCAATCGTCCGTGTCCGAATCCCGATCGCCTTCAAGATGCCCAGTTGCTTCATTTTTTGCATCGTCAAAATATAGAAAAACGCCGTCAAAATCAAGGCGCCGATTACGACAAGCGCCAGCCGCATCATCTGGAATGAATTTTGTTCCGCTGCGTAACCGGGAACCTGCTTGACGATGTCTGCTTTCGTATACGTCGTCAGGTCCGTTTTGAATGAATCCTGACTGACGAATGCCGAGACATAGTTCGTCTGCATCTTCGCTTGCCAGTCGTCCCACGACGCAAGCGTCGTCCATAACACAGGCGCATGGCTGTAACGTCCATCCGTGACGGTACCGACGATCGTAAACGTCATCTTCGTCCGAAAATCGGTTACTTTGTCGCCGACTGCGGTCCCGGTCTGTTTCGCATAAGCGGTATCGACGAGAACTTCGCCTCGTTTCAACGCTTGCAGTTGCTTTGGACCGTACGCCGTCTCAGCAGGTAACGCAAACACCGTCACATCGTCCTTCGTCCCGTCCTGTTTCTCGAGAACCATATTTTGGACGCCGAGTGCCTCCGTCCCTTTTGGTTGCTCCTGTTCCTCTAAAAATGATCGCGTCAGTTGCCCTTCCGCCTCTTGACTGAGTGCCACCTGCTCAACCGGTAAATTCCGGATGACGGCTCCATTATCGTATGCCAGTCCGTCTGCGAGCCCGGTGATCATTAAAATCAAGACGATGATCAATGTCGTCACGAGCCCCATCAGACCGAAGCGTTTTTTCATCCGGATTAGTTCGCGCCAACCCATTTTCATTTAATATCCCTCCTGTATGTGCGTTACAGGTCTTATCTTACGGATACTATATGAACGGAGCATGAACAACTTACGTCGCCCGTAAAAACGTCAGGATGAACGTCGTCCCGCTACCGATTTCCGAATCAATCTCGACCGTCCCGTGCAACTGCTTGACGGTCTCGGCGACGATGGCGAGCCCGAGCCCCGTCCCGCGCGAACCGCGTGCCGTGTCGGCTTGATAAAAGCGGTCAAAGGCATGGGCAATCATGTCGTTTGACATACCGGGACCTTCGTCCGTGATGCGGACAGTGACGTGCTCCGCAGTCTGTTCGGCTTCAATCGTAATCATGTCCCCGTCGTTTGAAACATGGAGGGCATTCCGGATGACATTTTGAAAAACATGTTCGAGTGCGGCGGCATCCGCCTCGATCGTCATGTCACTCGCGACATCAACAGCGACAGCGACACCGCGTTCATCGATTTGATAGGCGAGTGTCGCGAGCGTCGTCCGAATCGCTTGTCCAAGATGGATTGACTCCAGTCGCATCCGACTTCCTTCATCGAGCCGGGCGAGGACCAGCAGTTGCCGGGTCATCTCTGCCATCCGGTCTGCTTCACGCGCAATCGTCGCCAGTTTATCCTGTCCGGCAGGTGCGACATGCGGTTGCAGTTGACTGGCGTACCCTTTAATCGTCGTCAGTGGCGACTGAAACTCGTGCGAGACGTTGGCGACGAACGTTTTGCGCTCAGCATCCGACTTCGCGACTGCTTCCGCCATCTCACCGAACCGCCGTGACAACTCTCCAATCTCATCGCGCGAGGTCGTCGCCACATGAACGGCATAGTCACCGGACGCGACTTGTTTTGTCGCATCCGTCAAGCGTTTAATCGGACGCACGAGATAGCGGATTGAGAAGGCAAGCAACAGAAAACTGATGACGACGAGTAAGCCGAGGAAGGCTCCGACGAACAAATGGAGTTCACGGATTTGTCGGCTCAAATCGGGTCGAATGAAGACGGCGTCGGTCCCGTTTGGCGTTTCGAGCGACGCACCGACTGTATTGACGACTTCATTGTCAAACAGACCGAGTAAAAAGAGATGAAACGGATAGTCCCGCATTCCGTGATAGACTTCCCCGGCGCGGACCCGTTCGATGATCGCCGGTGCCAGTGTTTCGTCGCGGAATGCATTCCCGTGGCGGATAACGGGGCCTGTCTCCGGGACGACATAGAGCTGAAAACCCGTCGCGCTCAACATGTCGTAGAAGGAACCGGTCTGTCCGTCGCCATGCCGTTCATAGTAGGCAAACGATTGATCGACCGCCTCTTCGACCTTTTGACTATAGGAAGACTGCAAGACATTGTAGTAAAACAAGTTGCTGATCAGTAAGGAAATCAAGGCCGACACGAGCAGGACCAGACAGACGAGTCCGACGATTTTCGTATAAAGTGACTTCATCCCTTCGCCTCCAGTCGGTAACCGAGACCGCGGACGGTACTGATGTGAATCGCGTCCGTATGGCGCAAGCGACTGCGCAAGCGTTTGATATGGACGTCAATCGTCCGATCATCACCCATGAAGTCGAGTCCCCAGACCCGTTCAATCAATTCCTCCCGACTGAAGACACGTCCCGGAAAACTCGCAAGCTGATGTAACAAGTCGAACTCACGCCTAGGCAACGTCAATTCCGTTTCGCCAAGCATCACCTGTTGACTGCGTTTATCAATCGTTACGTCACCAAACCGGAGAATCGGAAGCGCCGCCTTTTGATACCGCCGGGCGACGGCGTGTAAGCGGAATAATAATTCTTCCGGGTCAAACGGTTTCGTGATGTAATCATCGGCACCTGCCGTAAATCCGGCGCGTTTATCTGTCAACTCTCCGAGCGCCGTCAACAGCAAAATCGGCAGTTCATCTCGTTGCCGGAGCTGTTCACATAACTCAAGTCCACTCCGCCCGGGGATCATTACGTCGAGAATCGCCGCCTCGAACGTCAGCTCGTTTATCCAGCACGCCGCTTCTTGCCCGTCTGCCGTCGCCCGGACGCGATGGCCGTCTGCTTCGAGCGTCTCGACAATCAGGTGTTGAATGTTTTGGTCGTCTTCTACGACTAAAATCTCCATCTTTCGTCCCTCCTATCCTATCGTTTACTCGTCAATCAAAAAAACCACCTCTGACTTCTCAGCGATCGAAAAGAAAGAGGTGGTTCAACAGACGGGTCGGCATGCGTTCCAATTACCCGCGTTCCGGGTAAAGCGGGAAGCGACCTGTCAATGCAAGGACTTGCTCGTGTGCATTTTTTAATGTGTCGTCGTCTTCCGGGTTTTTGAGGACGAGTTCAATCAATGCCGCAATTTGTTTCATTTCTTCTTCTTTAAAACCACGTGACGTCATCGCTGCCGTCCCGATGCGAATCCCGCTCGTGACGAATGGGCTGGCCGGATCGAATGGAATCGTGTTTTTGTTGACCGTGATACCCGCTTCATCAAGGGCATGCTCAGCGAGCTTACCTGTGATGCCGAGCGGCTGTAAGTCGACGAGCAACAAGTGGTTGTCCGTGCCGCCTGAAACGATCCGCAGACCACGTGCCGTCAATTCTTCACCGAGTACTTTTGCATTCGTGACGACTTGACCAATGTAGTCTTTGAATTCAGGAGCAAGTGCCTCACCGAACGCGACCGCTTTTGCTGCGATGACGTGCATGAGGGGACCGCCTTGAATACCAGGGAAGATCGATTTATCGATCGCTTTCGCATGTTCTTCTTTACAGAGAATCATCCCACCACGTGGCCCACGGAGTGTCTTGTGCGTCGTCGTCGTGACGAAGTGTGCATGCTCGACCGGGTTCGGGTGCAGACCCGCTGCAACGAGCCCTGCAATATGCGCCATATCGACCATCAAGTATGCGCCGACGCTGTCTGCGATTTCACGGAAACGTTTGAAGTCGATGACGCGCGGATAAGCCGATGCTCCCGCAACGATCAATTTTGGTTTGTGTTCTTCTGCAAGCTTCGCGACGACATCGTAATCAATCATCTCTGTCTCTTGATCGACACCGTATTCGACGAAGTTGTATTGAACACCGGAGAAATTCACAGGACTACCATGCGTTAAGTGGCCACCGTGTGAGAGGTTCATCCCGAGGACCGTATCGCCCTGGTCAAGAATCGTGAAGTAGACGGCCATGTTCGCTTGTGCACCCGAGTGCGGTTGAACGTTTGCATGTTCGGCACCGAAGATTGCTTTCGCACGATCACGTGCCAAGTCTTCTGCGAGATCAACGAATTCGCACCCACCGTAATAACGGCGTCCCGGGTAACCTTCTGCATACTTGTTCGTCAGCACGCTACCTTGTGCTTCCATGACAGCTTGCGAGACGAAGTTTTCTGACGCAATCAACTCGATATTATCGCGTTGACGTCCTAGTTCCTTGCGCATTGCCGAAAAGAGTTCCTCATCTTGCTGTTTCAGATACGTAAGCGGTGTTTGTTCCATCTGAATTCCCCCATTCATTTTCGATACGCCTATCTTAACACGAATAATCAGTCCGCGGCACCCACAAAAAGTGCAGAAAAATAGCAAGAGGTATGCAACCCCTTGCACGAATCATTCGTATTTAGCACGCATTCCACCAATTAACTTCGGACGCGTCGTTGCTGCCGTAACATGTGCCTCACCGATTTCCCGGTGTGGAAGGCGAACCGGGATAGCGACCGGCTTCAAGTGCATGCCGATGAACGTGTCTCCGATGTCGATTCCGGCATCAGCTTGAATCGATTCGACGACGACCGGGGCAGAAAAACGTTCATAGGCGATACTCGCCATCGAACCACCTGCTTCCGGTACCGGGACGACCGTGACCGGTTCCAGTCCGAGTCGTTCAACCGTTTGGCGTTCGAGCGTCAAGGCGCGGTTGATATGTTCACAACCTTGGAACGCAAGATCGATTTGATGCGAACGACGAAATGTATCGAACACCTCAAACAATGCTTCCGCGACTTCCGGCGAACCCGCTTTTCCGATTTGTTTACCGATGACTTCACTCGTCGAACAACCGATGACGAGCAGCTTCCCTTTGAGGGGGAAGCGCTCATTCAAATCAGTCAACGAGGCTTCAAGATCCTGTTTAATCTGTTCGAGATCCATTTACTTCACCTCATAATCCGAGATTTTGCAGACACGGTTTTCGTGACGTCCACCTTCGAACTCCGTCTCTAACCAAATCTTTGCGATATCAAGCGCAAGACCCGGTCCGATGACACGTTCGCCCATCGTCAAGATGTTCGAGTTGTTATGCTGACGTGTCGCTTTTGCGCTGAACGTATCATGGACGAGTGCCGCACGAATCCCTTTGACTTTATTCGCTGCGATTCCGATTCCGATTCCTGTTCCGCAAATCAGGATTCCACGATCAAATTCACCGTTCGCGACGGCCTCAGCGACGGGAATCGCGACGTCCGGGTAATCAATCGAGTCAGACGAATACGTACCGAAGTCCGTATAGTCGATCCCGAGTTCCTTTAATAAACCGTTGATTTCTGCTTTGAGTTTAAAGCCACCATGATCTGCACCGATTGCTACTTTCATCTGAACTATTCCCCCGTTTGTCTAGGTTGTTTTTTCGGAAGTTTCCGGTTGTCCGGCGCTTTTCTTCCATTTCCGTTCTGCGTTAATTTTAACACAAGACGGTTGACGAGGGGTTCGAGTTCATTTCGAACTTGTCGATAAACGTTCATCGATCCACCGTACGGATCGTTGATGTCCCGCTCAAGCCCTGTCACATATTCATAGAGGGTGAACGTCCGGTCCTTCAGTTCCGGGTAACGTTCCCCGACTTCTTGTTTATGACTCCGCGTCATCGTCAAGATGATGTCAGACCAGCGTCCGAGAACATCATCGAAAACTTGCGTATAATGCTCGAGTTCAATTCCCCGTTCCCGCAATACTTGGAGTGCGTTCTCTGACGCATCGAAGCCTTGCATCGAACGCAGTCCCGCAGACCGGACATCAAACTCTTGATCTGCGACTTTTGAGCGTAGTAATGCCATCGCCATCGGGCTCCGGCATGTATTTCCAGTACAGATAAACAATACGCGACGTGTGCTCATCTCAGTATCCTCCTTCTTTACGGGCGAATGATCCGACCACCTGCTGCCTTATGGAGCCGATTTCGGACTGCTAGCCCAACCCCTTCTTCTGATAGGTCCCGTACAAAAATCTGATCCACCGTCGTCTGATCAAATCGCCGTAAACAATCGTAAAGACGCTGTGCCGCTGTTTCTGCGGTCGTGCCGAGGAAACAGCGGACATCTGCTTCGACGTCTTCTCCGTCAAAGAGAATGACGCCGGTCTTTTGTCCGGTTTGGCGTGCTTCATCGATGAGCTGCTGCAGGAAAGAGAGGTCGCCCGCCACGACGGACAGTGTTGCTTCCGGTGCGTAGTGCGTGTACTTCATTCCCGGTGCCTTCGGTGTTTTATCTTTCATCGATAAAGCAGGATCGAGTGCCACGGTGCCGATCTCGCCTTCCAGCTGCTCACGTGTGACGCCGCCCGGTCGTAAAATGACCGGAGGTGTCATCGTACAGTCGATGACGGTCGATTCAACACCGATACCGGTTTCTCCCCCATCGACGATTGCTGCGATTCGTCCCGAGAGGTCATAGGCGACATGTGCCGATGACGTCGGAGAAGGTTTTCCGGAACGGTTGGCACTCGGTGCCGCTAACCCTAGTCCTGTCGCTTCAATCAATTGAAGTGCAAGAGGATGGTCCGGCATCCGTAATCCAATCGTATCAAGTCCTGCGGTGACGAGGCTTGAAGCGGTTCCGTTCGATTCTAGAATGATCGTCAAGGCACCTGGCCAAAACGTATCCATCAAACGTTTCGCGACAGCCGGAATATGAGTGACGAACTGCTCTGCCTGTTCGATTGACGCGACATGGACAATCAATGGGTTGTCGGACGGTCGGCCCTTCGCGGCGAAGATTCGCCGAACGGCCGTCTCGCTCGTCGCATCCCCCGCAAGACCATAAACGGTCTCTGTCGGCATCGCGACGACTTCCCCTGCTTTTAATAAGTTTACTGCTACATCCAGTGTCTGTTGATCGATCATTTCCGTCTTCACTCTGTACAATCCTTTCGTTCCGCATACACGATACGGTCTTTACCGTTTATATCTTTTAAAATACCCGTTTCCGCAGTAGGATAACGCTCTTTTAACATCATTTGCACTTCACTTCCTTGATTGTGTCCGATTTCAAACACAATCAAGCGAAAATCGTCCTTTAAAATACGTGTGCTGCCGTCAATCAAGCGACGATAAAAGACGAGACCGTCTTTTCCGCCGAACAGCGCGAGATGAGGCTCATGGTCAAATACGACGTCACTGAGCAACTCATCTTCTTCAATATAAGGCGGGTTCGAGACGAGGACACGGACCGATTGATCGGCGAGCGGCTCAAGCAGATCCCCTTGTAAAAAAGTTACGTCGCCGCCAAGTGCCGCTTGATTTTTTTTCGCGACAGCAAGTGCGTCTTCTGAAATATCGACCGTCGTGACCGGCTGTCTAAGCTCGAGCGCGAGTGTGACCCCGATCGCTCCGCTTCCCGTTCCGATATCGACGATTTCACCCGGGTAGAATGTTTCCCCGCCTAAACGACGGACGACGAACTCAATCAATTCTTCCGTTTCCGGACGGGGAATCAGGACAGCTGGCGTAACCTGAAAATCGCGTCCATAAAAGGGTTGGTACCCGATCAAGTGTTGGACGGGAACACCATTGACGTGTGCCAGTAAGTATTCGCTGAATAACAGGTCATCGTCCGGCGATAATTCGTCCGAAAGTCGCACGAGCAATCCCGTCCGGTCGACTTGTAACACATGCATAAGTAACCATTCGGCACTCGACGCCTCGCGTCCTGCCGCGGCTAACATCGTTTGTGCTTGATTCAATCGTTTCGCAATCCGCATCAGTTCGCCGCCTCCGATGCCCGTGCCTGGTACTCCATCACGAGCGTGTCGATGACTTCATCCATCTCGCCTTGGAGAATCCGGTCGAGCTTTTGAATCGTCAAGCCGATTCGGTGATCCGTCACCCGGTTTTGAGCGAAGTTATACGTCCGGATCCGCTCGGAACGGTCGCCCGTCCCGACAGCTGATTTGCGTTTTTCATCGTACTCGGCCTGCTGTTCGCGTTGAATTTTATCATAGACGCGTGCTCGTAACACTTTCATTGCTTTTTCTTTATTTTTAATTTGCGATTTCTCATCCTGACAGCTGGCGACGATTCCTGTCGGCACGTGTGTCACGCGGACAGCGGATTGTGTCGTATTGACGGACTGACCGCCGGGACCGCTCGATGTAAACGTATCGACGCGGACATCTTTATCGTGAATTTCAACTTCGACATCTTCTGCTTCCGGCAAGACGGCGACGGTCGCTGTTGATGTATGAATCCGTCCGCCTGATTCTGTCGAAGGCACACGTTGGACGCGATGGGCGCCGTTCTCATATTTCAGTTTCGAGTACGCACCTGTCCCTTTGACGATGAAGATGATTTCTTTATAGCCGCCGAGTTCCGTGTAGCTCGCATCGATGATTTCGATTTTCCAGGCTTGTTTCTCAGCAAACTTCGAGTACATCTTGAAAAGATCAGACGCAAATAAGGCTGCCTCGTCGCCTCCTGCCGCACCCCGAATCTCGACGATGACGTTTTTGTCGTCGTTCGGATCCTTCGGTAAGAGTAACGCTTTTAATTTCGTTTCGAGTTCCTTGATTTCCGGCTCCAGGATTGTCACTTCTTCTTTCGCGAGGTCCCGCATCTCGGGATCCGTCAACATTTGACGTGCTTCCTGATAGGCTTCCATCTTATCGCGGTAAACGCGATACGTTTCGACGGTCGGCGCGAGCTGGGATTGCTCCTTTGAGACCTCTCGTAATTGATTCGTATCATTAATGATCGCCGGGTCAGCCAACTGATCATTTAATTTTTCATAACGGTCCTCTAACGCACTTAATCGATCCAACATAATCGGTCATCCTTCCTGACGGTTCTTCTATCGTCAGTATAGCAAATATTTAGAACGTCAGTAGCAAGACCTCCTCGCGACCGACACTTCCGTCGTCAGACCGGTAGTTGACGTCAGACGGTCATTTTCCTATAATTAGTGTACTAATTGAATTAATACACTTAAGGAGGTGGAAGGATGTTTACCGTTGATCCGAAAAGTCCGCTCCCGATTTATGAACAATTGGTCACGCAAATCATTCGTGCCATCGCCCGAGGGCTCTTACGTTCAGGTGAACAAATGCCATCGGTCCGCGATCTTGCGAGCACGCTGCTCGTCAATCCGAATACCGTCTCGCGCGCCTATCAGGAACTCGAGAGCCGAGACTTTATCGTGACGATGCGAGGAAAAGGCTCCTTCGTCTCGGATTTGCCGCTTGACCAAGTCAAACAAGCTGCCATTCAAGAGCACATCACGACACTTTGTACCGTCGCGAACGAACTGTCGATCTCAAACGAAGAACTTTATCAGTTACTCATTCAAAACAGGGAGGATTCATCATGTTGACCGTGTCACACTTAACGAAACAAATCGATTCGACGATGATTTATGAAAATGCCTCGTTCACATTGCCTGCCGGTACGATCACGGCACTGATCGGACGTAACGGTGCCGGGAAAACGACGTTACTGAAAACACTTGTCGGGGCACTCGAACCCTCGCGCGGGAAAGTCGAATGGAACAACCAGTCAATCCACGACGTCCCGGCAGCACGGAAGCATCTATTTCTCGTTCCCGACTCCATCGGCGTCTACCGTCAGATGACACTCGGATCACTGATTGAGTTTTATCAGGCTTTTTATCCGAACTTCGAACGGACCTACATCGAAAACTACTGCCGCTCGTCGAACCTCGATCGTGGTCGGAAAGTGACGTCGCTCTCGAAAGGACAGGCGCAACTGTTCTTGCTGCAACTCGCGTTTGCGACGAACGCCCCTGTTTTGTTACTCGACGAACCGACAGACGGACTCGACCGGATTAATAAGCGCAACTACTTACAGCAACTGGTCTCTTTACTGACGGAACGTCAGACAGCCGTCTTGATTGCCTCACACCAACTCGAGGAACTCGATACGCTCGCGGACCGCGTGATGACGATCGAACAGCACCTCGTCAAGGAACCGAAGACGCTCGACGATGCAAAAGCGAGCATGCAAAAATGGCAAGTCGTCTACGAGATCGTCCCCGAGCTGAAGCACCATGACATTCATGTCCTGACACAAACCGGACGCGTCGTCACCTTGCTCGTCTTATCGGACGCAGGAAAGCTTTACTTAGAGAAGACGAATCCCTTATTAAAGGACACCTTACCAGTCCAGATGGAAGACTATTTTTTAGGAACGTTCGGAGGAAATCGTCATGATTAAACAATTGATTCGTTATCATATCAAACAAGGCATTTGGCCGCTCGCGACGTTCTTTTTACTCGCAATCTTCAGCTACGGCTTCAGCAGTTTCTCCGCCATCGAAAATTTCGATACGTATCGTCTTGATGCAAAACCAAATCTCTTGCAAACCGTACTCGTCAGCCCGATTTTCGCCGGTTTCGGAGCGCTTTTGATTGCCGTCTTCGCCATTTTGATGGTTGGTCAAGAACGGGGCAGCGGACGCAGTTTAATCCTCCATGCCTTACCGATTCATAAAAAACATCTATTCTTCATTAAGTTGAGTATCGGGGCCGCCGTATTGATCATCATTCCAATCCTCGGCTTTTTCTCGAGCTGGTTCATCTTACAAGGCATCGGGGGCATTCATCCGTTTGATTACGTCACTTTGAGCGATCTGACATATGACTTTTTTAAATTCTTCATCTTCGATATGACCGTCTTCGCTATTTTCTTGTTCGCAGGAACGATTGCGGGTGATATCATCGGTCAGCTCTTAATCGGGATGTTCCTGTTCTTTTTGAATTACTTCACGTTTTTTGCCATCGCTGCCGTCACGACACTCGGTTTCGGACTTAAGGATGATTTCACATCGTCACTGGATTTTTTGATGACGGTCACAACCCCGTTCCCGTTGTTGTTCCAATCGAATGATTTAACCGGTCCTGCGATTTACAGCGCTGCTTTGACGATCCTGCTTCTCGTCATCAGCCGTCAGCTTTATGTGCGTAGCGAAAACGAGCGACTCGGTCGCTTTACCGTCTTTCCGAAGTCGCATCCGTTTTTCATCATTCTCTTTACGGTCTATACGACGTTCATACTCGCTGCCGTCATCGGCGTCATTTCGTCCGAGAATCAAATCCTGTATTGGCTCGCCGTCTTGATTCTCGCCTGGCCTGCCTTCAGTTCCTACCGCCGGATGATTGGGTGGAGTCGCTGAATCCGTGCTACACTTGTTTCAAATCTTTTAAATAAGGACGGTCTACACCCATGCCAAAATATCTTCAAATTTCCCGACAACTCGCCGCCCGGATTCAGGATGGATCATTACCTGCTGAAACGAAATTACCGTCAGAAACGGAATTGATGGCAGAATTCTCTGCGAGTCGCGGGACGGTCCGTAAGGCAATCGATGCGTTGCTCGAAAAAGGCTTTGTTCGTAAACAACAAGGCAAAGGCGTCTTCGTCTTGAGTCAAGATGCGATCGAGTTTCAGTTCAATGGTATCGTCAGCTTCTCGGAAGCCCATCAAAAAATGGGGCAACACGAAGTTGAAACGGACGTTTTGTCTTGCGACATCATCGATGCGACGGATGAGCTCGCTCAGTTATTCAGTGTAAAAAAAGGAACATCGATCACACGAATCAAACGAATTCGAATCATCGACGGGGAACGCGTCATTTTTGATATCAACCACTTCGTGACAGAACTCGTCCCAGGACTCACTTCAACGGTCGCTTCCGGCTCGATTTATACGTATATCGAACAAACGTTGAACCGGCAAATCAGCTATGCGAAACGAAAAATCGAAGCGCAGCCTGCGACAGCTGAAGATCGAGAACAACTCGACTTAGAGGGGACGACGCATGTCATCGTCATCACGAATGACACGTATTATTATGAAGGACAACATTTCGAACATACGGAATCGCGCCACCGTCTCGATAAATTTCAATTTACGGATATCGCGCGTCGATAGACCGCAAGATGGCCGCTCAAAAGACGATTCGAGACAGATTGCGTTCTAAACCGTTTGCATTCCTGGATTTTCCTCATGGTATGACCTGAAAAGTGTCACGTTTCGTTGACTCCTACGGGGAAAAGTGCGTTTTTAACGCACGTTCAGAGGCAGGCAAGACCCTGCTCGTTGTCCATGAGGATCAAGGAGCAACGGCTTGCGTTTCGCCCGAGGAACACAACGAAAACAGACGCTTGATTTCCCGGTAGCACGTTGTCTACAGTCTTAAACCGCCTCCCGATTTTGTCGGAGAGGCGGTTTTTATCTTGATTCAGAAAGGATTGAAGTCTCCTCTTCTTCAATTCTTTCAAACTTATCTATATAAGTTATTGACTTAACTTATATAGATAAGTTAAGATGAATTTGCGCAGATAAGAAAACGTTTTCATTTCAAGTGATGTCTTCAGTTCAATCCAAAAGGAGAATGAGAGATGAAACCTAATTACCGTCAAATTGCTGAACAACTCATCGAACGAATCGGTGGGAAAGATAATATTGAGCAAGCCGCCCATTGTGTGACGCGGCTCCGCCTGACACTGAAAGATCAAAGCCTCGTCGAACAAGATGCCTTACTCGAAGTCCCGCTCGTCAAAGGGGCATTCCTGAATGCCGGCGTCTATCAAATCGTCATCGGTGCGGGGGATGTCGACCGCGTCTATGCCGAATTCATTCAATTGACCGGATTAAAAGCAACGACCATCGCCGACGTCAAATCGTCCGGTGCTTCCAAGATGAATCCGTTCCAGAAATTGATTAAAGTCTTCTCCGACGTCTTCATGCCAATCATCCCTGCCATCATCGTCGCTGGTCTCTTGATGGGGATCAACAATCTCTTCGGCATCGAGTTCGGCGGAAAAACGATGATTGACCGCTACCCGAACCTCCAGGGGTTATGGGATTTAATCAACATGATGGCGAATACCGCCTTTGTCTTCTTACCGGCACTTGTCGGCTGGTCGGCGACAAAACGGTTTGGCGGAAGTGAAGTCCTCGGGATCGTCATGGGACTGATGCTTGTCCACCCGGACCTCTTAAATGCCTGGAACTATGGACAAAGTGCGTTAAAAGGCGAGATTCCGACATTCAACATACTCGGTCTCTTCGAAATCGAAAAGGTCGGTTACCAAGGTCAAATTCTGCCTGTACTCGCAGCAGCCTATGTCTTAAGTACAATTGAAAAATGGCTCAAGGAACGTGTTCCGAATGCAATCCAACTCCTCGTCGTACCGATTACGACGATTACTTTAACAGGTTTCCTTGCCCTTGCTGTCATCGGTCCCGTCACGCGTCAGCTCGGCGACTGGATCACGATTGGTGTCGTCAATACGTTTGAAGCCGTACCATTGCTTGGTGCCTTGTTGTTCGGTGCCCTCTATGCGCCACTCGTCATCACGGGGATGCACCATATGTTCATCGCCGTCGATCTTCAACTGATTGGACAAAGCGGTTCAACCTTCATCTGGCCGATGATCGCCATCTCGAATATCGCTCAAGGATCAGCGACGCTCGCCATGCTCTTCCTCGCGAAAAACGCGAATGATAAAAACATGGCGTCGACGTCCGCGATTTCTGCCTACTTCGGCATTACGGAACCGGCGATGTTCGGTGTCAACTTACGCTTTAAATATCCATTTTATGCAGCACTCGTCGGATCAGCCATCGCTTCTTCCTTCATCGCCGTCAGCGGTGTCTTAGCTCCTGCAATCGGTGTCGGTGGTTTGCCTGCCTTCATCTCAATCGTTCCCGGATCGATTTTATCGTTCATCATCGGTATGGTGATTGCGATTGTTATCCCGGTTGTCTGTACGTTCCTGTTCCATTACGTCTCGACGAAACGCGCACGAAAAGCGGCACTCAAAGATGCTGCGTAACTGTTTTTAGAAAGGTGTGACTTGTATGACGCTCACAACGACCGACTGGCGGAAATCCGCTGTTTATCAAATCTATCCGAAAAGTTTTTACAGCCCGGAAGGAAAAGCGACGGGCACCCTCCGTGGCGTCACGGAAAAACTCGACTATCTCGCGTCACTCGGCATTGATTATTTATGGCTGACACCCGTCTATGCCTCACCACAAAATGACAATGGGTATGATGTCAGCGACTATTATGCGATTGACCCTTCTTACGGGACGATGCAAGACTTCGATGACCTGCTTGCGGAAGCAACAAAACGTGATTTGTCGGTGATGATGGATATCGTCGTCAATCACTGTTCAACGGAGCACGACTGGTTCCAGCAAGGACGGAATCCCGACAGTCCGTATCATGATTATTTCATTTGGCGGGATGAACCGACCAACTGGCAGTCGAAGTTCGGTGGTCCGGCCTGGTCGTTTGATGAAGTCGCCGGCAAATATTATCTTCATTTGTTCGATCAAACCCAAGCCGATCTCAACTGGGAAAACCCGCGTCTTCGCGAAGACATCTATCAGATGATGCAGTTTTGGCGCGACAAAGGGGTCCGTGGATTTCGCCTGGATGTCATCAATCTCATCTCGAAGGATCAATCGTTCCCCAATGATCCGACTGGAGACGGCAGAACGTTTTATACGGATGGACCTCGTGTCCATGAGTACCTCCAGGAAATGAATCAACGTGTGTTTGACGGTTATGACTTGATGACGGTCGGTGAGATGTCCTCGACGACACTCAATCATTGCCGGCAGTATTCAAATGTCAGCGAGGAAGAGTTGAAGATGACCTTTAACTTCCACCATTTAAAAGTCGACTATCCGGACGGTCAAAAATGGATAGCCGCGCCATTCGATTTTCTTGAGTTAAAACGGATCCTGTCGGACTGGCAGGTCGGGATGCAGGGAAAAGCGTGGAATGCCATCTTTTGGTGCAACCACGACCAGCCCCGTGTCGTCAGCCGGTTCGGTGACGATACCGTCTACCGCGTCGAAAGCGCGAAGATGCTCGCGACGACGTTACACGGTCTACAAGGCACACCGTATATTTATCAAGGCGAAGAAATCGGGATGACGAATCCGGACTTTACGGATCTTACAGATTATCGTGACGTCGAAACATTGAATCTCTATGAAGAAAAAATTGCTCAGGGCGAAGCATCTGAACAGATTCTTGCGGCAATCCGCCAAAAATCACGCGACAATGCCCGAACACCGATGCAATGGGACTCGACGCTTCACGCCGGTTTTTCAGAAGCAACGCCGTGGATCGACGTCGCTCCGAACTATACTGACATCAATGTCAAAGCTGCCGTCGCTAATCCTGATTCGGTGTTCCACCACTATAAAAAGTTGATTCAATTACGAAAACAATATGACGTGTTGACGAACGGAATGTATCGTCTTCTCACACCGGACGACTTGTCGATTTGGGCGTACGAACGAACGACAGAGGACGAACAGCTGCTCGTCCTCTCGAACTTCTACAGTTCAGAAACGACGTTCACGTTACCAGAGACGATGTCGGACGCCGACGTCTTGATTCAGAACTATCCTGATGTCGCACAAGACGGGCGCAACGTCACATTACGTCCATATGAGTCGGTCATGTTCTACCGGACCACTTAACGATTTGAAATGAATAGAGGGAGGTGGATTTCCAGTGTATGATCCGGAAATCCGCCTCCCTTTCTCTTGTGAACGATAAGAATTTGCATAGAAACGGCCGATGCTTCCGTAAAAAGTCGGAAGCGTCGGCCGTTTGATGGATTGTGATCTGACTCCTGCGTCGGATTCACCTCCAAAAGAAATGATCTCTTTTGGATTCAGGAGGCGTTTCGATTTGCCTGTTCTTTTTTCAGCTGTTCGCGGAACAACCTCGTCTCGGCAATGACGACGCCGGACAGACCAAGCAGACCAATCAAGTTCGGTATTGCCATCAAACCGTTGAAGACGTCCGAGATGGCCCAAACCATGTTCAAGTTCGTCGTCATCGCGCCCAGTCCGGCGACGAGAACAAATACGACGCGGTACGGCACGATTGATTTTTGACCAAAGAGATAATAAATCGATTTTTCACCGTAATACGACCAGCCGAGGACTGTTGAAAAGGCAAACAAGACAAGTCCAATCGTGACGATATACTTTCCGGTCGGACCGAGGAACACTTCAAAACTTGCAGTCGTCAATTCGACTCCTTCTAATCCGGTCCCGATTTTTCCACCCATGACGAGCGTTAATCCTGTCATCGAACAGACGAGAATCGTATCAAGGAAGACTTGTGTCATCGAGACGAGTGCTTGTCGTCCCGGGAAATCGGTTTTCGCAGCCGCCGCCGCGATTGGCGCTGAACCGAGACCCGCCTCATTCGAGAAGACGCCTCGGGCGACACCGTAACGAATCGCCGCCCCGATTGCACCACCCGTAATCGCTTCATTCGAGAACGTGCTGCTGAAAATTGTTGAAAATGCCGCTGGAATCAAGTCGTAGTTCATGATCAGGATCAATAAACCACTTCCGACATAAAAGAAAATCATGAATGGCACGAAAAAGCTGACGACTTTCCCAATCGATTTGACACCACCCAAAATGACGCCACCTGTTGCGACCATTAAGACGATTCCGGTCACGTAGAGCGGTACATCGAACGTTGACTTCATCGCGAGCGCGACCGAGTTCGTTTGAACCCCGTTACCAATCCCGAAAGCGGCAATCGAAGCGAAAGCGGCAAATAAAATCCCGAGCCACTTTTGCTTGAGCCCCCGTTCAAGATAGTACATCGGCCCTCCGGCCATCTGCCCCTTTTCATCGACGACACGGTATTTGACGGCGAGAATCGCCTCCGCATATTTGGTCGCCATGCCGAATAATCCGGATAACCACATCCAGACGATCGCACCTGGTCCCCCAAGGACGACGGCTGTTGCGACACCGACGATATTCCCCGTACCGACCGTTGCTGCCAGTGCGGTCATTAATGCCTGAAAATGACTGATGTCCCCTTCCGATTGTTTCGAGTCCTCTTGTTTCGTAAACGCGAGCTTTAACGCATAAGGAAGTTTTGTAATTTGAATGAATCCTAAACGAATCGTTAAGTAAATGCCTGTTCCGACTAATAGGATCAGTAACGGTGCTCCCCAAACCAAATTTGACACCGAACTTACCCACTCAGTGAATGACGTTCCCATGCTTTTCCCCCCTCTGCAATTCGTATGTAGACTTTCCCATTTTTTCAGAATTGACAGAATACTGTCAACCCTATTTCCTAAGTTCCCCTTTCAGAGATGTTCCACACATGAAAAAAACGCCGACCTCCTCCGGCGTGTCACGTCGGGGAAAATCGGCTGTTCGTCATTGGTTCATATCAGTAATCGATTGGGCCTCTTTTGCCTCTTCCGGCAGCTCAATCGACTCGATGGCATTGAATTTCGAAAACGTGGATTCATTCGTCATCTTAAAGGTCGTGCCTTCTGTGATTTCAAACTCCATCGTCATATCGAGCGTCTTCGGATAATACGTCTTTGCGTCATATGTCATCGTATATTCCATCTTTTTATAATCCACTTGATCCATCATCTCTTTCATCTGCGCCATCTGTCCCGATTGTTCGAGCGCGTCTTTCATGAAGTTTTTCAAGTCGTCCCCCGTCAAGTCCACATCAATTTGATAGAGTTCATCTTTTCTTTCGGCTGTCCAATTGTCTTTATACTTCTTCAACAGTTTCAGGTTTTGATCGGTCGAGACGGATGATTCCATGATGTCATTCATCTCCGAGATGTCTTGGACAAACCATTGCCCGTCCTGTGCGATATACATCTTGTCGTCGAGCATATAGCTCTCCATTTGTACATCCGAGCCATCCTCGACATTCTTCATCTTAATCGTTTGATGCATCGTATAAGGTTTTTGAATGACATCTGCTGCGACTTGCTGACTGACAGGCAGACCGCCGACTTCTGAAAAGATGTCGCTCTCCATATGAAACGACTGAATATCCTCCTGTGCTGCCGTCGCCTTTTTTAACAGTTCACTATTCGACAGGTCGTCTTGACTGCATCCGGCAAGACCGACCGAAGAAACCATTGCCAGCGAAAAAAACCATCTTCCCTTCTTCATGTGCGTTCCCTCCTCGTTTACCTGTGTCTACGAGTCGATTTTGGAAAAAGTTTCAAACTGATTCGGTTACGCTTAGCGCTGATCCGGATAGAGCAACGGCTCAATGGCTTCAGGCCGCATCGGACGACCGAAATAATAACCTTGCATCCGTGTACACTTCAAGCGATTCAAGACGTTGACTTGTTCGAGCGTCTCGACCCCTTCCGCGATGACTGCTACATCCAGCGATTTTGCTAAATGAATGATGGAGGAAATCATCGCATACCCACTCGTCTCGATATTGATTTTTTCAACGAATTCACGCGGAATCTTTAACGTATCAATCGGGAAATCGACGAGACGGGATAATGAGGAATAGCCTGTCCCGAAATCATCAATCGAAATCGTGAACCCCAGCTCTTTCAAACGATGCATCGTCTTGACCGTATCCTCGATGTCTTCGACTGCCGATACCTCCGTGATTTCTAAATCGATTCGCCTCGGGTCGACGTCTGTTTCTGCTAAAAGTTGCATCAACGTCAGGACGAACGTTGGGTGATGGAACTGTTGCATCGAGACATTCAGACCGACCTTCAACTCGATTCCTTTATCCTCCCAGCGTTTCGCCTGCAAAAAGCCTGCACGTAAAACCCATTCGCCAAGACGAATGATCATCCCCGCTTCTTCCGCGAGGGGAATGAAATCGTTCGGTGAAATCATTCCGAGCTCCGGATGATTCCAGCGGACCAACCCCTCGACACCGACCATCTGATACGTGATCGTGTCGACTTGAGGTTGATAATACAAGACGAGTCGATTCGTCTCAATCGCATGGGGGAGCTCCGACTCAAGTCGTAGCCGGTATGACGCCGCTTCCGCAATATCATCAAAGAAGACGACCGTTTTTCCGCCTTTTGCCTTTGCCTGATACATCGCTAAATCCGCTTGTTTTAATAACGTCACGACATGTTTCGGTTCCGTTCTTTGATGGCGAACTACTCCGATGCTCGGGCTCGAGACGACTTCAAGCCCTTCAATATTGTACGGGATGCTCAACTGGTTAAGAAGGCGCTCGGTCCGGGTTCTCGCCCCTTCTTCCGACACGATATGACGGAGAATGACCGTGAATTCATCGCCCCCTTGTCGGGCGACGACATCTTCGATTTCTGTCGCGCGGCGTAAGCGTTCTGCGACTTGAATCAGCAATTGATCGCCGATGTGATGTCCAAACGAGTCATTCACGAGTTTAAAATCGTTTAAGTCGATGAAGCAGAGAATGATTGTTTCTTGACTTTGTTCTTGCTCGACTAAATGGTGTAACATCTCTTCGAAATACTTTCGATTGACCGCTTTCGTCAAATGGTCATAGTACGCAAGCTGATGGATTTTCAATTCATTTTTCCGCATGTCTGTGATGTCACGACCGATGCCGAACAAACCAACAAGTCGTTTTCGGACACGAATCGGAATTGTCGTCACGCTGAGCAGGACATTGTTGCCACCTTCCTTTCGAAACACCGTCTCGAATTGTTCAGCGCTCATCTTATCTTGATCCGCCATGGCAGAAGTGCCTTGTCCAAGCAATTGATCGTACGACCGACCAATCAACTCGCTCTCACAATGTTCCGTCAGTTTTTCGAATGAGGGGTTCGCACTTTCAATTTGTCCTTTCAAATCAAGAGAATAAACGGCATCCGGATGATACGTAAAGAGTGATTCATAACGTTCCTTACTCTCTTCCAACTCGTCCGCCTTATGGTGGATTTCTTGAATTAATTGATGGTTACTTAAAATCATTAAAATTTGCCGGACTAAAATTAAGAGAATCGTCACCCCGCAACCAATCATCAATCCATTTAAGGCATCTCCCCGTTGCGCATAAAACAGCATTGTTGAGAACAATAGAAGTACGAGGAAATACGGTAAAAATAACCGCCCGAGATGCAAGGATTGCCTTTCTTCCTGCTCGACTCGGATATGTTCCATCGTCACTTCTCCCGCGTGACCGGAAATCGCGACTAACAATAAACTTAAAATGAATAACGGATCAATCGCTGCGGTGTTCTCATACCCATGGATGGTCGTCATATATAAAAAAATGGTATCGGCGATAATCTGAATTAATATTCCGATTAACAAAAAGGAGAAACAGGTCGGTCGTGTGACAGTTTGTCGTTTTTCGATTAAGAAGTAGATGCTGATGACACAAAACAGCAACACGACATCATTCATCGGATACGCGAACGCGACGAAGTTTTCCGCTGTCGACGCTTGCCCATCCGCTAAAGAAGGACGAACCAAGAAAAACCAGCTGTATGTCACAGCGACAGTCATGACGATTAAAATATCAAACACGAATCGAACCAATTGATGTTTCGTCACGTATTTTCGAATCAAATGAAGAAATGCTATAAAGAAAAAGAACGATTGCAACATATAAAAAGGGTCCGGCAGACCGGGAAAAGGAACGGCAACCTGTTGGATATTTTCATAAGACATCCAAATCAGTTCCGCAATCAGATAACTTCCTGTTCCGAAAGCAAGATAGAGAAAAAACCGGCCTTGGTCCCGGCCATTCGTTCGATATGTGTGCAGTAAGAACAATGTTGCAGCTATACAGCCTATGATAGAAAAAATGTTATTCCCCCACGATGCCAGTTCCGGTCGATCGGCATAAAACCAGATCCAACTATAATAGCTCAAACTAAATAAAAGAACGCCGTATACGTAATGAATCCGCTTCATGTTCATTCGCCCTCCTTTCTTCCAAACCTCTAAGTTTTCCGTACTTTTATTATTATACGGTGGTTATACCATCCCGTGTATCCGTGACCATGAATTATTGATAAAAACCAAAAAAATTTCTATCGCATGCAAGAGGGGCGCGACCTCAAAAAGGAATCGCTCATTTTCCACGCGCTTTCCTGCAGGAGTCGCGTGAAACGAGTGATTCCTTTTGAACGATCTAACAGGTGGCGGATTGACTTTTACGTCCGTCCCCGTTTTACATCCGATAGAGAAACATTACTGAAAACTGCGTAACAAGTTCGCCATCTCGATGGCAGAGACCGCCGACTCATATCCTTTGTTCCCTGCTTTCGTGCCGGCCCGTTCGACCGCTTGTTCAATCGAGTCCGTCGTCAATACACCGAAGATGATCGGGACACCCGTCTCACGCGACGCACCGGCGACACCTTTCGCGACTTCATTGCAGACATAGTCGTAATGCGACGTCGCACCGCGGATGACGGCACCGAGTGTGATGACGGCATCATACTTACCGCTTTTCGCCAGTTTTTCCGCGACGAGCGGAATCTCGAATGCGCCCGGCACCCACGCCGTATCGACGTTATCCGCTGCGACACCGTGACGACGGAAGGCATCGTTTGCTCCTCCGACTAATTTAGATGTGATCAATTCATTGAATCGTGCTGCGACGATTGCAACCCGGAGTCCTTCGCCCGTTAAAAATCCTTCGTATACCATCTTAATTTCCTCCTTCGAGATCGAGCAGATGCCCGAGCTTCGTCTGTTTGGTTTTGAGATACTGGTGGTTTTCTAAACTTGCCGGTACTTCATGCGGAACCCGCTCAAGCACAGTGATGCCGTACGTTTCGAGCGCTTGCTGTTTATCCGGGTTATTCGTCATCAAACGGATTTTCGTGACACCGAGATCCTGAAGCATCGCTGCTGCGACGGCGTAGTCGCGTAAGTCGGCTGCAAATCCGAGCGCATGGTTCGCCTCGACCGTATCGAGTCCTTGTTCTTGGAGCTCATAGGCTTTCAGCTTCGCCATCAGACCAATCCCCCGCCCTTCTTGACGCAAGTAGAGGACAGCACCACCTTCCTGTTCAATCCGGTCGAGCGCCGCGTCGAGTTGCGGACCGCAGTCACACCGTTTTGATCCGAAGACGTCACCCGTCAGACATTCGGAATGAACCCGGACGAGCATCCCGTCTTCTGCTTCACCTGATAGCACCGTGACATGTTCCTTGGCGTCAGGTGTCGTATAACCAAGCATCCGAAACGCCCCGTGCGTCGTCGGTAACAAGACTTCCGCTTCACGGCGGACAGAGCGCTCGAGATAGCGGACGAGAGCATCGATCGTAATCATTTTTAAATCATGTTCTGCTTTATACGTCACTAAATCATCAACCCGTGCCATCGTCCCGTCGTCTAAAATGATTTCACAGATGACGGCCGCTTCGGCGCTTCCCGCGAGCCGTGCCAAATCAATCCCTGCTTCCGTATGACCACGCCGGACGCGAACGCCGCCTTCGTTTGCGATCAACGGAAAGATGTGTCCGGGACGCTTGAACTGCTTTGGACCATCCGTCAACATCCGCTGAATCGTCATTGCCCGTTCCGCTGCACTGATGCCGGTTTTCGCATCTTCATGATCAATGCTGATCGTAAAAGCCGTTCCCTGCGGATCCGTGTTGACATCTGTCATCGGCCGGAGTTCGAGTCGTGTTGCGATATCCGGACTGACCGGGACACAGACGAGTCCTTTGCCGTAAGTGATCATGAAGTTAATCATCTCGGGGGTCGCGTGTTCCGCAAGTAACACGAGATCCCCTTCGTTCTCACGGTTTTCATCGTCACAGACGATGATCGGTCGTCCGCGTTTTAAGTCATCCACTGCTTCTTCAATCGAATCAAATCCGTTCATCATGCTTCGCCTCCTAAAAATGCCGACCAGTCCGTCTTCGCATCCTTCTGCGTAAAGTGATAGAGATGTTTCGCCATCAAGTCACATTCGATATTGACGAGGGCACCCGTCTGCAAGCGATCGAACGTCGTGACTTGGCGTGAATGGGGAATCAATGAAATCGTCACCGCGTCGTTTCCGACATGTTGCAGTGTCAGGCTCGTCCCATTAATCGCAATCGATCCTTTCGGAATACAGTACTTGCTCCAGTCGCCTGCCTCAAAACGGTATTCCATCGCTTCACCGTCCGGTCGCCGGCTGAGAAACCGAGCCGTTCCGTCGATATGACCGCTGACGAAGTGACCGCCGAACCGTCCATTCGCCGGCATCGCGCGTTCGAGTTGAACGGCTGCTCCGACCCGTAACGTCTGCAGCGACGTCGCTCGGATCGTCTCATGGACGGCATCGGCCGTGAATCCGCTCTTCGTCATCGCCGTCACCGTCAAACAAATCCCATCAACGGCAATGCTGTCGCCAATCTTTGTTCCGTCAAGCACTGCTGTCGCTTCAATTTCGAGCGCCAGCCCGTTCGGACGGGGGACTTTCCGTTTTATTGTGCCAAGTTCTTCAATCAATCCGGTAAACATGTCATCCTCTCCTTTCGTACATACTGGAGATGGACGTCTTGTCCGATTTGGTTCATTTTCACTAAATCAAAACGGTCTTCGATGTCCTGTTCCGTCGTCAGAGACTTGGTCCTACTGAAGAGGGACGGTGCCTGATAGAGTTCGATCGTATCCACGAGATCCGCTTCTAAAAATGCGGATTGAATCGTGGGACCGCCTTCAATCAACAGACTGCGAATACCTTGTTCATATAAAAGTTCGAGGATTTGGTCCGGTGTCGCATACGCCCCGACGAAAACCGTCACGTTCTCGCGCTCTATCGTACGTGGCTGTTCCGTCAGCCAGTACGTCGGATTCAAGCCATCGTTTAAGACTTGGAATGTTTCAGTCAGGCGCCCGCGGCGATCGACAATGACACGGACCGGTTCGATGCCGGTCGAACTGCGCAACGTCAGTGCCGGGTCATCGATGATCACCGTGTCGCTTCCGACGAGAATCGCGTCGTGTATCCCGCGTAACTGCCGTCCGTCAGCACGTGCCGCTTCCGAAGTGATAAAGCGTTGTTCACCCGTCGCAATCGTCCCGTTCATCGTTTGGGCGACTTTCACTGTGACATGCGGACGTTTTCGTTCAATCGCCGTCCAAAATGGTTCATACAGTGCCACTGCCTCGTCTTTTAGTAGACCGACTTCGACGTCAATCCCCGCCTGACGGAGACGTGTGATACCGCTTCCTGCGACGAGCGCGTGGCGGTCCTTTGTCGCGACAAAGACGCGCGCAATGCCGGCTTTTAGAATCGCTTCCGTACACGGCGGTGTTTTGCCGTGATGATTGCACGGTTCGAGTGTCACGTAGAGATCGGCTCCGCGTGCTGCTTCACCTGCCATGAGGAGCGCTTCGACTTCGGCATGGGGTCCTCCCGCATAACGGTGGGCCCCAAAACCAACAATCCGCCCCTGTTTGACGATGACGCAGCCGACACTCGGATTCGGGCTCGTTTGACCGTTTAACATGTGTGCTAGTTGCATCGCATAACTCATGAATGTTTCCATTTTTTCCGCTCCTTTCAATAAAAAAGACGCCTCCTGTAAAAGGGGCGTCGTGATTGAAGGATTGACGAAATAAGCGTCTCGCGTTTCTGTTTTTACACATACAGAAACAGACCTTTCCCTGAAAACATTTTTTCAGAAAATGGCAGCAAGCGCATTGTTTCGTCCTTCTCCCATCCGGACTTTACCGTCGGCCCTGGAGTCTCACCAAGTCAGCCACAGTGCGTACACTGCAGGTCGCGGGCTCATCGATTTATCAATCGCATCACCGCCGGTTGGGATTTTCACCCTACCCCGAAGAACTGGTTATTGAGTTATACAGCTCAAGACTAGCACAGGTCATTCTAAAATACAAAATGAATTGTATTTCATTCTCTTTTTTTAGGAAAACATCAAAAAAAGGACCCTTCTCTTAAAAGAAAAGGATCCTTCCATCTGCACTAAGGCAGAATCCGCTCCGCTCATCTTTCAGACAAACGTCTGACGGAATTGGCACAGTACGACGTAAGAAGTCTGTTGCCGAGGTTTCGTAGGGCCAGTCCCTCCACCTCTCTCGATAAGTGCTACGGTATGAAGTTCATATGTGTGATGTTTCAAGTCGTTCTTATGTCGTGAATCTAATGCTTACACTACGGGGATTCCTTTCTCAAGTCAACCATATTTTCAAAATTAAACCAAATTACCCAGTTTATCAATTTCGACTTCTTTTTGACGTCTTGACAACGTATTTCAATCAATGCTATCCTCTTCACAATGATTATTCCGACAATTCCTATACGATATATCAAGAGTGGGCGAGAGATCTGGCTCTACGAACCCACGGCAACCTGCAACATGCAAGGTGCTCCGACCAGCAAAGCCGATGCTTTGGATGATACTTACGAGAATCTCGTAGTGCGCCTAAAGCACTACGAGTTTTTTAATAGAAGGAGGAACCCTTTATGAATTCATCATCACCCGTCCTGTTTGGCGCAGAAGCTTTTTTGATTGAACGAGGTCCAATCGGTATTTTACTGTCTCACGGTTTTAACGCAACCCCTCAAAGCGTCCGTACTGTCGGAGAGCAGTTTGCCGCCCAAGGGTTTACCGTGTATGCCCCGCGTCTCGACGGACACGGGACGAGCATCCGTGATTTCGAAGCGTCGACTGCTGAAGATTGGAAACAAAGCCTCCGCCAAGGGTTCGACGTCTTAACCAATCATTGTTCGTCCATTTTCATCGCCGGACAATCGATGGGTGCGACACTTGCCCTTGCACTCGTCGCGGAAGGATTACCTGCTGACGGATTGATTACGATCAATGCAGCGTTAGCGATTCCTGCCTATGAAGCATTATCTTTTGAAGACTGTCCACGCTACTTAAAAGAAAGTACCCCAGACATTAAACGTGAAGCGTTTGAAATCATCTATGACCAGGTCCCTGTCGTCTGCGCATCGGAACTTTTGACCTTGATTGACCAGACACGTCCACTCTTACCAGCCATCGAGATTCCAACACTTATTTTATATTCTGCCGAAGACCATGTCGTCCCGCCTGAAAGTTCGGATTACCTTTATCAAGTCATCGGTTCGACGGACAAACGGAGCTATTGCCTGCTTGACTCCTATCATGTCGCGACCCTCGATTACGATCAAGAAACGATTGTCCGCGAGGCAACACACTTTGTGCACCAATATAGTCGTTTGACCCACACCGGTTGATGTCTTTCCTGCGCAAAAGCAAGGGATGAAGACTGTTTCGATGCGTGTTTCAAGCATCGACTAAGCCGTCCAGAACAATATGAATGCGCAAAAAAATGGCCGATGCCCCCTTGAAACGATGGGAGTATCGGCCATTTGATTGATGTGGTCCTGACTGATGAATCAGTCCTTCGTTTACTTCATCAGTTCTGTTGCTGTTTCTTCCATTGTTGCAGGGCTTGCGATTTCCCCGGCACTTCATGGCAGTGGCGGCAACGCGGCTCATACGACTCTGACGCGCCGACTAAAATGATTGGATCATTGTAGTTGGCAGGTCGACCGTCGATTAAACGTTGCGTCCGCGATGCCGGGTCACCGCACGACAGGCAGATCGCCTGCAGTTTCGTGACGAACTCTGCCCGTGCGAGAAGTTCCGGCATCTTACCGAATGGTTCCGCCCGGAAGTCTTGATCGAGTCCGGCACAGATGACACGTTTTCCGTCCTGCGCGAGGGCCTCGATGACATCGACGATTTCATCATCAAAGAACTGAACTTCGTCAATCGCGACCACTTGTGTCTCTTGTGCGACTGCCGCGTACACATCACGGCTCGTCGCCATCGGTACCGCGATGACAGAGTTGCCGACGTGCGAGACGACATGTTCTTCATGATAACGGTCGTCGATTGCCGGTTTAAACACTTGGACCGGCAACTTCCCGTACTGAGCCCGGCGAACGCGTCGAATCAATTCTTCCGACTTACCAGAGAACATACTTCCGCAAATCACTTCAATCCAACCATACTGATTTATTACATGCATCATTGCAGACACCGTCCTCTAAAATTAGTCACTTTAACGAGTATAGCCCGAATCGAATATAAGGAAAAGAGTTGACTTCTCGAAATCAAAAATCCATCCGTTCATTCCCATGATTCCCCACCTTGTCGTTTTAACCAGTCCTCATTTCCTGTACACTATAGAAGAAGAATTTATGAAGGAAGGTGTTCCCGATCCATCACATATTACATGAAGTGCTTCATCAATATGGTTCATTCGGACTTGCGATCCTTCTAGCCGGGGGGATCATCGGGCTTCCTGTTCCGGATGAAACGTTATTGATCATGTCCGGTTTTTGGATGCATCAAGGTAATTTACCCTTAATCGGAACGATTCTCGCCGCTTACGCCGGAAGCTGTATCGGGATGACGATCAGCTACCTGCTTGGTCTGAAACTCGGAATGCCGTTGCTTCATCGAATCGGACCGAAGTTTCGCATTTCTGAAAAACACATTGTCACGGCAGAAGCCGGCTTTCTTCGTTACGGCAAGTCGGTCTTGATTATCGGTTACTACATACCTGGCCTTCGCCAACTGTCCGCTTTTTTTGCCGGTGTTTCGAAGATGCCGTTTCGGGTTTTCGCTGCCTATGCGTATACCGGGGCTTTGATTTGGATTAGTGTCTTTCTCGGCGCAGGGTATTTCCTCGGCCGACATTTTTCCTTCAGTCGTCTCTTCGAACAATTCGCGACAAATCCTGACTTGCTCCCGTATGTCACCGGCATTGCCGGCGCAATCGGCTCATCGTTCGTGTTGAAGACTTACCTTACCTATCGCGCCCAGTTCAGTCTATACAAAAACAGCCTGCTCCAGTGATGGAGACAGGCTGTTTTTTAATGGATAGGTCGCAATTACTTGCGGCCGTATTTTTTGTTGAAGCGATCGACACGACCGTCTGCAGCGTTGAACTTTTGACGACCAGTGTAGAATGGGTGCGAGTCCGAAGACACATCCACGCGGATGAGTGGGTACTCGTTTCCATCTTCCCAAGTGATTGTTTCGTTCGAAGAACGAGTAGAACCAGTTAAGAATTTGTACTCAGTAGTTGAATCCATAAATACAACTTTGTTGTAGTTTGGGTGAATTCCTTGTTTCATGGTTGATTTCTCTCCTTCCGCCCTGGTTCATTTGCTGAGCCAGAGTAAGTTACCTTCCTATACTAAACGATTTTTCATCGTCTCGCAATACCTATTTTCAAGTCGGTGTATCTGTTTTGATCGTCCGTGGTTTAGCTGCTGCCCGGCGAATCGGCTTCTTCTTTTCCTTCAACAGTTCAACGAAGAATTCTTCATTATTTTTCGTATCCTTAATCTTGCGCAAGAAACTGTCGACGAACTCGTTTGATTCATTCATCGTCCGACGAATCGTCCACAACGCATCGAGTTGATCTTTCGGTAGGAGCAACTCTTCTTTCCGTGTGCCGGATTTCCGGATATCGATCGCCGGGAAGATGCGACGCTCTGATAGTTTCCGGTCAAGATGAAGCTCCATGTTGCCGGTCCCTTTAAATTCTTCATAGATGACATCGTCCATCCGTGAACCGGTCTCAACGAGTGCTGTCGCGAGAATCGTCAAACTGCCGCCATGTTCGATGTTCCGTGCTGCTCCGAAGAAACGTTTCGGTTTATGGAAGGCAGCCGGGTCAATCCCCCCTGATAAGGTCCGTCCGCTTTGCGGGACGGTCAGGTTATAGGCACGCGTCAGACGTGTGATCGAATCCATCAAGATGACGACATCTTTTTTATGCTCGACGAGACGCATCGCCCGCTCAAGGACGAGTTCTGAAATCCGGACGTGGTTATCCGGTGTCTCATCAAACGTCGAACTGACGACGTCTGCTCCCGGTACGGAACGTTCGATATCCGTCACTTCCTCCGGTCGTTCATCAATCAAAAGAATGATTAACTCAACATCCGGATGGTTGACTTGAATCGAATTCGCAATCTCTTTTAACAAGGACGTCTTCCCTGCCTTCGGTGGTGCGACAATCAATCCGCGTTGCCCGAATCCGACCGGCGCAATCATGTCCATGACACGAACCGACAGATGACGCGGTTCTGTTTCAAGACGCATTAAACGATCGGGGTAGATCGGTGTCAGCGCAGGGAAGAATAAACGGTTTCGTGCCGTGTCCGGCGCTTCTCCATTCACTGCTTCAACGCTCAATAAACCTTGGAAACGTTCATTTTCCTTCGGTGGCCGGACTTTTCCCGTGACGACATCTCCATTACGAAGATTAAAACGACGAATTTGTGAAGCGGCGATGTAGATATCTTCAGAGGATTGTGAGTAGTTGATGGGACGAAGGAAGCCGAAACCACCATCGTTTTGCATCTGTGGATTGCCGGGGATGACTTCAAGCACCCCTTCGAGGAAGTAGAGACCGGTTGATTCTGCTTGTGCTTTTAAAATCTTGAACATTAACTCACGCTTTCGCGCTTCCCGGTATTGCGGAACATTTTTTGCTTTCGCAATTTCATATAGATCCTTCAATGTCAGATTACCGAGTTGGGCAAGTGTATAGGAACGTTCTGGTTTATCGGTTTTTTCAGTTGGCATATGCATTCACCTATTCTTTATAAATTCAACAGCAAAGTTCTGTAACGTATTTAATGATAAAGCAAAAAAATCTTTTGTGAATTAAAGGTATCACATATCTACCACTTTCGTCGTGATTTAGCGAATGGAAATTTCTTCTTTGTAATATTCCACGATATTATTGCAGTTATATTACAGAAAAGCGGTATTTTGTAGCGGAACTGAAAAAACGTTTTCACACGACCGCATGCTAAGATATTCCTGCAGAGAAAAACTTACAAAGTCGTAAGGATGACTGCCTAAACAAACACTTGATGATTTCATTATATAACTCGGTCACATAAATTTTAATTAAAATGGAGGAATTCACATATGAAACGTTTTCTAGCATCGGTCGCGACAGCCGCATTAGTGGTTTCAGGTTTTGCGTCAGTGGGAACAGGTAAAGTTGAAGCTGCTACAATTACTAAAGTCAAAATCATGGATAACGGATTACGCGTTCGTTCAGGTGCCTCTACAAAATCTTCAATCGTCGGTAAAGTTAACGCAGGTCAAACATTCCGTTATAAAGGAAAGTCAGGTAGCTGGACGAAGATTTATTACGGTGGGAAAACACGTTACGTGTACACGAAGTATACAAAAACATACAAGAAAAAAACATCAACTTCAACAGCTAAGAAAACAACGACTTCTTCTTCAACACGTACAAAGATCTTAAGCGAAGCAGCAAAACATAAAGGTACGCCTTACGTCTGGGGCGGTACAACAACACGTGGTTTTGATTGCTCTGGTTTCACAAGCTACGTTTATAAGAAAGCAGCTGGAAAAACACTTCCACGCTCATCTTCTTCACAATACTCTTCATCTAAGAAAGTCAGCGTCTCAAGCGTTCAACCGGGAGATCTCGTCTTCTTCTCACACGGTAGCGGCATCCAACACGTTGGTATCGCGACAAGCAAGACAAGCATGGTCAACTCGGAAACGGGTGGCGTTAAATACTCAAGCTTCAAATCAGGATACTGGGGTTCACGTCTCGTCGGAGCCGGTTCTTACCTTTAATCCAAACACGATCGTCCAAGCGGTTGAGCATCGGCTCAATCGCTTTTTTGTTTGTTCTGCGCTATCGTCTAGTTAATACCCTTTTTCTATCAATTCAATCCACGAAACAGGAGCGTGATCCTATGAACGTATTGATTACAGGAGCCTCAGCAGGAATCGGTCGCGAGCTCGCACGGTTATATGGCATGCAAGGAGATCATCTGCTGCTCGTCGGGCGCAATGCCGAAAAACTGTTCGAGACGAAGTATCTCGTCGAACAAGAAGGAGGAACGGCTGAGGTCTATCCTTACGACATCGGACAGCCCCTCCACATCGAAGCCCTCCTTCGGGCGACAAAAGATGATTCGGTCGATCTCTTAATCAACAATGCCGGTTTCGGATTATTTGGTGAGTTTCTCGAAACCGAACTTTCACGTGAACTGAACATGATTGATGTCAACATCCGGGCCCTGACTCATCTGACAAAAGCTTATGCACAGCGGATGCGGGACCAAGGTATACAAGGTCGGATCGTACAGATCGCTTCGACGGCAGCATTTCAAGCCGGTCCGTTCCTAGCCGTCTATTATGCAACAAAAGCCTACGTCTTAAGTTTTTCCGAAGCTTTAGCAGAGGAACTCGCGCCTTACGGCATTCAAGTCACGGCGGTTTGTCCCGGTGCGACCCATACCGATTTCGAAGCGACGGCCGGCCTGTCTGCTTCCCGTTTGTTTAAACGCCCCGGCATCATGGATGCGCCAACCGTCGCTAAGCTATCCTTCGATGGATACATGCAAGGCAAGACGCTGGTGATTCCTGGTGCAAGCAATGCCTTCTATGTTTTCCTGACGCGGCTCTTACCACGTCAAACACTCACAAAGATGAGCGCTTCCGTCCAAGCACCGTTGAAAGAATAGTTGGTTCACAAAAGAAAAAGACCTTTCCGAAAAAATCGGAAAGGTCTTTCAGCGTGTAGACAAACTATTAAAAAGCGTAAACATATGGTATCGAGATGCAATCCGTTCGCGCTTCCCTGTCTCGCCTCGTCTTCAAAGCGGCAATCGGTCACGCCGCTACAGCAAAGCTGCAGGGTCGCGACCGATTGCTTTTCGCGGTTCTAAGCGATTCGAAACGGATTGCGCTCTAAAACGTCTCCATGTCCGGCTTTTTGGTCACGGTATTAGCTAAAAAGCGTCATGTTTCGTTGACTCCTACGGGAAAAAGTGCGTTTTTAACGCACTTTCAGAGGCAGGCAAGACCCTGCTCGTTGTCCGTAAGGACCAAGGAGCAACGGCTTGCGCCTCGCCCGAGGAAAGCAACAAATAAAGACGCTTTTTTTTCCTGATAGCACTTTGTCTACAGTCCGAAAGACCTTTCCGAAAAAATCGGAAAGGTCTTTCTTTGTTTTGCTCAGTTTCATGCATTACTTGATGACGAGCTTCGGTTTCTTTTTGAACGAGTGATGTCCTTCGACGAAACGAACGGTTCCTGATTTTGCGCGCATGACGACAGAGTGCGTTTGTCCACCTTGTCCGGAGAACTGAACACCTTTCATCAGCTCACTGTCCGTTACGCCCGTTGCAGCAAAGATACAGTCATCTCCTGAAACAAGATCGTCCATCATGAGGATTCTTGACGGATCTTCAATCCCCATCTTTTTACAGCGTGCGACTTCCGCCTCGTCTGCAGGAAGCAGACGGCCTTGGAGTTCACCGCCGAGACATTTGAGCGCAACGGCTGCAAGCACACCTTCAGGCGCTCCGCCTGAACCGAGCAGTAAATCAATCCCTGTATGCGGGAATGCGGTATTGATTGCCGCTGCGACATCACCGTCACCAATCAAGCGAATCCGTGCTCCCGTTGCCCGAATCCGTTGAATGACTTCTTCATGACGTTCACGATCAAGAATCGAGACGACGACGTCTTCGATGTCTTTATTTTTAGCTTTCGCGACAGCGGCGATGTTTTCTTCAATCGTCGCATCTAAGCTGACGTGACCTGCCGCTTCCGGACCGACAGCAATTTTATCCATATACATGTCCGGTGCATGGAGCAAATCGCCGGCATCTGCAACAGCGAGTACGGCAAGCGCACCCCATGTTCCTTTTGCGACGATGTTCGTTCCTTCAAGCGGGTCGACGGCAACATCGAGTCGTGGGCCATATCCATTTCCAAGCTTTTCTCCAATGTAGAGCATCGGTGCTTCATCCATCTCACCTTCGCCAATGACGACCGTTCCCTTCATCGGGATCGTATCGAAGACATCACGCATTGCGCTCGTCGCCGCGTCATCTGCCTCATTCTTCAAACCTTTCCCCATCCAGCGGGCAGAGGCAAGTGCCGCCGCCTCTGTTACGCGTACAAGTTCCATTGATAGACTTCTTTCCATGTGTATGTCCCCTCTCTTTTGCTAAAAATCGGTCAGACCGTTTCGCGCCATACGAGGGCCCCGAGCCCTTTTAACTTTTCATCGAACCGTTCATAACTTTGATCGATGAGTTCAGCATGATGCAACAACGTTTCGCCTGAAGCGAGCATTCCACTTAGAACGAGTGCTGCCGCGCCACGCGGATCTTTCGCCTCGAGTTCTGCCCCAAACAACGTTTCACCACCGCGGATGATGATGGAAGCAGCATCTTCATGCGTAATCCGTGCACTCAGGCGACGCATTTCTTGGACGTGACGGAAACGTTGGGGGTACAGCTTATCAACAACGATGCTCGCACCCTTCGCTTGCAAAAGCGCCGCTGAGATGATTGGTTGCATGTCACTCGGAAACCCACCGTAATGGAAAACCCTGATATCGACCGGTTTCATTTCCCCGATTGAAGCCGTGACTGCATCGTCTGCGACTTCAACCTTCGCACCGAACCGTTCGAGCTTTTGAATGATGCTTTCAAGATGTAACGGAATGACGTTGTCGACCGTGACGCGTCCAAGGACGGCGCCCATCGTCAGAAACGTTCCCGCCTCCATCCGGTCAGGAATCAGTGTATGACGACAGCCTTGAAGCGATTTAATCCCTTTGATGCGAATTTCATCGGTCCCTGCACCTTTGACACTCGCTCCCATGTTCGTAAGCATCGTACTGACATCGATTACTTCCGGATCATAGGCGGCATTTTCAATCACTGTCGTTCCTTCAGCCATGACGGCGACGAGTAACGCACTGATTGTCGCACCGAAGGAAGGTAAATCAAGATAGATGCGGTTACCCTTCAACTCTTCGACACGCATGTAGTAAACACCTTGTTCGTTTCGCATCGAAACACCGAGACGCTCGAGTGCTTTAATGTGTAAATCAATCGGTCGAGGACCGATGGCATAGCCACCGGGTAAACCGACGACCCCCTGTTTAAATCGCGCTGCAAGAATGCTCATGAGGTAGATTGATCCACGTAATTTCCGTGTCTCCGCTCCCGTCAAAGGCATTGGTTCGACTTGACTCGGGTCAATCGTCACCATATCGCCTTGACGTGTCACGACGGCTCCAAGCGTCTCCATGATTTGGATCATCGTCGTAACGTCGCCAATGTCCGGCACACCCTCAAGTACGACTTGCTGATCCGTCAAGAGTGCGGCCGCGAGGCATGGAATCGCACTTTGTTTCGAACCGCTGATCAAGACCGTTCCTTCAAGGCGTTGTTGCCCTACGATATGCAAAATGTCCACTATCCATCAACCTTTCTTCACCATCTATTATTGCTGGGCTTTTTCCCAGTCCGCGAGAAACTTCTCGATTCCTTGAGTCGTCAATGGGTGGTGTGTCAACGACTCAATGACGTTGAACGGAATCGTCGCGATATCTGCACCTGCAAGTGCTGCATTCGTGACATGAATCGGATTACGAATCGATGCTGCAATGATTTGTGTCGGAATATCATGGACAACGAAGATTTGCGCAATCGTTTCGACGAGTCCCATTCCATCTTGCCCGATGTCATCGAGACGCCCGAGGAACGGCGAAACGTATGTCGCTCCAGCACGTGCTGCGAGAAGTGCCTGGTTCGGATTGAAAATCAATGTCACGTTCGTCGTAATTTTTTCTTTTGACAATGCTGCAACTGCTTCAAGACCAGCAGGTGTCATCGGAACCTTTACCGTAATGTTCGGTGCGATTTGTGCGAGTTCCTTCCCTTCACGAATCATTCCTTCTGCATCGAGTGCGATGACTTCCGCACTGACGGATACATCCCCGACGATTTCACAAATCTCACGGAGACGTGTATGGAAGTCGACGCCTTCTTTTGCGACGAGTGATGGATTTGTTGTAACCCCATCTAAAATCCCCATTTTATGTGCTTTTTTAATATCCTCTACGTTCGCTGTGTCGATAAAAAATCTCATTTTAATCCTTCCCCTTTCATCCCTTAAAGTATTCCCTTGAAATCGCTTACTGTTCCATTATAAATTTTTTTCGCTCGAAGTCCTAACGTTTTCCAAAAACAGTTTGCTTTCTAGATGAAAAAAAATGCGATAGACCGGAGTCTACCGCATTTTAAAGGATAAAAATTATGCTTTGTTGCTTGAACCAAACTCACGCATCTTACCGATGACTGTTTGTTTGATTGCTTCGCGACCTGGTGCGATGAATACGCGTGGGTCATATGCTTCTGGTTTCTCAGCCAATACTTCACGAACGACTTTCGCGAATGAGATTTGGTTCTCTGTGTTGACGTTGATTTTAGAAGTACCGAGCGAAATCGCTTTTTCGATATCGTGTGTCGGGATTCCTGTACCACCGTGAAGAACGAGTGGAAGGTCTGTTGCGTTACGGATTTCTTCCATTTCAGCGAAACCAAGGTTTGGTTCACCTTTGTAAGGACCGTGTACAGAACCGAGTGCTGGAGCGAGCGTGTCGATTCCTGTTTCTTTAACGATGCGAACGCACTCGTCAAGTTTCGCGTACATAACGTCACCGATGACGTCGTCTTCTTGTCCACCGACAGTTCCAACTTCTGCTTCAACAGAAACACCTTTAGCATGTGCATACTCAACAACTGCTTTAGTTGTTTCGATGTTTGTGTCGATTGGGCTGTGTGAATCATCGATCATTACAGATGTAAATCCAGCGTCGATCGCTTCTTTACATTTTTCAATGCTTGAACCGTGGTCGAGGTGAATCGCAACAGGAACTGTTACTTTCATGTCGTGAACGAGACCTTCTACCATTTTAACAACCGTGTAGAATCCGCCCATGTGACGTGCTGCACCTTCAGATACACCAAGGATAACTGGTGACTGCTCTTCTTGAGCCGCACCGAGAATCGCTTGTGTCCACTCGAGGTTGTTGATGTTGAATTGACCTACTGCATACTTACCTTCGAGAGCTTTGTTTAACATGTCTGTCATAGATACTAATGGCATAATGACATCCTCCTCTGTTTTGATCGCTGCTTACACGGAATCGTGTAATTTCAGACTGATTATAACATACTGATTCGCTTGAACGTACAGCATTTCGCTCTGTTTTCAGGTTTGTGACGACGACGTGAAGGATTAACCGCTTACATCGCTCGAAATCTGCACAGTCACTTCTTTTTTCAGTTCAAAGATATCAAACGGCTTTCCGAAGAAGGCGACGACACCGAGTCGTTTCGCTTCTTCCATCGCTTCTTTTTCACTGAGCGCCGTCATTAAAATCGTCCGGATCGGACGTCCGATTTGGTCTTGATGACGCAACACTTCAATCCCTGTTTTGCCAGGCATGTTGACGTCCATCAGCAGCAGATCGTAATCCGCTTCGCGTAATCGTTCAATCGTCTCGATTCCATCGACCGCTAAATCCGTGATGTACCCTTGCGCCTTGAATAACTGTGCCAATAAATTCCGTATGCCCGGCTCATCTTCCGCGATGAGTAGTCTCCCTTTCATCTTTCACACTCCCCCTCTAGTTATTTCCATTCTACATTAAAGTAAAACTTGCTATATACTGTCTGTGATAGAAATTTAGAGAGGATGTTCACCCATGATGAAAATTTTAGCGACTCAATTCAACGGAAAACTGCAAAGTCTCGTCAAACAAGAGGATGAATTGTTCGATGTCGTCCGTTTGCTGGCTCAAGCGCTCGTCGGAGAGGGTACCGTTTATGTTGATGCTTACGGCGAATTCGAAGGTCTTTATCCGATGTTGTCCGAAGGTCCGGACCAAATGAAACGTGTCTCACAGATTAAAAATCATAAAACACTCCATGCCGTCGACCGGATTCTCATATTTACACCGGATACGGAACGCCCCGACTTCCAAGCATCACTCGCCCGCTATGACTCGTGGCATACACCGTATGCAATTGTCACGCTTGGAGATGTAACAGAGACGCTCGAGCGCTCCATCGCACCACTTGCCTTAAAATTCAATAAAGGGTTGCTCCCGGCTGAAGACGGCTCGCGTCACGGGTTGCCAAGTCTTGCCCTCGGAGCCTTTTTGCTGACACATATCTTGACGCAACTGCAAGAGATGACGGAAGAGTGGGCTTGACGCTTTTCTTCTATAATAGTGACTGCTGAATCCTAGATACGATCTTTGCAAAAATTTAACCGAGTATCACTCTTTCATGTCGTCCTCTTTCGATGGGTGGCGCACAAAATACATGGTTCCATACAAAACAATTAAAACCGACCGACTCCCCTATTGTTTCAAAAGAGGAATCGATCGGTTTTTCTATGAGCACGGTTTTATGCCGAAGCTTGATCTTCCTGTGCTTTGACTTCTTCTCCATATGAGATTTGATCCTGCATTCGAACGAAAGGCAAGTAAATCGCAACGGACATAGCGATCGTCGCAATCTGTAAGAGTGCTGCCCGCCATCCTCCTATCAAGAACCCTGAGATGATTGGCGGAGTCGTCCACGGAACTTGCAAGGCATTAAACGGTTCGACCCATCCCCACAAAATCGTGAAATAGACCATGAATGATGCAATCGCCGGAACAATGACGAACGGGATAAACATGACCGGATTGAAGACGATCGGCATCCCAAAGATGACTGGCTCATTGATGTTAAACAGACTCGGTGCAAGTGACAATTTACCGAACTGCTTCAAGTGAGCTGAACGCGCAACCATAAGCGTGGCGATGATGAAACCAATCGTAATTCCAGTACCTCCAAGTTTCGTAAATACATCAAGAAACTGAATCGTAACGATCTTTGCATTCTCTCCGACGACAAGTTCTTTCCCCGAGTCGATGAGCGCTTGGTTCTGCAATGCATTTGCTGTCAACAATGGTCCCATAATCCCCATGATGATTGCCGCACCATGAATGCCGCACCACCACATAACAGACATCAAGACCATGATGAGCACTGCTCCGGCAAGCGTATCTGTTAAGTTTTGAATCGGTGCTTGAAGCACGTCATAAATGACTTCCGTGAACGTCCGATCAGCGAACGCCTGGAATACCGCAAACGTCACAACTGACAGTGTGATGACAGCTAATCCCGGTACGAGCGCTGAAAACGAATTGGCCACACCTGGTGGGACGCCATCCGGCATTTTGATACTGATTCCACGCTTGATGAACTGCGAATAAACGAACCCGACAACTAATCCAACAAGAATCGCTGCCATGACCCCTTGTCCGCCTGTCCAAACTTTTGGCACGACCCCGTTTACGACTTCTCCTGATTCCGAAAGGACTGAAGCTTGAGTAATGATTAAAAACGAGATAATTGCAAGGATACCAGCCGGCACCCCCTCAATCTTTTCATTTTTGACGTAGGAATAGGCAATCCCGAATACACCAATCAAAGCGAGGATGTCGAATGTCGCTCCAACGACCTGCGTCAGCGGTAACGTCCAATCTGCCCCAAATAACCCTGACATGAAATTTGCCCACCCCGGAATCGGAAGTGCCAAAATCAGTAGGAAAAGTGATCCGATGATAGTCATCGGCATTGTCAAAATAAATCCATCTTTAATAGCGAGAACAGGTTTTGCATTCGCAAAACGAGCAAAAGCTGGTGTGACTTTTTCGAATGCGGTTTCTAGACGGCTCATTCGGAAACCTCCTTATAGGTCTGCAGCGCGCGTGGCGATGATTTCTTGATACCAATGGAACGACTGTTTCTTTTTACGAGCAAGACCATTTACATGATCGACATAGATGAAGCCGTACTGTTTTTTATAGCCGTTCAGCCAGCTCAGAAGATCAATGACCGACCACGCATAGTAACCCGAGACGTTGATCCCTTCTTGAACGGCATGCTTCACCGCACGTAAATGACCTTCAATGTATTCGATTCGTGGTGTATCTTTGATTTCTTCGCCGACGATTGGATCGACGTCACCAAGTCCGTTCTCTGTGATGTAGATTTTGATATCGCCATAACGGGCTTTTAGCATCCGCATTCCTTCGAGGAAAGCATCCGGTGCAATTTCCCAGCCCCACTTCGTATACACTTTATCATCCATCAAGACCGTCTTGTAAACACCATCGAACGACGGATTCCCAGGGCGACCTGTCGAATTTTCACGTCCGCCTGCCATGACGAGTGCTGTATCATTTTTCATGACACGTTGCGGGCAATAATAATTAAGACCAATGAAATCATTCATCGGAGCTGTCCGTTTGAGCAAGTCGAGCTCCTCTTCCGTCCAGTCAGGAAGAAGATTTTGTTGGTCCAATTGTTTGACGACATATTCCGGATATGTTCCTTTTAAAATTGGATCATAGAACCAGTGTGTCGAAAATTCATTCGCATGCATCTCAGCAAACTTATTATCCGCCTCATTATCGATGCTGAACGCTGGATTAAACACATGTGTGATGCCAATCTCACCTTCATAACCCGCCTGCTTAAAACTTTCGATCGTGCGCGCATGTGCGACGAAGACGTTATGCGTCGTTTGGAAATACGCCTTTGCATCTCCTTCGATTCCTGGTGGGTGTGCACCTGACAAGTAGCCGAGCGAACAAAAGATGACCGTCTCGTTAAAGGTGATCCAGTTGCGGACGCGATCCCCAAAAGCCTCAAAACAAGTCTCGGCAAAACGGACGAACGCAGCGACCGTCTCCTGACTCCGCCAGCCGCCTCGTTCTTCAAGTACTTGCGGAAGATCCCAGTGGTACAGCGTCACGAATGGTACGATGTTGTGTTTTAAGCACTCGTCGATGACGTTGTTGTAAAACTCTAATCCCTTTTCATTCACTTCCCCCGTGCCATTCGGGAAGATGCGTGGCCAAGAGATGGAGAAACGATATGACTCGAGTCCCATTTCAGCCATCAGTCCGATATCTTCTTTGTAACGGTGATAGTGATCAATCGCGACATCACCGTTTGTATTTTCAAATGTCTTTCCTGGAATTTTCGAGAAGACATCCCAGTTCGAGACACCCTTCCCGTCCTCGTTCCATGCACCTTCGACTTGATAAGAGGCAGAAGCAGCACCAAACAAGAAATTTTTAGGCATTTTCAAAGTCGTCACCCCGTTTATTTATTTGCGAGTTTGATCGCATGGTCCAGTACTTTTGTTCCGTTCATCATGCCGTAGTCAACCGTATTGATGACATCAATCGGAACACCTTTTGGTTCACAGATTTGTTTACCTTTCGCAAGTAAATATTTGACTTGTGGTCCAAGGAGCGCAACATCGATTGTATCCACATACGTTTCCATTTCCGATTCCGGGTACGCTGCGATTTCCGTTTCAAGACCACGTTCAGTAGCAACCGCTTTCATTTTTTCCACTAACATACTTGTTGACATACCTGCTGCACAGAAAAGTCCGATTTTCATCATTTTTGATCCATTCCCTTCAGTTGGTTGATTTCGTTTTGCATATTCATCATGTATCCGAGCATTTCTTTTACAAGAATCGTATTCATCAAATGGTCTTGAGCATGTACCATCAAGACACCTACTGTAGCTGTTTTCCCTTGCGCTTCAAGCGTGACGAATTTCGTTTGGATGCCGTGCGCTTCTTTTAATGTTGCATCCCCTGTCTTGACCGCTTCATTCGCTTCCGCGACTTTCCCTTCTTGCATGAGGAGCATTGCCTGGTGGTAACTGGCTTTCGCGTCTCCCGAGAGGGCGATGAGACCAAATATATCTTCCGGTGTAATGTCAATCGTTTCAGAAACCATTGTATCTCTCCTTTTTGTATGGATAACTAAAATTCATAGGTACAAATTCTACAAGTTGATAATAGCACGCGTTAAATTTTATGTAAACCCTTTCTTATTGAATAAAATGTGAACAAAAAAACGTAAGCGAGATGACTCTCTCGCCTACGTTCATGATTTGATATTGGAGACTTTAAGCATTTTGACATGTCGAAAATGATGTGTAGCACGTGATACGTCAAAGATTTGACCATTCGTTAAATACACAGTGTTGTCGACGAGCAAGGCTGGATCATCTTCTTTTAGCTCGAGTAATACTGCGTCATCTGATTTCAAAAAATCAGCATAGATGACGCGATCAGCAAAGCCAATCGCGAGTTTTTGATCATTACGTAAATAGTTATAAATTGATTTCTGAATAATGTTTTCATCAAGGTAAATGACTAAACTTTTACGAAAATAGGAATCCTCGACTGAAAAAGGATGATCGTCGACCAGACGAAGACGCTTGACGTAATAAACGGGTGTTCCGACCGGACACTTCATTCGTTCTGCAACTTCTTCGTTTGCTGTCGTCTGCTCAAACGCAAGGACACGCGTCTCGACTTTCCGTCCACTAAAGTCACTAGTCAATCCTTGGAGTTTTTCGAGATTCACATAATCGCTGTTGTAATGATCCCGAACGAACACCCCACTCCCTTGTACTTGATAGACATATCCTTTATTCACAAGAATCTCAATCGCTTTTCGGACAGTATTACGGCTGATTCCATATTTTGTCGCGTATTCGTCTTCTGTGAGCAACTTGTTTGTATGTTGATAGACGTGATTTACGATATCCGTCTCGATTTGTTCTGCAACTTGCTTATACTTGGCGGTCATCGCTATCTACACCTTCCACTTAAATTTGTAGGAATGAATTCGCTATCATTATAGCAGATAAATTTAAAAAGCGTCCTTAAACTACGGAATCATTGAAATTTTAGAGATATGTCCCCTTCACAATCATAGATTCGTAGCCTGTGACTCCTACAGGGAAAGATGCGATTTCGCGCTAGCAGCGGCAAAAACGAAAAAAAACGCTTTTTAGGCAATATCGTAGGGAAAGACAAGTGATGCAGACGTTTTGAAGACGAGTCGAGACAGGAAAGCTTGTCATGACAGCAAGCTCATGCAGACTCTTGACGCTTCATAAGAGTTTGTCTACACGCCAAAACCCCCTGTTTCCGCTTGGAGACAGGGGGTTGATTTGCTCGTCCTACTTCTTATTCTCCAAGTGACGCTCGGATGAAGTCATGGAAGAGTGCTTGCGGACGTTCTGGACGTGAAATCAATTCCGGGTGGAACTGACACGCGACGAACCATTTATGTTCTGGAATCTCGATGATTTCAACGAGACGGCCGTCCGGACTCGTACCCGAGAAAATCATGCCGTTCGCTTCGAACTGCTCACGGAACTCGTTCCCGAACTCGTAACGGTGACGGTGACGTTCGTAGACAAGCTCGCTCGAATACGCCGCACGTGCTTTTGAACCTTCTTCAAGCTTACACGGGTACAGACCGAGACGAAGCGTTCCACCGAGATCTTCGATGTCCTTTTGTTCAGGGAGCAAGTCGATGATCGGATATGGTGTCGACGGGTCAATTTCAGCCGAGTGTGCCCCTTCGAGGTTCAAGACGTTACGTGCGAATTCGACTGTTGCAAGCTGCATGCCGAGACAGATGCCGAAGAACGGAACGTTGTTTTCACGTGCGAAACGCGTCGCTTCGATTTTTCCTTCGATGCCGCGTTCTCCGAATCCGCCTGGAACGAGAATTCCATCTGCTGAACCAAGTAATTCGGCGACGTTTTCACGCGTCACGTCTTCTGCATTGATCCAGTCGATGTCGATGTCACTATTGAAGGCGAAACCGGCGTGTTTGAGCGATTCAGCAACTGAGATGTACGCGTCACGGAGCTCAACGTATTTTCCGACGAGTGCAATCTTCGTTTTCTTCTCAAGATGCGTCACCGTATGGACGAGTTGCTTCCACGCTGTCATGTCAGCTGACGGTGTATCGAACTTGAAGTAATCGCAAACGAGTTGATCCATGCCTTGACGTTGCAAGTTGAGCGGTACTTCGTATAATGTCGATGCATCTTGTGCTTCGATGACGGCTTCCGGACGTGTATCACAGAAGAGTGCGATTTTATCTTTCATTTCTTGCGGGACCGCATGCTCTGAACGAAGCACGATAATATCCGGCTGAATTCCGTAGCTGCGGAGTTCTTTGACACTGTGTTGTGTCGGTTTCGTTTTCAATTCACCTGCTGCTGCAAGATACGGGACGAGCGTACAGTGAACATACATGACGTTTTCTTTTCCGATATCGTTCTTGACTTGGCGAATGGCTTCGATGAACGGAAGCGACTCGATATCCCCTACTGTTCCACCAATCTCCGTGATGACGACATCTGCGCCTGTCTCTTTACCGGCACGGAAGACACGATCCTTGATTTCATTCGTGATGTGCGGAATGACCTGAACCGTTCCACCGTTGTAATCACCGCGACGCTCTTTTTTGAGAACTGTCGAATAGATGCGACCGGATGTCACGTTTGCGTTTTGGCTCAAGTTGATGTCGATGAAACGCTCGTAGTGACCTAAATCAAGATCGGTCTCAGCGCCATCATCCGTTACGAATACTTCACCGTGTTGATATGGGCTCATCGTACCTGGATCGATGTTGATGTATGGGTCAAATTTTTGAATCGTGACGTTCAGACCACGGTTTTTGAGCAACCGTGCGAGTGAAGCAGCCGTGATTCCTTTTCCAAGCGAAGATACTACCCCACCGGTTACGAAAATATACTTTGTCATGAATAAAATGCTCCCTTCTCAAGTCCAAAAATCTAGCAGAGGTCTAATAAAATAAAAAAAGCAAAAGTGCCCCCATTTGCAGGAGACACTTTTGCTGAAATTAAGCACGTTGCTTAAAGAAGCCCATGACTAACTTACGTCATTCCGAAAACTTCGTCAAGCAGATTTTTAACAAATAAAAATCTTTCGTCCTTAGTCAGCCGTCAATGAAAAAACTACGATTTCTTACTCGAAATCGCAGCTGTACGGTTGTTTATACTTCTTCTTCATCGTCCTCGAAGTCTTCGAGATCGTCTTCTTCTAAATCATCTTCAAGATCGTCGATTGCTGCAACTTTCTTGAAAGAATCGTCTTCTGTGTCGTCAGCTGAATCATAGTCCGCTGTCTTCGCAAATGTATCGAGGTCATCTTCGATCGTCTCGAATTCATCTTCTTCTGCGTCATAGTTGAACTCTTCTTCGAACTCATCGAGTTCACCACGTTGACGTGCTTCGATGACGAGATCCTCGTCTGATTTATCAAACGGATACCAAGCACGGAGTGACCAACGGTTTGCTCCGACGTTAACGAAGTTTCCGTCGATGTTCATGTCTGTATAGAGTTGAGCAAGTTTCTCGAACTTGTCTTCTTCACCTGTAAACGAATGATACTTTTCAATTTCTTTCGTGATGTCATCGAAAGTGATTGGCTGTTCGCCAGCTTCTTGAAGCATTTCATTGACGAATTCAATCAGTGAAAGTTCAGTAATTTTTTCTTTACTCAAACGGCTGAGGCTCATTGTGACGGCCACTTCCTTTCATTTGCGTTCAATCCATTACTTCTCATTATACGCAAAATGGCTTTTAAAAATCCAGTCTCTATTCGAAAAAAGATTAATTTGCTTCATTTTTGTGTTTCTGTCCTCACTAAAAAAGGAATAATGGAGGGAGAAGAAGGAGGAATTGACGATGGAGATGACAGTTGAACGAGTAAACGATTTTGACAGCTATAATTGGTTGCCTTTACTTGCGAAAAGCTCGCAGGAAGGATTTCAATTTATTGAGTACATGTTACGAAATCGTCGCGATGAAACCTTTCAAGAGACCGGTGAGGCGCTATTCATCGTTCTTTCGCCGATGGGGCAACCCATCGCCTGTGGTGGTTATACGAAACAACCGCACGAAGCTTCGACCGGCCGGATTCGCCACGTCTATGTTTTACCTGAAGCACGGTCCAAAGGAGTCGGAACGAGCTTACTCGAGAAAATGATTCGGGAAGCTTTCTTAAGTTACGACCGGCTCGTACTCTTCTCTGATGCCGCAGATGGTTTTTATCGGCGCCTCGGATTCGTACCTGCATCCGGTGAGAAAGTCACCCACGAACTAGTAAAATCGAACAATCGGAAACAGATATAAGAAACATTTTTTATTTTTAACAATCGAAAAGACCGTGTTCCCTGAATCGGGGACACGGTTTTTCCTTACGCCATTCGTTGTTTTAAAAAAGTCAACGCATCGATCGCTAATTGATGATCGGCCTCTTGCGACAACCCTGACACGGTCAGTGTACCGATGATCCCGACGCCTGCGACCCGAATCGGAAACGATCCCCCCGCATCCGCATAATCGCCTGGCGCAACGGCGTACATCGTATGGTAGGACCGTTGTTTCAGTTTATTGTAGACACGCATGTAGAGCGAGCTATGTCCGTGACGGGTGACGACGTTTGATTTACGGCGAATCCATTCTTCTTGATCGGGAGCCGTTCCTTCGAGTGCCGCGTAATAGAGACGTTGCCCATTGCGTTTGATTTCGACGGCAACCGCTAACTCTTCGCGCAGTGCCCGCTCAATGACGTATTGTCCGGCAGCAATCGCCTCTTGATTCGTCAAACTCGTCAAGACGAGCTGTTGTTCTTGTTCGAGTAAAGTTTCGATGTTCATCTGTCCCACTCCTTCCGACAGATCGTCCGCCCATCTTCACTGCTTTTGCGGACGGCTTCGATCAGCTTCATTGTCTTCAAAGCATCATGCAAGTCGACCGGCAGTCGTCCTGTCGCTAACCCGTCCGCTAAGTCGCGGTAATAGCCGAGGTAGTTTCCGGATAGCGTTTCCAGCCGTTCTGCTGCCTGTTCTGCCAGCTGCAGATGACCAAAGTCCTCCGGGTCGTCCTCACCTAATGTCCCGTCCGCTTCCCGCCCTGAAGCAAGTCGCGCTTCTTGCGGGTCCATCCCGTATTTCACATAGCTTCCCCGCGTACCGTGCAACTCAAAACGTGGTGTCGGTCCTTGAACGAACGATGTCGAGCGAAGAATCACCCGGCGTTTGCCATAGTGCAGCGTGATATGGAAGCCGTCATCCGTCTCTGCCCCGTCACGTTGCATCAAGACGTCACCCGTCAATTCGTCCGGTTCACCGAACAAGGCAAGCGCTTGGTCAATCAAATGGGAACCGAGATCAAACAAGATGCCGGAACCCGCTCCCTGCTTCTCCCGCCAGCGGTCACGGACGACCGGACGGTAACGGTCAAAACGTGACTCGAGAAGTTGCCAATCACCGATTTCATTGGCTTCTATCAATTGCTCGACCGTCAGGAAGTCACCGTCATAGCGACGGTTGTGATACACGGCGACATGCACCCGATGTTGTTCGGCAAGTGCCAGTAGCCCCTCCCCTTCCTCAATCGTAACAACGGCCGGTTTTTCGAGTAAGACATGTTTGTTTGCTTCGATTGCTTGCTTCGCCATCTCGAAATGAAGACCTGTCGGCGTCGTAATGACGACGAGCTCTGTCGCTTGATCGTGCAAGGCCTCGTCGAGCGTCGTAACGACACGCGCTTCCGGAAAGACACGGTGGACTTTTCCTGCGTCACGTGAGACGACTTGTCGCACATGGAATTCGGGTAACGCCTCGAGTAACGGGGCATGGAACGTTACAGCTGAAAAGCCGAATCCGACAATCGTGGTTTGAATCGGTGTCATGTCAATTCCTCCTTCGCCACTTCAATCGTGACGTCTGCTTGATGTAGTCGTTCTTCCCAATCCGCAGATGGGCGCTCGTTCGTAATCAGGACATCGAGTTGTTCTAAGCTACAGACTTTATGGAAAAAACGTTTGTCAAACTTCGTCCGATCGGCTAAGACGATCACTTCTGCCCCGCTCCGAATCATCGCCTTTTTGACAATCGCTTCTTCTAAATTTTCTGCGAACACCCCTTCACTTGTCAGTCCACACGCTCCGAGAAACACGCGGTCGACTTGATAATGCAGGATGTCATCCGCTGTTTTGATACCGACGAGACTCTTCGCATGCGGATCGAACTTACCACCCGTGACATACAAGTCGACGTTTGCCCGTTCGCCGATTTGCTCCGCGATTTCGAGTGAATTGGTGATGACCTGTAAGGAATAGAACGGAATATACGCCGTCATCTTCGCGACCGTCGTCGCCGCATCGAGTACAATCCGGTCATCCTGCTTGATTCGCATCGAGGCCCGTTTTGCAATCCGTTCTTTCTCTGGTTGCTCCGTCCGTTGATCGTACTTCAAGGTGCGCTTCGCCCCCGCACGAACAAGCCCGTTTTTGATGCGAATGATATCGCCTTCACTTTCCAGTTGAATGATGTCACGCCGTGCTGTATCCCGCGAAATTTGATACGTTTCGACCAGTTGATCGAGCGTCAGCTCCGGCGTCGTCTTAATCCATTCACGCATCTTTTGTAATCGTTCTGCTTGACCCATAAAGCACCTTCCTTATATTCAATTCTTTCCTTTATTTTAATTTTTTTCATTAAAAATTGCAATTTTAATGCAAATAAAACGTATCCAGATTCGGGTAAAGGAAACTAATGCCACATTAGATAAGGAGGGACGACGATATGAAATCCATGTTAATTACGGGTGCCTCGTCAGGAATCGGATTAGCGACAGCTCGTCGCTTTGCTGAATCCGGATGGACAGTTTACGCGGGGGTACGCGAACGAACGGAAACACTTGAAGACTTTAGTTCCACTCACCTTCGCTTCATTACACTTGATGTCACGGATACGAAAAGTTTGAAAGCAGCTTCTCACCAAATCGAACAAGAGGTCGGTCATCTCGATGTCTTGTTTTGTAATGCCGGCCAAGGCTTACTGCGGGCAATCGGGCAGGCGACGAGTTATGAGATCAACCAACTGTTTGAGACGAACGTCTTTGGCGTGATGCGAACGATTGAACAGTGTCTGCCCCTGTTAAAAGCGGCACCGCACGGGAGTCACTTGCTCGCGACTTCAAGTACGAGCGGACTCGTCGGACAACCACTCAATGAAATTTATTGTGCGAGCAAATTTGCCGTCGAAGGTTTACTCGAAAGCCTCGCGACCTATTACAAACCGTTCTTTTCAATTGATGTGACACTGATTGAGCCCGGTGCCGTCGAGACGAACTTCACGGCAAACGTTCTTGACCAGCTCGAGCAGTCAGGCGGCTTGCATGAGGATGATTTTAAACCAATCGTCGAAAATTATTTACGTCTGTACCGGAAACACCATGCGACGCGCCAAGCATCGTGTGAAATCGCTGAGTTGGTTTATGCCCTCGTCCACATGAAAGAACCAAAACCGTTGCGCGTCCGCACGACACCGGTCGACGAGGCTTTCGTCGCGCATAAGACATCTGCCGATCCGTCTGGATTAATCGGTATCATGAAGACACGTCAATTGACATTAAATCTTGAATGATTTCCCTCTTGTAAAAAAAACGCCGTCATCCTCTCGTCAGACGTCCTATACTGAGACTATATACCTACAGCTTAGAAAGGGCGGTCTTGTCATGACGACATTATTTTTGTTTACCGCGGTTTATCTACTACCCACGTTCATCATGTTTTATATGTCCGTCGACATTTTCTTACGCAATCCGAAACGAGCGGAACACCGCCTGTTAAGTCTGTTCACATTTGCTTACGGGATGATGTTCTTAGGCGAATTTTTCCGAAATGCTTCGCCGATTGAAATGAGTCCGGCTTTCGTGACGTACTGGTTCGGAAATGCCGGATTACTTGTATTTAGTACGTCTCTTCACTTTATCTTTCGTGTCTCAAATCTTCGAAAAAAAATCCCCCGTTTTTTGTATCCCGGGATTTTTTATGCACCGATGCTCATCGTCCTCGTAACTTATCTCTTTCAAACGAATGTCATCAACAGCCAACGTTTTGAACAAGTCGGTCTGTTCATCTACCCAGAATTCAATTCATCTTATTTAATTACAATCACCGTCGGAAACGTGTTTCACACCTTGGTCTTCACGTTACTTGTTTATACACGCAAACAATTAAACGATGCGCGGCGGGGGATTATCACCTTACTGATTTTCGCTGCTTCGCTCACACTCATCTGGAACATTTTGTTCGGTTACTTTTCGTTTTACGGCAAGATCCCACCGTATGCGTATATGTATGGCGGACTCTTTTGGGCGGCTGCCATCACGATGTCAATGCGTCGATTTGATTTCTTGGCTTCTTATCAAACACGCTTCGCGACACTCTACAACTTGAACCCGTCAGCCATCGTTCTTCTAGACCGCAGTGGCGTCATCGAAAGTGCTAATCCGGCCGCCTATCAACTGCTCGAAGAAACGGAACTCGTCGGACAGTCGTTCCTTGATTACTTGCCGCAAAACAAGCGAACGGACTGGCTCGAACATTACACACACCACTTTGACTCTTCTAATCAATTCATCGAATACGAAACGAAAGTCGCGACGATTCAAAAACAGGAACGGTATGTCGTCATGGATGGGGATTTCGTTTTCATCGAACAAGAACTGCATGGGATGTTGCTCATTCGTGACATTCAAACTTCGAAAGAGGCGGAACAAGCGATTCGTTTCTTCGCCTATAACGATCCCTTGACGAAGATTCCGAACCGACGCAGCTTTTACGAAACAGCCGCGGCGGAACTCTTACAACACGCGAGTTGCTCGATTGCCGTCGTCGATCTCGACGGATTCAAAGCGATCAACGATACGTTCGGTCATCAAATCGGTGATGAATATTTAATTCACATCGCACAGCTGCTAGAAGAACATGTTGCAGAAATCGGATTTGCGGCACGTGTCGGAGGCGATGAATTTTTCTTATTGCTCTATGACCAGACACCAGAACAGCTGCACCACTTCGCGACGTCCTTGCTCGAGCGGTTCCAAGTCAATCCTTTCACGCTAGCTGAAGAATTAATCGACATCCGAACGAGTATCGGGATCAGTTTTTCACCTGACCACGGGATCAACCTTGATACATTGATTCACCATGCAGACCAGGCGATGTATGACGTCAAAAACAACGGTAAAAATGATTACCGGATTCATGATACGATGGACAAAACATTGCGTCAGCATTAAGGAGATTTGTATGATTTCATTTTTAGCGATTTTTTCACGGTTGTTCAAAGGCATTCGACGAGCGTTTCAGATTTCTTATTTCCAGGGACTCCTGTTCCTCTGTTTGTTGACGTTAGTTTCCGGAACAATTTTCTATAGCACCGAAGAAAATTTATCGATCGTCGATGCTCTCTATTTCTGCATCACGACGCTCAGTACGATCGGTCACCCGACGTTCGTCCCGACGACGACACTTAGTAAAATCTTCACGATGGCCTACATTACGATTGGATGCGGTCTGTTCCTGACCTTGATTGCTACCCTCTCGTACGTATTGATTAAGCAACCCGACGAAGATTGATGAAGGGAGAACGTCCGATGCGACAAGCCGCGATTCAAAACAACTTCGACTGGTGTCGGCTCATCTGTGAGCTCCACGGCTGTACCGTAAAGGAAACGGACGATCAATGGATTGCGACCGGAGACGTGCCTGCACTGTATCCAGAAGTGATGATTCGGACGCCCCATCAACACTTGACGTTCGATACAGCAAGCAGTATCAAAGATTGTACGGCGAGCTATGATTTTTCAAAAGACGGTCTGACTCATCTCTTTACAGCAGAGTGGATTGCACGCCAACCGATTTATGATCGTCTGGCCCTGCCGCCTGACTGGACGGTCGTGACAAACGTGCGGCTTGCAGAACAGTTTTTCAAACTCGTCGACGTCCATGACTTACCACGTGACCTATTCAATCGAAAAGAGGTCCGCCTGTTTTTCTCCGATCAACAACAAGCTGCCTTTATCGCTTTTTCGAACGGACAGACGACGGGACTTTCGCATTTAACATCGGATTATCTAGACGAGCGCTTATGGGACGATGTCATTCGGCTCAGTTCAGCCCATTTTCCCGGGCAACGAATCGTTGGCTACGAGTATGGCGATCAACTGATCACAGCACTCGAAGCCGGATTTGATGATATCGGTCCGCTCGCTGTTTGGACACGGATGACACCTTGATTCAGGCGATGTATCGCTTATCGAGGTCGAAGAGTTCATGTAGGTATACTGCCTTATAGCGCTTTCTCGTCTTCAAAGCGACACGCCTAAAAAGCATCATGTTTCGTTGACTCCTGCGGGGAAAGCAACGAAATGAACGACGCTCTCCTTTCACGACTACAACTTTGTCTACACGAAAGAAGCACGCCTGACAAATCGTCAGGCGTGCTTCTTCAATGTTTCACATCAAATGATTGATAAAGGCAGTCGCAATCCCGAAATAAACGAGTAACGACAAGATGTCATTGAGCGTCGTAATGAGTGGACCCGAGGCAATCGCCGGGTCAATCTTCAACCGGTGCAAAATCAGCGGAATGATTGTCCCGGCGAGCGTTCCGAAAATCAACGTGATGATTAACGAACTACCGACGACGAGACCAAGAATCGGATTTCCCTGCCAGACATAGGCAATGATGGCGATTAAAATTCCACACGTCACCCCGATGATTAAACCGACGCGGAATTCCCGTAAAATCAAACGCGTAACGACCTTTTTGTCGACTTCCCGTGTAATCAACCCCCGGACAACGACCGCAAGTGATTGCGTTCCTGTGTTTCCGGTCATCCCGGCAATCATCGGCATGAAGAAGGCGAGCGCAACGACTTTCGATAGTGTCTCCTCAAACTGACTGATGATCGAACCGGAAACGAGGCCGATGAACAGTAATAAAATCAACCAAGGCAACCGACGTGTTGCGGCAATCAGTGGTTTCGTCTCAAAATCAATCGACTTACCGGACGCTGCCAGCTTCTCGATGTCCTCATTCGCTTCTTCCCGTAAAACATCTAACGCATCATCGACCGTAATCAGACCGACGAGTACATCGCCTTCGACGACAGGTAACGAAACGAGGTCATAGCGTTCGAACATCTTCGCGACATCTTCCTGATCGGTTTCAGCCGATACACGGATGACTTTTTGATCCATGACGTCACCAATCTGCTCGGCATTATTCGCAAGAATTAAATTCCGGTATGAGATGACACCGACGAGTTCACTCAACTGATTGACGACGTAGACATAATTAATCGTTTCCGAATACTCGATATAGTCACGCATCTTTTCGACGGTCTCTCCGACCGTGAAGTCTTCCGAAACCCAAATAAAACGGTTTGTCATCAAGCGACCGGCTGTCTCGACTGGATAGGTCAGCAGGTTTCGGACGACGAGCGCTTCATCCTGACGCATACCGGACAGAAGGCGGTCGACTTCCTCTTCTTGCAGCTCTTCTAAGAGGTCAACTAAATCATCGTTTTCCATCAAGTCCATTACGTGACCTGCATGTTCGACATCGAGTCGACGCAAGACTTCTAATTGTTTTTCAAGCTCAAGTTCCTCAATGACATCTGCTAAACGCTCGTGATTGAGATAACGAAGCAGCCGTTCTTGCTCGACTGGTTCTAGCTCAACATAAAGCTTTGCTAAGTCATATGGATAGACTTCCTCAATCGCTTGTTGTGCTTGTTCACGACGCTCTTTTAACAGCGCATCCAGCAACAATAACTTCCACTGTTGTTCATTCGACTGACTCACGTTACCACCCCCACGTTTTCTCCTTCTATATCTTAGCATGAGATGTTCAAAAGCTCCCCCCTTTGAATCCAGTTGACATTTGCAGACAAACCCGTTAAAGTTTGCCCTAAGGAAACATTTATAGTTTAACGAATGATACATGACTTTATGCAATCTAATTTTTTTAGTTCTTTTTTTGCCCTAAGGAAACTTTTTATACCTTCATTAAAATTTGAAAGGAGCATGTACGATGTACGCCATAGAAGTAGAACAATTATCTGTCTCCTATTTTGAGACGACGGCACTTGAAGATGTGTCGTTAAACATTTTATCCGGTCAGCTCGTCGGCATCATCGGTCCGAACGGGGCCGGGAAATCAACGTTCATCAAAGCCTTAATGGAGTTGATTCCTGCGCAAGCTAAAAAAATCACCCTGCTCGGACAAACGATTGATGCGACGCGAACTCAAATCGCCTATGTCCCACAACGGAGTGCCATCGATTGGGATTTTCCGATTCGTGTCCTCGATGCCGTACTGATCGGTTGTTATCCGAAGCTCGGGTTGTTCAAACGACCGAACAAACACCACCGCGCTTTTGCGAGTGCTTGTCTCGAACGCGTCGGCATGAGCGAGTTCGCCGACCGCCAAATCGGTGAACTGTCTGGTGGACAGCAACAACGGGTCTTCTTAGCTCGTGCGCTCGCACAGGAAGCTGAACTTTTATTACTCGACGAACCGTTCGTCGGTGTCGATGTCGTCAGTGAACGTGTCATCATCGATCTCCTGCGCACGTTGCGTGACGAAGGCAAAACGATCATCGTCGTCCATCACGATTTGAGTAAGGCAGCTGATTATTTTGACGAATTATTACTCCTTAACAAGACGGCAATCGCGTACGGTCGACCGGAAGAGGTCTTGCAAGCAGATACGATTGAAGGGGCTTACGGGAATCCACTTGCCTTCTTGAAGAAAGCGGAGGTCTCCTCATGAATTTCATCGAAGCGATTTTTCAATACGATTTTTTACAAAAAGCACTCATCACGTCCATCATGGTCGGTGTGATTTGCGGCGTGATCGGATGTTTCATCATTCTGCGCGGCATGTCTTTGATGGGCGACGCGATTTCGCACGCCGTCTTACCCGGTGTCGCGATTTCCTACTTGCTTGGAATCAACTTCTTCATCGGAGCGGTCGCAACGGGTCTGCTGACGGCACTCGGGATTGGATTCGTCAGCCAAAACAGTCGTATCAAGAATGATACAGCGATCGGCATTCTCTTCACGTCCGCCTTCGCTCTCGGGATTATCCTGATTTCATTTTTACGCAGTAGCAGCGACCTGTACCACATCCTGTTCGGTAACGTGCTCGCCGTCCGTCCGAGTGATATGTGGATGACCCTCATCATCGGTATCATCGTCCTCGGTGGCATTTATCTCTTTTACAAGGAATTACTCGTGACCTCGTTCGACCCGACGATGGCAGCTGCCTACGGTCTTTCGACACGATTCATCCATTATTTACTGATGATGATGTTGACGCTCGTCACGGTCGCCTCCTTACAGACCGTCGGCATCATTCTCGTCGTCGCGATGCTGATTACGCCTGCTGCGACAGCCTATCTGTTGACGAACCGGCTCTCACGGATGATTTTCCTGTCGGCCAGCTTCGGAACGATTTCCGCCATCATCGGTCTTTACTTGAGCTTCACGTACAATCTGTCTTCCGGTGCGTCGATTGTTCTCGTCGCAACCGCATTGTTTGCGCTCGTCTTCATTTTTTCCCCGCGCCACGGTTTGATGCGGAAATGGAAAACATCAACAAAGGAGGTTGCTTCATGAAATTAAAAACGCTCATTCCACTCGTCGGTCTCAGCGCGCTACTCGCTGGATGTTCAAGTGAATCAACAGACAACGATAAACTTCAGGTCGTCACGACCTATTCGATTTTAGAGGACATGGCCCGCGTCGTCGGCGGTGAACACGTCGAGGTCCATAGTATGGTCAAAATCGGAGCAAACCCGCATGAATATGACCCACTTCCGACGGATGTTCGAAAAATGGCAGATGCCGATGTCGTCTTTTACAACGGACTCAACCTTGAAGCTGGAGGTTCATGGTTCAACAAATTACGTTCAAGTACGAACAAAGACGATAAAGATGCTCCTGTCTATGAACTGAGTCAAGGTGTCGATCCGAAGTACCTGACATCTAAAGGGAAAGAACAGGAAACCGATCCCCATGCATGGCTCGATCTTCAAAACGGAATTCAGTATGTCGAAAATGTCAAAGACGGTCTCATTAAAGAAGACCCGGAACATAAAGCTGATTATGAAAAAAATGCATCGTCCTATATTCAAGAACTTGAAACACTCGATACGCGAGCAAAAGAACGCTTTGCCCGGATACCGGAAGAACAACGTCACCTGATTACGAGCGAAGGTGCTTTTAAATACTTTAGCGATGCTTACGATTTTAAAGCCGATTACATTTGGGAAATCAATTCAGATAACCAAGGGACGCCGGATCAAGTTCGCCGCGTCGTCGACTTGATTAAACAACAAGAGATTCCCGTCCTGTTCGTCGAAACGAGCGTCGATCGTCGGAGCATGGAAACTGTCTCGCGTGAAACCGGCGTCCCGATCGGTGGTACGCTCTACACCGATTCACTCGGTGCCGAAGGAAAAGACGGATCGACCTATTTGACGATGATGGAAGCGAACTTCGATACGATTGAACAACAATTGAAATGAGCTAGTCATTAAATCGTCATCATCCCCCTCTCAAATCGATTAAACGACACGGTATACTGACTGATAGAGGAAATCGATTTGGAGGGAAGTTCATGAAACGACAAGTACGTTGGTTTACACTAACGTTGACGGCAAGTCTAGCGCTCGGCGCTTGTGCCCCAGCGGAACAACATACAGACAAGCAGATGAGCACAGAACATGCAGAGCACGAGACGCACGGTGCAGGGGATCAACTCGAAAAAACGAGTGCCAAGACGATTGCACCCGCTTTCTTAAAAGAAACCGATGAATCGATCCAAACGATTTATCTTGCCGTCGCCAAGCATCAAGACTTACTTGAAAAAATGCCGTGTTACTGCGGATGCGGCGAAACGGCCGGTCATACGAGTAACTATGACTGTTTCATCGCCGATCAGACAGCAGCAGGTGAAACGACGTGGACGACACACGGCATCACATGCGGCACATGTCTCGATATCGCGGCACAATCCATCGTCGCCTACCAACAAGAAACACCGATCAAAAAAATCCGCCAAGACATCGATGCGGCTTACGCAACTACTGGAGTCGCCCCGACAAAAACACCTGCATTATAATACTCGTTCAAAAAGCCCCTTACTCATACGGCTGCGCATCTTTAAATGCGTCGTCTGATCGATGGGGCTTTTTTGTTGACGCACAATTAGCATTCAAAGCGTTAGCGTTTCCTTCTTTCTGTAGACGTTTCATTTCAGCTACACGGTGGAACATTTTGAAGAGATACCTGAAACAGGAAAGGATGACGACAGATGACACAGATGAAAGCCGTTGGATTTCACCAACACTTGCCGATTACAGAAGAGAATAGTTTGATTGATCTTGAACTGCCACGTCCGGAAGCGACTGGTCATGATGTACTCGTCGAAGTCAAAGCCGTTTCCGTCAATCCGGTCGATACGAAAGTCCGGGCACATGGTCAAGATGAAACAGAACCGAAAGTCATCGGTTACGATGCTGCCGGAATCATTGTCGAAGTCGGGAATGACGTCGGGCGGTTCGAAGTCGGTGACGAAGTCTATTATGCCGGTGCCATCGATCGTCCGGGATCAAACAGTACGTTCCAACTCGTCGACGAGCGGATCGTCGCAAAAAAACCGGAACGGTTGACGTTTGCTGAAGCAGCAGCCTTACCACTGACGACACTAACGGCATACGAAGCATTAACCGATCGCCTCCATATCTCGTTTGACGCCAAGTCGAACCTCGACAAGACGATTTTAATCGTCGGTGCAGCCGGAGGTGTCGGTTCCATCGCGACGCAACTCGCGAACAAAGCCGGACTGACCGTCATCGGGACGGCTTCGCGCAGTGAAACGATCGACTGGGCGAAAGCACACGGGGCACACCATACGATCAACCACCATGAGGACTTCCGCCCGCAACTGGAAGCACTCGGCTATTCGTACGTCGACTACATCTTTTGTTTGAATGCGACCGATCAGCATTTTGAAGCGATGGTCGATGTCATTGCGCCGCAAGGAAGTATTTGCAGCATCGTCGAGACCGACAAATTGCTTGATTTAAGTGCCTTGCAACAGAAGAGTGCGAACTTCGTCTGGGAATTCATGTTCACCCGGTCCCTGTTCCAAACGCCTGACATGATGCGCCAACACGATATCTTGACGCAAGTCGCGGCGTGGATCGATGCAGAGGAGTTAGAAACGACGGTCACGAAAACCTTGACCGACATCAATGCAGCAAACTTAAAAGAAGCCCATCGTCTCGTCGAAAGTGGGAAGACGATTGGGAAGGTCGTCGTCGCAGAAGCATGATCCGGTCACTTCACCCAAGCCATTCAAGTAAAACACTAACTTAACTAAGTTCAATTCTACGCTCAGGCATACTGTCAATCAGTATGTCTTTTCTAATGTTAATTTCTCATATTAAAGATATTTTAATTTTTCTTCTATATTTTTAAGTCTAAAAAATGTACGATTATGATAAGAAAAATATGTACACAAGTTACATCTAATGCATATATACGCTGACGTAAAGGAGCATTTAAAAATTATATGAATAAATGGTTAAATAAAAAAATCAGTCGGCAAATCATGTTCGCTTTTTATCTTATCTTACTTGTACTTTCAACGACCTCGATTGCTGCTTACTTTTATACAAATCATCAAGTCGCTAATGCCGAAAGTAGGATTGACGATATCAGCACCAGAGAAGACCGCGCGACGAAGCTCTGGGATACATGGCAGTCGCTTCAGTATGAAGTCAGGGGCTATGTCGTCTTCGGAGATGACGCCGTCATGGATGTGATCGAGTCGAAACAAGCATCACTCGAGCGCCAGACGAAATGGTTCGAACAAAATCGGATTTATGAAGCTGATCAAATTTATGCGACTGACATCCGATCGCTCTATACGTCGTATACGAAATTCGTCATGCCGAGTCTCATCCGTTACGTCCAAGCGAAACAGTCAGGAGCGATTGATGAAACGTTTCTTGAGATGCCGAGTTTAAAAGCAATGATGCCAGACATTCCGTCAGACCCTGACCGGAAATTTAAAATGGATGCTTCCGATAGCGAAACGATGCGCACGAGTGTCAACACGATGGAAAGTGTCTTTACAAGTTACCGAAACAGCTTAAACGCAAAGGAAGCAACAGCAAAAGACCAACTCGTTCAACAGACGAAATACGCCGGTTGGATCTGGTTAATCAACCTAGCAGTCCTGTTTCTCGTCGTGTTACTCCTCGTTCGTCCTTTCATCGAACGGACGACGCGTCAAATTCAACTGCTGAGTAAAGAAAGTAAATTGCTCGCGCAAGGACAACATACAGCACCACTGATTCCGATTGAACGCTCTGACGAAATCGGCGAACTTAGTAAATCGTTTCATCAGATGGCATCCGCCCTGATTGATAACAAGCATCGCCTGATGTCGACGAACGATAACTTGGAACAAGCACTCAAAGTGACGTTACGCAATGAAGCATTACTAAAAATACGGAACCAACTGACAGAGACGCTTGCTTCCCGTGACTCCGTGACGGCTTATCCTGCTGTCATCGAAAAAATGGTTGAAATTACAGGGTCGACGCATGGATCACTTATCTTTAAAGAAGGAACGACTGTAACCAATATCATCTCGCACGCGATGACAGATCAAGAACAGGACACCTTGATCGCGACGATTGAACCATTAATCCGTCAAGCGCGCCGTGATAAGATACCGCATACGGCACAAAATGCTGAACGCGCCTTAGCCGTTACTCCGGTTCTTGATCCGAGTACGGATGAAATCATTGCCTATATCTATTTAATGCGTCTAGACATGGCCTTCAACAAACAAGAACAAGAAGAACTTGCGACCTTCTCACGTCAACTCGCCCTATCCCTGCTTCGGATGCGAACGTTTGATGAGATTGACCGTGAACGTGAGAAGACATCCCGTCTTCTAAACTCAATCCGTGAGTCCGTCGTCTACATTGAACCGGACGGCTCCAATCAGTTAATTAACCGGCCGTTACTTGATCTATTCAACCATTCAATCGAACAAGATTCGGAAGTCGACTGGTTGCTTGATATTGATGAATCAATCGTCAATTTAAAATACCGGGTTGACCAACTGCCTGAGTTTGAGCGTTATTTGCATCAAACCTTTATTGAGCACAAAACCGGTGAAGGTATCCTGTTCTCGATCGATCAGGAAAAACGTTTCATCAAAACGTATTCTGAAAAAATCCACTACGGTGGTCAGTTCCGTGGCATCATGCTCGTTATGCGTGACGTCACGAACGAAGTCGAAATCGATCGTTTAAAAAATGAACTCGTTTCAACGATTTCGCACGAATTACGGACACCCTTGTCATCGATTTACGGATTTACCGAATTGATGATTGAACGTGAGCTGTCACCGAAGCGGCAAAAGACTTACCTCGAAGCCGTTCACTCAGAGACAAAACGCTTATCTCTACTGATTAACGATTTCCTGGATTTACAACGGATGGAAGCAGACCGGCAGGAATATGAGTTTGAATCGTTTGATTTAGTCGAACTGATTGAAGACCTGAAACAATTCCACGGTCTCTCTTCGACGACTCATGTGATTACCGTCTCACACGATGTAACGCATCTGTTAATCGAAGGCGATGCGAAAAAAATCCGTCAATTGTTCGGGAACCTAATCAACAATGCCATCAAATATTCACCGGCCGGCGGAGCCATCGATATCGAATTAGCGGTTCGCGATACGCAGGCTTCCGTCGCGATTCGTGACCACGGAATCGGGATTCCGACTTCTGCGATGGGTGAATTATTCCAAAAATTCTACCGGGTCGATAACTCGGATACACGCAAAATCGGCGGAACTGGACTGGGTCTATCGATTTGTCGCGAAATCGCCCGTGCTCATGACGGTGAAATCCACGTCGAATCCATCGAAGGTGAAGGATCGACTTTCACCGTCGACTTGCCATTGCGCCATCCGAATGCTTGATTTCAACTACACACTTCATACAAAAAGGACAATCGATAAACGCTATCGATCGTCCTTTTTTGATTGCTTGAATTTGCGCTCTTACTTCAGGAGACGGCTCGCCACTTCGACTGTCCGTTTTGCTTGATGACGGACGGCAGGTTCAACTGACTCAACCATCTTCCCTTCCTGGTCGACGGTGACCGTCGTTCCGTACGGGTTCCCTCCTGCTGCAAACAGCACCGGATCCGAATAGCCAGGTGCCGCAACGATTGCACCCCAGTGGAACATCGTCGCATAGACGGCAAGGACGGTCGTTTCCTGACCACCATGCGGGTTTTGTGCAGAAGACATTGCACTGACGACTTTATCGACAAGTTTTCCTTGTCCCCAAAGTCCTCCCGTCGTATCAAGGAATTGTTGGAATTGACCCGGGACATGTCCATAACGCGTCGGCACACTAAAGATGATCGCATCCGCCCAGTCGAGTAAGTCGACGGTTGCTTCTTCGACGTCACGTGTCGCGTCCGTATGTTTTTGCCAAAGTGGATTCGAGGCAATCGCTTCCGCCGGTGCGGTTTCTTTAACTTTTGCAAGGCGGACTTCTGCTCCGGCAGCTTCCCCTGCCTCTTTCGCCCACGTGGCGAGTTGATGATTGGTACCGGTCGAACTGTAGTAAATGACTGCTAATTTCACATTAGACATGGAATCGCTCCTTTTCTACGACAGTGACGGACAATGGATGTACAGGTTATCTTTTCCCATTTTGTCTGTAAAAAAACGCCTTTATCTTGATCCTAAGATTTTTTGTGACTGAACTTCGATGCCTGCTTCTCTTTTTTTCTTAGTTCGGAAGAACGGATGCAGTCGGCAACAACCATTTGAACCAGCGCCCGTGCCCGTCCGTTTCAGCAATCGTCTGTTCCTGGAGTGCCCCGTCCCGGTACAGATCAAGGTGCAAATAACGGTCCTGAACGTTATTGTACAGGTGATAGACGTCACGCGTTTGTCCAATCCGCTCGACGACGTGGAGCAGTTCTTTTTTCAGTGCAAGCGGTAACTGGTTTGCGACATGGGTATGGAAAATACAGAGGATATGCGCTGTCGGAATTCGCTCGGCACATGGTTCAAGGAGTTGAATCCCATCCCCTTCAATCAGTTCGAGTGGATGTTCGGCGACGTAACGTGCCGCCTGTTCAAACAGTTCAAGCCGCTCACGGTGTTCCGTCCAAATCAAGGCCTTTAACCATAATCGTTCGTCGTCATCCGTCAAATCAACGGTGTTCAAGTCAAGCCCGATTCGCTCGGCAATCGGCGGTGCTGTCCGTGCAAGCGGTGGGACATGCTCACCTTCGATCGTCGACGTCAAACGAAGACGCGACGCCGGATTTCCGAACGTCTCCCCCGTTCCGTAGTCATATGCGTACTGGTCGAACAGCAATTGCAGACCGGCACTCGTACCGATTTCAAGTAACGCGAGCGGACGCTGTTCGGCTTGATGAATCATCCCGAAGACCGGATAGAGATAGGTACAGCGCCGGACTTCGTTCGTTTGGACGAGACGCGTCGTCAGCAACTCAATCAATTCCGTTTCGTAGACCCGGCAAAAATCCTGAAAAGCCGGAAATGACTCATCGAACGGTGCGGCGTCCGTCGTCACACTCGGATAATACCGGGCTAACGGATGCTCGACCCCTTTTAGTAACAGATAATGGACGGCACCAAACAAGAGGTTCGGTACCGGTTGGCCGTCCCGTGCCTGTTGGCATATTGTCAAGATCGCTGTGTCACACGCGACGTGACGGGATAAGTACTCATAAAAAGGGCTCGAGTCCTTACACTCGCGTTCCGCGAACGTCTGAAACCGTACCGCTAATTCTTTGTTCGTCATCGCTATTCCCCCTACTAAATCGTTCTTTTGAATAAATTCACCAAATTATTCAAAACCCCTTTTTTATATTTTATAAAATAAACGAATATACCATTTCACAATTTTTAGCACATCGTGATGTTCCTTCGCTTTTGTTATAGGGTAAATAGCATCATACAACGATGATACAGACAAGGAGGTTGGCTTTGATGATCGGATTCGGTTACGCATTTTATTTACTGTTAGGTATGCTGAAATTTTCACTCTTCAGCTTTTATACGAACACAGAAGTTTCATTTAAGCTCGTCCTGTTGAACCTGGCCGGGATGTTGCTGTTATCGAGCTGGACCTTGCTCATCCAGTGGAAGAAACGGCGCTGGATTTGGCTTGGTCTGTTAGTGCTACATAGTTTCCTGTTAGTCTCAGATCTTTGGTATTACCGCTACTTTGACGATTTACTGTCCGTTTCCCTGATGTCGCAAATGCTGCAGATGAGTGATGTCGGCAGTGGTTTCATGGCACTGATCGTCCCGACCGATTTTTTCCTGTTCGCAGATAGCATCATCTTCGGACTCGTTTTAATCTTCTTACGGAAGAAACGGTTTACTGTTGCGAAGCGACAACAACGTCGTTCGGCGGTTGCCGCTTTTCTCGCCGGCATCGTGCTGTTCGCAGCACCGCTCACCTATGCCGTCGTCAAACAGGAGCAGCGGCTCGACCAGTCGATTTCTGACATGCGGGACTACTACCAGCTCGGGTTTTGGGGATATCACGGTGTCGATCTCGCCCGTGGAATCACGCGGGCCATCAGTCCGGACGAATCGTTAACGGAAGCGGAGCGGCGACGGCTCGAACAATCCGCACCGGATGAAACGGCTGGTGCTGTCAACACACCGAACATCATCATGGTCCAGCTGGAATCCTTCCAAGGGTCCGTCATCGGACAGACGATTAACGGGCAGGAGCTGACGCCGCACTTAAACGAACTCAAACAGGAGTCGCTCTACTTCGAGTCGTTTTATCACCAAACGCACGAAGGACGGACGTCGGATGCGGAATTCATTACGAATACGTCGCTGTACCCGTTGAAGTCGGGCTCGGTCTACACCCGTTTCCCGGACAATGAGTTCGGCGCCTTACCGCAACTGTTAAAAGACAGCGGCTATGACACAGCCGCAATGCACGCCTACGACAAAGGGTTTTGGAACCGGGACAAAGTTTACGACAACCTCGGATTCAATCACTTTTTCAGTAATAAAGATTATCCGGACAACAAAGAAATCGGAATGGCCTTAAACGATCAACAGTTTTTGACGAAGTCGATCGAACATATGGAGACGTTACAAGAGCCGTTCTTCTCGTTCCTCGTCGCCTTGACGAGTCATACGCCGTATGAGATTCCAAAAGACGAACGCGCACTCGACTTAACAGGGTACGACGATCCGATGCTGAAACGGTATTACCAGACCGTTCATTATGTCGACCAGGGCGTCGGACTGATGATTGACGAATTGAAAGCGAAAAACATATGGGATGACGCGCTCGTAATCTTTTACGGCGACCACGACAGCGGCTTGACGAACGAAGGCAGCGAACTGCGGGAGAAAGCCGAAATCGACAATCCGGTCGACCTGTTCGAACTTGATCGCCAAGTCCCGCTGTTCATCAAGAAACCGAATCAACAGGACGGAAAGATCATCAAAGAAAACGGCGGACAAATCGATATTGCTCCGACGATCGTCGACTTGCTCAACCTCGAGTCATCCTACATGATGGGCAACTCGCTCGTCGATGATGAACCGAACGTGACGGCGTTCCGTGATGGTTCGTTCCGTTATCAAAACTATTATTATGAAGCGGACTTAACGGAAAAAGCCGGCAACGGTGTCTGTTATGACGTCTCGACGACAAGCGAAGTCGACCTTGATTTATGTAAAAAACAAGCGGATGTCCGGAAGGATTTACGCCTATCGGATGCCATCATTGAGAAGAACGGCTTGGAACAATAAACGAATTAAGAAATCACTTTTTCTTCACGCGCTTTCCTCAGGCGAGACACAAGCCAGTTTTCCTGTCCTCTCTGGACAGGAAAGCGGGTCTTGTTTGTCTCTGACAGCGCAAGTCACCTTGCGCTTTTTCCTGCAGGAGTCGCGTGATTCAAATGATTTCTGCAACACTAAAGGAGGAGCAGGACTCAACATCCGGCTCCTCTTTTTATGTGCTTTAGTCAATCCATCTTGAACGGATCATTTAGTGAGATGTCCGATATTTATTCAACCACTGTCGTTCCTCGTCAAACAGGACATCCCATCTTTTCGTGATGATCCAGTCAAACAACACCGGAATCGTCTTATCCGATTGTCGATAGCGATTCAAAAAACGCAGTGCAACCAGACCATCGTCGCTTTGAATCTGCCGCTTTCGCTTCAACATAGTCTTCAGCCGTTTGACGACCGGCTGAATGGAGGATGCATCCCCGTGTTTCGCAATTCCGAGCAACGCATATGCTTTGACGTCGACCGACCGATCCTCCAAACCTTTTATAAACATTGGCAGGAACGAGTCGTCTCCTAGTTCACTGATGGCATTGAGTGCCGAGTGCCGGACATCACCTTTCGGATGATCGAGGAGCGGTAACAGATGCGGAATCACCCGCTCCGTCCCGATCGTTGCCAACACAAAATTCGCACTCATGATCTCAAACGAATCGGTGGAGGTCGTAATAAATCGAATTAACGCCTCTTCTGCTAAAGCCCCCCGACAGGAGCCGAGTGCATCAATCGCCGAATTTCGAATAGCCGAACGGGAATCCTCGACATACTGGATGATATCCGTCGCGTCATGTACCCGTTCCTGTTTCGCCAGTTCATCGAGGATGCTGACAATTAGTGTCGGCTTCGTCTCTTGCGCCAGCCGTTCTAACAGAAAATCAGCAACACGTACGTCACCTGTATTCATCCCAATTGTCCCAAGCATAAAGTAGAAATACTGTTTCATTTCTAGTCGCTTAGTCTGTTCAAGCAGGTCCATTAACACAGGAAGCATTTGAATATCCTGAAAACGCCGTGCTGTTTCATAAGCCAAGTCAGACGGCGGCCCTTCACTCGTAGAATAACCCCATTCTTCATCGTACACATATTCATCAATCGACATCTGCCCCGCTAATGCGATCAATTCATCTTTGTTCATCGGCAGTTCCTTTAGTCTTCTCAAACAGTTTATACCAGTACAACGTGATATCAATTTCCGGATTAGCAGACTGTTTCAGCGTATCTACCCCACCAAGCACAAATCCTTCTTTGGCATAAAAACGGCAGGCAATCAAATTATCGTTTTGCGCTTCAAGCGATAAGCCGATCAACGACTGTTCCTTCGCCCAGGTTTCGGCTGCTTCAAGCAACAAATGGCCGACGCCACTTTTCCGAAAACTGCTTCGGACAGCGATATTTTCAATGTAGGCCAAACGATTCCAGTCTTTGACGAGACGGATTTGCCCAATGCATTCGTTCTCATGAAAAGCTAACAAAACAATTTTTTCACTGCTGTCGATATAAGTAGACCAATCCAGTGTGTCATCCGGGAAACGGATTTCTGATAGGGTATCGTATAACTGTTCTTCGTAAGACCAAATGCCGTCAGAAAAACGAGGAAGGACTTTACCAATGATAGGGAACGATTCATTTGTGTCGTTGATGATAGTTATGGATTGTTCCGTTAAAGGTTGAATTGTGATTTCTGCGTTTTTCTTCATAGATTTCCACCTTTCACAACCTGTCTTATAATTTCTTAAAATTAATCTTTTTTTGGCACATAAAGAAAGACAGAAGTACTTAAAAATCATGTAATCATTGCAATTTGCAATAGGTGGAAAACTTCAATACTTATATTTTTAACCTTAGGAGGTTATCAAGATAAACCCTTAAAAATATGAATCGACCTATATGAATCAGATGCCAAACTTGAAGCAAAATTTTTACAGAATGACAACGATGCATGCGTCTAAAAAAGGGTTCTGAAATCAAAATGATATCTACAAGAACATCGATTTTAAGTACTTATTCAGCCAAAAAGATTATTCGAAAAAGAAAAAATCGGTATGGAGCTGAACGATTACTAGTTCTTCCTCGAATCGATTGATCATATGTATCCCCTGCAGGAACTGGTTATATTTCTTAAAATTCACTCTATTATCATGAAGTCTTTTTTGATTTTTTCAATGTCTCGACCAGTTGTTTTTTCCAAATACTTTAGGAAAGCATCATTTTCTTTAGTACCAATATACGTTTTAAATTTCTCAACATGCCCTTCAAACCCTTTGAAATAATTACTTTGATAATGTGGATCGTTGTAAATTTTAATGAATTCAAGATAATCTTTAGTACTCATTTTGTTTCGAATTTGCATTAAAAGAGAGTCCCATTTTTTTATTTTTTTCTCGTATAAAGGCTTTTTAAGTTTATTTTCTCTTTTTTCTTCTTCTTTTAATTGTTGAACATATTGTTCGATGTCGTCTATGTATTGAAAAAGTTCAAGTCGATTTTGACTATCTAATTTTGGCAGTATTTCATTCTCGTACTTCTTATACATTTGTTCTCTATAAGATAACTTCTTTTTTATTATTTGATTTTCTTTTTTATTTCCCGTATTCTCTTTTAATAATTTGATTCCCGTTTTGGCTACACCCATCCCAGCTAAGATCTCTTTTTGATTATCTTTAATTAACTTTCCAACTTTTTTCCCGCCTTCAACAATTGATGTAATTTCAATTTTCGCCATATAATCCACCTTTAATAAAATTAGTATTTATACCATTAAAGTAATTAAACAGTTTATTTTTCAACCTTTAAACTCTATACATAAAAAAATCAAAATAAGTTTCACTTTTCTATTCTAAAGTATTTTTAAATAGAAGTATTAAATCATTATACTTGTTAAAAGTAGTCGATAAAATATCAATTTTCAGAGAGTTTCTAGCGCAAACTGAATCAATTGATACGAGAGCCAAAACATCAAGCAACCTATTCCAAAATCTAAAACCTTCCATGCTATTGGTTTTTTAAATACAGGAATTAGCCATCTCGCCCCATAACCCAGACCCAAAAACCATACAAACGATGCAATCAAGGCCCCGATTAAGAAATTAACTTTTTGATCCAATGTCAAAGTCCCAGCTATTCCCCCTATCACGACGACTGTATCTAAATATACATGTGGATTTAAAAGTGTAATCGCTAATGTGAGTAAGATCGTCTTGTGAATAGGGATAATTTTGGCATCAGTTGAAATGTCGATTGCACTTGATGAAGACAACGCATTACGCAAAGATTTGAATCCGTATAAGAGCAGAAATAGTCCTCCGACAATCGCAAGACCGACATTCGCAAAAGTATTATTTTTAATAGCAGTACCGACTCCTAGTACGCCGGTACACATCAGTAACACATCGCATAAGAAACATACTAGGACTACCCAGAAAATATTGTTTTTCAATAAACCTTGTTTTAGAACAAACGCATTTTGAGCTCCGATTGCTACAATGAGCGTACCTGACGTCAACATCCCCTTTAAAATTTCATTCACTTGATGGCCTCCTCTCTTCTCACCTAAAAAAATGATACATACTGTTTATGTAGTTCTTTCAAATATTAAGTATACTATTGCAAATAAAAAGTACCGAACCCTATTTGCTAGGATTCGGTACTTAAAGATGAAATGTCTTACATCATGCCGCCCATTCCACCCATGCCGCCCATATCAGGCATTGCAGGAGCAGATCCGGCTGGTTCTGGTTTATCGGCGATGACGGCTTCCGTCGTCAGGAACATCGCTGAAACAGACGCTGCGTTTTGAAGTGCTGAACGCGTCACTTTCGCCGGGTCGACGATTCCCGCTTCAATCATGTCAACGTACTCGTCTGTCGCGGCGTTGTAGCCCATGCCTTGCGCTTCATGTTTGAGACGCTCGACGATGACTGAACCTTCTTGACCGGCGTTTTCCGCGATTTGACGGAGTGGTGCTTCGAGCGCACGAAGGACGATGTTGACGCCTGTCGCTTCGTCGCCTGTTGAGACAGCAAGAATCGATTCGACGGCTTTCGTCACGTGAATAAAGGCTGTTCCCCCACCGGCAACGATTCCTTCTTCGACGGCTGCACGTGTCGCATTCAGTGCATCTTCAATCCGGAGCTTGCGTTCTTTCAGTTCCGTTTCTGTTGCTGCTCCGACTTTGACGACAGCTACGCCGCCCGCGAGTTTCGCAAGACGCTCTTGCAGTTTTTCACGGTCGAAGTCGCTTGACGTTTCTTCGATTTGCGCACGGATGGCGCCGACACGTGCTTCGATTGAATCACTGTGTCCGTGTCCTTCGACGATCGTCGTGTTGTCTTTTGAGACGACGACTTTCGACGCACGGCCGAGTTGCATGATTTGTGTTTCTTTCAAATCAAGACCGAGCTCTTCTGTGATCAACTCTGCCCCTGTGACGATCGAGATGTCTTCGAGCATCGCTTTACGGCGGTCACCGAAGCCTGGTGCTTTCACCGCAACCGCGTTGAACGTACCACGGAGTTTGTTGACGACGAGTGTCGCGAGTGCTTCGCCTTCGACGTCTTCCGCGATGATTAAGAGCGGTTTATTTTGTTGGACGACTTGCTCGAGGACCGGCAAGATTTCCTGGATGTTCGAGATTTTTTTATCTGTGACTAAGATGTACGGGTTCTCAAGCACCGCTTCCATCTTGTCGGAATCCGTAATCATGTATGGTGACGCATATCCACGGTCGAACTGCATCCCTTCAACAACGTCGAGTTCTGTCGTGAAGCCACGTGATTCTTCGATCGTGATGACACCGTCCTGACCGACACGTTCCATTGCTTCCGCGATCAATTGACCGACTTCTTCGTCAGCAGCAGAAATCGCCGCAACTTGTGCGATTGCTTCTTTGCCTTCAATCGGTTTTGCGATGGCGTGGAGCTCTTCGACGGCACGGCGGACCGCTTTTTCGATTCCTTTACGGATGACCATCGGGTTCGCGCCCGCTGTGACGTTTTTGAGTCCTTCACGAATCATCGCTTGTGCGAGGACTGTCGCTGTTGTCGTACCATCCCCTGCGATTTCGTTCGTTTTCGACGCGACTTCCGCGACGAGTTTCGCACCCATGTTTTCAAAGTGGTCCTCAAGTTCGATTTCTTTTGCGATTGTCACACCATCGTTCGTGATGAGTGGTGAACCGAATTTACGTTCGAGAACGACGTTACGTCCTTTTGGTCCGATCGTCACTTTGACTGCGTCTGCTAATGCGTCGACACCGCGGAGCATCGCGCGGCGTGCTTCTTCACTGAATAAGATATCTTTTGCCATGACTGAAATCCCCCTTTTATTATTGTGCTACTGCTAAAATATCGCTTTCGCGTAAGATTAAGTATTCATTGCCATCGACCTTGACTTCTGACCCGGCATACTGCGCGTAGATGACATGGTCGCCGACGTTCACTTCAAGTGGTACACGTACACCCTGCTCTGTCACACGGCCTGTACCGACAGCGATGACTTTACCCTCTTGTGGCTTTTCTTTCGCTGACCCAGGAAGAACGATTCCTCCGAGTGTTGTTTCTTCTTTTTTAACGACTTCGATCACGATGCGATCACCAAGTGGTTTTAACATGCGAAACATCCTCCTTGAAAATGACTGTTTTTTAGCACTCACTTTAATGGAGTGCTAACATATTTTTATCTTAAACGGTTTTCAATCGAAATTCAACCCTGAACCCTTATCCGTTTTCCCGAAATCGCCATCTTTGAACCATCACCATTCGTGCGCCCGGCCTGTTTGTTTGTTACAATCGGGACAGTACCTTCAATACAAAGGAGTTGTGTCCCGACCGATGAAAAATTCCGTCAATCTGCCGTTCAACATGGCTGATAAGTGGCAAATCCGTCACATCATTCCGATTGTGATTTATTTGATCGTCCAGCTCGTACCGGCAACATTCCCGAGCTTTCTCTCAAAAAGCCAAATTCCGGGTGTCCTCGGCTGGTGGCTTGCGATTGGCTTTACCGTTGCCGTCATCGTCTCGTTCTTCTGTCTTCGTCCTGACTGGCAGAAGTGGAAAGCAGAAGGCAATCAGACGGATCCGATCGACACATTAAAGTGGATTGGGATCGGAATCGTGTTGCTTTACGCCTTACTGATTAGCGTCAACCTTCTTGATGCCTGGATGTCTGGTGGACTCGAAAACGTCGCGAAATCACAAAATACGGATGACATCATGAAAGCAATCCAAGTCATCCCGATTTTACAGCTGATGGTCGTCTTACTCGGACCGATCATGGAAGAATTTTTATTCCGTCACATTATGTTCGGGAACTTGTCGACAAAACTGAACTTCGTCTTCAGCTTCGTTCTCAGTGGTGTTATCTTCGGGTTCATCCACGGAGACAACAAGTTTTTGATTTATGTCGCGATGAGTTTTGTTTTCTCACTCGTCTTCGTCAAAACGCGCCGCATCATAGCACCGATTGCGATTCACGTTTTCAATAACGGAATTGTCGTACTCGCACTCTATGCAATGACTTAACTTACGAAAGGTAGTGTTTTCATGCGCCAAGGCTCAAACTTCATGGCATTATTTTATGCCCTGTTCGGTATTCTGTTCATGTACCTCGCGTACAGCAACTCGATCGAGGCAGGAACCGTCTTTAACTTTTGGACGATTCTGTTGACGCTGTTCGCAGCAATCGACTTTTACCGTCTCTATCTGATTTTCCGCTTCCGGATGGCCGCGAAGAAGATGATTGAGAAGGAACAAAACAAAAAAAATGATAAAGAATAAGTAACCTGTCCGCCTCTTGACCGATTCAGTTCGTGAAAGGGCGGATTTTTTTGTCTCTTGCTCACTGTATCCTTATGGAAAATCAGGCGAACAGTTTTTTAGACGCGCTATCGTCAGCTTGTTCCCGTTTCGAAATAATCGAAGTGACCAAAAAAAGAGTTACTTCTCGTGACTCCTACGGGAAAAAGCGCAAGACCCCTTGCGCTGTCAGAGGCAAGTAAGACCCTGCTTCTTGTTCGCTAGAATCAAGAAGCAACGGCTTACGCCTCGCCCGAGGAAAGCACGAGAAGAAAAATCTTTTCGCATGCATCTCTTTCATGAATTAACCTTCGTACAAAACATATATTTTACTGACTCATTATCAAAAACCCTTATCTATCCATAGAAACAAATCACTTATACTGAATATACGGTTCTTCACCGGAATCGAACGGGCAAACCCACAGAAATGTGGTGACGCAAAACTATAGGGGCTACCGCTTCAAGCTATGCTTGCCAGTTACCGAAGTTCACAAAAGGAGACTACGTTCACATGAAAAAAATCAATTATGTCGTTACTGCCGGCCTCGCTTGTGCGTTGATGCTGACGCCGCTCGGCTCAATCGATGCCAAGAGTAAAACATCGAAGCATGACCGCAACAAGAACGGAATCCATGACAACTGGGAAAAGAAGTACAAGCTTAAAGGGAAAAAACTTGCGCAGCAAGATACGGACCATGACGGCTTAAGCAACTACACCGAATATAAGCTCAAACTCAATCCACGGAAGAAAGACAGCGACCGCGATAAGATCAGCGACGCACATGAAGATACGGACCGTGATGGCTTAACTAACGCCATCGAACTCGAGCTTGGGACAAAACCATACAAACGGGATTCTGATGGTGATGGAATTCTCGATGGCAAAGAACGCAACAAGGTCGGTCACCGCTATGAAGATATGCTGAAAAAAATGAAGATTGCTCTCGCGACAGAGACGACGCAAAGTCAGATTAAATACCAGTTTAAAAAGAAGAAGAGTCAGCTGCGTGTCAAAACGAATGACGCAACGGTCGATGAAACCCGTGTCCGCCAATTGATTCAGTTCATCGAGTCACATCCGAAGATGACGGAAGAGGAATTACGGGCACAACTCGTCAGCTTATTCGCTCTCTCTGGTTCTTACGAGTTGGAGATTGAACTCGAGTACTTCGATCACGAAGAAACGAAATCAGAGCACCGTCACGTTGAAGAAGACGAGCAAGACGATGATCAAGGTCAGGACGAAGATGATGATTCAGATGATGACTCGGACGACGACCATGAAGATGAAGATTAATCCTTAAACAAAAAAACACCTGCTCTAAAGACGACCGACGTCCATGTGACGAGGGGCGATCTTTAAGACAGGTGTTTTTTACTTTTCGTTGACCATTTCTTGAATCAATTCACGGTTCCGTTTTTTGAAAACTTCATTGTGGGATGAGACCATCGCGACTTTGGCAGCATCCGGTTCAATGAACTGCTTCGCCCGGTTGACGGCGTTTGCCGCGTCCTGGAATGTCCCCGAAATCAAGTTCACCTTGCCGTCATGCGTCAAAATATCTCCTGCTGCATACAATCCCGGTACACTTGATTCGCTCGACGCGTTACCGGCGATGTAAAAGTCGTCGACTTGTTTGATGTCGAGTTCCGAGTTCGCGAGCAACTCTGCTTCCCGTTCGTAGCCATGGTTGATGATGACTTCATCGACGTCAACGATGTTTGTCACGTCCGTCGCACAATCAATCAATTCGACGGACGCAATCCGGTGGTGATCGTCGCTTGCGATCAACTTATGAATCGTCGTGTTGAGGAGACAGACGGCTGAGCTTCGGACGAGTTGGTCGACTTGTGCCTCGTGACCTGTGAAACAGTCTTTCCGGTATGTGACGTAAACTTTTTTCGCAATCGGTTCGAGCTCGTTCGCCCAGTCGATCGCTGAGTTACCGCCACCTGAAATCAGGACCGTCTTATCTTTAAACCGCTCAATCGATTTGACGGTATAGTTCAAGTTCGACACTTCGTACCGTTCGGCCCCTTCAATCTTCAGTTTTTGGGGATTGAGTATCCCGCCGCCGACAGCGACGATGACTGTCTTCGAATAATGAATTTCTCCCGACTCCGCTTCGAGGACGAAGTTTCCGAATACGTCTTTTGCGATCGAAATGATTTTTTCATTCAGGTGCACGGACGGATTAAACGTTAAGCCTTGTTCGACGAGTTGCTCGATCAGCTTCGCTCCGGTAATGGGTGGCTGTCCCCCGACATCCCAAATCATCTTCTCCGGATAAACATGAATCTTGCCACCAAGCTCTGCCTGGTATTCAATGATTTTCGTCTTCATCCCGCGTAATCCGCTATAGAAAGTCGAGTATAACCCGGCCGGGCCTCCACCAATTACCGTTACATCAAACAATTCCTGCTGTTCCATCTCACTCACTCCTCGCTCTCGACTACGACTGATTATCATTCTCATTTCCAATGATAACGTGAACATCTCTTGAAGACAAGAAAAAATGTTGACAGCGTTTTTATGAGACTGGTATGGTTAGGGAGACGATAGTGATAATCATTATCAATGAAAACAACTTTAAACGAGAAGGAGCCTCTGCGTATGGTACGTCTAGCAACAGAAGAAATCAGTATCGGATACGGAGATCGTACCATCGTCAAAGACTTGACGGTTCAGATTCCGGATCGGCAAATCACGACAATCATCGGTGCGAATGGTTGCGGTAAATCGACCTTATTGAAAGCGATGACCCGAATCATCCCCCATCAGTCTGGTCGTGCCCTGCTTGACGGTCTCGATATTGCGAAGGAAAGTACAAAGCTGCTTGCCCGGAAAATGGCGATCCTGCCTCAGACACCGGAAAGTGCAAGCGGTCTAACGGTCGCAGAGCTCGTCTCATACGGTCGTTTTCCTTATCAAAAAGGATTTGGTCGCTTAACGAAACATGATTACGAGATCATTGACTGGGCGTTAGAGGCAACGGATACGACGGCATTCAAACACCGTCCGGTCGACGCCTTGTCCGGTGGTCAACGGCAACGCGTCTGGATTGCGATGGCGCTGGCGCAGGAAACGGATATCATCTTCCTCGATGAGCCGACGACTTACCTTGATCTCGCCCACCAGCTCGAAGTCCTCGAGCTGCTCGAGCATCTCAACCGGACGGAAGGCCGGACGATCGTCATGGTGTTACATGATTTAAATCAGGCCGCCCGTTTCGCCGACTACATCATCGCGATGAAAGAAGGCGAAGTCGTCAAAGCCGGAACGTGCGAGGAAGTCATTTCGCATGACGTCTTAAAAGAAGTATTTCATATCGATGCCGAAATCGGTCGTGATCCACGGACGAATAAGCCGATGTGTGTCACCTACAACTTAATCAAGGGAGATTAACCACATGAAGAAACTAGTACTCTTACCGATTTTATTACTCTTAGCACTCGTCATCGCCGCCTGCGGCAATACAGATAAAACAGAAGATACGTCTTCCGATACGAAAAAAGAAACGATCACCTATAAATCGGAAGAAGGTGACGTCGAAGTCCCGGCTGATCCGAAACGCGTCGTCGTCCTTGCCGGTTTCGCCGGAAACGTCATGGCACTCGACGTCCCACTCGTCGGTGTCGATTCGTGGTCAAAATCGAATCCGAAGTTTGATTTGAAAGACGTCCAGGAAGTATCAGAAGAAAACGTCGAAAAAGTCATCGAACTCGAACCCGATCTCATCATCGGCTACAATACAACGAAAAACATCGATAAATTTAAAGAAATCGCTCCAACCGTCACGTACACGTACGGCAAAGTCGACTATTTGACACAACATATCGAAATCGGTAAATTGCTCAATAAAGAACAAGAAGCACGCGATTGGGTCAAAGACTTCCAAACACGCGCAGCGGACGCCGGAACAGAGATTAAAGCCAAAATCGGTGACGATGCGACGGTCTCTGTCATCGAAAGCTTCGATAAACAGCTTTACGTCTTCGGCGACAACTGGGGACGCGGTACAGAAATCCTCTACCAGGAAATGAAATTAAAGATGCCGGAAAAAGTTACGGAAATGGCCTTAAAAGACGGCTATTACGCGCTATCACCGGAAGTCTTACCTGAATATGCAGGGGATTACCTCATCTTCAGTAAGACGGCAGAAGCAGATAACTCGTTTACAGAAACAGACACATACAAAAATATTCCTGCTGTTAAAAACAACCACGTCTTCGAAGTCGATTCGAAAGAATTTTACTTCAATGATCCATTGACGCTCGAACGTCAGCTCGAGTTCTTCAAGAAAAGTTTCCTTGGTGCGTAACAAAAATAAGGAGGGAACCGATTTTTCGGTCCCTCCTTTTTGACTATCTAATGAAAGTGAGACGATAACTATGTCATCCGGTCGATTCCCGTTCGGACTGAAAATCACGTTCGGTTTACTCCTGTTCGTCGTCATGTTCTGGATCTCGATGACGTTCGGTGCCGCCGACACGACGATACGTGAGGTCTGGAACGCTTTGACGTTCGGTCCCTTGAACGGTAAAGCAAAAATCATTCAGGAAATCCGATTACCGCGCGAAGTCGCTGCGATGCTGGTCGGGGCTGCACTCGGTGTCTCCGGTGCGATCATGCAGGCGATGACACGTAATCCCCTTGCCGATCCCGGACTGCTTGGGCTGACGGCAGGCGCGAACGCGGCCCTTGCTCTTGCGCTCGTCTTCATTCCCGGTATCAATTACTATGGCATCATGCTCGCGTGTTTCCTTGGAGCAGCAGCCGGTGCCCTACTTGTCTTCGGGATCGGTGCCTCAAAACGTGGCGGGTTTTCACCACTTCGAATCGTCCTCGCCGGGGCCGCGATTTCTGCTTTTTTATACGCAATCGCAGAAGGGATCGGCATTTACTTCAAAATCGCTCAAGACGTCTCGCAATGGACATCCGGCGGGCTGATTGGAACGACCTGGGGGCAACTGCAAATCATCACCCCCGTCATTTTAATCGGCATCGCGATTGCGATGATCTTCTCACGTCAATTAACGATTTTAAGCTTATCAGAAGAAGTCGCACTCGGGCTCGGGCAAAACATCACCCGGATTAAAGGTGTACTCTACGTCGTCGTCATCCTGCTCGCCGGGGCCGCCGTTGCTTTAGTCGGTAACATGGCATTCATCGGCTTGATGATTCCGCACATCGTCCGCGCAATCGTCGGCACCGATTACCGCTTCATCCTCCCGATGACCGCCGTCTTCGGTGCGACGTTCATGTTACTCGCGGACACGATTGGCCGGACACTGTATGCTCCATACGAAACACCGGTCGTTGCGATCGTCTCGATGCTCGGGCTGCCGTTCTTCTTACTCATCGTCCGCAAAGGAGGTCGTGCGTTCTCATGATTGAAACATCGCTCCGCCGCCGTCAGCGGTTGATCTTTATCGTCTTTAGTCTGTTATTGCTCGGAACGATCATCATCAGTATCGGGCTTGGGCCCGCCTCCCTCTCGTACGACCGGCTTCTGCCGACACTGTTCGGTCAAGGCTCGTTCAAAGAAGAATTTGTTTTGTTCTCACTCCGCCTGCCGCGGATTTTAATCACGGTACTCGCCGGCATGGCACTCGCCTTATCCGGTGCGATTCTTCAGGGCATCACCCGCAACGAACTCGCAGATCCCGGCATCATCGGTATCAATACAGGTGCTGGTGTCGCCATCGCCGCCTTCTTCCTTTACTTCCCGGTCGATGTCGGTGCGTTCATCTATGGGTTACCGGTTGCTGCCTTCATCGGGGCATTGATCACAGCGATTGCCATTTATGCCTTATCGTATGACCGTGTCCGTGGCCTGCAACCGATCCGTCTGATTTTGACCGGAGTCGGATTCTCGATGGCGTTATCCGGCATCATGGTCGTCCTGATTTCATCCGCGCGCCGCGAGAAGGTCGACTTCATCGCCAAATGGCTCGCCGGGAACATCTGGGGAACGGACTGGACATTCGTCTACGCGTTATTGCCTTGGCTGCTTATTCTCGTACCGTTTACGTTTTATAAAGCAAACAAACTCAATCTGCTGGCGCTGAATGAACCGGTTGCGATCGGCGTCGGCGTCGCGATTGAAAAGGAGCGCATCCAACTGTTACTCGCCGCTGTCGCACTCGCTGCATCCGCCGTTTCTGTAACAGGCGGGATCGCCTTCATCGGTTTGATGGCGCCCCATATCGCGCGCGCCCTCGTCGGTCCAAGGCATCAACTGTTCTTACCGATCGCCGTTTTGATTGGCGGATGGTTACTCGTCCTCGCCGATACGATTGGTCGGAACATCGCTGACCCGCAAGGCATCCCGGCAGGAATCGTTGTTGCGATCATCGGTGCTCCTTACTTCATTTATTTGCTGTCAAAAAAATAACCTCTACATGATGCGGTCACAACTAAAAACGCAAGAAGTAGGCGAATCCGGAATCCGCCGCCTTCTTGCGTTTTTTTGTTGCTCTAAGATGACCAGTCAATATTTGATTCGTTTTTCTTCCCGTTCCGCCCGGATCAATTCCTGTTCTGATAAGTGTGTCGGATCGAGTCGTTTAATCCGTTTATCGACAATTCGGTCCAATGACAGCACCGTTAGGAAAAAGACAAGGAACGGTCCGATGTATTCGGGACGCGCTACGTAGGGCGTGATGATTTGCCCCAGGACGACGACCAGTACTTCGATGATACTGATCAATATATACGGTAGTCCGAGATGATCCCAGGCCTCAAGCCCGTCAAACCGCTTCTTGAAATAGCGGTACTTCAGGAATCGGACGATCCATTGATAGGACAACAAAGGGACTAACAAAAAATACTGAAACGATGATTCTGTCAGATGCCAATCGTCTGCTAAAAAGAGAAATACAAACAATACCAGTCCAAACAAGACCGTTTGAATGTAACGTGCCTGTTTTGAAAATCGGATATAATCCATTTTCCGCTCGCGTTGCATGCTCTCCATCGTCTGCCTCCTCGTTACATCCCGATTCCTTCGCCCGTCGGATGACGGTGTTCGATTCCTTTTCGGTCCGGTGTCTCAAGCAAATCCATTTTATCGAGCTTCGTTACCGTCCGGTCCGTCCACTTTTGAAATTGCAGCATCCCTGAAATCCACAACATTAGCGGAAACAGATAGCCCCACTGTCCAAGGTGCGGGGCGACAACTGCGGCACCCGCAATAAAGACCGCTTCGAGTAAAGTGATCCCACCGAACAGCAGACCAAGTGGTCGCGCCTGTACCTTCGACCGAACTAACAGAACGGATTGGATCACTCGCTGCATGCCATTATAGGCGAGTAACGGCGTAAGAATCAAAAATCCAACTGCTGAATCCGTCAGGTGCCCGCTTCCGGAGAAGAACAGCACCGCAAAAAATACGCCCGCAATTACATACGTCCGGATTTGCCGGCTGATTTTTGTCCATTTTTGATACGTGCTTAAAGTGTTTCTCATCCGTTCACTCCTCTTGTGTGTTTCGCTTACTTACGGTAACGTTCAATCTCACGCATCGTGACGAATGCCGGATCCAGTTGTTTCGCTTGTTTGTTCAATCGGGACACAATCAAATAGGCGACGATGATCGACACAAGAAAGACCGTAAAAGAAATACCGGCGTATTGTGGAAAAATAGTCCCCACATAAAGTGGAAGGATCGGGATGAACGAACCGATCATCGACACACGTGCCACTTTCAAGACCGTCTTTCTATAGACGTCCTTCGCGAGGCGTTGCTTTAAAACCTGTAGGCGAATGACTTCTCTCACTGCAGCACCTAACGCCAGTAAAGAGAGTGCGAACGTTGTAAATAAACCCGTTTGTCGCAAGCTCGGGATGAACCAAAACAGGACTCCAATCAAAAGTAAGGGAATTAACACCCCCATCTGGACTTTCTTAATCGGCGCTGCCAACAGCTGGAGCCGTGTATGTTTTTCAATCAATGTACTCACCCTGTCACTCCTCCACTTCTTTAACATTCGCATGAATTTCTTTATCACTGACGAAGTCGGGATCGCCTGACCGGGCAATCTTTTTAAACAACCAGTCCGTAACGTAATAGACCGGTGCGAGGATGATCAGCATCCAAAGGGCAATTTTCCAGATCGACATCTCTTTCGTCTCAAGTATCACGGTGTACAGCGAACCGTACAAGACGAATTGAATCCCGAGCCACAGCAACGATTGGTTCATCACTTGGTCGCTTGAGAGATAGCGCGCCAGGATTTTTCGTTTTTCGAGTCGAAACGGGAGATCAAACACGAGAAAGACAAGCGGTAACAGACTCAAGTACATGGTCGTGCTGAAGATTTCCGTAAACGTTCCTGCTGTCGCCATCAAGGCAGCGATGACCCAACTTTTATTCTGCAATTGATTTTTTTCGATATAAGCAACCGTCAACGCCTGTAATCGTTCCTCGCGGAGCGTTTGTTCCATCCTGAAATGCCCTCCCTCGTTTCAACTGTCTATACTGTCATATACTTACAGTTTACCAGTTATGTTTCAAAAAAAAAGAAACTTCCTTAAAAAAGGAGTTTCTAGGCTGAAACTTGAATGATGAGATAGATGACGCTATACGCAACAATTGCTAACGGAATCAGTGCCACACCAATCAACCAACCGTTCTTATCACGGATTCCGAGATACAGAACAAGACAGCCGACGATGAAGGCAATTAACGTCGTAAATGGATTCATAATGCTTCCCCCTCTTGATTACCTATTAAGAAATTTCCCATTCCCTCAAAAGGATAAACACAGAAAACGACTTCAATCGGTTCATCAACATCATCCAGGCTGTAAGCTTCTGTTTTGCCGCCACCACTATAACAAAAAACACCACTCGGCAAATGCCAAGTGATGTACATATGGAGACTATCGGGCTCGAACCGACGACCTTTTGGCTGCCAGCCAAACGCTCTCCCAGCTGAGCTAAGCCCCCTCATATTCTTGTAATCAGTATAAACCATATCGATTCACTTTTTCAATATAAAAAGAGCGCTTCCAAACAAAAACCTCTCCGTCGCCGAAACGACCGAGAGGAGACTGTTACTTATTCAACTCACGCATCAAATCCGCTTGCCGTTCAAGCTCCGCCTGTTGCTCAAGAATCAGTACTTTTTTGTACGTCCGGGCTGAAATCATGATGCTGATTTCATAGAGGACGAACAACGGTACCGAAATCATCAGATGTGACGTCACATCCGGTGGTGAGATTAAAGCCGCGATGACAAACAGCGCAAAGTACGCATATTTCCGATTTTTCCGCATGAACAATGGCGTCACGAGTCCAAGACGAGTCAAGAACATCGTCACGACCGGCAGTTGGAACAAGATACCGAACGGAATCGTCAGCCGTATTAAGAAACTGAAATAGTTTTCGACCCCGATGACTTGCTCGATGCCGAGCTCTTGCCCAAGTTCCGTCGATACTTTGAGTAGAAACGGAAGTAACCAAAAATAAGAGAACGCGATTCCGGACAAAAATAAGAAAAACGTGACCGGAATATACGTCAAGGTCGCTTTCTGTTCCTGTTCGAATAAACCGGGTCGGATGAACGCCCATAGCTGGTACATCCAAAATGGTGAAGCCAGGACGACCGCGATGATGAACGCTAAATTCAAGTACAACATCAGGGGATCGGCCACATTAAAGGCATTCAATCCGATGCCGAGCTCTTTCAGGTCCGACTGCAGAAAACGCACGAGCGGTCGGACGAGCGGAAAGGCCGCGGCGAACAAGACGACGACGATGATGAGTGACCAGACGATCCGCTTGCGCAACTCGTCTAGATGCGATGTCACACTCTGTTCTTGATCAATCGCCATAATTTAATCACTTCTCTTTCGATTCATCCTTGTTGTCTTTATCATCGTCCATGATGCCGTGTGTCGCACTCTTGAACTCTTTTAACGTCTGACCGGCAGCACGACCGAGCTCCGGTAATTTTTTCGGTCCGAAGATGATCAACGCGACGGCACCGATCAAGGCGATGCTCCCCGGTCCGATGAACGCGATGGTTGATGGAATAAGGTTTTCCATTATGATTTCACTCCTTCAGCTGATTGCGAATAATGCTTCATGAAATAAACTAGTGACTGCAACTCGATCGACAAATCGATGTGATGGACCCGAACATGGGCCGGTACGTTCAACCGCGCCGGTGTAAAGTTCAGGATTCCGGTCACACCATACTCAACTAACTCATCCGCTACTGACTGTGCGAACTGGGATGGGACCGTCAAGATGGCGACATCAACCTTGTTCGCTTCGATTTGCTCTTTCATGTCAGAGACATGATAGATAGGAACGTCTTGCGTCGTTGTTCCGACCTTGTTTTCGTCCGCATCAAACGCAACGACTATCCGAGTACTATTATTCTTTAAAAAGTTATAATTTGCAAACGCCGTTCCGAGATGTCCGACCCCGACAAGTGCCACATTCGTGACTTCATCCTGATTCAGTGTCTTTCGGAAAAACGTCAATAGATGTTGTACGTTGTAACCGTATCCTTTTTTCCCTAACGCCCCAAAGTAGGAAAAATCGCGGCGGATCGTCGCTGAATCGACTTTGACCGCTTCACTGAGCTCTGCTGAAGAGACGCGCAGCTTGCCTGAGTTATAAAGACTCTGAATGAAACGATAATATAACGGCAGTCGTTTCGCCGTCGCTTGTGGTATTTTTGTGTCTGGCCCATTCATACTGCAGTTCCCCCTTCGGCCACGTTCTGACGTGGCACCCAAATCAATGCAAAGAATTCTATTCTCTTTGATTGTAAACCACTTCACATAGACTAACAAATAATATATTCCACGGGACTCCTGCGTTTTTTTCATGATAGACTAAAGGGTGGAAGGATGGATGTTTTTATGATTCTCTTACAAGTGAACCAACTATCAAAATCATTCGGTGTTGAGCCGATTTTAGACAATATTAAACTCGAAGTGCAGGAGCGGGACCGGATTGCGCTCGTCGGACGAAATGGTGCCGGAAAATCGACACTTTTAAAAATCATCGCCGGAGAGCTCAGTCATGACTCTGGTGAGATCATGAAGAGTAAGGAAGTGAAAATCGGTTACCTCGCCCAGGACAGTGGTCTTGAGTCGAATGAAACGATTTGGAATGAAATGTTGACCGTGTTCGAACACCTGCAAGAGCAGGAACGTTCGCTCCGTCGGATGGAGATTGAGATGGGGATGGACCATATCTTGAATGATGCTGTTGCTTACGACCGTCTGTTGAAAACATACGATCAGGCACAACATGACTTCTCGGACGCCGGCGGCTATCAGTTCGAAGCCAACATCCGCTCCGTCCTGCACGGGATGCGTTTTTATCCGGACGATTATTCACGCCGGATCCAGACGCTATCCGGTGGACAACGGACGCGACTCGCACTGGCGAAGATGTTGCTTCAGGCACCTGAGCTGTTGATTCTTGATGAGCCGACGAACCACCTCGACATCGATACACTCTCTTGGCTCGAAAGTTACCTGGCTGGTTACCGTGGAGCGGTCTTGATCGTCTCCCACGATCGTTACTTCCTCGACCAGGTCGTCAACGTCGTCTATGAATTGTCACGGAACGTCTGCCGGAAGTTTACCGGCAACTACACGAAGTACTTGGAACAAAAGGCAGCACTGTATGAACAAGAGATGAAGCAGTTCGAACAGCAACAGGAAGACATCGCGAAGATGCAAGACTTCATCCAGCGTAACATCGCACGGGCGACGACGACGAAACGCGCACAAAGCGTCCGCAAACGTCTTGAAAAAGTCGACCGGATTGATCGTCCGGATGGGGATGAACGCAGCACCGTCCTGTCGTTCCCGATTGAAAAACAAAGTGGGAACGATGTGTTACAAGTCACGCAACTCGCGGTCGGCTATGAAGAAGCCGTCTCAAAAGGCATCACGTTCCGATTACAACGCGGCGAATCCCTCGCCCTCGTTGGTCCGAACGGAATCGGAAAATCAACGTTACTGAAAGTTCTTGTCAACCGGATTAAACCGTTATTCGGTGAACATCGTTTCGGGACCGGCGTTTCTGTCGGCTACTACGATCAGGAGCAGGCCGAGCTCAACGACCGCAACCGGGTCATCGATGAAATTTGGAACGAGTGGCCGTTGATGCGGGAACAACAAGTCCGGTCCGTCCTCGGTCAATTCCTGTTCAGTGGTGATGATGTCTTTAAACTTGTCCACGAATTATCCGGCGGCGAGCGCGGACGCCTCGCCCTCGCGAAGTTAAAATTACGCAAAACGAACGTCCTCATTCTCGATGAGCCGACCAATCACCTCGATCTTGATTCGAAGATGGTGCTTGAGAACGCACTTGTCGACTATGAAGGCACGCTCCTGTTCGTCTCCCACGACCGTTACTTCATCGACCGGGTTGCGACACGCGTCATCGAGATGAATCCGGACGGTGTGACGGATTATCTCGGCGACTACTCTTACTATATGGAGAAGAAGGCCGAGAAAGAAGAAATCGCCCGCCTCGAAGCAGAGGAAGAAAAAGCAATCAAAGTCGCTGCTTCGAAAAGCATCGACAAAGATGCGCAAAAAGAAGAACGAAAAAAGAAACAACAGCTCGAACAACTCGAACAAGACATTGAACGGTTGGAAACACGATCAACTGAAATCGAACAACTGCTTTGCGAACCGGAAGTCTTCAACGATATTCCGAAGGCGACGGCGCTGTCGGCAGAACGGGATCAGATTGATACGGACCTCCTCGAACTGATGGAACGATGGGAGAGTTTCCACTAATGCGCTCGAAAAGTTATGTCATCAACCTCGTTCAAGGATTATTGTCCGGGGTGCTCTATTTCGTTCCGATGTATGCCGACTACGTGTCGGCCTTCATCCGGCCGGATGCCTTTAATGCCGTCGTCCTGTTGTTCATCCTCATCTCGTGCATGATCGGCCTCGTGATTAAGACGTGGAGTGGTCTCTTCATCAGCCTCTTATCCGGATTAATCTGTACGTTGCTGACGACCCAGATGTTCGTTGAACTGAATGACCCGTTAATCATCAGCTATTACGGAGCCGTTTCACCGCTCGTCGCCTTTTTGATCAGCTGTCTCGGCATTTGGGCACTGGCGATTCTCTTTTTTTTACTCGATGGTTTCCAGTACGAAAAACGTCACCATGCAGAGTAACTTCTTCAGTTGTCCGACATAAAAACGCACTTTTTCCCGTAGGAGTCAACGAAACGTGACGCTTTTTAGACTGTAGACGGTTTAGAGCGCAATCCGTCTCGAATCGCTTTTAAAGCGAAAAGCAATCGGTCGCGACCCTGCAGCTCTGCTGTAGCGGCGCGGAAGATTGCCGCTTTGAAGACGAGGCGAGACAGGGAAGCGTGAACTGACAGCATCCTCATGTAAAATTTTCGTGATTTATAAGAGTTTGGCTATACGCTGAAGGCACGTCCCGCGTTCGGGACGTGCCTTTTTGCTTCTAAAAAATACTAGTCCTACTCGTCGATCCGCCTTCAGCTCGTCGGTCGGGCAATCGTAAAGATGTCTCCGACTTTCGCATAGTCGTTACCTGCGAGACGGGCGATCGCTTTTAAACCATCCGGATCAATCCGGAACGACTCGACGAGTTCATCCGCGACGTGATACCGGACGATCTCCCCAATCAAGAGGTTGGCCCCTTCGAGTTCGAGATGATTCGTCAGCTTCAATTCAAAGCGGATCTTCGCTTCTGCGACAGCCGGAACATCGATCAAATCACTATCGACTAACGTCAAATTCGTCCGTTCGAGTTCACTTTCACCATATGCGAGTGGTGCCGCGGTTTCATTGACTGCCTCGACGATTTCTTCACTGACGATATGGATGACGTATTCCTGATTCAGCAAGATGTTTTTTGCGGTATCCTTTTGCCCTTGCTCCGTCTGCTGGACGGCGATGACCAGTTGCGGCGGGTTGCTTGAAGCGACCGTGAAAAAGGAAAATGGCGCCGCATTGACGACTCCATCTGCACCTTTGGTCGTCACGAACGCGATGGGTCGAGGAATGATGCTGCCGATCAACAATTTATAGTTTTCTTTTGGACTTAAGTCTGCTGCATCAAATTTCATAAAAACCGTCCTTTTCGATCACCCGATAAGTGCTGCGAGTGAATAGTCTCCAGCTCCGATCATCGCAACGCCTAAGGCGATGACGATCAGTGCCATGTTGTATTCGTACCCGTTTTGCGTCACCCAGTAACCATTCGTCCCATGCACTTTGACGATTGCGACGATCATCGAACCGATGATCAGGAGGGCTGCAATCCACAGGAATAATCCACCGGCGAATAATAATCCTCCGACCAGTTCAGCAATCCCTGCCATCAGTGCAAGTGTTTTCCCTGGCTTCATCCCGATGGACTCAAACCAACCGCCTGTCCCTGCGATACCATGTCCACCGAACCATCCAAATAATTTTTGTGTTCCGTGTGCCGCAAATGTTAAGCCGATAATCAACCGAATCAGAAATAATCCTAAATCCATCATGTATAAAACTCCTTTTACTTAATGTTTTTTAATTACTATTAGTAACTTAATATCGATACTAAACTATCACTTACTAAAAGTAAATAGATTTGTTTTCGTTATTTTTATTACTATAAGTAAAATAATTCGTATTTTAGCGTCAAAGTGGGTATACTACATATATAAGAAAGGATGAGCGCTGATGGAGAATACACTAATTCCGACGGCCCTTTGTCCGAAAGTCGAACATGCCTTTGAAATATTGGGCAAGAAGTGGACGGGTTTGATTTTACGTCATCTCTTGACGAAGACCTGTCGTTTCAATGAAATTCAAGATGCGATTCCCGAGCTCTCTGGTCGTATGTTAACGGAACGCATGAAGGAACTTGAGGCGGAAGGTATCGTAGCCCGGACCGTCATTCCGGAACGTCCGATAAAAATTCAATACAGTTTGACAGACAAAGGTCGTCAGCTTGAGCCTGTAATTCGTTCGATCGAAGAATGGGCTGAGTTACAAGATTGACTGAAAAGAAGACATCCATGCTGGGCATGTGGTGTCTTTTTTTATTCTTTTTTGCATTGAGAATCCTTTTCATTTAGAATGAAGTCGTGTCCTACCATGAAAGGATGTGTCACGTCATGAAAATCATGATCGGTTTCGTCAGCATGTCTGGCAACACGGAAGACATCATGCACTTACTTAAATCAGAACTCGAGCAAAACGGCTGCCAGGTGCAGACGGAAGAACTCGATCAACTATATCCAAGCGACTTAGCGCAGTATGATGCCGTCCTGCTTGGTTCTTACACGTGGGGCGACGGTGATCTCCCCTATGAAGCAGAAGACTTCGTCGATGAGCTCGCTGCCAGTTCAATCGCGATTCCGGCTGCTGCCTTTGGTTCCGGTGACCGCGATTATCCGAAATATTGTGCGGCCGTCGATCTGCTTGAACAAGCTCTGACGTCAGCTGGTGCACAAGTCGTCTTACCTGGTCTAAAGATTGAATTTGACCCGGATACGGCCGACAAACAACAGGCTTGCCGGTCATTTGCACAAGAATTTTTCAAGCACGTCGAACAGCTTGTCATGAACTAACGCTTTAACAAAGAACGCATTCAAGAAGCAATCGCTATACAGACAAGAGGACTCTTCCGATGTCGGAAGAGTCCCGTGATGTAATGCTTAACCAAGATTCTTTTTCGCTTTCCAGCGTTTTTGAAGATACCACGGCACGATTGTCAAAATTAAAAAGACAATGATTGCACCAATGATGATTCGTGGGTCTTTCGAGACGATACTGCTCCCTAAAAAGTTATAGGCGAACGTTCCGGGAATGATTCCGATCAGCGTAGCTAAGAAGAACGGCAATAAACGAACTTTCGAGAGTCCAGCTGCGTAACTGATCAAGTCAAAATTAAAAATCGGCAACAACCGAAAAATTAAGACATAGATGAACCCATTCTTCTCGAGCTGTTGCTGGATTTGATCGACTTTTCCGGCACCGTTCTTAATAAATCCCTTACCCAGTTTTTTTGCGACTAAGAAGGCGACGACTGCTCCTAGTGTAGCACCGATGACGGTATAGACCGTCCCCATCAAGGCGCCGAAGGCGAGTCCGCCTGTGATTGACAGGACAGACGCCGGAAAGAAAATCAACGGACGTACGGTATAGAGGACGATATAAAGAATCGGTGCCCACATCCCGAACGATAAAATCCATTCCTTGATGTCTGTCGGACTAACATTTAAATACGATCGACTGAACCAAATCAGACCGATGATGACGAGTAACACGAATGCAAGACGTACTCCTTTTTGTTGGCGTGACATAATTTCCTCCATTTCATTGAGCATATATGAACGCGGTATATATAGAATTCCCAACAATCGATTTTCTTATACCTGATGCAATTTATTGAATATGCGTTTCAGCCGCTCACGATTTTGGGAACTACTAAAAGATAACATGGAAAATAGAAAGGTGATAACTATGACACAATCAATAAAAGCACTCGTCTTTGATGTCTATGGTACATTATTTGACGTTCATGCTGTTAAAGTCAAAGCAGAAGAACTCTATCCGGAGCATGGCGCAGACATCAGCCAAGTCTGGCGTCAAAAACAACTTGAATATTCCTTTTTACGTCAACTGAATGGACAATACGTTCCGTTCAGTCAAGTGACGCGTGATGCACTCCGTTATGCCCTCTTACAATTGAAGTTGCATGTGACGGAAGAAAACATTGCTGCCTTAATGGAGGCCTATCTCGAGCTGTCGCATTACGACGAAGTCGAAGCAGTCTTACAAGAGATGAGCGGCAAACAATTGGCCGTCTTTTCAAACGGCTCCCACGATATGCTTGACCCGTTAATCGAACAGTCCGGACTCGGATCACTGTTTGATCACATCATCAGCGTTGATGACATCAAACAATACAAACCGACGCCTGCTGCTTATATGCATGCGCTGAACACACTCGGTCTGAAACGCGAGGAAGTCTTGTTCATGTCCTCGAACGGATGGGACATCACCGGAGCGAAGAGCTTCGGTTTCCGGACGGCCTGGATCAACCGGTCCGGCTTACCGGTCGAAGAACTGAACCTCGACCCCGACAGCATCTATGACGACTTGAACGGTTTGCTCGAATGGAAATGAAGTTAATTAAAAAGACAGCCGATACTCCTCCGTTACATCGAGGAAAATCGGCTGTTTTTTAGTAATTCGCAAGACGCGAATATCCTTTTTTAAAGAGATCTAGCTTCAGTCCACCGTCTTTTTCGATGAAGAAGAGGTACTCTTTTTGATCTGTATCTTTATAAAAAACTTTATAGAGCGTCAATGTGCGTTTCTTATTGTTCTCGACTGCGACTACTTCGTGCTTTGAGATGACTTCTGCTTGTACTTGCTCCGCGTCAAGACGGTCGACCATCGGCTGGAAGGATTCCTTTTCCGCATCGGTCGCCGGTTTCCCCGGTGCGATCGTGAAGTAATCGTCACTTGCCTTGTTCGTCAATCCGTACTTCCGGTCGACGAGAACGACATTTTTTAGTTCACCGTTTACCGTCCGGTCAAACGCATACAGCTTCTCGATCCGCGTTTGCTCTCCTTCAGCACGACCGATTTCGTACAACGGTTCTTGTTTCGTATTCGTTTCGACTGCTTTCTTATCCGGGACAAGTTCCTCTTTGTAAGCGACTTGATAGGCATCGACGATTTCGCGAATCTGTAGTCCGATCGCAACCACGACGAGTATACCAAGTACGACGATAATGACTTTTTTCATGTTGGTTCCCCCATGTCTCTCGTATTCCTTACTTTAAATCTAGCCCAGGTTCTGCATTCATGGCAAGTGTCGATTGGCGTTGCGCCCGATAGGGATGAATCGCGGCGGCTCCGATCATCGCTGCGTTATCGCCACATAAGTGCATCGGTGGGATGACGAGGGTGATCCCTTCACGCTGACAAGCTTCCGTCAATCCGTGGCGTAACCCTTTGTTCGCCGCGACACCACCTGCGAGTAAGAGTTGTTTTCCACCCTTCTCTTTGACGGCACGAATCGATTTAGCGACGAGCACTTCGACGACACTCGCTTGAAAACTTGCTGCCAAATCTTCCGGGATGATCACTTCACCCCGTTGCTCTGCATTATGCACCGCATTGATGACAGACGATTTTAAGCCGCTGAAGCTAAAATCATACGAATCTTTTTCGAGCCAAATCCGTGGGAAGTGGAATGTGTCTTGTCCTGTTTGTGCCAATTGGTCAATCCGGGGTCCACCGGGATACGGTAATTTCAATGTCCGTGCGACTTTGTCGTATGCCTCGCCTGCTGCGTCATCACGTGTTTCACCAATCACTTCATACACACCATCTTCCGGCATATAAATCAATTCCGTATGACCGCCTGAAGCAATCAGGCAGACGAGCGGAAATTCGAGTTCCTGGACGAGGCGGTTCGCATAGATGTGTCCGGCGATATGATGGACGCCGAGCAATGGTTTACCGTGCGCGAAAGCGAGTGCCTTCGCTGCACTGACCCCAACGAGAAGTGCACCGACAAGACCTGGCCCTTCCGTAACCGCAATCGCATCGATGTCGTCAATCGTTACGTTCGCTTCCGTCAAAGCATCATCGATGACATAAGTGATCCGCTCGACGTGATGACGTGATGCGACTTCCGGGACGACTCCGCCAAAGCGTTTATGGCTCTCGATTTGAGACGAGACGACGTTCGATAAGACGTCCGTTCCTCCCCGGACGACGGCAGCTGCCGTCTCATCACAGCTTGATTCAATAGCAAGTATCAATGGTTGTGTCATGTCTCGTCTCCTTCTAGTTCCAACCAGTAGATGGCTGCATCTTCATTATTGTCTTGATAGTAACGTTTGCGTGTTCCGGCATATAAAAAACCGAGTTTTTCATACAAGGTACGTGCCGGTGTATTCGAGACGCGGACTTCAAGCGTCATTGCCCGCAGACCGAGTTCCCGTGCGACTTCAATCAATTCCTCTAGCAACCCTTCACCAAGCCCGAGCCCACGTGCCGTACGTTTCACAGCGACGTTCGTGATATGACCTTCATCCGCGATATGCCAAAGTCCGGCAAAGCCAATGATTTCGTCCGTTTCTGCGACAAGGTAATAGGCATTCGGATTTTGCGTCATTTCCGCGATGAAGGCTGTGAGCGTCCAAGGTGTCGCAAAGGACTCCAGTTCGACCGCATGCACACCGGGTGCATCGGCGACTGTCATTTTACGAATACGCGCGTCAGTCATGACGTTGCGCCTCAATCCACTTCGCTTCTGCCTCGGCAAGGCGTAAATAGCGTGGTTCAAATGCATGCACATCGACCGGGACACGTGTCGCGCCTAGTAAAGCCAATACACCTGCGCGTGGCGTCCGAAACGCAGGCCCAACGATTTCAAACGGTTGCAGCGCTTTAACGAATTTTTCCGTATCACCTGTCATCAACGTATCTGTCGGTAACGTCGCAACAAAGTCAGCGACTGTCGTGTGTTGTTCGTCGCCAACGCGCTCACCGTTTTCGTACATACCAACAAAGCCCGTTCCGCGGCGTGCATCTTGAATCGCGACGACCCGTCCCGTCCGTCCTGTTGATGCTGCCATCAGCTCGAGCGTCGAGACGGCAACCAGTTCGATGCCAAGTGTATAGGCAAGTGTTTTGGCCGTCGTCGCTCCGATTCTCAGTCCCGTATACGAACCCGGACCATCTGCGACGACGATGCGTGTTAATTCTTTAGGTGACCAGTTCGCTTCTTGCATCAATCGTTCGAGTAACGGCATTAACTTCGTTGCATGGTTCAAGGACGTCACATACGATGCTTCCGCAATGATTTGTGTTCCGTCCGACAGCGCAACAGAAAGTTGTTTTGTTGATGTATCGATCGCTACGATTTTCATAAGCTTAATCCCTCACATATCTTAATGTACGCCTCACCGATTGGCTGAAGACGGAAACGTCGTGCATGGTCTCCTGTCCGTTCGATTGTGATGACGAGCCGTTCCGGAGGCAAGACGTCTGCAATCAACTCTGACCACTCAACGACTGCGACCCCGTCGCCGTTCAAGTATTCTTCAAGACCAATGTCGTCACCCGATCCCTCTAGACGGTAGACATCCATATGGTATAACGGCAAACGACCATTATAGACCTTCATGATTGTAAAGGTCGGACTGTTGACATTACGCGTCACACCAAGTCCTTTTGCGAAACCTTGCGTAAACGCTGTTTTTCCCGCTCCAAGATCGCCATCTAATGTAATGACCATCCCCGCGAAGGCACGGTGTCCGAGTGTTACTGCGAGAGCCGTCGTCTCTTCTAGATTTGCCATTTCAAGTTCTATCATCCTGCGTCCCTCCTCTTGTCATCTTTCTCTATTGTATCTATTGTACCGAACAAAAAAGACAAAAAAAAATACGAAACGCTGAACGTTTCGTAGTAAAGTTGAAGTTAAGTTTAAAATTGGTTGCGGGGGCTGGATTTGAACCAACGACCTTTGGGTTATGAGCCCAACGAGCTACCAGACTGCTCCACCCCGCGACGATAAACGTTTCGGATTTGAATTATTTAAAAATTGGTTGCGGGGGCTGGATTTGAACCAACGACCTTTGGGTTATGAGCCCAACGAGCTACCAGACTGCTCCACCCCGCGATGATATAACGTTTCGACAGATATTAATATAACATGTCGTTTCGTAAATTACAAGGAATTCATTAATTTTATTTAAATATTTTCTTGAAATAACTCAGAAAATGCTCTTTTTGCTTTTAATTAAGCAGCTGTCAGCTTGATTCAGCATGTAGACAACATAGTAATCTTTTTCTTTTTTCCTTCCTATCGACTTTGTCCTAGCAGACAATGAGTAGCGAATTGCCTGTCTGTTAAAGAGAAAAAGGACCGACCTGCAAGATGCAGATCGGTCTTTTTCAATTGCCTGGCAACGTCCTATCCTCACAGGGGGAAGCCCCCAACTACTTTCGGCGTTCAAGTGCTTAACTTCCGTGTTCGGCATGGGAA
>NZ_JACSML010000008.1:0-61209 GCF_018618635.1 Exiguobacterium sp. s102
TGCTCACTTTTGCTGCCCTGAACCTCAAAAAATTGGCCAATTGGTCATGGGATTCCAGTCGGAATCCTAATGGAGTGTCATATTTTTTAGGCATACATAAGACAAACCCTCATTTCCAAGCGGAAATGAGGGTTTGTCTACAGTCTGAACCATGGAGGTCGTCCTCCATGGTTTTTTGTCAGGTGCACATCAGGGCTCACGTTGCTACGTTCTTTTTATATAGCAGAGGTCCATTATCGTGCTTTTTTTGAAACACTGCCGTCCACAGTCCAGTACGACCGAAAGTCGTCGCGGACGCCGGCATCATCGGCATCGGTCTGATTTCAATCACGTCGAAGTCAGCAAAAATCAACCGTAACTTCTCTTCCGTGAATCCTAATCCACCGTTTAAGCTGCGTGTCCGGTACACTTCCCAGTCGGAGATGTCGGATCCGCCGAGCTCACCGCCTTCGATAAAACAAGTCAGGGCGAAATGTCCGCCATGCTTTAAGGAATCGGTGACGAGCGTAAGATAATCGCGTCGGCGGTGCGGAGCGATATGGTGGAAGCAACCGGAATCGTAAACGATGTCATACGCCTCTTTAGCAAGGGGGAAATCAAAGATGTTCCGTTCGATGAAGTCGACGTCGAGCTGCTCCTCCTGCGCCCGTTCGCGCGCCCAGGCAAGCGACTGACATGATAAATCGACAGCGGTCACGGTACATCCCTGTCTTGCAAAATACAGCGCGTTACGCCCCGGGCCGCAACCGAGCTCCAAAACGTGACCCGGTGCGATGATACCGCGTTCAAAATAACGGACGAGATTTTCGTCCGGCTTGTTGACGAAAAAAGGAATCCGTTTGTCACGGTCGGCGTAAAAATCATTCCAAAATGCGGTCGGTTCACGCAGTAAATCGTCAAGCATGTCAAGTAAATCATCGTGCGTTTGAATCATTTCTTTCATCTGTCGACCTACTTTCAAACAGGGTATGAATTGCTTTTCATCTATCCTGATTATACCAAAAAATGTATGACGAAAACGGATGAATTCTCATGTTTCAGTAGTCGAGTTATGAAGTGAATCAGGAAAAACGTTACCTTATCTCATCGTTCATAAGATACGTTACCGCTTCATCTATCTGCGTCACCCGGTATTACGGTGTGACTCGAACATCCGGCGTTTATAAATATCGGCGACTGTGTTCAGAAAAGCCTCCGGCAGTTTTTTCGAAAAATACGATTTGCAATAAAAGTAATCATACCCGCGCTTTAAGTCGTCCCACTGTGAGCACGGTTCTGTCTGACGGAACCGTGCGACGTCGATGATCCGTGTCCCGTCTTTCGTCAGCATGATGTTGCGCAAGTGGATGTCGGACGGGTTTAAGCCGACGGAGCGTGCGTCCGCTAAAGCTTGATCGACAGAGCGGATGACGTCCCGGGGAATCAACGTCCCGTTGACGAGACAGTCGAACAACGTCTGTCCCTCGATGTATTCGATGACGAGATAATCCGCCCCGTAGGCGTATTGTTTGGCGTACGTCGAAAACGACGACAATTGCTCATAAATCGCTCCTTCAAGGACGGCAAGATGACGATGGCTAGGGAAAAATTTTTTGATGACGCGGTCCGTTCCTTGAATCCGAAACACGAAGGCACTTCGTCCCGTACCAATCCAGTCTAACTCAGGTGGTTGACCGGTAATCAGTTGCGTTTGTCCGTTTGACTCGATGGTGATGGCTGTCGCCAGTTCTTGATCTGTTTTCACGTGTGGTCCATCCTTTCTCCGTTACATTGATTATATAATTTATACGTTCAAATGACCACAAAGGTTTCAGGAGATGTTCCTGTATGAATGTTTTGAACATTTTGTGATATGCTAAAAAACGTAGACCATTACATATTTTAAGGGGGATTTTAGAATGAATACGTTACAACAGTGGCGCGACCATTTCGACGCACTTGGTGCCTATGAGGAAGCAGTCGCTTTACTCTACTGGGACATGCGGACATACATGCCGGAACAATCAGCGCCGAACCGCTCGAAATCACTTGGTTTCTTATCGACGGAAAGTTTCCGTCGCCGGACAGGCACACAGTATCAGTCGCTGTTAGAAGCGATGGGGCAAGAATCGTTGACGGGACTCGATGCGATCTCGTACGAGAAAGCGAAACAGGCATTTGATCGGGACTCAAAAATTCCGGAAGCGGAATATCAAGCCTTTGTGACATTGATTTCGGAAGCGGAAAGTGTTTGGGAAAAAGCGAAGGATGCGAATGACTGGGCGATGTTCGAACCATTCTTAGAAAAAATCGTCGCGACAGAACGTAAATTCGTCGAGTACTGGGGATACGAAAATCACCCATACGACGCATTGCTCCATGACTATGAGCCAGGAATGACGGTCGCTCAGCTCGATCCATTGTTCGCGGAGCTCCGTCAAGCAATCATCACGTTGCTCACCGATCTTGATGGGAAAACATTCCCGAAACTCGATTGGTCAGCAGACCGGGAGACACAAATTAAGCTCAATCACGAGTGGTTGAACGATATCGGTTATGATTTTACAGCCGGTCGCTTGGACGAGACGGTTCATCCGTTCCAAACGACAATCAATCGCAAAGATGCCCGTGTCACGACGAAATATGATGAAGCGGATTACCGGAACTCTGTTTTCGGGACGATGCACGAAGCCGGTCACGCGACGTACGAACAAGGCATCGATCCGGAACTCGACTCCCTTGGTCTCGGTGAAGGGGCATCGATGGGGATTCATGAATCACAATCATTGTTTTTTGAGAACTTCATCGGACGCAACCGTGGTTTCCTCGAAGCACGTTATACAGGGTTGCAAGCTGCGATTCCTTCATTGCCGGACGTTCCATTCGAAACATTTTATGCTGCCGTTAACGAAGTCAAACCATCGTTGATCCGGATTGAGGCGGATGAACTGACATACGCGATGCATATCATTATCCGCTACGAACTTGAAAAACGTCTCATCACGGGTGAACTCGAAGTCAAGGCACTGCCAAAGGAATGGAACCGCCTTTATAAAGAATACCTTGGAGTCGATGTCCCATCGAACGCACAAGGTGTCTTACAAGACGTTCACTGGTCAGGTGGTTCGTTCGGTTACTTCCCGAGCTATGCGCTCGGACTCGTCTACAGTGCCCAGTTGAACGAAGCGATGCGTCGGGATGTTAAAGACATCGACGAACTGATTGCAAGCGGTTCGTTTACACCGATCAAAAATTGGTTAAAGGAAAATATCCACCAACACGGAAAAGCGAAGACGCCGGCCGAATTGATTGAAGCAGCGACCGGACAATCGATTACGGTCCAACCGTTGATTGATTACTTGACGAAGAAATATACACGCGTCGTCGAAACGCTGTGATGCAATGGTTTGCCCACCGCGGCGCAAGTGACGCGTTTCCGGAAAATACGCTCGAGGCGTTCAAAGCAGCCTTACCGGACGTCGATGGCATCGAATTCGATGTCCATTTCTCAAAAGACGGCGTCGGAATCGTCATTCATGACGAAACGGTCGACCGGACGACGGACGGAACAGGGCGTGTCGTTGATCTTACGCTTGCAGAACTCAAACAATTGAATGCGGGAGCGCGCTTTAAAGGTACGGGACCGCAGCGTGCGATGATTCCGACACTTGACGAAGTCTTAGAGCTCGTGGCGCCAACGCAAATCGTCCTCAACATCGAACTGAAGACGGATACAATCCGTTATGAAGGTCTCGAGGCCTACGTCGTCGAACGGTGCCGTGCCCATCAGCTTGCACCAGATCGATTAATCTTCAGTTCCTTCAATCATTACTCGATTGATACGATTCGTCAGCTTGATCCGTCGCTCGAGACAGCACTGCTCTATCCATATCCCTTGTTTCACCCGGAGCAACAAGCGAAGCAGCTCGGGGCGAAGGGCATTCATCCGGATTATCGTCGCGTGACGGCAGAAGACGTCGCACTGGCTCACGCAGCAGGAATCTCCGTCCGCGTCTATACTCCGAAATCGGCAGAGGATGTCGAACAGATGGAGGCAATCGGCATTGATGCCGTCATCGTCAATGATCCAAAAGGATTCAAAGCGCGCCTGTCGATCGACTAAGGAGGAAGCGTCATGCGGAAGGGGTATGTGTTGACTATCATAGCTTCACTGATTGCGCTTGGCATCGGTCTCGAGATTGGTTTTCAAAAAATACCACAACCGCAACCGAAACAAGTTGCACAGTCAGCGACACGACCGGATGACTTCCAAGCAGGACTTCAAGACGCAAAAACCGAATTAGAGACCGTACAACGTTTTTCTTTAAAAAGTACGATTGAACATGACCTGAAAAGCGAGACGTGGATTTATGCGACACCGACACCGGAACGTATTGCCGTCGACTGGTACTACGTCGCAAGCTATCCGGAACAACGTGTCCAGATGACCCGAAATGATGTCGCGCGCATCATTGAATACGATCGGTATCTCGTCGTCATCCGTTCGATTTACGGGGTCGTCGACGATAGCGAACTCGAACAATTCGCGCTGCGTGTTTCGGGGTATTTCATGACTAGGCAACAACAAAAGGAGGATGACGATGTCAGGTAAAATCATTCTATTGATTGGTGGATCGGGCAGCGGGAAGTCGTCCTTAATCAAACGATTACGACACGAGTATGAACATGTCCGGTTCATTCCCTCCGTGACGACACGACCGAAACGCCCGACCGAACAAGATGGGGAAAGTTATCATTTCGTCGACGTAAAAACGTTCCAGCAATTGATTCAAGAGACGGGGTTCATCGAGTACGCCCATGTCCACCGGGCGTGGTACGGAACACCCCGACAAGCGTATGAGGACGTCCTGACGACGAACGGCATCGTCATCAAAGACATCGATCCGAAAGGTGCGGCAGCATTCAAGGAATTGTTCGAAGACCGTGTCATCACGATTTTCGTGTCCGTTCCACCTGATCTGATGAAAGAACGTCTGTTGATGCGCGGGGATACACCGGAGTTCGAAGCACGGCTCATCGATTACTCGGAAGCTTGGAAAGACCGGGACCACTATGATTATATGATTGAAAACATTGATTTTGAACAGGCCTACGCGGAGTTATTTGGGATCATCTCGGAGTATATCCCAGGACAGCCATCATCGTAAAAAAAGCAGGGAAGACACATTCTTCCCTGCTTTTGTTTTGAGGTAAAGATAAAAGTGTCAACACCAAAATTAATAGACGAGCGATGGATTGGATTAACCATCTACATCGATCGTCTTTTTTGTGTCATTATTTTACAGTTGGTGGAAATTAGTGATTCCCGTGAAAAGCGAAGGGGAGCACGTAAGATGAATCGAGAAGCGCTTGAATCAGTTGACGCGATGCGCTAGCCGGAACAGATGCTGTTGAAGAAACCCGTCGAACGGAAACCGTCCCTCGGTCACGTGTTTAATCAAGTCCGTCAAGGCAGCTTCCGCTTGTTCAATCAGTCGGGCAGGATAGGCGAACGTCCGTTGATTGACGAGGAACTCGTCTCGGTCGACGACCTGCCAGGTACCTGCTTGATTGCGGACATAATCGAGGTCGAGGTCGAAAGGAAAGGGTATCCCCGTCGAGCCGTGGGGGCAGGCAGACGTTGCAGTGATAGGAGGCACCGTGTGCATCGAAGTCGATATTGACCGTAAACGGCGCATTCAGGGGATAAAACTCAAGCGACTGTGTCGCGTAGGTAAAGGTCTGTCCCCGTGTGTGATGGACCAGTCTTCTGCCTGCTTGTCCATGGACGAGCACGTAGTCGTCTGTTTTTATCAGCATGTTGCCAGTCCACTCGTAATGGGGGCGGTCGGGATACTTATAGGCAATGATCGTCAGGACTGACGGTTGTGCCTCTGCTGGTCGTTTCATGAACAAGCTCCTTTCGCGCTAATAGAGGAAGAGAAGGAATCATTGAACGGTTAAGCGGGCAGTCGGTTACGTCTTTGAGACGTCATGTAAATGGTCGCGGTAATAACGGAGGGCTTGTCTGTAAGTATGGACGTCGGAGTCCGGCGTCATCGTCGTGATGACGTCAAGTAACTGTTGCATCGCTTCCTCATGCTGCTTGAGATTAAACAGCGTCAAGGCTAAAAACGTTTTCAGTCCCGTGCTGTCGGGGAAACGAGCTAAGCCTTCCGTAAAGGTGTCATGCGCAGCAGCGTATTGTCCGAGCGCCCGGTATGTACTGCCGAGCCCGATGAAGGCGTCCGTCAAAAACCGTGTGTCGAGGCCGTTTGCGATCGCAAACTCATAATGCGGAACGGCAGCCTGCTCCTCGCCGAGGTTATCGAAGCACCAGGCCATCTGGAAATGGTAGTAAGGGTTCGTACGATCGGTCTCTAACAGCTCGCGCATCATCTGTTTTGCTTGCTCGTACTGTTTCGACTGACGGAGCGTCGTCACCTGCTCTAAAGTAGCATGCGTCATCTCATCATCCTCCAATTCGGTTGCTAGTACAAAAACCCCTCCAGCTCGGTCAGCTAGAGGGGGAAATGTTAATCCTGTTGCTCGAGTTTCGTCAAGAGTGTCCGGAACGTATCAAGTTCTGCATCTGAAAACGCGGAGAAAACGTCCGACAGGTACTCCATCTTCATTGCTTCAAGTTTCCCGTACAGTTCAATTCCGTCCGGTGTTGCCCGGAGCTCGACGACACGGCGGTCGAGTTCACTGCGTTCGCGTGAAATCAAGCCTTTTTTTGTCAATTCGTCAGCAAGTGCAGTAATCATACTTGCAGAGAACTGGAATTCATTCGACAGAGCGGATGCGATTTGTGGACTTTGCCCGCAAAGCGACTTCAAAATGAAGAATTCATTCCGTGTCAAATAGGTCGTGAACATGCTGCGAACATCTTTTTTGATGGCGCGGTAGTTCATGCGGAGTCCTTTTTCTGTATCGACGATCAATTGATCGCGTTGTGCTACTTCGATTGTCGTTGCCATGTTTAGCTTCACTCTTTCCATACGATAGTTTCGTTACCCGCCATTTAGTATAGTGAAAAATTTTAGTTTAATCAATATTTTTCTCTTGAATCATCTCATCATGCGACGGCTGAACTTTTGTAATGATTTCCGTGACGTTCCGAAGTTCCGGATAGAAACGACGGAAAAAGTAATCGATCCGGTGCGTGTCGTTCCCGGCGATCGTCACGGCCATACAGATGTAGGCGATACCGATGCCTTGGCGCGGCAAAAAAGGATTCGGCATGACTTGAGCGCATTTTAAGGCGAGTGTGCTATGACTCGAGACGGCATCGATTAGTTCACCGTAATTGCGGATGTCGACGTAATGGAACATCCGGATCAACTCATTAATCAGTTGCTGGTCGGAATCGAGCATCATTTGTGACGTGACGAGTCGCTTGTCGAGCTCGCTGATGACAGGGGAGTGGTCAATGAAATAGTTTAAGTTATCGGACGTGATCCGGACTTTATACGGGTCCGATAAGATCTGTTGGACGGTCTCATCCTCGAATTGTTTGAGTTGCTTTTTGATGTTGACGAATTCTTGATCGGCGATCTCAAGCAGTCCGGCGACGCGGCTGAAACTGCGCCGGACTTCTGCCGGGACGCTGTTCGGATTTTTATACCCTAAGTCATGTTCAATCTCTGCCCAGGCGTGTTGCAAAATCGAACGGATTTGAATTTCTGCCGTATGTGACTTGAAGCGACCGTATTCACTTAAGGCCAGGCGTTGTTCACTCAGGGCGGCAACAAAGTGGACAGACAAGTAGCCGAACTCCGTCGTATCGAGCAACGTCGATTTATCGACGGATTGATCGCGGTCGATCGAAAATTCATTTTCAATGATACGGGCAGCTTCCCGGACGTCGTCGTGGAAATAGGTGACGATCCGGATTCCCGTCAAATCGTGGACGTCCTTGAGCGATCGGTATTTGTTCGGTTGCCGTAAGACTTTTTGGTAGAGGCTTTCCGAATCCTTCGTCCGTGAGACGATCGAATGGTATTTGATTCCGGCCGCATCGAGCAGCTCGGATAATAAAATTTTTAGTTTATCTGCGAACGCGTCATAATCTTCCTTATCATTGACGTATTCGAGCATCATCGTATTCAAGTCTTGTGCGTGCAAGCGAATCACCTTCCTCATCGTGGTATTATCTAGCTGTATTGTATCATTCGTATTCCGTAGACGCACGAAATGACCTTGTTTCAAGCGGGACCAATCGTGGGAAAAGAACAGTAGAACATGCTTAGGAGGGGTGCACAAGATGGAAATACTAGACGCGCGTGCGTTACCAGCGGATCACTCGGACATACTTCATGTCACGCCATCTTCGATTTACTTCAGACGAAAAGTCAATGCCGAACAGTACCATATCAGCCGGTTCGACCTCGAGGATCAAGAACGAGTTGATTTGTCGCAAGACGTTTTGACGGATCACGGACCGACCCGTCCGTTCGTCAAACACCAGAAAGTCTATTGCTTGAACGAACACGACCGGGCGAACGGGGGAGCGACGGAGTTATTGACGATTGATCTCTTATCCGGGAAGACGGAACAGGTCGCGACGTTCAACGTCCCGGGTGATTTGTCACTGTACTGGGTCCTCAATGAACGCTACATGGTACTGCTCCACGTCGACCGTGTGACGTCTGCCTTTTTATATGACACGAAGGCGAAGCAGCAACACTTGATCCATGACAAGCGGCTGTACGGGATGACGGAAAATTACCGGGAACTGTACTTTTTCCTCGTCACACTCCAAGACGTCGATTATATCGTCTGCAACACGCGCCTCGACGAATTTTCCTTTTATGATGCCCTCGAAAGCGGCTTGATTTCTCCGGAAGATCCAATTGATCACTCGGAAGGGTTATTAATCGCTTCACTTGAGACGATCGTTTCGGAAATCGAACTAGGGACAGAAGTCCTGTCCTTCAAGACACTCTTACGCCTTGACGGGGAAGGGGATACGGTGCAGTACCTCGGGGAACAAGCCGGGTTTTTGATTTTCAGTGCCTATACGGACCGTTTGAACGAAGAAGTGTTTTATCAAATCCGTGACGAAACGGACGTGACGGAACTTGGACGGATCCGCTGGAGTGATTACGAAGCATTTGATTTTACGTATGATGACGTCGAATCGACGATCTTTATCGTCAACGACCGGTCGGAGCAACACCATGAAGTGATTAATTTACGAACGGGAGCCCGTTTTTTAGACCGGGATCCGTTCGAACGCGTCTTGCGTGATCGCTTTTATGTACATGAAACGATTGGAGAAGATGCCGAGCCGATGGTGACGATTTTTGACGCCGAGCGGTATGTCCGGCACCGGTTCGATGATGCCTATTACATGATCGTCTCCGGCGAGTTGGTCATTTTATCCGTCAACCAACTGTAAAGCGAACAAACGAAGAAAACACACTGTTAATAGAAGTGTGTTTTCTAAAATAACGGACTATTTATTTCATTTACCGTAATTAATTATTAAATTTTTAACGCAAAAGACACACGATACCTCAAAATACATCGCATTGACAATAAAAAAATACCCCTTTCTAGTAGATATCACTAGAAAAGGGCAGACAATGTTATGCTTATGCTGCGTCAGTCGTACGTGTGAAAACATCGACTTGGATGTTTCCAGCTGTCGCGCGTGAGTAAGGGCAAACTGTGTGTGCGATTTTTGCAAGTTCGGCAGCTTGTTCTTCCGATACACCACGGACGAGAACATCAAGTTCAACAGATAAAGCGAATCCGTCTGCTGCTTCGTTCAACGTAACGTGTGCCGTTACTTCGCTTCCATCATGTTTGATGCCTTGTTTACGTGCAACAAGATTTAATGCAGAATCAAAGCAAGCAGAGTATCCAGCAGCAAACAATTGCTCCGGATTTGTCGCTGATTTTTTAGATCCTGGGACTGGCATGGCGAGAGCGACGTCTAAAACGCCATCTTCTGAAACGACGCGTCCGTCGCGTCCTCCGACTGCTGTAGCTGATGATGTGAACATTGGTTTCATAATCAATAACTCCCTTTCGTTGATTCCTTATTATTAAGTAGCTTACAATTAGATTGTATACAATTTAAAAAAGAAAGCAAGTACTTTGCTTCCGAGGAGGACTATCATGTCAAACCCATTATCGTTAGATGAACAACTTTGTTTTCCCTTTTATTCGATTTCGCGGGAAATCACGAAACGTTATCGTCCGTTGCTCGAACCACTTGGACTGACGTATCCGCAATATTTAGTCATGCTCGTTTTATGGGAAGAAGATCAACAATCCTTGAAAGCCGTCGGTGAACGGTTGCATTTGGATTCGGGGACGCTAACCCCGTTATTGAAAAAGCTCGAAGCATCAGAGTTAATTCGACGCGTCCGCAATAAGAAAGATGAACGACATATCCAAATCACGTTGACAGACAAAGGGCATATGTTGCGCGAGCAAGCGGAACAAGTTCCGCTCGCCTTAAAAGAGACACTCGGCGTGTCGGAGGAGGATTTAGAACGTGTCAAACAAACGTTAAATCAATTGGTTATAAAAATGAACGGAACTGAATGATTCAGTTCCGTTCATGTTCGTTATTTACGGCGGAAACCTTCTTCTTCAAGATAGTTTGCCGCTTCTTTGTATGAATTGAAGGCACCATCGAGCAAGTCGCCTGCATAGACGAGCCATGTATCGAGGTCTTCATTCAAAAGTGTGAGTTCGAACTGGTTATCGTTGACCCACGTTTCTTCGAGCGTTTCGACCGTCTCGACCGTCGATAACGATTTGATTGCATCTTCAAGCAAAAGAATCAAGGCAGGAGCAGAAAACTCACGGATGTTGACGAGTCCTTTGTTATCGACTTCGTAGCCCGGTAATCCGGCGGCATAGACGAATCCGTTTCCGTTCGGATGAAGGTGATAGACGACGATTTTTTTCTCAAACTGACTTTCAGGAAAGTGGAAATTGACACGGTTCAGTGAAACATCTTTTCGGACGAGTTGTGGAAACGACTCAATGATGTTTAATTTTTCTTCAAATGTTAGCATGGTACCTCCTAGAATTACATTTCTACTCTTCTATATATGCGATGATTTCGGGTCAAATGTCAATGTTCGATTTAAGCCGAGTGAAACTTATTGACGATGGACTCCGTAGTTTTAAGAGAAAGGAAGTGGGAACAGATGCAATCTTCAACCTTAGAAAGTGGCTGGCAACGGTTATCACTCGACTCCGTCAAAGTCGAACGGCAATATGTGGCGATACGGTTTAGTTTGTATGCGCTTTTGATTGCCGTCATGACAACCGTCCAAATTGTGTGGCTCGACTTATCTCCGTGGTGGATGTGGATCGTGACAGGACTCGTGGCCGCGTTATTCATCTTAAAGTTTTATTACATACCGCGTCTGCGTTACGACTATTTCCGTTATCAGGTCGATGAAGAATTTTTAGGCGTCAAATCAGGCGTCATCTTCCGTAAAATTGAAATCATACCACTCGTCAAAGTTCAGTTCATTGATACATCGACCGGTCCCTTGTTACGTCGCGCCGGCTTGATGAACATCAAAGTCAATACGGCATCCGGATTTGCGGAAATCCAGCGTCTCGAAGAACGACGCACACTCGAATTAAGACGCCATATCGAACGCTTCGCGAAACTCGAGGAGCAAGAGGAGGAATCCCTATGACACGTCGCGTCCACCCGTTATTCATCTTGATGTCGACGCTGACGCATCTCCGGTCGACGGTCATCCCGCTCGCTTTTTTATTGTTCAATGATTTAAAGAACGATGGATTCGGTTGGTATACAATCATCGGCTTTAGTGTTTTTTGTCTCGTTCTTCTCATTTCTGGAATCACTTCTTGGTATTTTTATACGTTTACGATTGATGACCAAGCGATTCGTGTCAACAAAGGCGTCTTCCGTAAAAGTGAACGGACGACACAACGGCGGCGGATTGAATCCGTCGGCATCAACCAAAACCTGCTCGAGCGTCTGCTCGGTTTAGCGACGCTGTCCGTCGAAACGTCTTCTGAAGGCGGTGAACCGGAAGTCGAATTAAAAGGTGTCCGGCTCGCGTTCGCTACTTCCTTGAAGTCGACGATTAAAGAAGAGGACGAACAGATAGAACAAATAGAAACGACGGACTCGTTTCGTGTCAGCTTGTCCGACCTGTTTTTTGCCGGCGCCTTGTCCGGTCGTCTCGGACTGGCGCTAGTCGGTTTCTTTGCAGGGTATCAACTGATTGATCAATATATCGAAAAGTATGTCGATCGTGTCTTTAATGAATTGGCGCATTTGTCACTCGTCCTCCTGATTGGAATCGGATTGCTTGTCTTACTCCTCGCCTATATCGGATCGATTGTCGTCTACGTCGTTCGTTACGGTTCGTTCGAAGCGACACTTAAAGATGAACGGCTGACCATCCGTTACGGATTACTGAACCGGACGGAAGTCATCTTTCACCAGGATAAGGTCCAAGCCTTATTCATCGAGGAAAACTGGATTAAACGACGGTTCAAGCGTGCCCACCTGTCACTCAACGTCATATCGGCGAACGGGAAGGAAGAGCAGATGTTGTTCCACCCCTTCATCCGGGAATCGGAAATCGACGCCTTCCTCGACCGGTTTCTGCCGCGCTTCAAACGTGTAAAACCGATGCATCATGCGACCGACCGCGGCTTCTTCTATGTCATCCGTTGGCGGCTCGTCCGGTATATCATCTTGTTTTCAGCAGTCAATGCCGGACTCGTCTATTTTTTGACGAGCCCGCTTAAATGGATCGGCATGCTGTTGTACCTGGTTTTACCGCTCTATTACGTTGTTGCCCGGACGGGGTACCGCAATACGTGTTACGGGTTCGAACAGGAGTTGTTCGTCTTACGTCGCCAACTCGTCAACCGGGAAACGATTTATGCACCGCGTTTAAAAATCGAGGCTTTGTCGGGACACGTCTCCCGTTTTCTCGAACAAAAGGACTTGCTGAAGTTTGAAATCAATCTGCGTGGTAAAGGACATTTGAACGCGGGTTATTTTACACATAAGCAATTTGAGGACGTCCGGAACTGGTACCAACGCTCTTTTCTGAAAACAGACCGTGCAGAAGCAGGGGACATACGGTATGATAACGAATAACGCGTTATATAGGAAAAGAGAGGAGTTCATGTTGTGCGAAAAGGACTAGCAATCGTACTCGCGATACTACTCGTATTCATCGGATTAATCAGTTTTGATGGATACCGCATTCAAAAAACATTAGTCGGCGAGTCGGAAGCGTCACCGATTCTTGCGGGTAAACCGGCTGATGAATCAAGTGACGCCGTGACCGAGGCAACTGAATGGTCTGCTGCCAAACCGTTCGAACAGAAGACGTTCGAAACGGATGGACGCGTTCATCACGCAGACTATCTACCTGCAACAGAGTCAACAAACAAATCGGTCATTCTCGTCCCGGACGAGGAACAAGCGACGCCGGACGGAGTTGCACCACTCGTGCAGCTGTATCATGAACAATTCGGCTACAATGTCTTAGTCGTCGAACGACGGGGGCAGCCTGAAAACGGTGGGAAAAAGAATTACGGCTGGCTCGATCGGCTTGATTTGATTGAATGGACGAAACGACTTCTCGAAGAAACAGGGGACGAGAGTCACATCGCCTATCACGGGCTTGGTGTCGGCGGGTCGACCGCATTACTCGCAGCTGGAGAAGAAATGTTACCGACACAAGTCAAAGTCGTCATCTCTGAAGGTGCCTACGCCCGATTTGATGACTGGCTCAATCATTTAGCGGATCGACAGATCAGTTATCCCGCAGGACCGTCACTCGCGATGGCGAGCACGTTCAATAAATTCGAACAGGACTTCTTTTACGGTGACGTGTCAGTGACACGACAAACGAGCAAAATCATGATTCCGACACTGTTCATCCATGGGACGGACGATCAACTCATGCCATCGCGGATGGTTTATGAACTGTATCAAGCAAAACCTGGATTGAAGCAGTTATATCCGGTCCGAGGAGCGGGTCATGGTCAAACGTATCTCGAAGATCAAGTCAACTATCAAAAACGCTTAAAATTATTCATCCAGCCATTCATGACAACGAATTAAGCCGCATCCCTCACGTCACTACAGCCGTAGTCGAAGTGGGGGACTTTTTTTTGATTAATGAAAGGGAAAATGTTCCAAATGACAGCAGGTGTGGTATTCTCGATAGAACAGACAGAATAGGGGGAGTCAGGCATGTTTAGCTGGGTCGGAAGTGAAGAAGCGTATGTCGATCAAATCGACATACGGCAGGTGGGTCCGGTCGTTCTCGGACGGTTCGGTGGCTGCTCGACGGCGGGTCAAACAAAAAACGAAGATGGTTGTCTCGTCATGACGGGGACGGACTGGGAGTTGACCGTCTTACTCGATGCCCATAATTCGGCAGAAAGTGCCGAACTCGTGGCGGAGCAATTTTTGATGTATCAAGAGCGGTTGCATCAGCAACTCGAACAAGCAGCCGAGTCAGTCCTTCCGACGTTCGAACACATCATCCTCGAACTGTTGACGGAAGACACATTTCGCGCACGATGCGAGACGTGTCGGGGGGAGACGGCTTGTTTAGTCGTCGTCCGGAAAGGAAACTATGTTTTTTGGTTGTCGGTTGGAGATTGCATCGCGCATCTGTTTCATCCGGAGCTTGCCGGGTTAGGTCAACACAGTCTCAATCAACGGCAATTCTTTGAATGGATCGGACAAGTCAATACGTTTGCGTTACCTGTCCCGTGTTATACCCGCGGCATCCGTGAACTGCGTCAGGGACACAACCGGATCTTTTTGACGACGGACGGACTCGTCGAATGTCCCGGTGAACCGTTCAGCGATGCGACGGACATCGGTCGCGCGTTTCGCGATACGGAGGCGCAGGATGCCGTTTTGACCTTGTTGACGACGATCAAGCACCATGCTGTCCGGGACAGTACGACGATCTTGACGTGGTCGATCGATGTTACAGGTGACGTGACACAACCGAGTAATGCTTAGGCATGAACAATTACGTTCGAAAGGAATGAATACAAATGGGTTTTTACATCATGTTGCTGTCATTCATACTAGGAATCTACTTGACAATTTTCAGCATTTCGCGCAGGAAACGGAAGCGTTCCTACATATTGTTTCTCGTCCCGGGGATCCTCCTGGTCATCTTTGCCGTGTATCTCGCAAGACCGCATTAAAAAAAGGGAGATGGATTTCCGGGGCGAACACCGGAGAACCGTCTTCCTTGTTTTTTGTTAATCGAGAGACGTGCTCCCGTTTGAGTCAACACCGCTTAGGGGGTTTGCTCATCAAGCGGTTCGATTTGTTCCGTTTCGACAGGTGGATCCAGTTCATCTGCTTCGTTCGTCAAAGGAAACGCGATCCCGGCACTGGTCAATAGCGTGATGAGTGCGGCATTCGTTAGTGTTTGGCGCATCGTTGCTCACTCCTTCTTTTGTTATCCTACGAAATTGAAAAAAGAAAAGTTACACTTTTTGATTATTCTGAACATTTAAGTGGGATTCGTCAAGTAATCGTCATCTTCACCTAAGTATTTTTCCCGATAAACCGTTATACTTAAACATGGAAAAGAGGGATGTCGCTTGAAATTAACGAAAGCTAACACACGCATTTTTGAATCATTGTTACCCCGTTTGAACGTTAACGCGGAAGAACCGGAGCGAACGGACATCGAACGTCAACTGCAGGCTGATTTGTATGAAGCGCAGCGGCAACAACGACCGTTCGAAGAAGTCCATGGGCAAACACCGGAAGCGCGACTCGACACGATGATCGCAGCGATTCCGGAACAGCGTCGTGCTGAGACACAAAAACGCTGGACACGGAACTATGTCTCAAGCATCTTGATGTATATTTTCATCGAGGGAATCGATGGCGTCTTTCAGTTCGCACTCGCCGACTATTTGTTGTTCTCAATCATCGCCTTGTTCTTGATTGACGCGATGTCGATCTTAATCACGTCACCGAAAATACGTGACGTCAAAGGACGTATCTGGGGACAGTTCATCATCAGTTTCGTTTTATTTGCAACGTATAAAGCGGTCTTGATTACATTCGTCCCGAATCCCGATGTCATCTTCCAAGTCAGCGGGACACCCTCTTACATCATCGGAGTCGGTGGTCTGATTGCGTTATACCTCTACTGGTCGAAGAACCCGCTACGAAAACGCGCCTAAACGAATCGAGAGAGGAGTGGACGGATCATGGAATTTACGCACTGGAAAAGACGCTTACAGGATCACTTCGAACGAATGGGCTTTAACTTACGGATTGAACGCCTTGCCATGCAAGACATCATTAAGCTCGAGGCGACCCACGGAGCCTTTTTGTTCTTCCCCGTGACGATCAACTTATATGAACGGATGGGCTGGAAAATGATTGCGATTGAATCGCACCATCCGGATACGGTCGAGGATGCGTTCGCCGAAGCACAAATCGAATCGTTGTTCCAACTGACGATGGTGACATTCGAAGAAGAAGAGCGTGAGTTTTTACTCGGCTTCTATAGCAATACCGGTCGTTATTTGACGGACCGTCAATCTCCGACGGGGCAGTTGCTCGCGGCAATCGAACGGGAGTGGTATGACGGAGAAACGATCCGGATTGAAACGTTCGAGGAATTTCCCGGACTGTTCGTGGCACCACCGTTCGCACACCAAGCGTACGCATTCGCTGCAGCGGAAGGCAAATGGCACATATTCGTCGGGCGGACGGGACGCCCGGCGAACGATTACCGGTTCGATGGAGCAGTCCTGATGCCGCACCGGATTGCCGATAATGAACTGTTCACGATGACGCCGCTTGCGGTTGCGATTGATGATACGGCAGGATTGCGCGACCAATTGCGTGAGGAACGGTCAGAAATCAAACGATTCCACACACAAGCGATGGAGACGATTCGTGACTACGATCCGTCGTTCGGCTTCGCTTGGCGCGGGACGGTCACATTCTTTCATGGCATTCCCGTCGACCCTTTTGCACAGCGGTTATGGCTGGAAGACGGACAAAAACGGTTCCGGATCATGCAAAAAGCATCCCAACGGATTTTAGCACTCGGCGACACGTGTACCGAAGCGATTCATGCGCTTGACGAGGCCGTCAGCGCCGGTGAACCGGACGGGACACCCGTCAGTGCTGTCGGACAACTCATCCTCGGGATTTGGCAACAGTTTGAGTCCGATGAACGGACCTACTTGACAGAGGTCGTCTGTACCGGAATTTCACGGACACAGGCGGAGAACCGGATCCGGCATGGCTTAGCGCGCCAAGAGGCAGTCAATTGGATTGAACGTGCACAAAACGGACGTGACCAGTTCCAGTTCGCAGGACTATCCATTACATTACCGCACCGCCCACCGGGAACGATCGAGATTAGACGAGAAGAGGAACAACGATGAACGTCAGCTACACTCGCGAATCTGTCTGATACGACTTCACGCATCAGACAGTTGACGGACCACTTCGATGTCCGGTACATTCGTCAGCAGGAACAAACGCTGGTAGAAAACAAGTAAATTCTATTGAATGAGGATCGAACCCCCGATGTCTTCGCCCTGCGAAAAAACGTCGGGGGTTTTTTCGCATAAGTTAACGGTTCAATCGATTTTGGCGCCTCTCAAGGCGAAAAAGTTCGTAAAAAATAACGGAGATAACAGGAGAAACATATGGAATCATACCGATTTGATCAGATTTGTGTATTGTTTGATTTAGGCGAACGGACAGAAGGCCCACGCCCCCTTTCCGGCGGTTTCATCCATGACATGTATGGACTGAGGACGACAAAAGGACATTATGCTGTAAAATGCTTGAATCCGCAGATTATGAGACGACCTGACGCGTTTGCGAACTTCAAAAACGCGGAAGATTTTGCATTGCTTGCAGGTCGGCACCTTTCCGCTCTTCCGGCAAAACGGATACGGGGGGAAGCGGTGCAACAGATAGCTGACGAGTACTTTCTTATTTTTGACTGGGTCGACGGCAACCTGCTTTCCTTGAAGGAGATCCAGCCATCCCATTGTAATACCATCGGGACCTATCTCGCAGGCTTACACCAACTTGATGCTGGCGTGGTCCCCGCAGTGGTTGGAACGATTAGCCACGACTGGACAACTCATCTCAAAAGAGGCCAAGCAATCGACGCCGAGTGGAGTGTTGCCCTAAGCGAAATCACCGAGGCGTTAAAAGTGTGGAACGAGCGAGCAGTGCGAGCAGAAGCGTTCCTATCCAACGCTTGCGTCATGAGTCACCGCGACTTGGATCCTAAAAATGTCTTATGGACGAAAAACGACCTGGTCGTCATTGACTGGGAATCGGCGGGTCCGATTCATCCTGTCCTTGATGTCCTTGAGACGGCGCTTTACTGGTCAGAGGATGAGACGGGGCATCTGAACAAGCAGAAGTTTCAAGCATTTTTTAGTGGTTACACAACGAAAAATAACCTAGGGGATGCGAAATGGTCGGCTGTAATCGCCTGTAGCTATTCGAGCAAACTTGATTGGCTCGCTTATAATATCAGCCGGACATTCAGTGCGGATAAAACGGAGCGACGAATCGGTACAGAACAGGTGAAACAGACGATTCTCGACTTAAAACGCCACACGGACCGGATGGAGACGCTGAAAGGCTGGCTGACTTAAACGTCGCAACAACATCCATCTGGGATAGGACTCTTACGTCTGAACAAAGTACCGGACATCCCGTCCAACATCCATCACAGGACCGATGATCCCGCTTTTTTCACGGAATCATCGGTCCTTTTTAACTTTAAAGACCAAGCGAGGCAATCAGCTTTCGAATCCGTTCTTCCGATTGTTTCGGCGTCAGAATCAGGAGTTGATCGCCACCAATCAATCGTGTCTGACCGCGGGGGGTAATGATGGCATCGTCACGAATGACGGCGACGACGAGCAGATCCTGCGGCATCTCAATCTCTTGCAATGTTTTCCCGTCAATCCGACAGAACGACGGGACACTGACCTCGACGATTTCAGCATTCGGATTTGCGACTGTCATGAATTGAATCAACGGCTCAATCCCGATCGTTGGTTTCACTTCGAGCTTCATGACACGGACAATCCACGGTAAGGCCGTTCCCTGCAGTAAAGCCGATGTCATGACAGTGAAGAAGACGATGTTGAACAAGAGATAGGAGTTCGCAAGTCCGCTCGAAAGCGGATAGGTCGCAAGGATGATTGGTACGGCGCCGCGTAGTCCGGCAGCCGTGATGACACTTTGCTCCCGGTAATTGTAGTGAAAGGGAAGAAGTGAGATGAAAACAGCGAGTGGTCGTGCGACGAGAATCAGCGTCACGACGATGATGCCTGAAATGAGCAGCATCTGCGGATCGAGCAGTTGGCGCGGGAAGACGAGCAGTCCGAGCATGATGAACATCCCGACTTCTGCCAGATGCGACAAGCTGCCGCTGAAACGAATCAAGATGTCGCGGTAAATCATGTCGTGGTTACTGATCCAAATGCCTGTCACGTAGACGGCGAGGAAGCCACTCGCATGGATACTCGTCGCGATCCCGTAAGACAGTAAGGCGCCGCTGATCAAGAGTGTCGGATACAGGGCCGATGCTTGAAGCTGAATCCGGTTCATCAATTGTGTCAAGAACCAGCCGATACAGAGACCGACGAGTAAACCGATTCCCATTTCGTAGAATAAAGACAGGACGCCACTGATAATCGAGAAACTTTCCGGATCGAGCGCAAGTTCTGTAAAGAGAATCGTCAAAAAGACAGCCATCGGATCATTTGTTCCGGACTCCGCTTCCAGTGTATGTTTGACCTTCTCATCGACAGGACGTCCGCTCAGTAAGGAAAAGACAGCCGCTGCATCGGTCGAGCCGACGAGGGCGCCGACGAGTAACGCCATCGGCCAGCTGAAATCAAGAATGAAGTGGGCGACGAGTGCAATCAAGCCAGTCGTGATGACGACGCCGACCGTCGCAAGCGAAAGGGCAGCAGGGAGGACTTGCCTGAAATCGCCCCATTTCGTGTTGAGACCGCCATCGAACAAAATGATGACGAGGGCGATTGTTCCGAATAGACGCGCTTGTTCAAAGTCAGAAAAAGCAATCCATCCTGCGACATCCGTTCCTGCAAGAATGCCGACGAACACGAATAAAATCAAGGTCGGGACGTTGAGACGAAAGGAGAACTTGGTCGTGATGATTGCGAGTAGTAACAAAATACCGGCAAGTAGTAAGACGGTTCCTTCATGCACATGCATACCTCCTCGAATCGGGGCAGGGTTCTCTTCTGTTACGTTTAGTATACGCTATTCACCTCTTTTGCAGGCGGAGAAGTCTTTTTTTGAAATGATGTGTATAAATCGACGGAAAAAGGAAAACACTCAATATATATGCATGTAAACGAAGAAAGCGTAATTAGAGGAGGAAAATGGAAATGAACATATGTATCGTGACAGGCGCAAACTCGGGGATGGGAATGGTGACAATCCAAGCGTTGCTTGAACGGGGGGACCGCGTCATTGCGACCGTCCGCTCAGAGAAGAAAGCAACACTGCTCGTCCAAATGTTACGTGAACATGGGGTGTCGCATACGAATCTTGAAATCGAAATCGTTCAACTTGACCAACTGGAATCCGTCCGCCGGTTTGCAGACCACTTGTTTGAGCAGATTGGTCGCATCGATCGCCTGATTTTAAATGCCGGGGTCATGGTCCCGCCGTATCATTTGACGAAAGACGGCTTCGAATCCCAGTTCCAAGTCAACTACCTGAGTCACTTCTATTTGATTGAACGCTTGCTGCCGCTCCTTCAACACGGAAACGATCCACGGGTCATCTCGATTTCATCGCTCGCCGGGGAAGGTGGACTCGTCCGAACAGATATCGAACTGGAATCGATTGCCCATGTTAAAAAAGAACAATACAACCCGATGCGGTCGTACCGCGAATCGAAATTGCTACAGATGGTCCACATGCGTGAACTCGCGGACAAGTATGGGGACGATGTGACATTCGTCAGCGTCCATCCCGGCATCGTCAATACCGACTTGTTCTATCGTGGCAAGTACGGCAAAGCGATGAAGGTGCTTTTAAAGCCGATCGCTCAAATCGGTTACTGGACCGGGAAACTGTATACGCCGGAGTACGGGGCGAAAACCGCACTGTACCTCGCGACGACGAATGACCGGCTCGACAATGGCGGCTATTACGCCGATTCCGCACCACGTCTCAGTAACCCGGTCGTCGAGGATACGCGCTACCGTGAAGATGCGCGCCGTCTATCGAAAAAATGGGTCGGACTCGACTGAAGACAAAAAAAGGCCTACCGGCTCGTGGGAAGCCGGTAGATCCACGTTGTGAAGACTGGGGGTCTGATCACACTTTTAGAATACGATATTTAAAAATAAAATTGTAGAATATGAAAAAAATCACAAAATGATGCGTTTTTATGATTTTTTTTTAGCGATGCGAGCAAAACGGTTTTCTTCTGGTGCAGTTTTCGTTAGGATAAAGAAGAATTTTTGCTTACAGGAGGTACAACATGATACGACTAGCTACATCACAAGACGTTCGAAACATCGCAACACTACTCGAGCACAAGGCGCTCGCACTCCAAGCGACGGGCAGCACACAGTGGTCTGCTTACCTTGAACAAGACATCGAAACACTCGTCCAAGAGGATCTTGATGCCGGAAGACTGTTTGTTTTTGAAGAAAACGACCAGTTGCTCGGTTCCGTTGCCCTGCTTCCTTCGATGGAATGGGATCGCTCGTTATGGGCAGATACAGAAGGTCTTTATATCCACCGGATTGTCGTCAGTGATTTGGCGAAAGGACGCCGCGTCGGAAAACAACTTCTTGATTATGTAATCGAGTTGACGGATTACGAAGGGGAAACACTTCGCCTCGACTGCGTGGCGTCAAATGCATTTTTAAACGACTATTATACGTCGGTCGGTTTTACGTACCAAGGAACATATGACGGATTTTCGACATATGAGTACGAACGAATCGAAGCGACGGCATAATCGGTCATTTGTTCAAGACAAGTCGTAGCCGCTTTGTTAAGGTAAAAGAAAAGTAATTGCGAGGAGTGATAGGATGCGACTTCAGATTGGCTTCATCGGCTTCGGTAAGAGCACGACCCGTTATCATCTGCCTTATGTCATGATTGATCCCCATTTCGAGGTGACGTGGATTTATAATCGGACGGCAAAACCGGAGTTAGAGGAAAAATATATGGACAAGCTTCCCGCAGTCCAGTTCACGACGGACCTCGACAAGATGTTGTCGGACGAGAAGCTTCAAGTCGTCGTCATCAACACACCGCCTGCGACGCATTTTGCCTATGCCTTGAAGGCGTTGCAACAGCAGAAGCACGTCCTCGTCGAAAAACCTTTTACCGTCACAGAACAAGAAGCGGTGCAACTGTTTGAGGAAGCACGTAAGCAAGGCGTCAAGCTACTCGCCTATCAAAATCGGCGTTTCGATAGCGACTTTCAAGCCGTCGCCCAAGTCATTGCGTCCGGAAAGCTCGGTCGCATCGTCGAAGTCGTCTCGCATTTCGACTTGTATCGCCCGGATGCGAAGCCGGCGAATACGGCGAATGAGAACGGTGCGCTCTATAGTCTCGGCGTCCATACGATTGATCAAATCATTGCCTTGTTCGGAAGACCGAACCAAGTCGCTTATGACATCCGAACCGTCCGGGGTACTGCGATTCCGGACGATACGTTTGCGCTTGATTTTTATTATGACGATTTCAAGGCGAGTGTCCGAACGAGTCATGTCGCACTGGCACCCGCTCCGCGCTGGATGATTCATGGGACGAACGGGACGTTCATCAAACAGCATGTCGATCGGCAAGAGCTTGACTTAAAAGCAGACTACTTCCCAGGGGAAGAAGGATTCGGGGAAGATTCGGAAGATGATTTCGGTCGGTTACTCTATCATGATAACCACAATCATCTTCAAAATGTCCGGATTCCGAGTCCGATTGGTGACTACGGTAAATTATATCGGGCATTTTACCGGAGTATCGTTGAAGATGCCCCTCTTCCAGTGACGGAAGAAGAGACGACGTTCGTCGCCCATGTGCTCGAGCAGGCGTTCACTCAACCGTCACCGTTTATCGTCAATATTAAAAATTGAATTTCATTTAAAAAGCTACAGGGTCGCGACCGATTACTTTTCGTGCTTTAAAAGCGATTCAAGACGGATTGCGCTTTAAAACGTCTCCATGCCCGGCTTTTTGGTCACGGTATTAGCTAAAAAGCGTCATGTTTCGTTGACTCCTACGGGAAAAAGTGCGTTTTTAACGCACGTTCAGAGGCAGGCAAGACCCTGCGCGTTGGCCGCTAGGATCCAAGGAGCAACGGCTTGCGCCTCGCCCGAGGAACGCAACGAACAAAGACGCTTGATCTCCCGATAGAACTTTGTCTACAGTCTGAATCTTCTTGTTGTGCATATACAACAGGAGGATTTTTTTTGTTACAAAGAATGAAGATATTTCTATTTTTTCAGAATTTTCTTTTGAAATCATGATTATTATTTCAATAACTTGGGAAAAATGGTGTATATCATCGTATTGTCATTCTGTTAAGGGGGTCTATCATGAAGAAGTTTTTTTCAAGTGTCATCGTCGCTGGTGTTCTGTTTGGCGTATTCAGTCCGTCGCTCGTCGCACATGCCGCCACGAAGCTGACCATCACGACCGCAGTCTTACGTGTCCGTGAAAAGCCGACGACCTCAAGCAAGATTCTCGGGAATGTCGTCAAAGGAAACGTCTATACGTTAAAAGGAACATCGGGAAGTTGGTACAAAATCACCTATAAATCACGGACGGGGTACATACACAAAGATTATGTGAAGACATCGACGACGTCCTCGAAATACACATCGACCGGCACGAAGTATACGACGGTCGGGACGTTAAACGTCAGAACGGGCCCGAGCACAAAATACAAATCCGTCACCCAGCTCGGTAAAGGGGTCAAAGTCGCAACGTATGGCACGTCAGGGAGCTTTACACGTATTTTGTATAGCGGGAGCTACTGCTATGTCTCGACACAGTACTTAACGAAAACGAAGCCAACGAGCAGTACGACTAAAAAATTAAATGTCCCGTACTACAATCAATACACGTTAGGCTACCCGTCAGGTTGCGAGTTCGTCTCGTTGAAGATGGCGCTCGCCTACAAGAAAAAGTCTGTTTCGGCTGCGTCGCTCTATAAACAACTACCGAAAAGCATCAGCAATGCGACCTACAAAAATGGGAAATACTACTGGGCCGATCCAGAAAAAATGTTTACGGGTGATCCGGCCGGGACGCTCTCTTACTACAAAAACTGGGGCGTCTATCCAAAAGGCATTCTCCCGCTCGCTAAAAAATACCGGAGTGGCGCCGTCGATATCTCCAAACAAGGTGTCAGTAAGATTGAACGTGAAATCCGGAGCGGGAATCCCGTCATCGTCTGGGCGACCGTTGATTTCAAAAATCCATATGGCTACTTCTCTTGGATCAAGCCGGACGGCAAAACGTTCACCGGGTACCGGAACTATCACGTCATGCTCGTGACGGGTGTTTCAAGCAGTTCGTTCTACGTGTCTGATCCGTACCGTGGGAAATACGCCGTCAGTCGCGCACAGTTCACATCTGTTTATAACACGACGGGACAATATGCGTTATCCGTTCGTTAACCGGTCTCCTGACAAACGACTTTCACCTTTTCCAAAAGGGCGGAAGTCGTTTTTTTTCGTTGAATCGTCACCTAACGTTTCCTTATTTTTGAAAAAATAAGAAAAAGGCAGAAGAAACAGGTACACTAGTACCATCTAAAATAAAGAAAGGGTGGAATGATGGAAGAACAACGAATCACCCAACTGGAACAGGAACTCGAGGCGTTGAAGTTACGTGTCGCGCAACTCGAACAGCTGCATCCTGTTCCGCATCCAACGTCGACTCCGGAGCAAAGTACGGTCGCGACACCGAAAAAAAGACCCGCCTTCGTCAAAAAAGACGACACGTTTTCACCAAAAATCAAACAAATCCGGACGCGCGATGAGTGGGAACACATGATTGCGACCATCTGGTTACCGCGCATCGCCGCAATTTTTGCCGCGATTGGGGCAATTTTCTTATTTTCTTACGCCTCGATCTCCGGCTGGGTCAATCCAGCGGTCCGAGTCGGCAGCGGAGTGCTCATCGGATTGCTCTTAATCGGAGTAGGCGAGTATCAGTATGAGAAAAAGCGACGAGAACTCGGCGTCGGGCTCGTCGCGACGGGGACCATCGTTTCTTTAGCCGCCTTGTTCGCTGGCATGGCGTTGTATCAATTCTATTCGCCGGGTCTTGCCTTCTCGCTCGAACTCGTCATTTTATTCATTACGTTCGGATTAATGTTATGGATGGCGTCACGTGTCCTCCTGATTCTCGTCTCAATCACCGGATTTTTACTCCCGTTTCTGCAACTGGCGGACGAAGCGAACGTTTCGTTGTTTTTACTGTATGAAGTGATATTGTTCGCCGCCTTGTTCTATGCCGCGGTTCGCTTAAAAACGATTCTCGGTTTCGTCGTCAGCTGGGGATTCCTGACGATCGCTCTTGTTACAGCGATGAGCATGGTCGGCTTTTCACCACCGTCCACGTCTGACGAAATCTCACTGCTTGCTGCGTCGCTCGTCAGCTACATCGGGACCGCCTTCACTGGGCAACGTCTCCGGATGAAGTGGAATTATCCGAGTTACGGGGCCGGTCTTATTGTGATTGCGAGTCTAGCCGTCATCGATTGGCAGTGGGGGACACTGATTGCCCTCGCGCTGGCAGGGCTTGCCTATAGCATCGCTAACTACTCAAAAGATGCCTGGCACAATGCAGTCGGTCACGCGACGGTGTTCTATGCGATCACGCAAATTCCCTATGACATACTTCGACTGAGCGAGCAGTTCGAAACCCTGTTGTTCGCCTGCATCCTGATCGGCCTTTGGTTCGTCAAACGCCAGCACATGCCGTACCAACGGATGATCGCTCTCGCTTTGTATGTCTACTTCATCTTCGACCAGATTACGCAGTCGGGTATGTATGCGGCAATGAACGACTCGTTTCGTCTTTCGGTCGTCGCCTTAGTACTTGCGACGAGTGGTTTAATTTATTTACTCGTGCAACAACACCGCGCGATGGTCGAGGACGGGACGTTCCAGATCAGTCTAGTTGTCGCAGCCGTCGGCGTCCTGACGACGTATACGTTACTCGTCATGGAACTGCCGTTTTATGACGGACTCGACGAAACGAATCGCAGTACGACTTTATCGGTTGCCTACATTTTACTTGCCTTGCTTCTCGTCACGATTGGTCGGATCCGTAATTTGTCCGTCTGGCGATTATCCGGTCTGCTGCTACTTAGCGTCAGTGCGATTAAGCTGTTAGTGTTTGATTTATCGTTCTTGACGCTCGTCCAAAAAGCGTTTGTCTTTATCGGGTTTGCAATCGTAGCGTTCATCATTTCACGGACGTATTTTAAAAAGCGAAAAAACAACTAAATGAGCAAAAACCCGTCCTGATGACGCTCGTCAGGACGGGTTTTTCATGTTAGCTCTAAATTTATATTGATAACGATTATCATTATCGTCTATACTAACAACTGAACTTACTTAACGATTTGGGGGAAATGAATCATGTCACATAAGAAAATCCTTACGGCGAGCGTCTTGTCACTCGCGACCTTGTTAGCTGCTTGCGGGGAACAAGAAACAACGACAAAAGCGACACCGAAAACAGCGGACGGCCAATTCGATCAGGTCGTCGCCGATTACCGCGATTATGCGATCAATGAACTCGATGCCTTCACGAATAAAACAGAAGCCTTCACGACGGCCGTCAAGGAAGGGGACCTTGAAAAAGCGAAAGCGCTCTATGCACCGGCGCGGATGCACTATGAACGGGCGGAACCGATCGCGGAAGTTTTCGGTGACCTCGATCCGAAAATCGATGCCCGTGCAGGTGACGTCAAGGAATCCGAGTGGGGCGGTTATCACCGGATCGAACAAGGCTTGTTCGAAAAGGGAACAACAAAAGGGTATGAGCAATACGCGGAGCAATTGATGCAGGACGTCCACCTCTTGCGTGCAAAAGTCGAAACAGTCGATGTGACACCGGAGCTTCTCGTGACGGGGGCAACGGATTTATTGAATGAAGTCTCGACTTCGAAAGTGACAGGAGAAGAAGACCGCTATTCACATACCGATCTTTATGATTTTGCAGCGAACGTCCAAGGGGCGGAAAAAATTTATCAGTTATTGAACCCGAGCCTGATGAAACAAGACGACGCGTTGTCAAAAGAGATCGCAGCGCGCTTTGAGGACGTCAATGCCTTATTAGAAGCGAAGAAAACGGAAAAGGGGTACGTCCTCTATACGGACTTATCAAAAACCGACGTTAAACAGTTGAGTCAAGCCATTAACGAACTGGCAGAACCGCTGTCGAAGATGGGCATCGTACTGGAGGGATAATCATGACACGACCAACATTAGAGGCTGGCATGACGCGACGTGATGTCTTAAAAGTCGCCGGCCTGACCGGTCTCGGTGCAGCTTTTTATGCAAGTGGTGTCGAACGCTTCTTACCGCGCGCCTTGACGGCTAAGGCGTCCGATCAAGTCCCGTTTTACGGCACCTATCAAGCGGGCATCATGACGCCGGCCCAAAATCATGTCCAACTCGTCGCTTTTGACGTCAAGACGGATCGCCGCGACGAGCTGATTGATTTATTGAAGCGCTGGACGCGGGCTTGCGCGCGCTTATCAGCAGGACTATCGCTCGGCGAAACAGATAGCGCCTACATCCCACCGGACGACACCGGTGAAGCAGAGGGGTTATCTGCAAGTCACTTGACGTTCACGTTCGGTTGCGGAATTAGTTTATTTGAAGGGGATCGTTTCGGCATCGGCCATAAACGCCCGGCACTCTTACGAGATTTACCGACATTTGATTTGGACCAGCTCGATGAGAAATGGTCCGGCGGGGACTTGATTGTCCAAATTTGTGCGGACGACCAGCAAGTCGTCTTCCACGCGTTACGCAACTTGACCCGAATCGGACGGGGGGTCGTCAAGATTCGCTGGACGCAAGCCGGTTTCCAGCGGTCGAAAGTGGCAGATGCGACAGGCGGGACACCGCGGAACTTGTTCGGATTCAAAGATGGGACAGGCAATCCTGACGTGACGAAAGCGGCGACGCGGGAGAATACGCTGTTTTATCAATGGCGTGATGGTTCACCTTGGCTGACGAACGGGACGTTTCTCGTCGTTCGCCGGATTCAGATGCACCTTGAAGTCTGGGACCGGACGATTTTGAAGGAGCAGGAGCGGACATTCGGGCGTGAACGGGCGTCCGGGGCACCACTCGGTTCAAAAGATGAGTTCGCGTCCGTTACACCGACGAAACGGATCGCACGGGGGGAAGCAGAACTACCGGCAGACTCGCATACAGCGGTCGCGCATGGTGAAGGAAAGGTGCAACTGCTCCGACGCTCCTACTCCTACCAGGATGGCGTTGATGAGACGACAGGCGCATTAGACGCCGGTCTGTTGTTCCTCTCGTATCAGCGATCGCCGGAGCAGTTCATCACGATTCAAGAACGGCTCGCAACTTCTGACCGGATGAATGAATACATTACTCATCGTGGAAGCGCGCTGTTCGCGTGTTTCGGCGGCATTCAAAAAGGAGGTTACATCGGTGATGCGCTCTTTGCTTAAAGCTGCCTTACTCGTGTTCCTTATATGTAGCACGCTCATCCCCCATGCGGGTGCAGAGGCGAAAACCGATGCCCTTTACGTGTCGATTGGTCAAGCCATCTCAGCCGTGAAGGCGGAAGATCGCGATGCACTTTCAAAACGAATCGCGACGTTAGCTAAACAATCAAAGGAACTGGCTGACTCAGATGAAAAAGCCGTCATCTTAAAGCGTTTATCGACGCTGAAACAACATCAGGATGCGTCGTTCGCGACGATCAGTGCGGACTTGACGGCACTGTCGACGGCCGTCCGGACGCTCGAAGACACAATGCGTCCCGCGCAGGATGCGACGGCCCGGACCCGTCTGCTTGATTTACATGAAGTGACCAAGCAAATGCGGCAAGCGGATGCGAGTGAGCGAAAGACACTCGAACAGACCTTGTTAAAGGAATGGACGGCCCGTGAGAGCGTCGTCCGGGAAGAAAGCATCGGTCACTACGGAAAAGTCGAGATGGCGTTATCTGCGATTCGCATCGCACAAGCACGCCAGACATTCGACCAGACGGAATGGAACGAGGCCCTCAACCAGTTTGATACAAGCATCGACTCATTCGTCGAAGGGGACATCGTCAAGACGGCATCAGTCGAATTGACCGATTTGATCCGTTTACTCGATCAGGCGTCGGATGCGCTCGTTGCAAAAGACCTTGACGGGGCGCGGTCGACTTTGACGACGTTCATCGCCCAGTGGCCGAGCGGAGAAGGGGCGGTCCGGACACGAGACAGTGCTTTATATACGCAAGTCGAGACGGACGTCCCCTTATTGCTCGCCCGCTTAAACGGGGAGACGCGGAACGCGACAATCACTTCGTTACAGGAATTAAGCGCATCGCTCGGACAACTGACCGACCAGACGAGCTATACGTTCGTCGACGCGATGCTCGTCATGGTCCGGGAAGGACTTGAAGCGTTGCTGATTATCAGTGCGCTCGTCGCCTTGACACGTAAAGCGAATTTACGGGGGGAACGGCACATCTGGTTCGGAGCCGTCCTCGGGCTTTTAGCGAGTGGTCTGCTTGCGCTAATCATTCAATTTTTCTTCTCGACCGCGCTCGCAAGTGTCGGACGAGAGCAAATTGAAGGATGGACCGGCTTGTTCGCCGTTCTCGTGATGTTACTGGTCGGAAATTGGTTACATTCGAAAACGGCCATTACTTCCCGTCAGACGCAACTCGTGTCCGACCTATCGCGGACTTCGCTCTTCATCGTCAGTTTCTTGACGATTTTCCGGGAAGGTGCGGAGACATTACTCTTTTACGTCGGGATGGCACCGGCGATGACGCCACTCGCCTTAGGTGGAGGCATTTTGGCAGCCGTTCTCTTCATCGGACTCGTGTCAATTGCAGTCATCTATTTCGGTGTCCGTTTGCCGATTCGCCGTCTATTCTTAGGCGCGACCATCTTAATCTATATGATGGCCTTTAAGATACTCGGTGTAAGTCTACATGCGCTCCAACTGACAGGTGTATTGCCTGTCCATCCACTTGCGCTGCCGCCCGTCGCCTGGATCGGATTTTATCCGACGATTGAAACCGTGGTGCCGCAAGTGCTGGTAGGTCTCATCATCATCCTGACCGTACTTCGTAAACAACGACGCGGCACGTCACTAAAGAAAGTTTCATAAGCAGTTTTTGAAATCCATGTTTTATTCATTATGTTTCGGGAATAACTTTATATTGAGACAGCCAACTGAGGCTTAGTATGAAGGAGATGAACGAACATGATTGAAACACGTATTGTCCGTGACATGACTGGCGTCGATGCAGAAATAACGAGTTTAAAGTCAGGCGGGTATTCAAATAAACAAATTTATATTTTTGCAAAAGACGAGGAACTGGCAGAACGGATTGCGAACGATACACAGACGCTTGCTTACCGCGTTACGAAAAAATCTTTTTTTGAAACATTGATGGCGACCGTCCGTAGTAATCGAAAAGATCGTATCGCCCAACTATCTGAACTTGGCATGACGAAAGATGTTGCAGAAAGTTTGGAAGATGAAGTCCGCCATGGCCATATCGTCATTGTCGGATCAAAGTCAGACTTAATCAACCCGGCCTATGCCGCATCTTACGTCGCAGATGAATCGAAAGATTATGGAGCGGGTGTACCGAAGCTTGAAGAAGAGGAAACGACGACAACCTTGCCTGCCGACCAAAATGTGAAGCTCAAAAACGACTAAACAGTCAAAAGACGCATTTGCGATTGCAAATGCGTCTTTTTTTGTCCTATACGACTTAACGAGAAGGCTCGATCGGATTTAAGGGAGTGGAGTGAGAATCAAGTCGTGGTCGCACGACCCGTATTTCTTCATCCGTTTGAAATAGCTGTTCTAGTAAAACGATATGATTGCGTGTCTTAAGTCGTTTCCACTTGCGTTCATTGCGTTTTTTCGACTGTAACATCTAGCACCACCTCCGATTAGTCTGACTACAGAATGGAACTAATCAAAAGATTCCCTTACATAACTTTCCTTAAACGTACGCTTTTGACATTTTTTCTCGGAACGCATCAATCTCTGCAAGGGCGACCGTATCGCGTTCGACGTCCCCCGGTGCATTCCCTTCCGCGAGGATCGCCGTTTCAAGATGGGCTCCTAAAAAGGTCGCGATATGCTCGAACTGTGTCACAAGGGCGCGTCCTTTTTCTTTCGGATCATCGCCGCCGACAGCAATCAGGTGGAATCGCTTGCCTTGCATCCGCTCACGGAAACGTAAGTCTTCATCACGCAACGATTCACTGAAGCGGTCGATGAAGAGCTTCATCTTCGTGGACATCGAATACCAGTAGATCGGCGTAATGAACACGATGTCGTCATGCTCGAGCATTTCTTCCACGATCCGCCGGTAATCATCGCCAATCGGTAAGAACCCACCATGATGCCGCCGGTCTTCCACAGGTTGAATCATCGTGTTTGCTAAATCGACCGACACATGAGGAATGCCCTCGAATGCGCGGACACCGAGCCATTCACTGTTCCCTTTTCTAGAACTGCCGTAAATCGTATACATCTTCGTTTCATCTCCTTTATTAATCGCTATTTGTCCATTGTAAGACAAAGGAAACGTTGAAATAAACTGATTTGCTTCTAAGAATGGTTTTGAAAACCGGGATTGCGGAAAAAGACTATCAGCACACCAGGAAAAGAGGAGGATACGTCTGATGGAAAGAAGTATTTTGATTGCTTTAGAAAAACACCTTTATGTGATGCACCATGATTTAGACGGTCTCGCTCGTCTCATCACGAAAAAGTTCGTTCATCTCAGTCAAGTCGCAGCGTCCGTCGAACATTTTCGTCGGATGAGCTTTGATATCTATAAATCACGGGAATCGTTGGCTCAAATTTCGCCGCAAGTCCTCTATGAGACGGCACTTGATTATGAGGACTGGCTTGAAGAGGAGTTTGATCAAATCCCACCGAGCTGGATGCTCAGCCGTGATGAGGAACTAGCACTTGATCAACTTTGGTGGTTTGAATTTTTCCGGATTCAAGCTGAACTCGAGGAATGGCTCAGCCTGTACTTAATTCGTCGAATCCGTGAAGACATTCGGTATGTACCCCCTGTCATTGAAAAGAACGCCTATGCATTATCGGACGACGCCCGTCATGTCTTTTGGCGTTTGTTGCAACGGTCCGTTGCCAAACCTTCGTCGAAAATCAAAGCGAATCAACTGTCCTGTCGAATGGGCATCGCAGAAATCGCCCGCTGTGCCCGCTTGAACGAAGAACGGACGGAGCAGGCGATCGACGAATTGACGGCCCGGGGAATCATCTCGATTGTCGAGGAAAATGAAAAAATGAAGCTACATGTTCGTTTACAGGTGATTTAATGTGATGAAGCGTTCAATCATTCGTTCATCTCGTCGTGCTGAAGGACCAATCCAAATCAAATGACCCGGACTTTTCGATTCGATGAACTGGGCATGGGGGATCAGACGCTGCGTATAGCGGGCATGCTCGAACGGGACAGCGCGATCGGCTTGTGAATGGACGATTAGGACTGGGCAGCTGACCGTTTCGAGTGTCTGTCGCTCAAGCTGCTGAGTGATGTCGAACAAGACGCCGCGCCCGGGACCGTTCTGTAGTCCGACGGCATACAATAAGCGTTCATCCTCATGCGTCAAGAGTGACCGAATGTCACTACGTTGCAATAGGCTCGTCATTTCGACCATCCGGACGGACGCCTCTTCAGGAAATTTTTTTAACTTATCTTTAACATATGTCCATAATACCCACTGAATGAAGTGGAGTGGACGTTGCAAGAGCGGTTGAATCAATACGTTCTGGTATGGAAGTGAAATTTGATGAGACATCGCACACGCTAAAACGAGTGAGCAAGCAGCATCGTTTTGGCTCGCTAGGGCGATTGCTGTCGGACCGCCTGCTGAGATACCGTAGATGGTATAGCGCGTAAAACCACGTGCTTGCATCCAACCTTTATAAAACGCAGCTAGCTCGACAGGAGACTCCGCTAACCGCAGCGGGGTTTTTCCGTATCCGGGACGTGACGGGACAATCACGCGGTACCCGGCTTGAATTAATTTTTCGACATGATAGATTTCCCGGTAATCGGACTGTGTACCGTGGATTAACAGAATGATGGGACCTGTTCCGCTATCCCGGTAATCAAATTGTTGTTCCTTCCATTCACCAATCAAATGCATCCAAATTCTCCTAACGATATAAATTTTACCAATTTATTGTTAATATTATTATTTATTTACGGTATACTCGAAGTATAATCAAATACCGTAACGATAGGAAATGAGGATGTACCGTGCCTACTGAAAAATTATCAAACCGTGATCGCTTACTGGCTGTTCGGGATATTTTTGAAAAATACTCGGACGAAGAGGAGACCTTGACGTTAGAAGACTTGAGTATCGCTTTATCAAAACGAGGATTGATTGAAAAATTATCAAGAAAATCGCTGAAGGACGATATTGAGGCCCTCGCGAAAGCAGGGTTTGATGTCGTCAAAGAAGAGACGAAAAATGGACTGGCGACGCCATATCATCTCGTCAGCCGGCGGTTTGAGCATCACCAGTTGCGTTTACTCGTCGACGCGATTGCAAGTGCGAAATTCATTTCGGAAAGTGAGACGAAGGCGCTTGTTCGAACGATTCAATCATTGACGAGCGAGCGGTTGGCGAAGACGTTGAACCCCGTCATCCATACGGTAAAAAAACCAAAAGGAATGATTCCGTTCTCGATCGATACGATTCAAAAGGCGATTACGGAACAAGAAATCATCAGCTTTCAGTACCAAGGGAAGTTTAATGAACGGACGCGGAAGTTCGAGCTCCGCCGAGATGGTGATTTTTATCTCGTCACACCAGCGCACCTAATTGTCGATAACGGGAACTATTACTTAATCGGTCGTGATGAACGTGTCCAGCAGATTCGGACATATCGTGTCGACCGGATCGTCCAGTGCAGTGTATTCGAACCTGCAGAGACTCCGGTCGAGGTGGATCCTTCCTACTTGAGTAACATGTTCAACATGTACGGAGGGGAAGATGAGCAACTGACGTTAAAATTTCACGAAAGCGTCATGCCGACGGTCGTCGATCGATTCGGGACGGATATCCGCTGTCGACGAATCGACGAGGAATGGTTCGAGGTTAAAGTCAGTGCCCTCTTCTCGGAAGGCTTCATGATATGGTTGATTCAATTTGCTAACCAAGCTGAAATCATCGAACCGAGCATCCGTCGTGAAACCTTTAAAGAGAAGGTCCTTCAGTTGGCGCGAATCTATCAGAAAAGTTCTGTTGTAAACTAATGCTGCGAAAAGTGTCCTTGCAAGTGAAAGGACACTTTTTGTCGTTTTTTGTCGTATATTCATATTTGAATATTTTCGCGTATCTTTTCCGTCTACTATTAAGGGTATCTGATACTTATGTAGGAGGAACGTCATGCAACAGATGGAAAATCGCCGTACACGGGGCTGGATGGATGGACTATTGTATCTATTCTTCGTCTGTCTATCCTATACTTCCTGGTACTTATTGTTTATTTTCGCTTTTAACTTACTTTTTGCGGAAGAACTATTAGAAACGATGGATATCGTCATTTTTGGTTTTAGTCCACTCTTTGCACTAGCCATTACAGTCTTTTCGATTCGTCTCTTTAAACGTCGTGGTCAACTCAAACATATCCCGGTAATTCTTGTCGTCTATTCGCTTGCAACGAGTATTTTACTGTATTATTCAATCGCTTATTCGGTCTTACCACGGCTGTAACGAGACTTGCATCATCCCGTTATTTGGAATATGCTACGCTTATAGCTCATGCCAATAAGGGGGGATACCATGAACACACAGTATATCCTCGACTGGATGCCGTTAGTGCTTCCTGTCGGTGCAATCGTCTTTATCGTCGTCATCGCACGTAAAGCATCGAAAATTGATTCAACTAAATGAAAAATCTCCATTCTCTGTTACAGAGATGGAGATTTTTTTTATTGTTCAATACGTTCCCGAACCTGACGACGGAAAACTTGTAAATCATAGGCGGGTTCACTTTGACTAAACTCGATTCCGTCGATCAAGCGGGCATTGCGCTCGACTTCCGGGAAGGTGATTCGCTCAAGCCATTCGTATGTCGTCTCATCGCGTTTGCGTGGAAAGGCTTGCTCCAATTGCGAGGCGAGTTGGAGCAACGGATGCTGACTGTGCTTTTTCGCGACCTTCGTCCGCTTTTTGGCGGTTGGTCGGACGATCTCGTCCTGCTCCACCGTGACGACGCGTCGTTTACGGAGGAAATAGAACATCAGTCCGACGACGAGGAGAGCCAGTCCGAGGGCGGCATAATTAAACACCTGGACCGTCGCGGCGTTCATTGCCCCTTGTTTGATGGGTTCGACCGCTTCCATGTTGCCGAGGTTTGCACCAGTCTGCATTTTTTCATCGACCTTTTCCGAAAGCGGAATCGTCCACGTAAAGAGTGAACCGAATATCTCGAAGGCGGGGCGCATTAAATTTGCGACGGATCCGAACAATGCTTCCTTCATCAGGCGAAGAAGGAAAACGAGCAAAAAGCTAAGTCCGAAGGCGAGCGTGACGCTCGTCAAAATCCGGCGCCACTCGACGAAATGTCGCTTTAAGAATGGCGTCAGGACGAGTAGACCAAGCAAGACATAGGCGAGGAGCGGTGGTGTCAGTCCGGGGTACAAGAAACAAATCCCGACGAAGACAGCACCCGTCAAAGCAAAGCGGTACTCGAGTTCGATCGTCTCGAGGAAGGCACCGATCGCAGTCGCTAACAATAAGAAGATGCTGATCAATGGTGATACATAAAACAGGGCGAGCGCAGCAATCACTTGCAGAAGAATCCGGACTTTCCGAACGGGTAGGACGGCAAGCAGCGCAAAGGCAAGCAACGGGAGTGCCATCGTCTGTAAGAGACTGATGATGAGTAACCACCAGAGCAACATCATGCGCTCACCTCCTTTTGCCGATGACCGAGGTGGATCGCGGCAGTCGTCGACGGGACGGCCCGTTGGAGACGTTTCATGAAGTAGCGGCGCTCAAGCGGTAAGTCGTACTCTGACAGGCGCGCCAAACACTCCATCGTCCGTAAAAACTGTTCCTTTCCTTTTCCGGACGGAACATGATACCACTGACCATCCCGATTGACCATCGAAATCCAAAGACTGTAAGAGGCACCTTGTTTTTCAAGTTCCCGGATGATTGTTGCACCACGGGACAGCAGTTTTTCAAAGTCACTCCGTAAGGACAATCCGTCACCGGACAGACCGTCGATGATGACGGCATAATCATGATTCCGGACACGGTCGTATTGATAGGAATAGAGTTCGCTCGTCTTCGCATATGCTGACCAGTAAATTGTCTTGGCGTCTCCCGCATAAGGGAGGACGGAATGAAAGCTCGATCGGTCCGTGAACGGGCTCGACCGATCAACCGTCTCACCGGGGATTTGCCGTTCGTTCCATTCGACGGAAGCAGGGGCGAAGTCCGGGAAGACATGCCCGAGTTGTTGAATCGGTAATGTCAAGTAGACCGTCATCGTATGGAACGGATCTGAAATCATCACATCGAACGACTGAATCCGAATCGTTCCGCGATGTGCGGCGATGACGTCAATTTCGAACGGAACGATTTGATTTTTACCGACGAACAGATGATGCCGCCAAAATTGACTGCCTGCACCATCGATTCGGACCTGATCCCCGAGCAAGCCGGATACAGTGACTTTACCGAGCGGAAACCTTGCCCGGTTTTCTAAAGCAAACGGGATGGCGAGTTCATCGTCACGAAAGGCACGTGTCGTTTCGACCAGTCGGACGTCGATCTGATTAGCTAAGTATTCGAGACACTTCGGCATATACCAGCCGTAGAGGACATAGGCGACGAATAGACTGGCGAGGACGAGTGAACCATATAGGGCGCAAAAGACACCACTTACCCCGACGAGAAATAAGAAGATGGGATGGAATGCTTTAGGTGTAATCAATTGCATGGTTACACCTCAGTCGGTACAGTCAAAGATTCAAGGGTTTGTTTGACGAGTCGTTCATTCGTCATCTTTAACGTCGCTTCAAGGGTCAAGACGAGACGGTGGGCGAGCAAGGGGGTGGCCAAGCTCTTGATATCTTCCGGCGTCACGTAATTCCGCTCATGCATCCAGGCGCGTGCTTTTGCCGCTTTCAGCAAGGCGAGCGTCGCCCGCGGACTTGGACCGATTTCGATGTCACGGTGCGCTCGTAGGGCGTCACATACATCAAGGAGGTAGTCCTCGACCGTATCTTCGATGGTTACGGCTGCGACTTCCTGTTTCCAGGCGTTCAATTGCTCGAGTGGGAGATGAAGATCCATCGCCTCGAGATGCGCGCCCCGCAAAAGTGCTTTTTCAGCAGTCCGGTCGAGCGGCGTGAACGAAAGTTTGAATAGAAAACGATCGAGCTGAGCTTGAGGCAACGGGAACGTTCCTTGTCCATCGAACGGGTTTTGTGTCGCGATGACAAAAAAGTGTTGCGGTAACGTATAGGACGTGTCACCGATTGTGACTTGTGCTTCCGCCATCGCTTCAAGGAGCGCTGATTGGGTGCGCGGGGTCGTCCGGTTGATTTCATCGACGAGGACGATGTTGGCGAACAGAGGACCGAATCGTTGTTCGAATGAGCCGGTCAACGGATTGAACAACTCCATTCCGAGTAAATCGGTCGGTAGCGTATCAGCTGTACACTGGACACGTGAAAACTTCGCATCGAGCGACTGCGCCAATGCCTTAGCGAGTGTCGTCTTGCCGGTACCCGGTCGATCTTCCAGTAAGACATGTCCTTCGGCGAGCATGCCGATCAACAGATGATCGATGACATGGTCCTGCCCGAGGACGGATTGTTTTAAGGATGTACGTAGTTGTTGAAACATAAAATAATTCCCCCTTGTTTTCTTCTTCTCACTAAAGTGTACGAAAATTCAGATAAAACCGCCAGTAATTCTCGATATTCCTTCTAAATAATTCCATTAATCCGTAAAAAAGCAGACACGCTGTGTCTGCTTCCTGCGTCAATCCTCAAACAGTTCATCCATCAACTGGTCGATTTCCTGGCGACGCGCCACCGTCTCGGTACGTAAAATCCGGATCGAGCGCCCTTGCCATTCCAGCCGATCGCCGACTTCTGCTGCGACCGGCAGTCGTTCTCGCGGGAGTTGAATCGTTTCCCGTGCTTCCGTCTCACACAAGGCGAATGCCTCCTCGAAAGCTGTGACCGTCATCTTCATCGTCATGCCTCCTTAGTTCGGACGGAAGTCTTTGCGACTTGTGACGGTAATCGCCGTCCCATCCGATGTGTATTCAATCGTCCCCATCCGGTCCGTCCGGTCGATTGTGATGCTCTCTGCTGCTAAGGCATTCATGACTATCGGTCGGGGATGGTTGTAGGCATTTCCTTCTCCCGCTGAAATTAAGGCACGTTCAGGGTGGACCGCTTGCAGAAATGGAATCGACGACGATGTATCGGCACCGTGATGACCAATCTTTAAGACATCTGCCTTGACGTCAATTCCGGCTGTTAGTAATTGTTGCTCCGTCCGAGTCGGCGCGTCCCCCATGAAGAGGAACGTATTCTCCTCGTGCGTCATCTTCAGGACGGCACTCCAACTGTTTAAATCACGGGTCCCGTCCGTCAAAGGAGCGATGATCTCAAAATCGGCTGATTCACTCGGAATGACGACGCCGGCTTTCGCCGTTTTGATTGTCACCCCTTCATTTTTAACAGCAAGCAAAAAGTCACGATAGGTATCGGTCGTGTGATTGACACGCGGGGCGTAGACTTGGTCGACATCAAATGCTTCAAGGACGGTGTCGAGTCCGCCGATGTGATCGGCGTCAGGGTGGGTCGCGATGACGGCTGTTATGCGTCTCACCCCAAGCGCTTTTAAGTAGCGGACAACGTCATCTCCTTTCCCATTGTTGCCGCCATCAATCAAAATCGCGTCCGTCTTCGTCCGGATGAAGGTGCTGTCACCTTGTCCGACATCAAATCCGTATACCGAGACCGTCGTTTCGGCGCGGTCGGTGCGTAGCGCTTCGTCCTCCCGCGTCATATAGAAAATGATGATGAGACCGAGGGCGAGCAGAATCGTCGAAGCCCATTTCATCGTCTAACCTCACTCTTTTCAAATTGATAGAGCATCCCGTTGCGCGGGTGACGGAAGCGGGGGCCGGTGTAACCACGTTTTTTCAGTGCCGTCCGCATCAATAACATCATTCCGCCGTGACCGACGAGGAGAACGCGTTCATTATTCTCGAACGCCAATTGATTCAACAACACTTCAATGCGTTGGTTGGCATCTTTAATCTGCGCCTGAATCCGTTTGCTGAACGGAGCGACAAGCCGACCGATGATCGCCCAGGCGAGGAAGGGGAGGCGAATCCGGGAATTGATTGTCGGGAACGGCACTTCCCGTAAAAGGTCGGTCACGATGATCTCATCCTCATAGACACTCTCCGCTGTCTGGATCGCCCGCGGCATACTGCTCGCATAACAGATCGTCCAGTCCGTCTGTCCGAGTTCGACCGGTTTGACATCGATCGCCGAGCTATCGTACCGTTCAATCCAAGCTTCGATATCGGAAGCGCTAATCCAACCTTTCGTCGGATATCCTTCTGTGACCCGGTGGTGTCTGACTAATCCAATTGTTTTCATTTTTGTTCGACGGTCTTTCTGGTAAAGCCAGGAAGCCGTCTCACCTCACTTTCTTTCTCGTTCTATAATACGAAGCGAATGGCGATTCCGCAGAGGAGTGCGCTCAAAATACTAAGTAAACTGCCGATGATATAATATTCCGCAAAACGGCGGTCTTCAAACTGCTTGAACCGCGCCAATGCTTTGAGAGCGATGATGAAGCCGATTGCACCAACCGCATTGACGGCGACGAGAATAACGATGATTGCCCGCTCGACGAGACCGATATAGCGACCAACGCCATTAATCTCTGTCGTGTAACTGCGGGCCGAATCCTCAACCTCGTGGGTGACGGAACGGCTGATCCCGTTCAATTGTTCCTTACGAGTCACTTTCCGCTCGAAATGGGATTCAATCAATCGGGGAGCGAACGGTAGCAGCAAGGGGGCGATGCCCCGTCCGACCAGTTCCGTCGCAACCAGGCTCCACATGATGATCCAAAGCACTTGGAAGGAGAGGGTGATGGCACTTGGCCAACTGATCGGGAACATCACCGCAATCAGACCAATAATGATGCCGATATGTAACAGTTGATCAATCCAAAAAGCCGGTGCCGGTTTGATGATCCGCTTGAGTTGCGAGCGGTCAATGACGGCGTGTGATCCAATAATCGCACTGAAGAGATACAGGGCACTTACGAGCTCGAATTGTCCGGTCAGGTAAAAATAACTTAAGACAGCCGCTGTACAGAGGCTATGTATCCCGAGATGGACGAGCAGGGGGCGAAGCTTCCGGTGCTTGTGCTCCGCGATCCGTTTACCTTGCAGCGAGAAATCGGCAATGAGATGGGCAATCAGAAGGCTCAACAGTAAATTCATCCAATCGCCTCCCAGACTTGGAGTTGCTCGAGCGCTTGTATAAAAGCCGTTTCGAGTTGCTTCCGTTGTTTACGTTGCGAGCGGGCAACAAGTTTCGCGACGTTAATTCGGGCATCTTTTTCTTGAAAACCCATTTTTAGTCCGATTTCTTCATACGTTGCGTCCGGGAATCGGTCCATCAGTGTATGGAGCTCGACTTGACGATCTGTTTTCCCAAAATAAGCGGGATACAGCATATCGACATAGCCTGTTAGTAAAGCAGCCGGGAAATAAGGGGGGCCGGCGAAAACGATTTGATTGTCTGATTTTTTGGCCGCCTCTTGCGCTTCGAAGGCAAAAATGATGGCGCTACCGTTCGCTTCGTCGGCTTCTGTCGTCGAAAGCGTTTCATATTGACCAAATCCGACTCCGACATAACCGTCGAGCGGACTATTAACGAGTTCGAGTAAAACAGGATAACAGATTGGGTAGCTTTGGAAAACACCGAGTAAGCTGTCTCCAGACTTGATTTGAAATGGGACGAGTGCGTCTTTAAACTGATCATTTAATTGCTCCGCTAACGTCCGGAGTGTCTGCAATAATTCTTCTTTGTGCGGAAAAGTGCGTGAGTTTTTGACGTCAAATGAAATGGCGACGGCTTGCATCAAATTCCTCCTTTGTTACTGATAATCCGGTTACAACCGTAATGTTACCGACATAAAGGTAACAAGTGATTTGTTACTGTATTTAGAGTAACAGGGCTGGATGTAAAAAACAAAGGGGCAAACTGACTATTTTTTATGGGGGACATGCAAAAAAATTATTTTTCTTTGCTAGTTAACATAACATATATTATCAATAGTTAAATAATTATGTCTCATAAGTAAGGTAAACTCAATATAGTGAGACAAAACAAAAAACACGACATTAGCCGTGTTTGCGACAATCATATGGTTGATTACGTTCCAACCGATGAATGAGCCGATCAAGAAAAATATGATGCCGGCGTTCGAGCTGTGTGATGCGATCAAGCGGCAACCAGGCGAAATGGAAAAAATCACCGCAATCTTGACCGTCACCCGCAACACAATGCGTCCATCTGTTTTCTTGGCATTCGATATGGGCATGATAGAAATATGTGTAATGGACCCGCATCCGCTCCGGGTAACGCATCTCTTCTTCGCCAACGTATTGAACGGTCGCAAGTGATAGACCACTTTCTTCCAACGTCTCGCGGACGGCTGCTTCCTTGGCGATTTCTGCGTCTTCAATCGTCCCGGCAGGAATCTGCCAGTCACTATCTGGAGCTGATTGTGGATGAAAAACAAGTAGTTCCCATCCCTCTGGTTGTTCCCGTGTGATATAGATTGCTACTTTTTCGCGTCGTCTGAATTTCATCTTCATCACCTCTCCAGTTAGGCAGATGGCACAAAAGCAGCTAAGGACGGATCCGTAGCTGCTTGAGAAATACATATAAGCTACGCTTCGAACCGCTTCGCGTCTGATGTGACATGCTTGACCTGACCATTTTCTTTTATTGTAGCGGTTATTGGTCACTCTTTCAATTTGTAAACTAAAGATTCACCGATAATTTGTGGAAATAATCTAAAAAAATGATTAAAAAGACGACATTTCCTACAAAAAGACAGAAAAAAAGACGTCCCCCACGCTTCATCGTGAGGGACGTCTGACCGTCAAACGGTATACCAGTCAACGAGTGGACCGAATTTTTCTTCATCATACGCAAACGAACCATTCGATAAGCGATCGAGATAAGACAAGGAACCGATTTGAATCGATTTTTCCTGTTCTTTTCCGATTAAAAGGAGTTCTTTTTGATTCGTTACATCAAGTAATGCTGCCACCTGGTGTGGTTTTGATTTTAAATCACGCAACAATTGCTGACCACGTAAGGCACGATTCGTGATTTGGAACTGATCCGAAAGGCGCATCTTCTTCAAGGCACCCCGCTGTGTCAGTAAGACGATATTCGGTGCTTGCATAAAGGCAATCGCCCCTGCGACGACATCATCATCCTTCAGGTTGATGGCTTTGACACCTGCTGCCCGAACGCCGACGACCGGTACATCGTCTTCCGTGAACCAAAGACCAAAGCCGTTTTGCGTTGCGAGGAACAATTGTTTCTCGCCAGTCGAGACCGCAGCATAGAGGACCTCGTCATCTGCTTTTAAGCGGACGCCTTGCAATGGTTTCGACTTCCGCTGGGCATTGTAATCGCTCAGTTTCGATCGTTTGACCATTCCTTGGCGAGTGACGAACAGACAATGTGACGTTTCGTCGAACGTCCGGACGAGATCGATCGAGAGGACACGGTCACCCGGTTCGAGTGGTACGAGATTCGCGACGTGTTGTCCGCCATCCTTCCATTTCGTATCTGGGAGCTGATGGACCGGAATCAATAAGTAATTACCGCGTATCGTCCAGACGATGACATGATCGGTCGTCATCGCTTGCCCTTGATAGAGCAGACGATCCTGTTCCTTCATCTCCGGGAGGTCGTTCGAGGCACCGAATGACCGGAGCGACGAGCGTTTGATATAGCCGTTTTTCGACATGAAGACCATCGTTTCTTCGACGGCGATCATGACTTCCGTCTTCAGCTTCAGTTCTTCGACCTCGGCTTCGACGGTCGAACGGCGTTCATCCGCGACTTGATCCTTTAAGATGCTCAATTCTTTAATGATGAGGCGGTTCCGCGTCTTCTCATCGTTCAAGATTTTCTCGAGACGCGTGACTTCCTTCTCGAGTTTTTCAGCCTCTTCCTGCAATTCGACGATGTCCGTATTTGTCAGGCGATACAGTTGGAGCATGACGACAGCTTCCGCTTGTCGGTCCGAGAAGGCGAAGCGTTCGATCAGGTTCTCTTTTGCTTCCGCTTTGTTCGTCGCAGCCCGAATCAGACGAAGTGTCTCATCGAGGACGGAAATCGCTGTCATCAAGGCAGAAACGACTTCCTGGCGGCGTTTCGCTTGATCGAGATCAAACGTTGTCCGGCGGATGACGACTTCCTTGACGTGGCTTAAATAAGCATCCAGTAAGGCGAGCACACCCATTTGACGCGGTGTCCGCTCATGGATGGCGACCATATTGTAGTTATAGGCGACTTGGAGGTCGGTTTGTTTGAGGTAAAAATGTAAAATCCCCTCTGCATCAGCCTCTTTTTTCAGTTCGATGACGACACGCAGTCCGTCGCGGTCCGTTTCATCGCGGACTTCAGCCACTCCTTCGACTTTACGGTCGAGGCGTAATTCTTCCATCCGTTTGACGAGATTTGCTTTGTTGACTTCGTATGGCAGTTCCGTGATGACGATTTGCTGACGTCCCCCGCGGAGTGTCTCGATTGTCGCCCGCGACCGGATGATGACTTTCCCGCGTCCTGTTTCGAACGCTTTTTTGATCCCGTCGAGCCCTTGCACGACGCCACCAGTCGGGAAATCAGGTCCTTGCATGTGTGTCAGCAGGTCGTTGACGTCATTGACCGTGCCTGAGATGCGACCGATTGCCGCGTCGAGGACTTCGCCCGCGTGGTGCGGAGGAATCTCTGTTGCGTATCCGGCAGAAATCCCGGTCGAGCCGTTCATCAACAAGTTCGGTAATAACGAAGGTAAAACGAGTGGTTCTTCCGTCGTATCATCAAAATTGAGGGTATAATCGACCGTCTGTTTATTGATGCCGTCTAGAATCAAGCTTGAGACTTTCGAGAGACGTGCTTCCGTATACCGCATTGCGGCCGCGCTATCGCCGTCAATCGATCCATTGTTCCCTTGCATGTCGACGAGCGGGTACCGTAACTTCCACTCCTGACTCAAGCGGACCATCGCCTCATAGACAGACGAGTCGCCGTGAGGGTGGTAATTGCCGATGACGACCCCGACCGTCTTGGCAGACTTCCGGTACGCGCGGTCATACAGGTTCCCTTCCGTATGCATCGCATAGAGAATACGCCGCTGGACGGGTTTGAGCCCGTCGCGCGCATCCGGTAAAGCCCGGTCTTGAATGATGTATTTCGAATAACGTCCGAACCGGTCACCGACGACCTGTTCGAGCGATAAATTTAAGATATTTTGTAGATTAGACATGCTTTGTCACACTCGCTTTCGTCACGTGTTCATTTTCAATGATTGAGATGTCTTCCGCGAGTCCGAACGCGACGTTATCTTCAATCCATGACCGGCGGTGGCCGACGTTATCGCCCATCAAGACGGAAACACGTTTTTCAGCAACGGCGGCGTCGTCGATCGTGACGCGAATCAAAGTCCGGGTCTCGGGATCCATCGTCGTTTCCCAGAGTTGAGGAGCATTCATCTCACCAAGTCCTTTGTAGCGTTGGATCATATAGCCTTTACCATACTTTTTCGTTGTTTTCGCAAGTGTGTCTTCATCCCAGACATACTCGAACTTCTCCGTTTTCCCCTTACCTTTCGAGACACGATACAGCGGAGGTAAAGCGACGAAGACTTTTCCGGCGTCAATCAACGGACGCATGTAACGGAAGAAAAACGTCAGCAGGAGGACTTGAATGTGGGCCCCATCGGTATCGGCATCGGTCATGATGATGACCTTATCGAAATTACAGTCGGACAAGTCGAAATCTGCCCCGACCCCGGCTCCGATGGCATGGATGATCATGTTAATTTCTTCATTCTTCATGATGTCCGCAAGTTTCGCTTTTTCCGTATTCAGGACTTTCCCGCGCAGTGGCAAAATCGCTTGGAACGTCCGATTCCGTCCTTGTTTTGCCGAACCGCCGGCAGAATCTCCCTCGACGAGGAACAATTCATTTTTGTCGGCGTTTTTTGAAGCGGCCGGTGTCAATTTCCCGTTTAAGATGCTGGAACGTTTCTTTTTCTTGCCGTTGCGCGCTTCTTCCCGGGCTTTGCGGGCTGCTTCGCGAGCTTGTGCCGCACGAATGGCTTTTTTAATGAGCAAAGTCGCCGTTTGCGGGTTTTCTTCGAGGTACGTCGACAGACGGCGGCTGATGACGGCGTCACAACTCGTCCGTGCTTCAGGAGAACCGAGTTTTGACTTCGTTTGTCCTTCGAACTGGAGGAATTCTTCCGGAATCCGAATCGAGACGATCATCGTCAAGCCTTCCCGGATATCATTGCCGTCGAGATTTTTATCTTTTTCTTTTAATAAACTATTTTTACGGGCATATTCGTTCATAACGCGGGTCATTGCCGTTTTCGAACCGACTTCATGGGTTCCGCCGTCACGCGTCCGGACGTTATTGACGAACGACAGGACGTTTTCCGAGTAGGCGTCCGTGAACTGGAACGCGATATCGACTTCGATTTCGTTTTCGACGCCTTCAAACGCGACCGTCGGATGCAGGACATCCTTGTCGTCGTTCAAATAACCGACGAACTCGCTGACCCCTTCTTCGTATTGGAAGACATCTGCTTTGTCGGACCGTTCGTCCGTCAACGTGATTTTCAAGCCTTTTAAGAGGAAAGCGGATTCACGAAGACGTTCAGCGAGCGTTTCGTAGTTGTATGTCAAGGTACTGAAAATTTTCGCATCCGGCTTAAAATAGACAGCCGTTCCTTTTTGACGCGTCGCTCCCGTCTCAAGTAACGTCGTTTTAGGCATTCCGCCATTTTCAAACGTTTGCTCGAACTGTTTTCCGTCACGATAAATCGTCACCTTCAAGTCTGTGGATAAGGCATTGACGACGGAGGCACCGACACCATGCAATCCACCAGATGTCTTATAACCGCCTTGACCGAATTTTCCGCCGGCGTGGAGAACGGTGAAGATGACTTCTGCCGTCGGTTTCCCCGACGCGTGCATTCCCGTCGGCATCCCGCGCCCGTGGTCACGGACCGTGATGGCGTTATCTTTATGGATCGTGACATCGATCTGTTCCCCGAACCCGGCAAGGGCTTCATCGATTGCGTTATCGACGATCTCATACACCAAGTGGTGGAGTCCACGATGATCGGTCGATCCGATATACATACCTGGGCGCTTCCGGACAGCTTCGAGTCCTTCGAGCACCTGGATGGCATCGTCATTATAATTGTTTAAATCTGTCGCCATAGTTTTCACCTCATATAGAAAAACGCCGATTTTCCAAACATTCGTTCGTTTTTCTAGTAGTCTGTATCTAATTGTAGGCATCTTCTTGCTATCTGACAAGGGGGAACGTAAAAAAGACACTCACTCGCGTTTGAGTAAGTGTCTTGATTTGACTCGAAATCATAAGTATTGGTGTTCGATTTTGATGCATCGATTTTCGATATACGGGATTCCTGCCCCGAGCGCTAAACTTTCCGCTTCGACGCTCGACAGACCGAGCTGGTTCCAAATCATCCCGACGTCGCCATGGGCAACCGCTTCTTTTGCAGCGTCCGCTAAAAACTCGGAGCGACGGAACACGTCGACGATATCGATATGACCCGGGATGCTATCGACCGTCGGATAAACTTTTAATCCGTTCCATTCGTCAAGCGTCGGATTGACGGGAACGACCTCGTACCCGTGCTGCACAAGATAATCGGCGATCCAGTTCGCAGTTTTCCCGGAATCACTTGAAATCCCGACGACGGCAATCCGTTTCGCTTCTTTTAGTAATTGGCGTGCTTGTTGATCAGAAATCATTCATTTCTCCCCCTATACGTAATTGAGTCAATCTTCTTGTCTATACCCGAATCACTTTCGGTTAAGCCGTGTTTCTAAAAGTTTGCAACAATTCCGAGAAAAAACGAAAAACGATCTGTACGAAAATGAGACGACCAACCACCTGTCGAAGTCATGTTCGATGCAACTGAGAGCGAAATTGGTTATCAAGAATATTTTTCTGAATTCATTCTATCAAGGTGACATAATACAATTATTGTTCTGTTTGACATAAGAAAATACACCTTTCGTTGATTTGCATCGAGTTGACCAGTCACCCGTTAGTCGGAAAGTCGATGCAACTGAGGGCTCCCTGTCTGACAATTTAACATTGCGTGAAATAACTATTTCACGCAAACTAGTGTGCCGTCTACCAACGTTTGGTATAGTAAGGTCAGAGGGGGAATAGACTGATGAGTTTATTTAAAAATCTAGGAAAAACCGTTAAAACCGTCCAAATTCCAGCCCATACTGTTGATCTACCAGGCTATCACCGAATGCCGGAATTTATTCGCGATTACATCGACCACTTAGCTTCAAAAAATTTCTCAAAAGCAACGATGCGTCGGTATGTGTATGACTTTGATTCGTTTTTTAGTTTTGTCGCTGCAGCGTCAGGTCAAGATGTCCGGGCGATTGATATCACGCAAGAGGCATTTCTTGAGATTGACGGCGCGGGAATTGCGGCTTACGCCGAATACTTAGCCTTGACGAAGGGCAATGCCCCGAGTGTCATCAACCGGAAGTTGTCGGCGTTACAATCGTTATTTCGCCATTTGATCGACATCGGCGTCCTGTCGGAAAACCCGGTCGCAAAAATCAACCGTCCGAAACAGGCAAAACGTGATCCGGTCTACTTAACGAAACGTGAATGGGATGAATTGATTCAATTGCTGCCGTCGAACATTGAGATGAATCCGCGGGAGGCGGCCCATTATGAGCGTGACCGCGTCCGTGACGTGACGTTGTTCCAGCTACTCGGCTATAGCGGGATGCGTCTCAGCGAGATGACACAATTGACGTGGAACGATCTCGATTTTCATGAAGGGACGATTCGGGTGATTGGTAAAGGCAACAAGGAGCGGGTCATCCCACTTGCGCAACCGGCACGCGTCGCCCTCAGAAAGTATGCCGCGCACTATCAGTTGTCGATGCGTGGGAAAGATGCTGTATTCGAAAAACAAGGGAAACCGCTCAGCCCGCGGGCGGTCCAACATATATTAAAGCGGCATACCGATCGGTTACGATCGGTCTTACCGTTTTTGGAACGAAAACAAATCACACCGCACAAGTTACGGCATACGTTTGCGACGCGTCTCGCGACAGGCGGCGTCGATGTCTTGACGATTCAGCAACTCCTTGGGCACGAGTCCGTCGCGACGACTCAAGTCTATGCCCATATCGGCGATCAGGAGAAAAAACGGGCGATTGAATTATTTGATGGTGAACGATAATAGTATTATGTCACCTTATAGTAAAGGAGACCACAGATGAATTTTGGATTAAGTGAACGAAAAATCAAACAAATGTCAGATACCTATGCCTTTCGCCGCGGAAAACGGTATGTGACGGCAAAAAAAGTGACCTTACGCAACTACACACCGGGTGATGTATTCGTCGAGGCGGAAGTTGCCGGTGAAACACGTTTTCATGTCCACGTCCACCTCCGGGAAACGGGTGTTGACGCCGGATGCAACTGTCCCTCACTCGCCATGGATGCCTCGTTTTGCGGGCATATCGTCGCGGTGCTGTTAGCCTTACAACAAATTCAAGCCTACGGGACGCCCGGACCGAATCGTCCGGCCATCACACCGTTTTCAGCGCAACCGACAATTGAAGATGCCTCAGCTGCAACCTATCTTGCGGCATTGACGCGCGAAAATAAAGCGCAGCTCCGGTTTGACGTCCGCGACGGCGGGGTTGCACTCGAAAGCCTGACGACACAACGCAGTTATCTCTTGTCCCTGCCCTACTTCGACCGTTTACTGAACGACCGCGACTGGTTACGGGAACGGGCGGACATCTGGATGAGTGCCGCTGTCCGGGGCCGACTCGTCAGCGGGTCCCCTCGCGTCAAACTGGCTCTCGACCGGATCAATACCCGGCTGGAAGTCGTCGTCACGTTTGATTACGACGGCAAAACCGTCAACCCGTTGACTCCGACACGCTGGATCGGGCGTGACTTATCGACGGAGCGGGCGGTGACGCGTTACTTGAAAGCGACAGGACTCCGCGCGGATCAAGCCCGTTATGTAGTAGAAGGAGAAAGTAATCACTACGTTGTCTTAAAAGGTTTACTTGACCCGATGGTTGCCCTCGGTCAACTCGAGTTATACGCGACGGCGAGTATCAAAACGGCATTGCTCCCCGGTCCATTCCATCCGAAAATTGAAGTCAATGTGACGAAGCGACTCGATTGGTTGACATTCAAGTTTTCGATGGACGGGATTTCAGAACAAGAACTGTCGGCGGTCCTTGCGTCACTCGTGACGCAAAAGACGTACCACCGTTTACGTTCAGGACAATTGCTGTCGCTTGAAGACCGTGCCTTCACGCAAATCAAACGACTGTTACAGGAAGTCGAAGCGACGGAACAGACGTTACTTGAAGCGGAATTGACCGTTCCTGCCGTGCCGAACTTGGCCCTGTTGACCCCGGCTGCCTTCTTGACGGTCCACAGTCAACTGAAGGAACGATTGCTCGAGATGAAAGCCGGAAAAACAGAACGACTGGCGTTACCGGAACCGCTCGCGACACAACTTTTGCCGTATCAGCAAGACGGCGTCCGCTTCTTCAAGAGTCTTGCGGCACACGACTGTCATGGCATCTTAGCGGACGAGATGGGACTCGGCAAAACGATTCAAGCCATCGGTTATATCGAAACGCTCCCGAGTGCACGTGTCTTGATCGTCGCCCCGGCGTCACTCCTCTACAACTGGGCAGCAGAGCTGCGCCGCTTTGCTCCGACACGCACCGTCCATGTGCTCAGTGGAAGTCGTGCGTCGCGCTTACGACAGCTCGAAGACTTGCCGGACGACGTCATTCTCATCATCTCCTACCCGTCGCTCCGGCTCGACATCAAAAATCATCAAACGATCCATTACGATTGTATCTTTTTTGATGAAGCACAACATCTGAAGAATCCACGGTCGCAGACGACGGTCAGCTTAAAACAACTGTGGGCGACGCGGCGGTTTGCCTTGACGGGGACGCCGCTCGAAAACAAGACGCTTGATCTCTGGTCAATCTTTGACGTCGTCTTCCCGACACTCTTGCCGGACCGGCAACGGTTTCTCGACTGGTCAGCACGGGACGTCCAACAATTCGTCGAACCGTTTTTGCTGCGCCGGACGAAAAAAGATGTTTTGCAACAGTTGCCGGCGAAACAAGTCGTCCATCAGTACACGGAACTGACGGCGGGTCAGAAAAAACTCTATGCCGCCCACTTGGCAAAGTTACAGCTCGAGACGTTACAGCATCTCGATCAGTCAAAACCGGAAGAACGGATGAAGTTACTCGCCGGATTGACCCGGCTCCGGCAAATCTGTTGCGACCCCCGGTTGTTCGTCGAAAACTACCGTGGCCGGTCGGCGAAACGGGACCGGTTGCTCGCCTTGATTCAAGAAAAACGGGCAGCAGGCAAACGGATCTTAATTTTTTCACAGTTTACAAAAATGCTCGATTTGATTCGGGACGACCTGCATGAGTTGCACCTCCCTCATTTCGAACTGCGCGGGGATACACCGATTGCGGAGCGTCTCGAACGCTGCGACCGTTTTAATGCAGGCGAAGTCGATCTGTTTTTGATTTCACTGAAGGCGGGCGGCACCGGACTGAACCTGGCGACGGCGGATACCGTCATCTTATATGACAGTTGGTGGAATCCGGCTGTCGAACAGCAAGCGGCTGACCGGGCACACCGGATGGGACAAACACAGACGGTCGAAGTCATTAAATTAATCACGAAAGGCACGATCGAAGAAAAAATCATCGAGCTGCAGGAGCGGAAGGCGACACTCGTGACGGACATACTTGAACAACCGGCGTCACTTGCGTTATCGGTCGATGAGATGGTTCAATTGCTTGAATAAGAGGAAGTTCACCGCCTATATTTTTAAGGGAGCTGCTTCGTCCAATGATTTCTTTACATGATGTAAACCGTTGCTGCTCTAGGGAGAACAGGTTTCTGGCTATCGTTTTTTCGCCGGTTGATGTTTAGCTTTTAATGTTACGGGGGTATAACTATCATAGCACCGCATCAGCGAGTTGCTTTTACAACCACATGTTTCTCAATATCAGCGTAATGACCTGGGAGAGAAATGCTAACCACTCACTTCGATCTTCATTTTTATGAAATCAATTTGAAATAGCATTCGATGCACCGTCTTGATCCGGAACGATTCGTTCCACTCCTTTCTTCATTACCTTTTGAGGGCTATACCAAATTCAAGGGGGAAATGAACATGTCAGTAACATTAAAAGTAGAAGAACGCGAAGTACGCCCACGCTCACTTAGAAAGCAATTACGTCATGAAGGAAAAGCTCTTGGTGTCGTGTATGGTTACAAAGTGGAAAGTACACCGATTGCCTTTGACGAAAAAGCATTGATCAAAGTCGTTCGCGAACATGGTGAGAATGCACTTGTTGCACTTCAAATCGGTGGTAAAAAAGTCAACACACTGATCAACAAACTCGATATGGATATCTTCACACCAACAATCAAGCACGTTGAATTCATCGCTGTTAAAATGGATGAAGAAACAGAAGTCGAAACAGATATCGTCCTCGTCGGCGAAGCGGCTGGTGCAAAACTTGGTGGATATCTTTCACAAACACTCTTTAAAGTAACAGTTGCAGCTACACCAGATAAATTACCGGAACGCGTCGAAGTCGATGTGACAAATCTTAACCTCGGTGATTCTCTATCGGTTTCGGATTTACCGGAAGAAAAAGAATACCGTATCGTTACGGAAGGTGACATTCAAGTCGTTGCCGTCGTCGAATCGACACTTGAAGCGGATCTCGAAGAAGCAGATGCTGAAGAACCAGCTGAAGCGACAGAAGAAGTTTCTACTGAAGAACAAACGAAAGAAAAAGAATAATTTTTCTTACCCTCCCCTCGCGGAGGGTTTTTATCTGTATTGACAACTGTCGGTAGAGTCGGTACAGTAAATAGCGTACACACTATATGCACATCCACTAGGGGAGCCCATTGGCTGAGACGATTCACTTCGGACCCTTTGAACCTGATCTAGTTCATACTAGCGTAGGAAAGTGGAGCGGTAATTCGTTCAATTTTTCTGCATGTTTGCAGATTCAGCGACCGCTCTCTTTCATAGAGGGCGGTCTTTTTGTTTGTCTGGTGGTTGTGCCAAAGGGAGATAGGAACATGAACAGTTGGAAAATGAAAGAAATCATTGTCATGATGATGTTGTCGGTTGCTTGCGGGGTACTCTACTTAGGGTGGTCGACATTGTGGTTACCGATTTCCGCGATCTTCGGACCGGTCGGATCGAACTGGATGTTCGGGATTTGGGTCATCGCGAGTCCGCTTGTCGCCTACATCATTCAAAAGCCCGGGGCAGCACTGATTGCAGAAGTCGTCGCCGCGGCTGTCGAATTATTCACGGGGAGTCACTTCGGATTATCGGCCTTATTGATTGGTTTCGCTCAAGGAATCGGTGCCGAAATCGCTTTTGCCCTCTTCGGATACCGGAAGTTCAACACGATGACGTTAGTTCTATCCGGAATGTTCGCCGCAATTGGTAGTATGGTCTATAGTCTTGTCGTCAATGGTTTCGCCTACTATACGACGACGACACTTCTGTTGACGTTTTCCCTTCAACTCGTCAGCGGTGCATTGCTCGGTGGATTACTTGCGAAAGTCATCGTCGATGCGCTCGTCAAGACAGGGACGTTGAACGGTTATGCGATCGGGCGTAAGCGGCGGAAGCCGGATGCAGCATGATTCATTGTAACGACTTGTCTGTCCGCTATCCGGGGCAACATGACAACGTCCTGCACAAGGTGACGGTGACGCTACACGAAGGGGAAACGACGTTGCTCGTCGGACCGAGCGGCAGTGGGAAAACGACGTTTTTACATGTTCTCGCCGGCTTATTACCTGACGCGATCGAAGCCGATGTCAGCGGCCACTGCAAAACGAATGGGACGGTCGGAATCCTTTTTCAAAATCCGGACGACCAGTTCTGCATGCAGACCGTCGGAGCGGAAGTTGCCTTTAGTCTTGAAAATCGCTCAGTCGACCGCAGTCAGATGGATGACCGGATTGACGCCGTACTGGCACGTGTCGGTCTGGACGTGCCGCTGACGACACCGATTATGCAACTGTCAGGAGGGATGAAACAACGACTCGCCCTCGCCTGCGTCCTAGCGCTTGAGCCGGATATTCTATTGCTTGACGAACCGACGGCGCAACTCGATCCGGCAGGACATCGGGTTTTGATGCAGCTGATTGAGGAACTCCATCACGACCGGACGTTGACGCTCGTTCTGATTGAACATCAGCTTGACCGCTGTGTGACGTTCAGTGACCGGGTGCTCGTCTTCGATCACGGCGGAACGATTTTACGCGATGGTCCGCCGCTTGATGTCTTCGGTCAGTATCGCGATGAACTTGAACGACGCGGCATTGCGACGCCGCTCCTCTACCCGTATGAACTGGAAACCGTGCCCCCCGCTTCTTCCCAGGCGGGGCGGTTACGAAAAGTGACTAACAACCGTCCTCCGGTTCGGCACGACACGACGTTCGCGCTGACGCGCACCGCGTTAGGACGCCGTAAGCAAGTGATTGTCGATAACCTGTCGCTTGCAACACACGCCGGAGAATGGATCATGGTCGTCGGATCGAACGGTGCCGGGAAAAGCACGTTGCTCGAAACACTGGCGAAATTGATTCCGGCGCAAGGCGGTACGGTCCGCTTGTTCGAAAAAGAACTGCGGACATGGAAAAGTCGGAGCTATTACCGACACGTCGGATTCGTCTTTCAACAGCCAGAGCTCCAATTTCTCAAGCAGACGGTCGAAGACGAGCTCGTAATCAGCATGGATGCACCGACGCCGGAGCGGATTGAAACGGCGTTGCAATCCTACCGGTTAACCCATGTCGCCCGTCAGTCGCCCCTCGCCCTGAGCATGGGTCAAAAGCGACGGCTCAGCGTCGCAACGATGTTGTTAGAACCAAAAGACGTCCTGTTACTCGATGAACCGACGTTCGGTCAAGATGCCGAGACGACAAGTCAACTCATCGAGATGTTCGAGCAGGCGCGATTAAACGGGACGACGCTGATCATGGTGACGCATGACATGGAGCTGGTCCACCAGTATGCCGACCGGGTCCTCGTCCTTGGTGACGGGCGACTTCAGTTCGACGGCACACCGGACACTTTGTTTAAAGACGAGACGTTACTCGAGCATAACCAACTCTCTCGTCCGTTATCGTATTTGTATCAGCAACTCGAGGAGGTGAAACGTCGTGCAGGAAAACGACTCCCCGCTCGCACGTATTAATCCGGCACTCAAGCTCGGTGCCCTCCTGTACGTGATGGTGCTCTTGATTGCGGCACCGACGTTACGCGAAACGATAGCCTTACTTTTACTCGCTGCGGTCGGATTGGGCTGCTCCGGTTGGTCACTGTTGACGCTCGCCAAACGGGTCTCCCCCTACCTCGTCTTGTTCTTGCTGACATTTTGGATGATGGCAGCCTTCGGAAAAGGCAGTACGGAAGTTTGGTCATTCGGTTGGTTTCGCGTCACGGAAGAAAGTATCGGTCATGCCTGGTTGATTGCACTGCGGATGCTCGCCTTCGTCTTCCTCAGTTTGACGTTCATCGCGACGACCGACCAAACCCGGTTCGTCATGAGCCTGATTCATCAGTGCCGCCTTCCGGACCGTCTCGCATACGGCTTTTTAGCAGGGATTCGTTTTATTCCGATCTTCCAGCAGGAAATAAGAACAATCCGTCAAGCACGGCGTGTCCGGCAACAGCACTCGATTTGGCCATGGCAGACGTTTTTCGCCATCAGTTTACCGCTTTTTACGAACAGTATCATCCGTTCGGAACAAATCGCGATTGCGATGGAAGCGCGTCGGTTTCAGGCCGAGCGGACGTATTATGTCCGTCCGGTCGTGACGCGTCACGATCAAGTGTTTTTTGCTCTCGTTTGTCTCGTGACGAGCTTGCTTCGGATTGTCCTATGACATTCATTAGATTAACGCAGACGGATTCAGGGAATCATAGTCTCGGAAGCAGTTAATTTAAAGAAGTAGGTGAAGGTTTGAAACGAATCGTATTAGTCGGGGCAGGTCATGCCCATTTAGAATGTATCAAGGAAGGAACGCATCCGGATGTTGAATGGATCGTCATCAACCCGTCCCGTTATCAGTATTATTCAGGAATGTTCTCCGGTCTTGCGGACGGCACGTATCGACTCGAGGAGACCCGGGTCGATGTCAAAGCACTCTGTTCTCTTCACGGAAAGACATTGATGGAGGACCGTGTCACGCGGATCGATCCGCAAACGAAACAAGTTTTCTGTCAGTCAGGCGAAATCATTTCTTACGACGTCGTATCGTGTAACATCGGTTCGAATGACTGGAATGTCTCAGATGCGACGTCACGCGTCACGATCAAGCCGAATTATCAAATCGATCAGGCGCTCCGTCAGTTTAAAGAGGCATCGTCGCCCGTCATCGTCGGGAGCGGTGCTGCTGCAATCGAGATGGCCGCCTCATTCCAATCGGACGGTTGTCCGGTCACACTCGTCCATGATGAACCGCTCCTCGCAGGACACCCGGCAGAGGCGAGCATCCTTGACCGGTTGGATACGCTGGGCGTGACACGCATCGTCGACCGGTTCCTCTCTCTTGATGAGCAAACCGTCCAGCTCCAGTCGGGTCAATCATTCAAAGCGGATGCCGTCCTGTTTTTAGGTGGCGCGTCAGCACTGGATCTGTTCAAGGCATCCGGCCTCTATTGTGACGACCGCGGATTTTTGCTCGTCCACGAGACGTTCCAGTCGCTAGAGGACCCTTCTCTGTTTGCCGTCGGCGACTGTGCGACGCTCGCCGCATATCCGAACACACCGAAGAACGGTGTAACCGCCGTCCGGCAAGCACCTGTCTTGCTTGAGAACCTTCTTCGTTTCATCAATCAGGAACGTTTGCGGACGTTCCGGCCGCAAACGCGTTACTTGACGATTCTTTCGATGGGACATCAGCAAGGGACCTTGCTTTACGGACGACACTATCAGACGAATCATTTGAGCTGGCGTTTGAAACAATGGATCGATCGCCGGTTCATCAAAAGTTATACGACATAAGAACTCGAATTTCGAATGAACTGGGTGTTCGGTTCAAGGCGGAACGTGCACTAAGGTGTCTGCATGTGGAACCTCCTAAAACAGAGAGGTATTCATTCCTCAATCTAGACACAAAAACAGCCATCACATACTTGCGATGGCTGTTTCAGACTGTAGACAACGTGCTATCAGGAAATCAAGCGTCTTTTTTCGTTGCTTTCCTCGGGCGAGGCGCAAGCCGTTGCTCCTTGATCCTAACGGACAACGAGCAGGGTCTTGCCTGCCTCTGAAAGTGCGTTAAAAACGCACTTTTTCCCGTAGGAGTCAACGAAACGTGACGCTTTTTAGGGAATACCGTGAGATAAATCCAAATATGCAGACGGTTTAGAGCGTAATCTGTCTTGAATCGCTTAGAACCGCGAACGATTGCCGCTTTGAATACGAGGTGAGACAAGGAAGCGCATCTCGATATAGAATTTTCAGGCTTCATAACCGTTTAGCTACAGCTTTAACAGCCATCGCATACTTGCGATGGCTTTTTCGTGTCTTTGATTATTTTAAGAAAGCAAGTAATGTATCGTTGAATTTTTCGCGTTCATCGAGTACTGTCCCGTGCCCGCTCTCTTCAAATGGTTCGATCCGTGAGTTCGGGATTCCTTTTTGCATCTCTTCCGCAAATTCAAACGGACAGACTTTGTCTTTTTTACCGTGAATGATTAACGTCTCGACGTCAATCTGCTGCAATTCATCCCGTAAGTCTTCGTCGCGCAAGGCGATTGCCGATAAAATCGTGCCGTGAGAAGAGGCTGCGACACTTAAGTTGTGGAACCATTGTGTCAGCGGTTCTGAATGGTCTTGTTCAAAGAAGATTTTTCCGAATCCTTCAAGCATCGCCGGACGGTCTTTTCTCGTATCGGCAATCAAGTCATCGACTTCGTCTTTTGTCATCCCGTACGGGTACCCTTCCCGTTGCGTGAAGACCGGAGCTGCAGCACCCGCAAGAATCAATTTCGAGATTTTGCTCGATCCGTGGTTAAGGAGATAGCGTAACGCAATCCCGCCCCCCATTGAAAAGCCGAGTAACGCTGCGTCTTTCAGTTCGAGCTGCGTGATGACTTGATCGATGTCAGATGCCATCGTTGCATAATCATATCCGCTGGCTGGAGCATCCGATTTGCCGTAGCCGCGGTAATCAACTCCGATGTAACGGTAGCCGGCGTCGAGCAAGGCATTCTTTTGATATTCGAACATGTTGTTATTCGCTGGCCATCCGTGTAACATGACGACCGGTTGTCCTGAACCGACATCTTCGACATAAATTTTAGTTCCGTCAACTGCTTGAATGAATGTACCCATTTGAATAACCCCCGTGTAGTAGTGAAATTCGTGATGATTGAGTATTACCCGTTCTGATAGATTATTAACATCTTAAGGTTAAAGTGAAATGAAAAATAGATAAAATATGGAAAAATATATGGTAAAATAAGTAGAAAACGACGGGGAGGGATTGTCATTAAATCATGGTCACTGGCATTAGGACTGGCCTGCAGTCTCGTCTTGACCGGGTGCGGTCAAGAACGTTTATTGAAGCTTGAGTCCGTACCGGCGTACTGGTCAGTCGAACGTTTTACCGATCATCAATTCGTAGACGATGTATCGACGAAAGAGAAAAAACAATTGTTAAAAACGTGCAAGAACAAAAAGACGACGGCACTGCCCTCATCCTACCGGATCCTTAATACATATGAAATGTACTTTTCCTTAAAAACGCTTGAAATGTATGGAGCTCAAACCGAGGTCTTTTATCTCGCTGAAAAAGAAAACCTGTACCTCGCCTGCCGGTCGCGGGATACGCATCAATTAAAAATTCATCCGGTCGAAGCGAAAGACCATCCGTGGGTGAAGGTAGAACAAGGAACGGACAAAACGCCCTTGCAGACGCCGACATTTTTCCCGGTGACGGAAAAACAACGGACACGCCATGCGGATCAAAATCGTGAAGCGAAAACAGAGGGTGATTTCAGCCGTCGTCTCGCACCCTTCCATAACTTACATATGCCGATTGCAGGACAAATACTCGTCATCCTGACAGAGAACAACAAAGAGCACGTGCTCGTCGATGTCCCGACTTCGTTCATCAACCAGACGACAGACTTTTATTTGACGACGCGTCCGAGCGGGAACGGAGCAAATGCGACATATCATTCGATTACTTTTGAAAGTCCCGGTTGGTACCTGCAGGACCGGATCGTGATGACGACATATGATCAGGAGAAAGTTGACATGACGTACCATCCCTTACCGGAGACACTTACGGCGAATAAAACGATTCCGTATGTCACGTTACGCGCAAAAAATGACCTGGATGATATGGAAGAAAAAACGTTGTCCTTACGGTATCAGCCGGTCTATCAGAAGGTGAAGTTATTTGAAATGGATGATGAAGAACGCAATGACGGAATCGAAGGTTTCCTCCACCCGACGATCGAGTCCCTGCAAGAAGGCAACATCCGCAAAATTGGGATCATGCCGGATGAATTATCACTTACCCTCGCGAACGAACTGAAACAGGTCACCCTCGAGCAACCGCAAGGAAATAAACCGTCGCTTCAGTATTTTACACTCGTCGACAAGGGGAAAACACAAACGTTCACCGTGTATTTAAAAAAGCGTGCCCAGAAAACAGATGTCTACCTGCAAGACACAACCTCGAAAAAAGGTACAAAATTGTCAGGTGAGCTGGCTGCACAGCTCGCGGAACAGATTGAGGGGGAATGAGATATGCGCATACGGTTCGTGTTGGCCCTCTGCCTCGTATTCTTAAGTGGCTGTGCTGAAGATCCGGAACCGGTTCAGTTCAGCTATGTACCGGACCTTTACGATACGTTAAACGTCAGCGACTTTAAAAGTGCCGATCCGAAACTGGGGAGCCTGATTCAAGAAGTCTGTCGTCAAAAAAAGGTCAAGCCACCAAAACAGTATACGGTGGGTGACCATTATTACGTCTCGCTCGTCAACATCGGACTGTTCATCGAAGGCATGCGGGCGACGTACATCGAGTCGGACGGTCAACCATACCTTTATTGTGAAGATATGCGGCATCTGCCGACGTTCCATTCGCTAACGAAAAAACAAAATTCGTTTTCAACTTCAGCCTTGACGAAACCGGTGAAAAAGATCGAAATCAAGACCATTGATCCGAAAAATCGTCAACTGTACAGCCATCTGGTCGATCACGTTCGCAAGTCGCAAATGCAGTTGACACTTCCGACGACGGGATACCTCGTCATCCGGGCGACGAATGATCAGACGAAAGAAACAACCGTCACGAATGTGATGGAATTGACGCCGTTTGCTCACGGGATACCGCACTTCGTATTTATTGATAAGACGTACATGGACGACCGACATCAGATTCGTCCGCACCTGCTGACGGATGGGATCAATCTTCTTTTTGAAGCGCCGATTATCGAGGCGGAAAAACCAGTCAAGGTACGCTTTACACCGGCAGAACCGAACAGTCAGGGTGAGTATGAATCGCTACAGGTAACAACGACATCAGGAGAACGGTCGCGCTATACGTTGACCGTCAGACAGGAGTCCGAGCTACCGCCAGGCATCAAGCTGCTACCGGATGACGACGACAGTTCGGAGTCCCCCCGCCATGCCGTTTTTCATGACCGTCCGTTTCCAAAGGTCGACTACACACAAAAAACGCCATATGACGAATTGAGCGAGCAGGAATTCCTGATGACATCCGTCGAGGAAATGAAGACGTTGACAGGATTGATTAAGCAAAGTCAGGTCGCAGAGAAAAAGGGAAAACTCGCAGAGCGGTCCTATTTGACGCTCTTCAACGGAGATCAAGCACAACAGTATCGGATTTATCTCGATCGACGTGTCAAAAAGACGGATATCTACCTTGAAGACCGGACGCGGAAAATCAGCTTTAAATTGACGCCGGAAGCACGGGACTTACTGCTCGATTCCTATCAGATCAACTGATTAGAATAAAAAATGCTGGGTGACATAAATGAGACAACATACGAGGATGAAGACGATGCCTTCTTGCAACCATTCTGCACGGGACAGCGGTTCCCGCAAAAACGAGGCACAACCGATCAGGATGGCAAAGAAATAAAGATAGACGAATCCACCTGACAGTAAAAAACCGAGAATCAATACCATGCCGAATATTACGGTCATACCGGATACAATCAGTTTCCGTCGCGTCATGCTGTCTCACCTCTGTTGTCCGTTTTAACTCTTTTACCCATTTCTGCGAAAGAACATGTAAAATGCCTGACATCCGAAGAACGGGTGTCAGGCATTTCAGACTGTAGACAAACCCTCATATCCACTTGGAAATGAGGGTTTGTCTTATGTATGCGTAAAAAATATGACACTCCATTAGGATTCCGACTGGAATCCCATGACCAATTGGCCAATTTTTTGAGGTTC
>NZ_JACSML010000009.1:0-54377 GCF_018618635.1 Exiguobacterium sp. s102
ATGCCGAACACGGAAGTTAAGCACTTGAACGCCGAAAGTAGTTGGGGGCTTCCCCCTGTGAGGATAGGACGTTGCCAGGCAATTGAAAAGGACCGATCTGCATCTTGCAGGTCGGTCTTTTTGTGTATGTTCATTTAGAGTTAAATTATTTGCAATTCACTTTTAAGATGATTACTATTAAATCAAACAATAGTCAAAGATGGTCAGAGAGGTGGTGCCCATGCAAAACATCACAGATATCATCGAAGCCTATTTAAAACAAATCTTAAATGATGAAACAAAAGTTGAAATCAAACGTCAAGAAATTGCCCAGCGTTTTGATTGTGTCCCTTCCCAAATCAATTATGTCATCAACACACGTTTTACAGTCGAAAAAGGCTATTTTGTCGAAAGTAAGCGTGGTGGTGGAGGGTATATCCGGATTCAGAAAATCGTTTTGCTAGATAGTCACGATCTCTTAGACGAGATGAGTGCCTGGGTCGGTGATCAATTAACCGAACAGGCTGCTGAAGATTATTTGATTCGATTAATGAATGAACAATTATTAACGCGACGTGAAGCGATTATCATCCAAGCGTTGTTACGAAAAGAAAGTCTACCGATGGATGTAGAAGATCAACACCGGATGCGAGCGCATCTGATGCAATCACTTCTCCAAACCATCAAGCGATTGTAGCATTGGAGGAATGCCATATGCGATGTCAACGTTGTTTAGAGCGCGAGGCAATCGTACGTGTCAAACTTCCACAAGAAACGGAAGGAGCAGAGCGTGTTTTATGTTCTGTATGTGTCCGAGAGCTTGCGCGCGAGTATCAAGGTACAACGTGTCCTTCTTGTGGTATGACACGACAACAGTTGTTGCATTTGAGAAAAGTTGGTTGTGCGACGTGTTACACCGTATTTAAGGATGAAGTCGATGGAATGGTCCGTCAATTCCAGCATGGCCACTCCAAACATTATGGATCACGCCCTGATGAAGAATCAGTCGAAAAGCGTTTGAAGCAACAGTTAAGCCGGTTAAAAGAACAACTCAATCGGAAGGTCTTGTCAGAAGATTACGAAGAAGCTGAACTGATTAAACAACAGATTGTTAGCGTCGAGGAGGATTTGCGCCATGTTTAAAGAATTATTGACGCATCCTTTAAGTGAAAAAATGAATCAACAAGCCCCTTATGATGACATCGTCGTCTCGACACGGATTCGTTTAGCTCGAAATGCGATGCAATATCCGTTCTCGACGATGCTGTCGGAAAAAGAGGCGAATGAACTGATTGATGAAACGGAACGCCAGTTGAGTGGACTAAAAGGATTCCGATTTGGACGGGTCGACCAGGCGGATGCGCTGACACGGACTGCTTTAGTGGAAAAACATTTAATCAGTCCCGCACTTGCATCCCATCCACGGACGGGATTGTTCATTAGTGAAGATGAACAGATTAGCGTCATGGTGAATGAAGAAGATCATTTCCGGATTCAAACATTGTTTCCGGGTCTACAACTCGAAGAAGCTTTTCGGATCGCGAAACAAGTCGATCAATTGATTAGTGAACGTTTTAAGATTGCCTTTGATGATACACTCGGTTATTTGACAACCTGTCCGAGCAATGTCGGGACGGGACTTCGCGCTTCTGTCATGCTGCATCTACCTGGACTTGTCTTGACGAATCAAATTCAAGGATACGTCAAGCACTTGAGACAGCTTGGTTTTGCGATTCGTGGCCGGTATGGTGAAGGCAGCGACGCCTCTGGGCGGATGTTTCAACTGTCGAATCAACGGACTCTTGGAGCGAGTGAAGATATGCTGATTACGGATTATCTTTTTGCTGTTGAAGCATTAATTGAGGCAGAACAGGCCGCAAGAAAAGGATTAATGGAGATGTATCAAGAAGAACTAGAAGACCGGTTATACCGGTCGTATGGCATTTTAACATCCGCCCGTTTAATTACGGCACGAGAAGCAACGGAACGTCTATCCGATGTTCGCTTAGCAGATGGGCTAGGATTAGCTGTCAATCTCGCACCGAATGTGTTTCATCATTTACTTGTATCCTTACAAACAGGTTTTCTACAAAAGCATTTCGGGAATCAATTAACAACAAGAGAACGGGACATCGAGCGAGCGAATGTGATTCGTCAGATGTTAACCGAACAGAAACACAGGGATCACACACAAGGAGGTTTTGCGTAATGATGTTTGGACGATTCACAGAACGTGCCCAACGCGTACTCGCACTTGCACAGGAAGAAGCAGTACGACTCGGACACCATAATATCGGGACAGAACATATTTTACTCGGGCTTGTACGTGAAGGAGACGGGATTGCTGCGAAAGCTTTAACAGCACTCGGACTCAGTTCAGATAAAATTCAAATGGAAGTCGAAGCATTGATCGGTCGTGGACAAGATGGTGCGACGACGATTCACTATACGCCGCGCGCAAAAAAAGTCATCGAACTTTCAATGGATGAAGCACGTAAGCTCGGTCATTCGTATGTCGGCACGGAGCACCTCTTACTCGGCTTGATTCGTGAAGGTGAAGGTGTTGCGGCACGCGTCTTAAACAACCTTGGAATCAGTCTTTCTAAAGCACGTCAGCAAGTATTGCAACTGCTTGGGAACAGCGAAACGACAGCTAACGCATCACAAGCAGGCTCAGGCGTCGCGACGCCAACGCTAGATGGCTTGGCACGCGACTTGACGCAACAAGCACGTGAGACACGTCTCGACCCAGTCATCGGACGCGCAAAAGAAATTCAACGTGTCATCGAAGTCTTGAGTCGTCGGACGAAAAACAACCCGGTTTTGATTGGGGAGCCAGGTGTTGGTAAAACAGCTGTCGTCGAAGGACTCGCCCAACAAATCATCAACAATGAAGTGCCGGAAACGTTACGGAATAAACGCGTCATGGTTCTCGACATGGGGACGCTCGTCGCCGGGACGAAATACCGTGGTGAGTTCGAAGACCGTTTGAAAAAGGTCATGGATGAAATCCGTCAAGCTGGAAACATCATTCTCTTCATCGACGAATTGCACACATTGATTGGTGCAGGTGGAGCAGAAGGCGCAATCGATGCGTCAAACATTTTAAAACCATCACTCGCGCGCGGTGAACTCCAATGTATCGGTGCGACGACACTTGACGAATACCGCAAATATATCGAAAAAGATGCAGCGCTTGAGCGTCGTTTCCAACCAATTCAAGTCGCTGAACCAACAGCGAACGAAGCAACACAAATCTTGTTTGGTCTTCGTGACCGTTATGAAGCCCACCACCGTGTCACGATCACGGATGAAGCGATTCAAGAAGCGGTGACGCTTTCTGACCGTTACATCTCAGACCGTTTCCTACCGGATAAAGCAATCGACTTAATTGACGAAGCGGCTTCAAAAGTTCGTCTTCGTTCATATACAGCACCACCGAACTTAAAAGAAGTCGAAGCAAAACTTGAAGGCATCCGAAAAGATAAAGACGAAGCCGTCCAAAGCCAAGAATTCGAAAAAGCAGCAAGCTTACGCGACACAGAGCAAAAACTTCGCGATGAGCTCGAGCGCTTAAAAGAAGAATGGCAGAACAAACAAGGCAATGAGAAGCTTGAAGTCACAAAAGATGATATCGCGCAGGTCGTCGCGAGCTGGACGGGCGTACCCGTAACGAAAATCGCTGAAGAAGAAACCGATCGTTTGCTCCGTCTCGAAGAAATTCTTCATAGTCGGGTCATCGGTCAAAATGAAGCGGTCAAATCAATCTCAAAAGCAATCCGTCGCGCACGTGCCGGACTCAAAGATCCTAAACGTCCAATCGGTTCATTCATCTTCCTCGGTCCAACGGGTGTCGGTAAAACAGAGCTTGCCCGTGCCGTCGCAGAATCGATGTTTGGTGACGAGGATGCCATCATCCGAATCGACATGTCAGAATACATGGAGAAACATGCAACAAGCCGACTCGTCGGTTCACCTCCTGGATATGTCGGATATGAAGAAGGCGGTCAATTGACTGAAAAAGTACGCCGTAAACCGTACTCCGTCATCTTGCTTGATGAAATTGAAAAAGCTCACCCTGAAGTCTTCAACATCTTGCTTCAAGTGCTCGATGATGGACGTCTTACGGATTCAAAAGGCCGGACAGTCGATTTCCGTAATACGATCATCGTCATGACGTCGAACGTCGGTGCAAGTGCCCTCAAACGGAATAAATACGTCGGGTTCACAGTGTCGGACGATACGGACCGCGAATACAAAGACATGAAGGGGAAAGTGATGGACGAACTGAAGAAAGCCTTCCGTCCTGAGTTCTTGAACCGGATTGACGAAACGATCGTCTTCCACTCACTTGAGAAAAAACACATCGAAGAGATCGTCAAACTCATGGCGAAGACTCTCGAAAAACGCCTTGCGGAACAACAGGTTCACTTTGAATTGACACCTGCCGCGCTTTCGAAGATTGCCGACATCGGATACGACCCAGAATACGGAGCTCGCCCAATCCGTCGTGCACTTCAACGAGAAGCTGAGGATCGTTTGTCGGAAGCATTGCTTGCGGGAGACATTCAAAAAGGAGAACGTGTTGCACTTGATGTAGAAAACGATGAATTCATCGTCCGCCGCCACCAAGTGGAACCGGCAACGACAGAATAAGTGATCAACAGGGTCCAGCTTTCGCAAGTACGAAGCGAAAGCTGGGCTTTTTCTTGGATAGAGAAAGGATGAACAGAGTGGCTAAAATGAAGACGAAATTTGTTTGCCAAAGCTGTGGGACGGAGTCACCGAAATGGATGGGACGCTGCTCCGGCTGTGGGGAATGGAATACGATGGTCGAAGAAGTCGTCGAGGAGAAGAAAGCACGACGCGGTTCCGCTTTTGTCCATACGACGACGAAACAATTGAAACCGGAACGTCTCGCAAATATCGTCTCACAAGAAGAAAGTCGTGTCTTCACGGGGAGTAGTGAATTTGACCGTGTGCTCGGCGGCGGGATTGTGCCCGGATCGATGGTCCTCGTCGGAGGTGACCCGGGGATTGGGAAATCGACGATTCTGTTACAGACAAGTGCTCGCCTTGCACAACGCGGCGAAAAAGTCCTCTATATCTCAGGTGAGGAATCGCTCAAACAGACAAAACTCCGCGCCGAACGACTCGGTTTACCGACTCAAGACTTATTCGTGCTCAGTGAAACGGACATGAATATGATTGAGCGGGTCGTCGACGAAGAAAAACCAGGCTTTTTAATCATCGACTCGATTCAAACGGTCTATATCGATGAAATTCAGTCTGCCCCTGGTAGCGTCACGCAAGTACGTGAATGTACGGCGATGCTGATGAAAATCGCGAAGAGTCGCGGCATTGCCATCTTTATCGTCGGTCACGTCACGAAACAAGGTTCGATTGCCGGACCTCGTTTACTCGAACACATGGTCGATGCCGTCCTGTACTTCGAAGGGGAACGTCACCATACGTTCCGGATCCTCCGTGCCGTCAAAAACCGGTTTGGTTCGACGAACGAGATTGGAATCTTTGAAATGCGGGAGTCTGGTTTAGAAGAAGTCTTGAATCCATCGGAAATCTTCCTCGAGGAGCGGACGTCCGGTGTGTCGGGTTCGACAATCGTTGCTTCGATGGAGGGGACACGGACTGTTCTCGTTGAGTTACAAGCCCTGATTTCACCGACATCATTCGGTAATCCACGCCGTATGGCAACAGGGATTGACCAAAACAAAGTGGCCTTGCTGATGGCAGTGCTTGAGAAACGATCTGGTTTACTGCTCCAGACACAAGATGCCTATTTGAAAGCAGCTGGTGGCGTCAAGCTCGATGAACCGGCGATTGACCTCGCCGTCTGTGTCGCGATTGCCTCGAGTTTTCGCGACAAGCCGACACGTCCGACAGATGTCGTCATTGGTGAAGTAGGTTTGACGGGAGAAGTCCGGCGCGTCTCACGGATTGAGCAACGCGTCGCAGAAGCTGCGAAGCTCGGATTCACACGAGCCATCATTCCGAAAAACAATCTCGGGGGATGGACCTATCCGGACGGCATCACGGTCATCGGTGTCGAAAGTGTTGACGAAGCGTTACGCGAAACCATCCCGTTTTAAACGCCTGAAATGTAGGAAAAGATGGGGAGGCTGTAATGGATATGTAAACAGTTTCCCCACCTTAAGGCGTAGGTGATTCAAATAAATACATGTTACAATGAACTTAAAATAATAGAAGGAGGTGGGAAGATTGAAAATCATCATTCGAATCTTTTTCGCGTTACTCGGTCTTGCGCTTGGTGTCTTGTTATTGCCCCAGTTATTTCAATTAATTGAAGCGGCGACAGGGATGACTTTCCCGGAATGGTTGATGACGACATACGTAACCGGAACGATTGGTGCACTCATATTTTTATTAATTGGATTATTCATTACGGATGCGGTTATTCGACTTCTCCGATTTTTAGAAGAAAAACTAGTAAAGGCGCCCGCTGCAGATTTATTCTTTGGAACATTTGGCCTCTTGCTAGGTCTCGTGATGGCATTTCTCGTCAGCATGTTGATCGAACTTGTCGGGATTCCGCTGCTTAGTAATGTCTTAACCATTTTCGCGACTGCCTTATTCGGATACCTCGGCTTTACGGTCGGATATCGCAAACGGCATGAGTTGACGAAAATCTTTTTACGGTCAAACAGTAGTAACTCGGATAAAAAGTCGACACCGGAACCCGTTGTTGTCGCAAAATCAAACAGTAAAGTACTCGATACGAGTGTTATCATCGATGGACGGATCACAGATATCGCGAAGACCGGATTTGTTGAAGGGAAACTGATCGTTCCGCAGTTCGTGATTGGGGAACTTCAATACATTGCCGATTCATCGGATACATTAAAACGAAATCGTGGACGCCGGGGGCTTGACGTCTTAAAAGAACTCCAATCAATCCCTGGAATGGAAGTCGAAATTTATGATGGTGACTTCGAGGATGTACCAGAAGTCGACATCAAACTGATTAAGCTGGCAGAGTTGATGAAAGGAATTGTCGTTACGAACGATTACAACTTGAATAAAGTGTGTGAAGTCCGGAACGTACCCGTCTTGAACATCAATGATTTAGCAAATGCCGTCAAGCAAGTTGTGATTCCGGGTGAAGAGATGATGGTGCTTGTCATCAAAGAAGGAAAAGAGCAAAAGCAAGGGATTGCCTACCTCGAAGATGGCACGATGGTCGTCGTCGAAGGTGGTAAACACTTGATTTCGAAAACGATTGGTGTTGTCGTGACGAGTGTCCTTCAGACGTCTGCTGGACGGATGATTTTTGCGAAGCCACAAGAAAAATAAGGGACTGCCACAACTGTGGCAGTCTTTACTTATGAGAAAAGAGGGAATGCAGTGATAGAACAGACATACCGCGTCGTCATTCCGGCAGCTGGTGCCGGAAAAAGAATGGGCGCAGATCGTAATAAACTGATGCTGCTGTTACGGGACCGTTCAATCATTGAGTGGACACTCGATGTGTTTGAAGCCGATCCCTTATGTGAAGAAATCATTCTTGCCATCAATCCGGCGGAACAAGTCTGGTTTGAGCAAGTGACGGACCGATACGCAACGCCTGTACGCCTTGTTGCCGGAGGACGGGAACGGCAAGAAAGTGTCTTACGCGGACTGGAAGTCATCGAAGCACCCGGTATCGTGTTGATTCATGACGGCGCCCGGCCATTCATCGAACAGACAGCGATTCATGCCGTCGTCGCGGCGGCAGTCGAGCACAAAGCAGCGATTCTCGCCGTCCCGGTCAAAGATACGGTCAAACGGATCATCGGAGAGACGATCGTCGAAACGGTTCCGCGTGACGAACTGATGGCAGCTCAAACACCGCAAGCCTTCGATCTCGACACGATCCGAACCGTCCATCAAAAAGCAGCAGAACACTATTTAGGTACAGATGATGCAAGTTTGATAGAATGGGACGGAGGAAAGGTGACGCTCGTCACCGGTCAGTATGAAAATATTAAAGTGACGACACCGGATGATTTATGGTTTGGTGAAGCGATCTTAATGAAACGAGGGAAATAACGATGATTCGAATTGGACAAGGTTTTGATGTACATGCATTCGCAGAAGATCGGAAACTCATTTTAGGTGGGATTGAAATCCCACATACGAAAGGATTACTCGGTCACTCGGATGCGGACGTCTTGCTCCATACGATTGCGGATGCAGCACTCGGAGCGATTGCAGAAGGGGATATCGGCAAACATTTTCCGGACACCGATCCTGAGTTCAAAGATGCGGACTCTGCTAAACTGCTCGAACATGTCTATGCACTCGTCAAGCGTAAAGGATATGAATTGAGTAACTTAGACGCGACCGTCATCGCGCAAGCGCCTAAATTACGCCCGTACATCGATACGATGCGTGCGCGGATTGCGGAACTGCTTGAAGCGGACATCGAGCAGATCAATGTCAAAGCGACGACGACGGAATGGCTCGGGTTTACAGGGCGCGAAGAAGGAATTGCGTGCCAAGCTGTGATTCTGCTGAAACGAATCGAAGAATAAGGTATACTAATTAAGCGAATTTGAGACTAAAGGAGTGATCGGCAATGGCAGAAGTACGTGTACGTTATGCACCAAGTCCGACCGGGCACCTTCATATTGGGAATGCACGGACGGCTTTATTCAACTATTTGTTCGCACGTCATGCGGGCGGGAAAATGATTTTACGGATTGAGGATACGGACCAAAAACGAAACATTGATGGTGGCGTTGAAAGTCAGATGAAGTACCTCGAGTGGCTCGGAATCGATTGGGATGAAGGTCCAGGCCGCGGTGGCGATTACGGTCCTTACTTCCAAATGGAACGGCTTGATCTTTATCAAAAATACACAGACGAGTTACTTGAAAAAGGACTCGCCTACCGTTGCTACATGACCTCGGAAGAACTTGAGGCGGAACGTGAAGCACAAATTGCACGTGGTGAAGCACCGCGTTATTCAGGTGCACACCGAGATTTATCGCAAGAACAAGAAGACGCATTCGTCGCGGAAGGACGGACACCATCGATTCGGATTCGTGTACCGGAAAGCGTGACATATACGTGGAACGATATCGTCAAAGAAGACGTATCGTTTGAATCAAAAGACTTCGGGGACTGGGTCATCGTCAAAAAAGACGGGATTCCGACGTATAACTTCGCCGTTGTCGTCGACGATCACTTGATGGCAATCAGCCATGTCTTACGTGGAGACGACCACATCTCGAATACACCGAAACAGATGATGATTTATGATGCGTTCGGTTGGGAGTATCCAACATTTGGTCACATGACGCTCATCGTCAACGAAGAGCATAAAAAACTGTCGAAACGTGATCAATCAATCATTCAGTACATCGAGCAGTATAAAGACCTCGGGTATCTCCCGGAAGCGTTACTTAACTTCGTGACGTTGCTTGGTTGGTCGCCGGTCGGAGAACAAGAAATCTTTACGAAAGAAGAATTCATCGAGATCTTTGATGCGTCCCGCCTGTCGAAGAGTCCAGCTGTTTTCGATCAACAAAAACTCGCTTGGATCAATGGGCAGTACATGAAACATCAATCGTTCGAAGAAGTATTCGAAGCGAGTCTTCCATTCCTTCAAGCAGCAGGACGCGTCTCAAACGAGCCGTCAGCAGAAGAACTCGACTGGGCGAAGAACCTCGTCGGACTTTACCGTGAGCAGATGACACACGGAGCGGAAGTCGTTGAGCTTTCAGAGATGTTTTTTGAAGATGAAGTGGTGTATGATGAAGAAGCAAACACTGTCTTGAGTGGCGAAACGGTTCCGACCGTCTTAGCTGAATTCGCGAACCAATTGCGGACACTTGAAGAGTGGACGCCGGAAGCGATCAAAGCATCGATTAAGGCAACACAAAAAGCAACCGGTCAAAAAGGAAAAAATCTGTTCATGCCAATCCGCGTCGCAACGACGGGGCAAACACATGGTCCAGAACTTCCGAATACGATTCAACTATTAGGAAAAGACCGCGTACTTGCGCGACTAGACGTATAAATAAAGCGTAGATGAGGAAAGTAGTGTCAATGTTTCTTCTCCAGAGACAAGCTTGTGTGGTGCGAGAGCTTGAAGAAAATTGCCATGAAATGCCCCTCTGAGTGCTACCCGAAATCAGTGAGAGTAGGCGTAGACGTATCTCCGGCGTTAACGGACACGGAGAGGGACGATTGATTCGTCCAAACAGAGTGGGACCGCGCTAATTAGCGTCTCTGTGCAGCGATGCACGGAGGCGCTTTTTCTTATGGAGAGGAGATTGAACATGACACGTATACGAGAAGACATTCGCAATGTATTCAACCAAGACCCGTCTGCACGCAGTAGCATTGAAGTCATCTTGACGTACCCCGGCTTACATGCGATTTGGATGCACCGTGTAGCCCATCGGTTATGGAAGTTGAACTTAAAGTTACTGGGGCGAAGCATTTCACAGTTCAGCCGCTTCTTGACAGGGATCGAAATTCATCCGGGTGCGACGATTGGTCGTCGCTTCTTCATCGACCATGGGATGGGTGTCGTCATCGGAGAAACAGCCATCATCGGCGACGATGTGACGATTTTTCAAGGCGTGACGCTCGGCGGGACGGGCAAAGAGACGGGCAAACGTCATCCGACGCTCGGTAATGGCGTGCTCGTTTCAGCCGGAGCACGTGTACTCGGTGATATTTCGGTCGGGGATGCATCAAAAATCGGGGCAAGCTCAGTCGTCCTAAAAGACGTCCCTGCTAACGCAACCGTCGTCGGGATTCCGGGACGTGTCGTCATCCAGGACGGAATGAAAGTCGAGGCCCCTCTCGATCACCGTCTACCGGATCCCGTTAGTGAGTGCCAGGAACGGATTGAAATTGAAATCGAAGAACTAAAACGGGAAATTGAACGAATCAAAGGAGGACTTCGGAATGATACAACTCTACAACAGCATGACCGGAAAAAAGGAACCATTTAAACCGTTAGAAGAAGGTAAGGTCAAGATGTACGTCTGTGGACCGACCGTCTATAACTATATCCACATTGGTAATGCCCGCCCGGCAATTGTCTTCGATACAGTCCGCCGCTACTTTACGTACCGCGGTTATGAGGTTCAGTACGTCTCGAACTTTACGGATGTCGATGATAAAATCATTCGGACGGCAAATGAACTCGGTGAAGATTATCATGACTTAACGAAACGTTTCATTGCCGCGTATCATGCAGATACGGGCGCTTTGAACGTCCAACAAGCGGACGTCCATCCGCTCGTTACGGAGACGATGGATGATATCATCGACTTCATCAAAGTTCTCGTTGAAAAAGGGAATGCCTATGCTTCAGGCGGAGATGTCTACTTCCGGACACGGAGTTTTGAGACGTATGGTCAGTTGAGTCAGCAATCGATTGATGAATTACAATCGGGCGCGCGGATTGAAGTCGGCGAGAAAAAAGAAGATCCACTCGATTTCGTTCTTTGGAAAGCCGTTAAGCCGGACGAACCGTCTTGGACAAGTCCATGGGGTGAAGGACGTCCGGGCTGGCACATCGAGTGCTCGGCGATGGCAAAGAAATACCTTGGCGATACGATTGATATCCATGCCGGTGGACAAGACTTGAAATTCCCGCACCATGAAAATGAAATTGCCCAGTCGGAAGCATGCAATTCTCAAAAATTCGCGAACTACTGGATGCACAATGGATTCGTCAACATCGAAAACGAGAAGATGTCGAAATCACTCGGAAACTTTTTGACGGTCCATGAAGCGATTCAAGTCGTCGATCCAATGGTCTTACGCTTCTTCATGCTGTCTGTTCAGTATCGTCATCCGATCAACTACAGCCGTGAGCTGATTGATCAAGCGGTCAACGGTCTCGCGCGAATTCGGGAGTCGGTCGCAAACGTCGAGCATCGTCTCGCGATGACGGCAGATCTCGGAATGGCAAACGAAAAATGGTTGAAGCGGATTGAAGACATCAAGCAACATTTCATCACGTCGATGGATGATGACTTCAATACAGCGAATGCTGTAACGGATTTGTTCGATTTATCGAAAGAAGCAAATCTTTATCTTGCAGAAGCACAAGCGTCAAAAGAAGTTCTTGAGCGCTTCCTGACCGTTTTCAATGAATTGTCGGGCGTATTAGGTGTAACGTTGACGGTCGACCGCGGACTGCTCGACGAAGAAGTCGAACAGTTGATCACAGAACGAAACGAAGCACGGAAAAATCGTGATTTCGGACGGGCAGATGAAATCCGCGATCAGTTACGCGACCAGGGCATCTTGCTTGAAGATACAGCACAAGGGATGCGGTGGAAGCGCGGATGAAGAACTATAAACAATTGAACGCGCTCGCGCTCGCCTATATGGGAGACGTCGTCTATGAGATGCATGTAAGAGAGCGACTACTTGACCGTGGTTTCGTCAAACCAGGCGAGTTGCATAAAGCAGCGGTCCAGTATGTCCGGGCGCAAGCACAGGCGACCGTCGTTACACATTGGCTCAATCAGGGAACACTGACAGAAGAGGAACAAGCCGTCGTCCGGCGTGGGAAAAATGCGAAGTCCGGTTCTGTACCAAAAAGTACGGATGTCCATACGTACCGCTACGCGACGGCGTTCGAAGCATTGTTAGGCTACATTTATCTTTCAGAAGGAGGGGATCGTCTTGAAGAACTCATCGGGCAAGCGTTCGAATTACTCGAAGCCGAAACGACAGACGGAAAATAACCCAGTCGATCAAGGACAGCGCCCTAAGACTGGCGAAAAACGAAAACGTGTTGAAAAGAAACAAGAGGACCCGGTCGTCATCGAACCACTCGCGGAAGGGCAGGATTTCCTTTACGGACGAAATCCTGTTCTCGAAGCGTTACGAAGTGGACGCGAAATGAATAAACTCTTTATCCAGGAAGGTCAACAAAAAGGTCCACTCGCCGTCATCCACGCGATGGCGCAAGAAGCGAATGTCCAAATTCAAATCGTCCCCCGTTCAAAACTGCATGGTCTGACAGGGAGCGACAACCACCAAGGTGTCGTTGCGGCAGTTGCCGCCTATGAATACGCGGAACTCGACGATATCTTTGCCTTAGCAGAGAAGAAGGATGAGACACCACTCATCGTCTTACTCGACGAGCTGGAAGACCCGCATAACCTCGGTTCGATTCTTCGGACGGCAGACGCTGTCGGTGCGCACGGGGTCATCATTCCGAAACGGCGCTCGGTCGGATTGACACAAGTCGTCGCAAAAGCATCGACGGGTGCAATCGAGCATATTCCGGTCGTTCGCGTGACGAACTTAACGCGGACGATGGAAGACCTCAAGAAAAAAGGACTTTGGTTCGTCGGGACGGATGCGCGTGAAAGTGATGATTACCGGACGCTTGACGGAACGATGCCGCTTGGAATCGTCATTGGTAGTGAAGGAAAAGGGATGAGTCGCCTCGTCCGAGAGAAATGTGATTTCCTTGTCCACCTTCCGATGGCGGGCCATGTCACGTCACTCAATGCTTCCGTTGCCGCGTCACTCTTATTGTATGAAGTGTACCGGACGAGAAAGCCGTACGCGCGATGAAATATGACCGTCTGATCGTTGATGGCTACAATATCATTGGCGCATGGCCGGAATTCCGGACATTGCGGGAGCAAGATTTTGAATTAGCACGGGAACGATTGGTCGATGCAATGGCGGAATATCAGGCAGTGACAGGAATTAGTGTCACCATCGTCTTTGATGCCTATCTTCAGCCAGGGCGCGAGTCACGCTTAAAAAAGAGTGGACTCGAGGTCATTTATACACGCGAGAATGAAACTGCTGACGAATGGATAGAAAAAACGGCAGCCGAGTGGTTACAAGACATCCGTGTCAAGCTGACGGTCGCGACGAACGACTTCACGGAACAATGGGTGATCTTTACGCTCGGCGCACTCCGCATCTCGGCACAAGAGTTGAGACGGGACTGGAAAGCAGCGGTCGCCGTCATTCAGGGACAGACGACGATGTCGAAGACGAGCAAGAAACCGCGGTCGACAATCGATTTGCCGGCAGATGTCATCGAACGGCTTGAACAAATCCGAAGAAGAAAAAATTCAGATCAGTAAGGGGGTCTCCCCTTAAAAATAAACCGTTTTCTTGACGTACCTGTCGAGAAGGCGGTTTTTTTAAGGGCGAAATACAGATAAAAAGAGGTCATGCCAATTTTCACTGTCGCAGGATAGGAAATTATTGTATAATTGTAGGCAATTGATTAGTTCGTCATAGAAGCTTGGAGGGATGAAGGATGAGTTTGGTTTCGTTCGACCAGTTTGAGTGCATGTCTGATGAGGCGCTTGTGGAACAAGCGAAGGTATTCGATAATAGCGATGCCCTTGAATTTTTGATCGAGCGCTATCGTAACTTCGTACGTGCGAAGGCCCGTTCATATTTTTTGATTGGCGCGGACCGCGAAGATATCATTCAAGAAGGCATGATTGGCCTATACAAAGCAGTCCGTGACTACCGGACTGATAAGTTGGCTTCTTTTAAAGGATTTGCTGAACTCTGCATTACACGGCAAATGATCACGGCAATCAAGACGGCGACCCGTCAAAAACATATTCCTCTCAATTCGTACATCTCGCTCGATAAACCAATTTATGATGATGAATCTTCTGAACGGACGTTGCTTGATATCATCACTTCGACGGCACCATCGGATCCGCAAATCTTGATCGTCAACCGAGAAGAGTATGCAGATATCGAAACGAAGATGGATGAAATCCTTAGTGACTTAGAACGAAAAGTGTTGGCACTTTATCTCGACGGAAGAACGTACCAAGAGATTTCGGATGATCTCGATCGCCACGTCAAATCAATTGATAACGCGTTACAGCGTGTCAAACGGAAACTGGAGCGATACCTCGAGGCACGTGAGTTGATTGTCTAACCGCGAGGTGGATTGACCAATCCGACTACCGTATGCTACTGTATAAATAGCGCCTTACTAGCGAGACGCCGCTCATAGGCGTTTTTTTTTACGCTCTTTTTTGGAGGAATCTCCTCCGTTCGAGAGAGAGAGCGGCAAAGAAGGAGGTCTTTTGAGATGGCGAAGAAAGTAGGCCTTGCTTGTGATATTTGCGGTGCCCGCGATTATACGACGATGAAAAAAGAGGATGTCACAGTCCGCTTGGAATTGAAAAAATTCTGTCGGCGTTGTAACGCGCATACGATTCATAAAGAAGCGAAATAAGGCTTCATCTATCCCGATTTAATACATCCTGGAGGGAAAGTACGATGAAATTTTTGCGTGACGTATGGAATGAACTGAAAAAGACGAGCTGGCCAAAACGAAAAGAATTGACGAAGTACACATTGACGGTAATCGGTATGGTTATCTTCATGGGCGTCTTCATCTTTGGTATCGATTCTGGTCTCAGCGCACTCATGAGTTGGTTGATTAAGTAAAAAGAAGAGGTGGCGTACCATGGATAAACAGTGGTTTGTCGTCCAAACGTACTCTGGATTCGAAAACAACGTCAAGGCTAACCTTGAACGTCGGATCGAGTCTATGAACATGGACGAGAAAATCTTCCGTGTACTCGTTCCGATTGAAACGGTACAGGAAGAAGTAACGAATAAAAAAGGTGAAACAAAAATCAAGGAACGTGAAATCAAGATCTTCCCGGGGTATGTCCTCGTCGAGATGGTCATGACGGATGATTCTTGGTATGTTGTTCGTAACACACCGAACGTAACCGGATTCCTCGGTTCAGTGGGTGGTGGATCGAAACCGACGCCGCTTCTTCCTGAAGAAGCTGAAAACATCCTTGGTTCAATGGGACTTGTCGACATGAAGAGTCGTTATGACTACTCACTCGGTCAAATCGTCCGAATCAAAGAAGGTGCCTTCGAGAACCTTGAAGGAACGGTTGAAGAGCTTGATACAGAAACAGAAAAAATGAAAGTTTCTGTAGATATGTTCGGTCGCGAAACGAAAGTAGAACTCGATTTTTCACAAGTTGAAAAAATCGATTAAGTTTCCTATTGCGAATGTTTTGTTTTAATGGTACAATTTTTCCTGTTTGATGTTGTGCTTATTTCGATAAATAACTCGTCGAATAGAATGAGTGGGAGGACGCGCAACGTCCAATTAAACCACATTAAAGAATTAAGGAGGTGTGTCTCGTGGCGAAGAAGGTTATGAAACTAGTTAAACTTCAAATTCCTGCGGGCAAAGCAAACCCAGCTCCACCAGTTGGACCGGCACTCGGTCAAGCAGGTGTGAACATCATGGGCTTCTGTAAAGAGTTCAACGCTCGTACACAAGACCAAGCCGGCTTGATTATCCCTGTAGTCATCACGGTTTTTGAAGATCGTTCATTTACGTTTATTACTAAAACTCCACCAGCAGCAGTTCTCTTGAAGAAAGCAGCTGGAATCGAGAGCGGTTCAGGCGAGCCTAACCGTAAGAAAGTAGCGACTGTCAAACGTGACAAAGTTCGCGAAATCGCTGAAACGAAAATGCCAGACCTCAACGCAGCATCTGTTGAAACAGCGATGTTGATGGTTGAAGGTACTGCACGTTCTATGGGTATCGTAATCGAAGACTAAGTCTTTCGAATTACAATGAACAACGATGAGGGTCGCAGGCGGATAGTTAATTGAAGCCTTGCTACCCTTTCATTATGTGGGAGGATTTTCCGCACAACCACAAAGGAGGAACCTAAAATGGGTAAGAAGTACAAAGAAGCTGCTAAACTTATCGATCGTACGGTTTCATACGAACTCGCTGAAGCTGTAGACTTAACTAAAAAGTCTGCAACAGCGAAATTCGATGAAACGATCGAACTTGCTGTTCGTCTCGGAGTCGATCCGAAGAAAGCAGATCAACAAATCCGTGGAGCAGTCGTATTGCCACACGGTACTGGTAAAACACAACGCGTTCTCGTCTTCGCGAAAGGTGAGAAATTGAAAGAAGCGGAAGCTGCTGGAGCAGATTACGCTGGTGATTCTGAGTATATCGCTAAAATCCAAAAAGGATGGTTCGACTTCGATGTTATCGTTGCGACACCTGACATGATGGGTGAAGTTGGTAAACTCGGTCGTGTTCTCGGACCTAAAGGCCTCATGCCTAACCCGAAAACAGGAACTGTTACATTTGACGTCACAAAAGCAATCAACGATATCAAAGCTGGTAAAGTTGAGTACCGTGTCGACAAATCAGGTAACATCCACGTTCCTGTCGGTAAAAAATCATTCGATAACGAGAAGTTGGTTGAAAACATCACTACCGTTATGGAAACTCTCGTAAAAGTTAAGCCTGCTACTGCTAAAGGTGTTTACCTTAAAAACATCGCGATCGCTTCTACAATGGGTCCTGGTGTTAAAGTATCTTCAGCTGACTTCGCGAAATAATTTCGTCTAAAACGAACTTGACAACGTTCTAAGAACGCTGTTACAGTATAAAACGTTGATATATTCGACATACCGTAGACAGAAGGTGCTCATCGATTGAGCTTAAACCCTTCCGAGGTGTTCTTGCTCAGAGAGCCTGTTTGTTCAGGTATCCTTTTTGACGATTACGCCTCCTCTGCCCTGCAGAAGGAGGCTTTTTATTTGAAATCGAGCAGCCCCTCGCGCCGGTACAATTTATTTACCAGGAGGTGCAACAGAAATGGCAAACGAAAAAGTTATCGCTGTCAAAGCGGATCTCGTATCTGAGATCGCTGAGAAAATGCAAGCGAGCGCTGGAACAATCGTCGTCGACTACCGTGGTCTCACAGTAGACGAAGTCACTGAACTTCGTAAACAACTCCGCGAAGCGGGTGTTGAATTCAAAGTTTACAAAAACGGTCTCCTTCGCCGCGCAGCAGTTCAAAGCAACCTTGAAGGTCTTGACGAAGTATTCACTGGTCCTAGTGCGATCGCATTCAGCAATGAAGACGTTATCGCGCCAGCTAAGATCTTGAACAACTTCTCTAAAGAACACAAGGCTCTCGAACTTAAAGGTGGTATCATTGAAGGCAAAGTCACTTCAGTAGAAGATGTCAAAGCCCTTGCAGAACTTCCATCACGCGAAGGTCTCCTTTCAATGCTCCTCAGCGTGCTTCAAGCGCCAATCCGCGGTCTCGCGGTGGCAACGAACGCAATCGCAGAGCAAAAAGAAGAACAATCTGCTTAATGTCCGCTTAGCGGGATAGGCAAACACACAATTTTTCAAACCCCAACGTGGGCTAAATCAAAGGAGGAAAACCATAATGGCTTTCAACAAAGAGCAATTTATCGAAGACCTCAAGGGCATGACTGTTCTTGAACTTAACGAACTCGTAAAAACAATCGAAGAAGAATTCGGCGTATCAGCAGCAGCTCCAGTAGCAGCAGCAGGTGCAGGCGCAGCAGCAGCTGAAGAGCAAACTGAATTCGACGTAATCCTTACTAACGCAGGTTCTGGTAAAATCAACGTCATCAAAGCAGTTCGCGAATTGACAGGCCTCGGTCTTAAAGAAGCGAAAGCACTCGTTGACGGAACTCCGGCTCCAGTTAAAGAAGGCGTTTCGAAAGAAGACGCTGACGCAATCAAAGCTAAGCTTGAAGAAGCTGGCGCAAGCGTAGAAGTTAAGTAATTTTCTTCTTCCGCAGACAAAAGAAGCTCGCTTTGCGGGCTTCTTTTGTTTTCATCTTTAATCAAGAGAGGGGAAGGAAACATGGCAGACCATTATTACACGAATGATCCCTCCTCAAAACGAGATCCGAAATCATGGGAGTTCGTCTTACGCGGCGAAACATTCCGCTTCACATCGGACCACGGTGTGTTCTCAAAAGGTGGCGTCGACTTTGGTTCGCGTCTATTGATTGAGGCATTCGTTGAGCCGGATGTACCGGGTGCGATTCTAGATGTCGGTTGCGGATATGGACCGATGGGGATTTCACTGGCAAAAGCGACCGGGCGTGACGCGAAACTCGTTGATGTTAACGAACGGGCACTTGAACTAGCGGCTGAAAATGCACGTGCGAATGGTGTTTCCGTGACGACCGGTGTAAGTGACGGGTATGTTGGCGTAGGTGATGAGACATTTGCAGCGATCGTGACGAATCCACCGATTCGGGCAGGAAAAGCAGTTGTTCATCGGATTTTACGTGAAGCTTATGATCACCTCGTAGTAGGGGGCGCCCTCTGGGTCGTCATTCAGAAAAAACAAGGGGGACCATCAGCGAAGAAACTGATGGAAGAAGTCTTCGGTTCTTGCGAGACAGTAACCCGCGATAAAGGGTATTCAATATTTAAATCAATTCGGTCTTGACAAATCGGGTGATTTGTCGTTGACCTTGTGTTGTGTCTATGATAGTATTATAAAATGCCATTGGAGTGATTTTTGGATAAGCAGGTTGAAAGTAGCTGGCGTTCTCGACTACAGATGATTGAGTAGACAAGACGTCGCTTTTTTGCGCTTATCGGTCAAAAAATGGCTTCAATGTTCGATATTACACCCGTCCTTCTCTAGAAGAAGAAGTGGGTCTGAGAGGTGAATCAGTTGACTGGTCAACTTGTTCAGTACGGTCGTCACCGTCAGAGAAGAAGCTATGCACGTATCAGCGAAGTATTAGAACTTCCAAATCTAATTGAGATTCAAACGAATTCATACGAATGGTTCCTACGGGAAGGTCTTCGTGAGATGTTTCATGACATTTCGCCGATTTCCGACTTCACAGGAAATCTCGTATTAGAATTCATCGATTACTCGCTCGGTGAGCCGAAGTATTCGATTGATGAATCGAAAGAACGCGACGTGACCTATTCGGCACCACTGCGCGTTAAAGTCCGTCTTCAAAACAAAGAGACGGGTGAATTGAAGGAACAAGAAGTCTTCATGGGTGACTTCCCGCTTATGACGGAGTCGGGAACATTCATTATTAATGGTGCGGAACGAGTTATCGTTTCTCAGCTTGTTCGTTCGCCAAGTGTGTATTACAACAATAAGTTAGATAAGAACGGTAAACGTGGATTCTCGGCAACGGTCATCCCGAACCGTGGAGCATGGCTCGAACTTGAGACAGATGCGAAAGATATCGTATATGTCCGAATCGACCGCACGCGTAAGATTCCTGTAACGGTTCTTTTACGTGCTCTTGGTTTCGGTACGGATCAGGAAATCATCGATCTCCTTGGAGATGATGAGTACCTCCGGAATTCGCTTGAAAAAGATAATACAGAATCAACGGAAAAAGCCCTCATCGAAATCTATGAGCGTCTACGCCCGGGTGAGCCACCGACAGTTGAAAATGCGAAAGCACTTCTCGTGTCACGGTTCTTCGACCCGAAACGTTACGACTTGGCAAACGTTGGTCGCTATAAAATCAATAAGAAGCTTCATCTGAAGAATCGTCTGTTCGGACAAAAGCTTGCGGAAACGCTCGTTGACCCTGAAACAGGTGAAGTAATCGCAGAAGCTGGAACGGTTCTTGACCGTCGTATGCTCGACAAAGTCTTGCCATTCCTTGAAGGATCTGTCGGTTACATCGAAGCGACGCCAACTGGCGGCGTAACACAAGGCGAAGCCTTCAACTTACAGTCGATCAAGGTGTTCGCACCGGACGATGCTGAAGGTGAACGCATCATCAATATCATCGGTAACGGTAACATCGATCGTGACATCAAGCACATTACGCCTGCTGACATGATTGCTGCAATCAACTACTTCTTCAACTTGTTGCATGAAGTAGGAACAACAGACGATATCGACCACCTCGGTAACCGTCGTCTCCGTTCTGTCGGTGAATTGCTCCAAAACCAGTTCCGTATTGGTCTTTCACGTATGGAACGTGTCGTTAAGGAACGTATGTCGATTCAAGATCAGAATGCGATCACGCCACAGGCATTGATCAACATTCGTCCTGTTATCGCGTCAATTAAAGAGTTCTTCGGTAGCTCACAGTTATCACAGTTCATGGACCAAACAAACCCGCTCGCTGAGTTGACGCACAAACGTCGTCTATCTGCTCTCGGACCCGGTGGTTTGACACGTGAGCGTGCTGGCTTTGAAGTTCGAGATGTTCACTACTCGCATTATTCCCGTATGTGTCCAATCGAAACGCCAGAGGGACCAAACATCGGTTTGATCAACTCACTGTCTTCGTTCGCGAAAGTCAATGAGTATGGTTTCATCGAAGCACCATACCGCCGTGTCAATCCGGAAACGGGTGTTGTCACGGATGAAATTCACTACATGACGGCAGACGAAGAAGATCTCTACGTCGTTGCGCAGGCAAACATGTTGTTGACGGAAGAGAAGACGTTCCAAGATACACACGTCCTCTCACGTTTCCGTGGACAAAACTTGTCTGTTGAGCCATCACGTGTCGATTACATGGATGTTTCTCCGAAACAGGTTGTTTCGGCAGCGACAGCATGTATTCCGTTCCTTGAGAACGATGACTCGAACCGTGCCCTCATGGGAGCAAACATGCAACGTCAGGCCGTACCACTTCTCGATCCAGAATCTCCGATTGTTGGAACTGGGATGGAGTACGTGTCTGCGAAAGACTCAGGAGCTGCCGTTGTTGCAAAACACTCTGGTATCGCTGAGCGCGTAACGGCTCGTGAAATCCTTGTCCGTCGTACGACGGAAGTCGATGGCAACATCGTTCAAGGTGAACTTGATCGTTATAAAATCCAAAAATTCATTCGTTCTAACCAAGGAACGTGCTATAACCAAAAACCAATCATCAAAGCAGGCGATCCTGTCGATAAAGGCGAGATTCTTGCAGATGGTCCATCAATGGACGGTGGGGAACTTGCGCTCGGTCGTAACGTACTCGTCGGTTTCATGACATGGGATGGTTACAACTACGAGGATGCCGTCATCATGAGCGAACGTCTTGTGAAAGATGATGTCTACACGTCGATCCACATTGAGGAATACGAATGTGAATCACGCGATACAAAACTCGGACCGGAAGAAATCACTCGTGATATTCCGAACGTCGGTGACGACGCCCTGAAAAACCTCGACGACCGCGGAATCATTCGTGTCGGTGCTGAAGTAAAAGATGGGGATATCTTAGTCGGTAAAGTTACACCTAAGGGCGTAACGGAATTGACAGCTGAAGAACGTCTGTTACATGCGATCTTCGGTGAAAAAGCACGTGAAGTGCGTGATACATCACTCCGTGTACCACACGGCGGCGACGGTATCATCCTTGACGTCAAAATCTTCGATCGTGATAACGGCGACGAACTATCTCCTGGTGTCAACCAGTTGATCCGTGCGTACATCGTTCAAAAACGTAAGATTCACGAAGGAGATAAAATGGCAGGTCGTCACGGTAACAAAGGTGTTATCTCACGTATCTTGCCAGAAGAAGACATGCCGTACATGCCAGACGGCACACCAATCGACATCATGTTGAACCCACTTGGTGTACCATCACGGATGAACATCGGGCAGTTGCTCGAGCTTCACCTTGGTATGGCTGCACGCCAACTCGGAATCAAAGTCGCATCACCGGTATTTGATGGTGCACGTGAGGAAGATGTTTGGGCAACGATTGAAGAAGCCGGTATGGATCGCGACGCGAAGACTGTTCTTTATGACGGTCGTTCGGGTGAAGCGTTTGATAACCGCATCTCGGTCGGTGTCATGTATATGATTAAACTCGCCCACATGGTCGATGATAAGCTTCACGCACGTTCGACGGGTCCTTACTCACTCGTTACGCAACAGCCGCTCGGTGGTAAAGCCCAGTTCGGTGGACAGCGTTTCGGAGAGATGGAAGTTTGGGCACTTGAAGCATATGGTGCCGCGTATACACTCCAAGAGATCTTAACGATCAAATCGGATGATACGATCGGTCGTGTTAAAGCGTATGAAGCGATCGTTAAAGGCGAAAATGTACCGCAACCGGGCGTACCGGAATCGTTCCGAGTTCTCATTAAAGAACTTCAATCACTTGGTATGGACGTTAAGATGATGTCTGCTGAGGACGAAGAGATCGAAATGAAGGACGACGACGAGGACAACATCCCGAACGCGACTCCAGCACTCGAAGAAGTTCAAGCGCCTGTCGCACCAGTTGTTACTGAAGAGGAATAAGCGAAAGGGAGGTCCACCCCTTGGTAGATGTTAATAGATTTGAATATATGAAAATCGGCCTCGCTTCCCCCGAAAAGATCCGTTCGTGGTCTTTCGGGGAAGTGAAAAAGCCGGAGACGATCAACTATCGTACGCTCAAGCCAGAGAAAGACGGCTTGTTCTGTGAACGGATTTTTGGTCCAACGAAAGACTGGGAATGTTACTGTGGGAAATACAAACGAATCCGTTATAAAGGAATCATTTGTGACCGCTGTGGCGTTGAAGTCACGAAGTCGAAAGTCCGTCGTGAGCGCATGGGTCACATCGAGCTCGCAGCACCGGTTTCGCACATTTGGTACTTCAAAGGAATCCCAAGTCGTATGGGTCTTGTCTTAGATATGTCACCACGTGCGCTCGAAGAGATCATTTACTTCGCATCGTACGTCGTTACAGATCCGGGCGAATCGACACTCGAGAAAAAACAACTCCTTTCAGAAAAAGAATACCGTGCATACCGTGAGAAATTCGGTAGCTCATTCACAGCTGAAATGGGTGCGGAAGCAGTTCGTAAATTGCTCCGCGACGTTGAACTCGAAAAAGAAGTAGCTGGTTTACGTGAAGACCTTCGAATGATTCAAGGACAACGTCGTACACGTGCGATCAAACGTCTTGAAGTCTTAGATGCTTTCCGCAACTCAGGCAACAACCCGGAATGGATGGTTCTCGAAGTATTGCCAGTCATCCCGCCGGAACTTCGTCCGATGGTCCAGCTTGATGGTGGACGTTTCGCGACATCAGATTTAAACGATTTATATCGTCGTGTTATCAACCGTAACAACCGTCTCAAGCGTCTTCTTGACCTTGGCGCTCCGAACATCATCGTTCAGAATGAAAAACGGATGTTACAAGAAGCGGTTGATGCCTTGATCGATAATGGTCGTCGTGGCCGTCCGGTCACTGGACCAGGTAACCGTCCATTAAAATCTCTTTCACATATGTTGAAAGGGAAACAAGGACGTTTCCGTCAAAACTTACTCGGTAAACGTGTCGACTACTCTGGTCGTTCGGTTATCGTCGTTGGTCCAAACTTGAAGATGTATCAATGTGGTCTTCCAAAAGAAATGGCCCTTGAGCTCTTCAAACCGTTTGTCATGAAAGAACTCGTCTCACGTGGTATCGCACCAAACATTAAGAGTGCGAAACGTAAAATCGAACGAGTTCAACCTGAAATCTGGGATGTACTTGAAGAAGTCATCCGCGAGCATCCGGTTCTCTTGAACCGTGCACCGACACTTCACCGTCTCGGTATTCAGGCGTTCGAACCAACACTTGTCGAGGGTCGCGCGATTCGTCTTCACCCGCTCGTATGTACGGCTTACAACGCCGATTTTGATGGTGACCAAATGGCGGTCCACGTACCACTTTCTGCAGAAGCACAAGCAGAAGCACGTCTTCTCATGCTCGCTGCACAAAACATCTTGAACCCGAAAGACGGTAAGCCTGTTGTTACACCATCGCAGGATATGGTCCTCGGTAACTACTACCTCACACTCGAACGCGAAAACGCGATCGGTGAAGGTAAAATCTTCTCGACTGTGAATGAAGCACTCATCGCCTACCAAAACGGGTATGTTCACTTCCATTCACGTGTTGCGATTCCTGCCGGCGTTCTTAAGAACCCGACGTTTACAGAGTCACAAAACGAGAAATTATTGGTTACGACTGTCGGTAAGTTGATCTTCAACGAGATCCTCCCAACGACTTTCCCATACTTGAATGAGCCAACAATGAGCAACTTACAGGAAGCAACGCCTGAGAAGTACTTCCTTGAAAATGGAACGGATGTTGCTGCTGAAATCAAGAACCGTCCAATCATTGAGCCATTCAAAAAAGGATTCCTTGGAAATGTCATCGCGGAAGTCTTCAAACGTTTCGAAACGACGGAGACGAGCCGTATGCTCGACCGCATGAAAAACCTTGGTTTCAAACACTCGACACGTGCCGGTATCACGGTTGGTATCTCGGATATCATCGTACTTCCGGATAAACAGGAAATCCTGGTCGAAGCACAAGATAACGTGGATCGCGTTATGAAATCGTACCGCCGTGGTCTCATCACGGAAGACGAGCGCTATGAGCGTGTCGTCAAGTCGTGGAACGACGCGAAGGATGAAATTCAGTCTCGTCTGATGAAATCCCTCAACCGTCTAAACCCGATCTTCATGATGAGTGACTCTGGTGCCCGTGGTAACGCGTCAAACTTTACGCAGCTTGCAGGGATGCGTGGACTCATGGCCGCTCCAAGTGGACGGATCATCGAGCTCCCGATCAAATCTTCGTTCCGTGAGGGTCTGACGGTTCAGGAATACTTCATCTCGACGCACGGTGCGCGTAAAGGTCTTGCCGATACAGCCTTGAAAACTGCCGATTCAGGTTACCTGACTCGTCGTCTCGTTGATGTAGCGCAAGATGTTATCATTCGTGAAGATGATTGTGGAACGGATCGTGGTATCCGTGTCATGGCTCTTCGCGAAGGAACGGAAGAAATCGAAAGTCTTTACGACCGACTCGTCGGACGTACGGCATTCGAAAAAGTCGTTCACCCGGAAACGGGAGAAGTTCTTGTTTCTGTTAACGAACTCATCGACGAAGATATCGCGCGTACAATTACGGACGCTGGTATCGACAACGTTGAAATTCGTACTGCCTTCACTTGTAACACGAGTCATGGTGTCTGTAAGAAATGTTACGGACGTAACCTTGCAACGGGTAACGATGTTGAAGTCGGTGAAGCAGTCGGAATCATTGCGGCACAATCAATCGGTGAGCCAGGAACGCAGCTTACAATGCGTACCTTCCACACAGGTGGGGTTGCCGGAGATGATATCACGCAAGGTCTTCCACGTATCCAAGAGTTGTTCGAGGCCCGTAACCCGAAAGGTCAAGCGGTCATCTCGGAAATCGACGGACAAGTCATCGACTTTACAGAGTCGCGTGACAAACGTGAATTGACGATTCAAGGTCTGAGCGAAACACGCACATACACGATTCCATTCGGATCGCGTCTACGTGTTCAACTCGGTGAAGAAGTCATTGCCGGTCAAGTGTTCACAGAAGGATCGATTGATCCGAAAGAACTCTTAAACGTTAAAGGTGTATCTGGTGTTCAGAACTACCTTCTTCAGGAAGTTCAAAAAGTATACCGGATGCAAGGAGTTGAAATCGGTGACAAGCACGTCGAGGTCATGGTTCGTCAAATGATCCGCCGCGTTCGCGTCATCGAGTCAGGTGAGACAACACTTCTCCCTGGTTCACTCGTTGATATCAGTACCTTTAAAGAAGCATGTAAAGAAGCGCTCCGTGCAGGAAAAGCACTCGCTTCCGCTAAACCAGTTCTCCTTGGTATTACAAAAGCATCGCTTGAGACAGACTCGTTCCTATCAGCTGCTTCGTTCCAGGAAACTACTCGTGTCCTTACGGATGCAGCAATCAAAGGGAAGAGCGACTACCTTCGCGGCTTGAAAGAGAACGTTATTATCGGTAAACTAGTTCCAGCTGGTACAGGAATGACACGTTACCGTCAAATCGGACTCGAAGTAGCTGGTGAAGCACCTGTAGAAGCAGATTCTCCTGTAGAATAAAACGCCTTGACACGTCGGTATGGCGGTGCTACTATGATATAGTGTTGCCAACCGGCCGTGTTATTTTGGAGGATATCTTCATGTCTTACAAAAAAGTAGTCGGCGCAGATTTGAAGTTTGTCGGTCAAAAGCAAACGCTCAAAGCATTGCGATCTGGCAAGGCGTCGGAAGTGATCATCGCGGATGACGCAGATGAACACGTAAAACAAGCATTGCTCGATGCGGCGAAACAAGCTAACGTTCCGGTTGTGAACGTGCCTTCTAAGCTTGAGCTTGGTAAGGTTTGTGGAATCGATGTCGCGGCAACTGCTGTTGCCATTAAGAAAGTTTGATAATACGTTTTGTGTGGCGATGGAATGCCTGAGCCACGCAAAACGTTTCATTATGACTTTCGATGAACCACCCGGCTCGGTGGTTTTGAAACTTGTCATGAATTCAGGAAGGGAGGATCTCAAAGATGCCTACTATCAATCAATTGGTCCGTAAAGGACGTCAATCAAAAGTTGTGAAATCAGATTCGCCAGCGCTGAACAAAGGGTACAACAGCTTCATTAAAGCTCGTACTGACATCAGCTCACCACAAAAACGTGGTGTTTGTACTCGTGTAGGTACAATGACTCCGAAGAAACCGAACTCGGCTCTTCGTAAGTACGCACGTGTACGCTTGACGAACACAATGGAAGTAACAGCTTACATCCCAGGTATCGGCCACAACTTACAAGAACACAGTGTTGTTCTTATTCGCGGAGGCCGCGTAAAAGACTTACCAGGGGTACGTTACCACATCGTTCGTGGTGCACTTGATACAGCTGGAGTTGACGGCCGTATGCAAGGTCGCTCGAAATATGGTACTAAACGTCCAAAAGCAGCAAAAAAATAATCTAGATATCTGAAGATATCACCTCACTATATGAAAGGAGGGACTCGGAATGCCACGTAAAGGTCAAGCAGAACGTCGTGATGTAATGGCTGATCCGATCTACAACTCTAAACTCGTTACCCGCCTTATCAACCGTCTTATGTTAGATGGTAAAAAAGGTACTGCTCAACAAATCTTATACAAAGCTTTCGAAACTATCGCTGAACGTTCAGGTCGCGATGCAATGGAAGTTTTTGAAGAGGCGATGAACAACATCATGCCAGTTCTTGAAGTAAAAGCACGCCGTGTAGGTGGAGCTAACTATCAAGTTCCTGTCGAAGTCCGCCCTGAGCGCCGTACGACACTCGCACTTCGTTACCTCGTGAACTACTCACGTCTCCGTAACGAGAAAACTATGGATGCTCGTCTTGCTAATGAAATCATGGACGCTGCAAACAACACTGGTGCTTCTGTTAAGAAGCGCGAAGATATGCACAAAATGGCGGAAGCGAACAAAGCGTTTGCTCACTACCGCTGGTAAATCCGGAATTAACCACCTCATCTATGCCATTTTGTATGGAAATATGAGGTGGCTTTCGGGTATAGTCATGACGTGTGGCAACGCACGTACACTAAATTAAAATGCGAAAGGAGAATGTTTAAAGATGGCAAGAGAATTCTCCCTTAAGAACACCCGTAATATCGGGATCATGGCCCACATCGATGCTGGTAAAACAACAACGACTGAGCGTATCCTCTATTACACGGGTCGTATCCACAAAATTGGTGAAACGCACGAAGGTGCTTCACAAATGGACTGGATGGAGCAAGAGCAAGAACGTGGAATCACGATTACATCGGCAGCAACAACTGCACAATGGAAAGGTAACCGCGTAAACATCATCGATACTCCTGGACACGTAGACTTCACTGTTGAAGTTGAACGTTCACTCCGTGTACTTGATGGTGCGGTTGCAGTACTTGATGCTCAGTCTGGTGTTGAGCCACAAACTGAGACAGTATGGCGCCAAGCTACAACTTACGGCGTACCACGTATCGTTTTCGTAAACAAAATGGATAAAATCGGTGCAGACTTCCTGTACTCGGTCGGAACGCTCCGCGATCGCCTTCAAGCGAACGCACACGCAATCCAAATTCCAATCGGCGCTGAAGATGAATTCAAAGGAATCATCGACCTCGTTGAAAAGAAAACATACATGTACGGTAACGACATCGGTACTGATATCGAAGTAACGGATGGTTTCCCTGCAGAATTCGCAGACGAAGCTGAAGAACTTCGTGCATCATTAATCGAAGCTGTTGCGGATTACGAAGAAGAAATGATGATGAAATACCTCGAGGGCGAGGAAATTTCAATCGAAGAGTTAAAAGCGGGTATCCGTAAAGCGACTCTTACAGTTGATTTCTACCCTGTACTCGTTGGTTCGGCATTCAAGAACAAAGGTGTCCAGCTTATGCTTGACGCAGTCCTTGACTACCTCCCATCACCAGTCGACGTAAAAGCAATCACAGGAATTAACATGGATACAGATGAAGAGATCGTTCGTGAGTCTACTGACGAAGCGCCATTCTCTGCACTTGCATTCAAAGTTATGACTGACCCGTATGTTGGTAAATTAACGTTCTTCCGTGTGTACTCTGGTACAGCTTCGGCAGGATCATACGTTAAGAACTCAACAAAAGGTAAACGTGAGCGTCTTGGACGTATCCTTCAAATGCACGCGAACAGCCGTGAGGAGATCCCAATGGTCTTCGCTGGTGACATCGCTGCAGCTGTAGGTCTTAAAGATACGACTACTGGTGATACGCTTTGTTCTGAGAAAGACAACGTCGTTCTCGAATCAATGACATTCCCAGAACCAGTTATCTCGGTCGCAATCGAACCAAAAACGAAAGCCGACCAAGATAAAATGGGTCAAGCACTTGCTAAGCTTGCTGAAGAGGATCCAACGTTCCGCACTGAAACAAACCCAGAGACTGGTCAAACGATCATCTCAGGTATGGGTGAGCTTCACCTCGACATCATCGTTGACCGTATGCGTCGCGAGTTCAAAGTCGAAGCTAACGTTGGTGCTCCACAAGTAGCTTACCGTGAAACGATTCGCCAAGCAGCGAAAATCGATTCTAAGTTCGCTCGTCAATCAGGTGGTCGTGGTCAGTATGGTCACGTCGTCGTAGAATTCGAGCCGAACGAAGAAGGTGCTGGCTTCGAGTTCAACAACAAAATCGTCGGTGGTGTTGTTCCGCGTGAATACATCCCAGCGGTTGAAAACGGAATCGAAGAAGCACTTCAAAACGGTATCCTTGCTGGTTATCCAGTAGTTGACGTTAAAGCAGCACTCGTTTTCGGTTCATACCACGATGTCGACTCAAACGAGATGGCATTTAAAATCGCGGCTTCAATGGCAGTCAAACAACTTAAAGATAAGAGCGGCGCTGTTATCCTTGAGCCAATGATGAAAGTTGAAATCGTCATCCCAGACGAATACATGGGAGACATCATGGGTGACGTTACGTCACGCCGTGGACGCGTTGAAGGTATGGAAGCTCGTGGGAACGCACAAGTCGTTCGCTCGATGATTCCACTTTCGGAAATGTTCGGATATGCAACAGGACTTCGTTCGCGCACACAAGGTCGCGGTACGTACTCAATGCACTTCGATCACTACGAAGAAGTACCGAAATCAGTTGCTGAAGAAATCATCAAAAAATCAAACGGCTAATCCTTCACAGGTTGTCACGATTATTTGATTAGTGTAAGCTAAGGAAGGTGTACGTTATTCGACGATTCACCTTCCTAGTTATAAAAAATTATTAGACACATAGAGGAGGAATTCAGAATGGGTAAAGAAAAATTCGACCGTTCTAAACCGCACGTTAACGTTGGTACAATTGGCCACGTCGACCACGGTAAAACAACTTTAACAGCAGCTATCTCAGCTGTACTTGCAAAATCACAAGGTAAAGCTGCAACTAAGTTTGACCAAATCGATGGTGCTCCAGAAGAGCGCGAGCGCGGTATCACTATCGCAACAGCTCACATCGAGTACGAAACAGAAAAACGCCACTATGCACACGTTGACTGCCCAGGTCACGCTGACTATGTTAAAAACATGATCACTGGTGCTGCACAAATGGACGGCGCGATCCTCGTTGTTTCTGCAACTGATGGTCCAATGCCACAAACACGTGAGCACATCTTGCTTTCACGTCAAGTAGGTGTTCCTTTCATCGTAGTATTCATGAACAAAGTCGACATGGTTGACGACGAAGAGCTTCTTGAACTCGTTGAAATGGAAATTCGCGAACTTCTTTCTGAGTATGACTTCCCAGGCGATGACCTCCCAGTTATCCAAGGATCTGCTCTCGGCGCGCTTAACGGCGAAGCTAAATGGGAAGAAAAAATCATGGAACTCATGACAGCTGTTGATGAGTACATCCCTGAGCCAACTCGCGACACTGAAAAAGACTTCATGATGCCAGTTGAGGATGTTTTCTCAATCACTGGTCGTGGTACAGTAGCTACTGGCCGCGTTGAGCGTGGAGTTCTTAAAGTCAACGACGAGATCGAAATCGTTGGTCTTCACGAAGAAACTAAAAAATCAGTATGTACTGGTGTAGAGATGTTCCGTAAGCTTCTTGACTATGCTGAAGCTGGCGACAACATCGGAGCTCTTCTTCGTGGTGTATCACGTGACGACATCGAGCGTGGACAAGTTCTCGCGAAACCAAACACAATCACACCGCACAAAACTTTCAAAGCGCAAGTTTACATCCTTTCAAAAGAAGAGGGTGGCCGTCACACGCCATTCTTCGGTAACTACCGTCCACAGTTCTACTTCCGTACAACTGACGTAACTGGTATGTGCCAACTTCCTGAAGGTACTGAAATGGTTATGCCTGGGGACAACATCGAATTGACTGTTGAACTCATCGCACCAATCGCTCTTGAAAAAGAAACTCGTTTCTCAATCCGTGAAGGTGGCCGTACAGTAGGCGCTGGATCAGTTACAGAAATCGTTGAGTAATTTTTAAGCAAAAAGGTCTTCCGTCTCCCGTGACGGAAGACCTTTTTTTGTTTTCTGAAAAACAGTCTTGCAACATGGTCAGACATCTTATATACTGAGGAAAGTGTTTGTGCGAGTGGTGAGAGACTTGAAAACAAGTTCTAATTTATTTTGCTTGCATTCTTGCTTGGAATTAAGTAAACTAGAATATGTTGGTCACAAACACAACGCGATGAAGCGGGAGGTTATGACACACCAGGCGGCATTGCCATGGCTAGTGTGGAAATTTCCGCGGAGAATGTCTATTTACGAAATAGGCGAAAAGGAGGGAAACAACATGGCAAATGAAAAAATTCGGATCCGTTTGAAAGCATACGATCACCGCGTGCTTGATCAATCGGCTGAGAAGATTGTCGACACAGCAAAACGTTCTGGTGCTACTGTATCTGGACCGATCCCACTCCCAACGGAGAAAGCGATCTACACAGTACTTCGTGCCGTTCACAAGTACAAAGATGCTCGTGAGCAGTTCGAAATGCGTACACACAAACGTTTGATCGACATCGTTAACCCAACACCGAAAACAGTTGATGCGCTTATGCGTCTTGAACTTCCGTCGGGCGTTGACATTGAAATCAAACTTTAATTTTTCTTCTATAAATAGTTGATACTAGCCAGAAGATCAAAATCATTCAATATTAGGAGGTGTATCTCATGGCTAAAGGAATCTTAGGAACTAAACTCGGTATGACACAAATCTTCAACGAGTCAGGCGAAGTAGTACCAGTTACTGTCGTTTCAGTAGAAGGTAACGTTGTTCTTCAATTGAAGACAATGGAAGTGGACGGTTACGAAGCAGTCCAACTCGGCTTTGGTGATATCAAAGAAGGTCGTCAAAACAAACCGCAAAAAGGTCACGCTGCGAAAGCAAGTGCGACACCTAAGCGCTTCATTAAAGAAATCCGTACATCTGTAACAGATTTCGAAATCGGTCAAGAGATTAAAGCAGATACTTTCGCTGCAGGCGAAATGGTTGATGTAACAGGTACGTCGAAAGGTAAAGGTTTCGCTGGAGCAATCAAGCGTCACAACCAATCACGTGGTCCAATGGCTCACGGTTCGCGTTACCACCGTCGCCCAGGTTCAATGGGTCCTGTCGCTCCAAACCGTGTATTCAAAGGGAAATTGCTCCCAGGACGCATGGGTGGAGAACAAATCACTGTTCAAAACCTTGAAATCGTAAAAGTTGATGTAGAACGTGGCTTACTCCTCGTCAAGGGTGCTATCCCAGGCGCACGTAAGAGCCAAGTTGTCGTCAAAACTGCGGTTAAAGGCAACTAATCCGTTTGCAAGGAAAGGAGGAATAACGAATGCCTAAAGTAGCTTTGCTTAACCAAACAGGTACACAAGTTGGAGATATTGAGCTCGCAGATGCCGTTTTCGGAATCGAGCCAAACGAAGCAGTCGTATACGATGCAATCGTCATGCAACAAGCTTCACGTCGCCAAGGTACACATGATACAAAAGGTCGCTCGGAAGTTCGCGGTGGCGGCCGTAAACCATGGAAACAAAAAGGTACTGGTCGTGCACGCCAAGGTTCGATCCGTTCGCCACAATGGGTTGGCGGTGGAACAGTCTTCGGTCCAACACCACGTTCGTACGCTTATAAACTTCCTAAAAAGGTTCGTCGTCTCGCATTACGTTCAGCACTTTCTTCGAAAGTCGCTAACAACGAGTTCATCGTTCTTGAAGGTTTGACAATCGATGCTCCGAAAACAAAAGATATGATTTCGGTCTTCGCTGCTCTTTCAATCGAACGTAAAGTTCTTGTCGTTACTGCTGATTACAACGAGACAGTCGTTCTTTCAACACGCAACATTCCTGGTGTCACAGTCGTTGACGCTGCTGGAGTAAACGTCCTTGATCTTGTCGGACACGACAAAGTCATCTTCACGAAGGATGCAGTTGCGAGAGTAGAGGAGGTGCTTGCATAATGGCACATACACACGACATTATCAAACGTCCTGTAATTACTGAACGCTCAGTGAACCAAATGGCTGAGAAAAAGTACACGTTCGAAGTAGACGTGAAGGCATCTAAGACTCAAATCAAAGATGCTGTTGAAGCGATCTTCGGCGTTAAAGTTGAAAAAATCAACACACTTATCTCAAAACCAAAAGCAAAACGCGTAGGTCGTCACGCTGGTTACACAGCACGCCGCAAAAAAGCGGTCGTCACGCTTACTGCAGATAGCAAAGAACTCGATTACCTCGGTTAATCGGTACTCTGTAGAAAAGGAGGGAACTCTCGATGGGAATTAAAAAGTTTAAACCGACCACTAACGGTCGTCGTAACATGACTGCACTCGACTTTGCTGAAATTACGGCTTCACGTCCTGAAAAATCGTTAACTGAAAAGCTTTCGAAAAAGGGCGGACGTAACAACCAAGGTCGCTTGACAGTACGTCACCAAGGTGGCGGACACAAACGTAAATACCGTATCATCGATTTCAAACGTAACAAGGATGGCATCGCTGGCCGTATCGCTACAATCGAGTACGATCCGAACCGCTCTGCAAACATCGCTCTTGTACACTACATCGATGGTGAAAAACGCTACATCCTCGCACCTAAAGGATTGAAAGTTGACATGCAAATCATGTCAGGAGCAGAAGCTGACATTAAAGTCGGTAACGCTCTTCCACTTGTAAACATCCCAGTTGGTACGTTGATCCACAACATCGAACTTAAGCCTGGTAAAGGTGGTCAGCTCGTTCGTTCAGCTGGTACTTCTGCTCAGCTTCTCGGTAAAGATGGTAAATACGCGATTGTTCGTCTTCAATCAGGCGAAACACGTATGATCCTTGCTACTTGCCGTGCTACAATCGGCGCTGTCGGTAATGAAGAGCATGAGCTCGTCAATATCGGTAAAGCTGGTCGTTCACGCTGGCTCGGAAAACGTCCTACAGTTCGTGGTTCTGTAATGAACCCAGTTGATCACCCACACGGTGGTGGTGAAGGACGTGCTCCAATCGGTCGTTCGGGCCCACTTACTCCTTGGGGTAAACCGGCACTCGGATACAAAACTCGTAAGAAAAACAAAGCGAGCGATAAATACATCGTCCGCCGTTCTAAAAAATAATTACGTGATTTCTGAACGGTTCGTAGGAACCGTTCCTGAATCATGCCAAAGGGAGGTACAACTATGGGTCGCAGCTTGAAAAAAGGTCCATTTGCAGATCACCATTTGCTCGCTAAGGTTGATAAAGCCAACGAAGCTGGTGACAAGCATGTTATCAAAACTTGGTCACGCCGCTCGACAATCTTCCCAGAGTTCATCGGTCACACGATCGCTGTCTACGATGGTCGTAAACACGTACCGGTTTACGTGACAGAAGATATGGTCGGTCACAAACTTGGTGAATTCGCGCCAACTCGTTCTTATAAAGGACATGCTGGTAACGATAAGAAGACGAAACGTTAATCTGAGGGGAGGTACTCATTATGCAATCAAAAGCATCGGCTAATATGGTTCGCATTGCTCCTCGTAAGGCACGTCTCGTAGTAGACTTAATCCGCGGGAAGCAAATCGGCGAAGCTCTTTCGATTCTTGCTTACACGAACAAGGCAGCAACGCCAATCGTTGAAAAAGCATTGAAATCGGCAATCGCGAACGCTGAGCACAACTTCGACATGAACATCGAAAACCTCGTAGTAACAGAGGCTTACGTCAACGAAGGTCCAACGCTCAAACGTTTCCGCCCACGTGCAATGGGTCGCGCAAGCCGTATCAACAAACGTACGAGCCACGTTCACATCGTGGTATCTGAAAAATAAGGAGGGATTACCGTGGGTCAGAAGATTAACCCAACTGGTCTTCGCGTAGGTATCATCAAAGACTGGGAATCACGTTGGTTCGCAGATAAAGACTATGCTGATCTCCTTCATGAAGACTACGTAGTTCGTGAATATATCGAAAAACGTCTTAAAGACGCTAGTGTTTCTAAAATTGAAATCGAGCGCGCTGCAAACCGCTTGAACATTTCACTTCACACTGCTAAACCTGGTATGGTTATCGGTAAAGGCGGTTCTGAAATCGAAACACTTCGTACAGACATCACTAACCTTGCAAAAGGCAAACGCGTTCACGTTAACGTCGTTGAAGTGAAAAACCCGGATGCAGTTGCTAAACTTGTCGCTGAAAACATCGCTCGCCAACTTGAAGGCCGCGTATCTTTCCGTCGTGCAATGAAGCAATCAATCCAACGTTCTATGCGTTCAGGTATCAAAGGAATCAAGACTGAAGTTTCTGGTCGTCTTGGTGGCGCTGATATCGCTCGTTCAGAGAAGTATTCAGAAGGAACAGTTCCACTTCATACACTCCGTGCAGACATCGATTACGGTACTGCTGAAGCTGATACAACTTACGGCAAAATTGGCGTAAAAGTATGGCTCCACCACGGTGAAGTGCTTCCTACTAAAAAAGCAGCATCTAACGAACAATAATCCACATCCGTCTAGGGAAGGAGGCAACACAACATGTTGTTACCAAAACGTGTAAAATATCGTCGTGTTCACCGCGGCAACATGCGTGGTAAAGCGAAACGTGGTACTACAGTACACTTCGGCGAGTTCGGTATCCAAGCTCAAGAAGCTAGCTGGATCACTAGCCGTCAAATCGAATCAGCGCGTATCGCGATGACTCGTTATATGAAACGTGGTGGTAAAGTGTGGATCAAGATTTTCCCACATAAACCATACACTAAAAAACCTCTTGAAGTCCGAATGGGTTCAGGTAAAGGTGCTCCGGAGGGCTGGGTTGCAGTCGTTAAACCGGGGAAAGTAATGTTCGAAATCGCAGGAGTATCGGAAGAGATCGCACGCGAAGCTCTCCGTCTTGCATCACACAAACTTCCAGTAAAATGTAAGTTCGTAAAACGTGAAGAAAATGGTGGTGATACGAATGAAAGCAACTGATCTCCGTCAGCAAACTACAGAAGAGCTCAACGGTAAAGTCGGTTCGTGGAAAGAAGAGTTGTTCAACCTTCGTTTCCAACTCGCGACTGGTCAGCTTGAGAACCCTGCTCGTATCCGTGAAGTGCGCAAGTCGATTGCACGCGCGAAAACCGTTCTTCGTGAACGCGAACTCGGCATCAACAACGCATAATTCACTCGGATTCTGAGAGGAGGAACACTCAATGGAACGCACTAACAACCGCAAAGTATTAACTGGACGCGTCGTATCTGACAAAATGGATAAAACGATCGTTGTTTCAGTTGAGACTAAAGTAAAGCACAAGCTCTACGGCAAACGCGTAAACTACTCTAAGAAGTATAAAACGCATGATGAAAGCAACACAGCTAAAATCGGTGATGTTGTACGCATTCAAGAAACACGTCCACTTTCTAAGGACAAACGTTTCCGTCTCGTAGAAGTCGTCGAAAAAGCAGTAATCATCTAAACTCTAATTAGTTCGGATGAATAAACATCCGGAGGGAGGTACAATCGTATGATTCAACAAGAATCTCGCTTGAAAGTAGCAGACAACTCAGGAGCTCGTGAAGTCTTGACGATCAAAGTCCTCGGTGGATCTGGTCGCAAAACTGCTAACATCGGTGACGTAATTGTTTGCACAGTTAAACAAGCAACACCAGGTGGCGTTGTCAAAAAAGGTGAAGTTGTACGCGCAGTAGTCGTTCGTACTAAACGTGGCGTTCGTCGTAAAGACGGTTCGTACATCCGTTTTGACGAAAATGCAGCAGTCATCATCAAAGATGATAAAAGCCCACGTGGCACACGTATCTTCGGACCAGTCGCACGCGAACTTCGTGAAAAAGACTTCATGAAGATCGTCTCGTTGGCACCGGAAGTACTTTAATTCCAAAGAATTCCTACAAGGAGGTGCTCTAACGATGCATGTCAAAAAAGGTGATAAAGTTCAGGTTATGACTGGTAAAGATAAAGGCAAACAAGGCGTTATTCTTACTGCTATGCCTAAAAAAGATCGCGTTATCGTCGAAGGCGTTAACATGATCAAAAAACACACAAAACCTTCTCAACTTAACCCGCAAGGCGGAATTGTCGAGAAAGAAGCACCGATTCACGTATCGAACGTTATGCTCATCGACCCTAAGACAGGAACTCCAACACGCGTTGGTTTCACTGTGGTTGACGGCAAGAAAGTACGTATCGCTAAAAAATCGGGCGAAGCTTTAGATAAATAAGAAGATTTAAAGAAAGGAGGTCCACTTTCTGATGAACCGTTTAAAAGCTAAATACCAAGACGAAATCGTCAAAGTAATGATGGAGAAATTCAACTATACTTCTGTAATGCAAGCGCCGAAAGTCGATAAGATCGTAATCAACATGGGTGTTGGTGACGCTGTTACGAACACGAAAGCACTTGACATGGCAGTAGAAGAGCTTCAGCTCCTCACTGGTCAGAAGCCACTCATCACGAAAGCTAAGAAATCAATCGCTGGTTTCAAACTTCGTGAAGGTATGCCAATCGGTGCGAAGGTTACACTTCGCGGAGAGCGCATGTTCGAATTCCTCGACAAGTTGATCAACGTGTCACTTCCACGTGTACGTGACTTCCGTGGTGTATCGAAGAAATCATTCGATGGCCGTGGTAACTACACGCTAGGCGTGAAGGAACAATTGATCTTCCCAGAGATCGACTACGATCGCGTATCTAAAGTCCGTGGTATGGACATCGTTATCGTAACTACTGCTAATACGGATGAAGAGTCTCGTGAGCTTCTCACAGCACTCGGCATGCCATTCCAAAAATAAGGGAGGCCGCACACATGGCTAAGAAATCAATGATCGCACGTGAAGTAAAACGCCAAGCACTCGTAGAGCGCTACGCTGAACAACGCGCAGAATTGAAAGCACAAGGCGACTACATCGGCTTGAGCAAACTCCCACGTAACTCTTCAGCGGTTCGTTTACACAACCGTTGCAGTATCACTGGCCGTCCACACGGTTACATTGGTAAATTCGGTATCAGCCGTATTAAGTTCCGTGATCTTGCTCATAAAGGTCAAATCCCTGGTGTTAAAAAAGCAAGCTGGTAATTCATTAAAGTTGTGAAAGGAGGTACATCGCATGGTTATGACAGATCCGATTGCAGATATGCTTACACGCATTCGTAATGCAAACATGGTTCGCCATGAGAAGTTGGAAATGCCAGCTTCTACAATCAAACGTGAAGTCGCTGAAATCCTCAAACGTGAAGGTTTCATCCGCGATGTTGAATATCTCGAGGACAGCAAACAAGGTACGCTCCGCGTATTCCTTAAGTATGGCGCAAGCAACGAACGCGTTATCACTGGACTCAAACGTATCTCGAAACCAGGTCTTCGCGTTTACGCGAAAGCTGATGAAATCCCGAAAGTACTCGGTGGTCTCGGAATCGCTATCGTTTCAACATCTAAAGGTGTTATGACAGACAAAGAAGCTCGCCAACAAAAAGTCGGCGGCGAAGTGATCGCATACATCTGGTAATTCACGCATAAAAAGAACGGAGGTGTCTTAAATGTCACGTATTGGTAAAAAGCCGGTCGTTATCCCAGCAGGCGTTACAGTAACAGTTGAAAACAGCACAGTTACAGTAAAAGGTCCTAAAGGTGAACTCACACGTGAGTTCAACCCGACTATGGCTATCAACGTAGAAGGTAATGAATTGACTGTCGTTCGTCCAAACGACGAAAAGGCTAACCGTACAATTCACGGAACGACTCGTGCGCTTATCGCGAACATGGTCGAAGGTGTAAACAACGGTTTTGCTAAGACACTTGATATCCAAGGTGTTGGTTACCGTGCTCAAAAGCAAGGTAACAAAATCGTACTCAACCTCGGTTACTCACACCCAATCGAGTACACTCCGGAACAAGGCATTGAAGTCGAAGTTCCTACGAATACGCAAATCATCATCCGCGGAATCAACAAAGAGCGTGTTGGACACGTTGCTGCATTGATTCGTTCGTACCGTCAACCTGAGCCGTACAAAGGTAAAGGAATTCGTTACAGTGATGAAGTCGTTCGTCGTAAAGAAGGTAAAACAGGTAAGTAATTCGTTGATACGAATTGACCGGAAAGGAGTGGCATAAATGATCTCAAAGGCAGACAAAAACGCTACGCGTAAAAAGCGTCATGGTCGTGTACGTCGTACAATCATCGGGACTGCAACACGTCCACGCATGAACGTATTCCGTTCGAACAAGAACATTTACGTACAAGTCATTGACGATGCAACACATGCAACACTCGCATCTGCATCATCACTCGATCTTGAAAAAGGCAACACAGCTGACGCTGCAACAGCAGTCGGTAAGCTCGCAGCTGAACGCGCTCTTGAAAAAGGTATTGAAACAGTCGTTTTCGACCGTGGAGGATATCTCTATCATGGACGTATCAAAGCTGTAGCTGAAGCAGCTCGTGAAGCTGGTCTCAAATTCTAATAGAAAAGGAGGGAACCTCTACATGCGCCAGTTAGAAATTAACATGGATCAACTCGAAGAACGCGTTGTTACTGTAAACCGCGTCGCGAAAGTAGTAAAAGGTGGCCGTCGCTTCCGTTTTGCTGCACTCGTCGTCGTAGGTGACAAGAATGGTCACGTAGGTTTCGGTACGGGTAAAGCTCAGGAAGTGCCTGAAGCGATCCGTAAAGCAATCGAAGATGCAAAGAAAAACATGGTTAACGTTCCAATCGTTAACACTACAATTCCACACGAAATCAACGGAATTTTCGGTGCAGGTCACGTCTTCTTGAAACCTGCTTCTGAAGGTACTGGAGTCATCGCTGGTGGCCCAGTTCGTGCGGTTCTCGAATTAGCGGGAATCAACGACATTCTTTCGAAATCACTTGGATCAAGCACTCCAATCAACATGGTTCGTGCGACTGTTAAAGGTCTCACTTCACTTAAACGTGCTGAAGACGTTGCGAAACTCCGCGGTAAAACCGTCGAAGAACTTCGCGGTTAAGAAAGGGAGGGAATACAGATGGCGAAACTCGCAGTTACCCTCACACGCAGCATGATCGGTCGTCCGGAGAACCAACGCGTTACTACTCGTACGCTTGGTCTCCGTAAGATGCACCAAACGGTTGTCGTACCTGACAACGCTGCTATGCGTGGGATGATTAACCACGTGTCACACTTATTGACAGTTAAAGAAATTCAAGAGTAATAGAACGATATAATTTTATGAGGAGGTGCCCCACTATGAAACTCCATGAATTGAAACCAGCTGCTGGTTCACGTTCAGAACGCAACCGTGTAGGTCGCGGTATGTCTTCTGGTAACGGTAAGACTTCTGGCCGTGGTCACAAAGGTCAAAAAGCTCGTTCAGGCGGTGGTGTTCGTCCAGGTTTCGAAGGTGGACAAAACCCACTTTTCCGTCGTTTACCAAAACGCGGCTTCAACAACCCAACTCGTAAAGAGTTCGCGGTTATCAACCTTGACACACTTAACCGTTTTGAAGAAGGAACTGAAGTAACTCCTGAACTTCTTATCGAGACTCGCGCAGTCAAAGGTATGAAAGACGGCGTTAAGATCCTTTCAAACGGCAAGATTGAAAAGAAACTGACAGTAAAAGCTCACAAGTTCTCCGAAGCTGCGAAGCAAGCGATCGAAGCTGCCGGCGGTACGGTTGAGGTGATCTAATGTTTCAAGCGATCTCCAATATGTGGCGCGTAGCCGACATCCGTCGGCGCATTCTCTTTACCTTGGCCCTGATTATCGTGTTCCGGATCGGAGCGCATATCCCAGTGCCGATGGTAAACACTGAAGTATTCAAGATTGACGAGAATGGTATTCTCGGATTCTTGAACTCCTTCGGCGGGAATGCTTTGCAGAATTTCTCACTCTTTGCGATGGGAATCATGCCGTATATTACGGCCTCGATCGTTGTCCAACTCTTACAGATGGACGTTGTTCCAAAGTTTGCCGAATGGGCAAAACAAGGAGAGGCGGGCCGTAAGAAGTTAGCAACGGTAACGCGCTATGGAACGATCGTACTCGGCTTAGTCCAAGCGTTTGGAATCGCGCTTGGATTTAACCGTATCTATCCAGGTCTTGTCAATGAAGATTTTGGCACCTGGACGTACGTTATGATTGCACTTGTTTTGACGGCTGGTACAGCGTTCTTGATGTTCCTCGGTGAACTCATTACGGAGAAGGGCATTGGTAACGGGATATCAATGATCATCTTCGCTGGGATTGTCGCAGGCTTCCCGAACGCGTTCCGCCAGATTTACGAAACAAAGCTCCAAAATGCAGGGGATGCTTTGTTCGTCAATGTGCTTTATATCGTACTGTTGCTTTTAATCATCATTGCGGTCATCGTCGGTGTCATCTATGTGCAGCAAGCTGCACGTAAGATTCCGATTCAGTACGCTAAGCGTACGGTGAACCGTGCGCCAGTAGGCGGCCAATCGACACACTTGCCGATGAAGCTGAATGCTGCTGGTGTTATCCCAGTTATCTTCGCGGTATCGTTCATGGTGACTCCACCAACGATTGCAAGTTTCTTTGCGAGTCCGGAAAACGCGACGAAAATTCGTGACATCTTCGACTATACGAGTCCAATCGGAATGTCGATTTATGTTGCATTGATCATCGCCTTCTCGTACTTCTACACATTCGTTCAGGTCAACCCGGAACAAATGGCAGAGAACCTTCAAAAACAAGGCGGGTACATTCCTGGTATCCGTCCTGGTAAGCAAACGGAACAATACATCACGAAGATCCTCTATCGTCTGACATTCTTCGGTTCGCTCTTCCTTGCTGTCATCGCGGTAACGCCAACGTTCTTTATTAAGTTCGCTGGTTTACCGAACTCGGTGCAAATTGGTGGAACAAGCTTGCTGATTGTCATCGGTGTAGGTCTTGAGACGATGAAACAGATTGAAAGTCAACTGGTTAAACGACACTACAAAGGCTTTATCCGATAAGGCGGGAGGAAGGGGACCATCCCTTTCCTTTCTGTTGTGTCTATAGAGTCTATAGAAGTGGAGGCTACCGACATGAATCTTGTATTGATGGGCTTGCCGGGTGCTGGAAAAGGGACGCAGGCTGCGAAAATTATCGAAGACTACGCCATTCCACACATCTCGACAGGCGACATGTTCCGCGCGGCGATCAAAGATCAAACACCGCTCGGGCAGGAAGCGAAATCGTACATGGATAAAGGGGAACTCGTTCCGGATGAAGTCACAATCGGCATCGTACGTGAACGTCTCGCCAAAGAAGACTGTGCAAATGGTTTTCTTCTTGACGGTTTCCCACGCACAGTGAAACAAGCAGATGCTCTTGAAGCATTACTTGCGGATCTTAACAAACAAATCGATCACGTCATTCACATCGGTGTCAACCCGGAGAAACTTGTCCCTCGTTTGACAGGCCGCCGGATTTGCCCGACATGTGGAGCAACGTATCACGTCATCTATAACCCACCAAAAGTGGAAGGTGTCTGTGATATCGACGGATCAGCACTTGTTCAACGTGAAGATGATCAAGAAGAAACGGTTCGCCGTCGTCTTGAAGTCAACGTCGCGCAAGCGCAACCTTTGATTGACTTTTACGCTGAAAAAGGGTATCTTCGTAATTTGGACGGTGATCGTCCGATTAATGAAGTTTACTCCGATGTTCAAGCACTTCTTGGTGGTCAGTAATGATCATTACGAAAGCGCCGCGTGAAATCGACATTATGCGTAAGGCAGGACAAATCGTCGCTCGGACGCATAAGGAGCTTAAAGCTCACATTCGTCCAGGCATCACGACGGGGCAACTCGACGCGATCGCTGAACGTTATATTCGAAGTCAAGGGGCAACACCATCGTTTAAAGGTTATAATGGGTTTACTGGTAGCATCTGCGCATCAGTAAATGAAGAACTTGTCCATGGTATTCCGGGTGACCGCGTACTCCACGATGGAGACATCATCTCGATTGATATCGGGGCGGAGTATAATGGATATCACGGAGATTCAGCCTGGACATATCCGGTCGGTACAATCTCTGAAGAGACAAAGCAGTTACTTGACGTAACTGAAGAATCTCTGTATAAAGGATTGGAGCGCGCCAAAGCTGGTGTGCACCTGACAGATATTTCGCATGCGATTCAGTCACATGTCGAAGCAGCGAATTTTTCTGTAGTCCGCGAATATGTGGGCCACGGCGTGGGACAAAATTTGCATGAAGATCCGCAAATCCCACATTATGGACCACCGGGGAAAGGGCCGCGCCTGAAAACCGGCATGACACTGGCGATTGAGCCAATGGTCAACGTCGGGAAACGCTATGTTCGCACACTATCCGACAATTGGACGGTAGTGACAGTGGACGGTAGCATGTGCGCCCACTTTGAGCACACCATCGCCATCACAGACGACGGCTACGAGATCTTAACGGTCGATGCAGAGTGAGCTGTGCGCGTTATTGGTGTCACCTTTCTATAAGCCGCTATCCACTCGTGTTTGTGACCGATGATCTCTCAACGGCTACTGTAGAAAGCCCCTAAGCGCTACAAATCGTCTGGGCTCCCAATCAACTTTATAGAGAAAGGGGTATAATTGATGGCGAAACAAGATGTAATCGAAGTGGAAGGTACGGTTATCGAACCACTTCCAAATGCGATGTTTAAGGTGGAGTTAGAAAACGGCCACACGGTCCTCGCGCACGTCTCAGGAAAAATTCGGATGCACTTCATTCGGATCTTACCAGGAGATAAAGTAACAGTTGAGTTGTCACCATACGACTTAACTCGCGGACGGATCACATACCGTTTCAAATAAAAACTCCGATTTTTTCAGGAGGAGGTATTCACAATGAAAGTAAGACCTTCGGTTAAACCGATCTGTGAAAAGTGTAAAGTTATCCGCCGTAAAGGCAAAGTAATGGTTATTTGCGAAAACCCTAAGCATAAACAAAAACAAGGGTAATTAAACAAGGAGGTGCACACATGGCACGTATTGCTGGTGTAGATATTCCACGTGAGAAACGCATCGTTATCTCACTCACTTACATCTATGGTGTTGGTAAAACGACTGCTCAGAAAGTCTTGAAAGAAGCTGGTATCTCTGAAGATACTCGTACTCGTGAATTGACTGAAGAACAACTCAACCAACTTCGTGATGGTTTAGATAAAGTAAAAGTTGAGGGTGACCTTCGTCGTGAAATCTCACTCAACATCAAACGTTTGATCGAAATCGGTTGCTACCGTGGTGTTCGTCACCGTCGTGGTCTTCCAGTTCGTGGTCAAAACACTAAAAACAACTCGCGTACTCGTAAAGGCCCACGCCGTACAGTAGCGAACAAGAAGAAGTAAGGGAGGGTAAACTAATATGGCAAAACGTAAACAGAACGTTCGTAGTAAACGTAAAGTCAAAAAGAATATTGAGTCTGGTATCGTGCATATCCGTTCAACATTCAACAACACAATCGTTACGATCACTGATGTGCAAGGGAATGCAATCTCTTGGGCAACTGCAGGTAACATGGGCTTCAAAGGCTCACGTAAATCGACTCCATTCGCAGCACAACTTGCTTCTGAAACAGCTGCAAAAACTGCAATGGACAACGGTATGCGTACTGTAGAAGTCAACGTTAAAGGTCCTGGTGCAGGTCGTGAAGCTGCTATCCGTGCGCTTCAAGCAATCGGTCTCGAAGTTACAGCGATCCGTGACGTAACTCCAGTTCCACACAACGGTTGCCGCCCTCCAAAACGTCGTCGCGTGTAACCCGTCTTGTACTGCAAAGCGGGAAATCGAGTAGACTTTTGTTGATCGTTTGACCAAATCAAGCAGTAGACACGTACACGAGACGGTTGGCGATTGAACGCGATGGCCAACAGGACGATATTCAAGGAGGGGTTCAGATGATCGAAATCGAAAAACCGAAGATTGAAACGGTCGAATTAAGCGAAAACGCTACGTTTGGTAAATTCGTAGTAGAACCGCTTGAGCGTGGATTCGGTACAACGCTTGGTAACTCATTGCGTCGTATCCTATTATCTTCACTTCCGGGTGCTGCAGTCACTGCAGTCCAAATCGATGGCGTTCTTCATGAGTTCTCGACGATTGATGGCGTTGTAGAAGACGTTACCCAAATCATCTTGAACCTTAAGAAACTCGCCCTCAAAGTTTACTCGGAAGAAGAGAAAACACTTGAGATCGATATTCAAGGCGCTGGCGTTGTTACTGCGGCAAACATTACGCATGACAGCGACGTCGAAATCCTCAACCCAGAACTTCACATTGCAACACTTGCAGAAGGTGCATCACTTCATATGCGTCTGACAGCTCGTCGCGGTCGTGGGTATGTTCAGGCTGAAGATAACAAACGGGACGATATGCCAATCGGTGTGATCCCAATTGATTCGATTTACACGCCAATTCAACGTGTAAACTATCAAGTTGAAAAAACACGTGTCGGTCAAGATGCGAGCTTCGATAAATTGACGCTTGATGTTTGGACGGACGGTTCAATCCGCCCTGAAGAAGCAGTGTCACTCGGTGCGAAAATCATGACAGAACACTTAAACATCTTTGTTGGTCTTACGGACGAAGCGCTCCATGCCGAAATCATGGTCGAAAAGGAAGAAGATCAAAAAGAAAAAGTACTTGAAATGACGATCGAAGAACTCGATCTTTCAGTTCGTTCGTACAACTGTTTGAAACGCGCTGGTATCAATACGGTTCAAGAACTCGCGAATAAGAGCGAAGACGAGATGATGAAAGTTCGTAACCTCGGACGTAAATCACTCGAAGAAGTTCAAGCGAAGCTCGACGAACTCGGACTTGGTTTGCGTAAAGAAGACTAAAAACTATTAATTGCACGAAGGAGGGAATCCATCCATGGCATACTCGAAATTAGGCCGTACAAGCTCACAACGTAAGGCACTTTTGCGTGACCTTGCGACTGATCTCATCATCAATGAGCGTATCCAAACTACAGAACAAAAAGCGAAGGAACTTCGTCCAGTCGTTGAGAAACTCATCACTTTAGGTAAACGCGGTGATCTCCACGCTCGTCGTCAAGTTGCATCGTTCGTTCGCCGTGAAGCTGCTGGTCAAAACGCAGAGGGCAAAGCACAAGACGCGATCCAAAAATTATTCGCTGATGTTGCTCCACGTTTTGCTGAGCGTCAAGGTGGTTACACACGCATCATGAAAATGGGACCACGTCGTGGTGACGGCGCAGAAATGGTCATCATCGAACTCGTTTAATTTTTAAATGATTCGTTATAAAAGGGCAGTGCGTAACTCGCTTCTGCCCTTTTGTTACAAATGGAATTAATTGATTTGATGAAGGAGGAGTAGACATGACGAAGCTAATTGAACTGGATCACGTTACGTATCGGTATCCGGAACAGGAACAAGCTGCGTTACAAGATGTCTCTCTGACGATTCATTCTGGTGAATGGGTCGCCATCGTTGGACACAACGGCTCTGGAAAATCAACGCTGACTAAATTGTTTAATGGCTTGTTGCTTCCTGAATCAGGGACGGTGACCGTAGGCGAGACGTTCTCGAGTGCGAATCCGGAGCAACTATGGGAGATGCGTCGGGCAATCGGCATCGTCTTTCAAAATCCAGATAATCAATTTGTTGGCACGACCGTGCGCGACGACGTGGCATTTGCCCTTGAAAATTGGGGTGTGCCACGCGAGGAAATGGTTCGTCGTATTGACGACAGTCTAGCGCGCGTTGGCCTTACGGATTTTGTTGATCGGGAACCCCATCAACTATCCGGCGGACAGAAGCAGCGTGTCGCAATTGCTTCGGCACTTGCGATGCGCCCTGATGTTCTCGTGCTTGATGAAGCAACATCGATGCTTGATCCACTCGCACGTGAAGAGGTTATGTCGACCGTTCAAGAATTATATGAACGACATCCGATGGCGGTAGTCGCCATTACACATGAATTAGACGAGGTCTTACAGGCCAGTCGTGTCATCGTGATGGATGCCGGGAAAATCGTATTAGAAGGTACACCTCAAGAAGTCTTTGCGAAATCGGCGTTTCTCCAAGAAATCGGTCTCGATGTTCCTTTCATCGTTCGAGTTCAGGAGCAATTGCGGGCGCGAGGTCTCTCGTATGGGGACACGATACTAGATGAAAGTGAATTGGTGAACCGCTTATGCCAATCCTAATCCAGGAATTGAACTATACGTACCAACTTAATAGTCCGTTCGAACGAGTCGCGCTGCGTGATGTGAATCTTGAGATTCCGTCAGGGGCGCTTGTTGCGTTTGTAGGGCACACTGGGTCTGGGAAGTCGACGCTCGTCCAGCACATCAATGGATTGCTGAAACCGACGAGAGGAAAAGTCCAAGTCGATGACATCATCATTGAACCAAAACGAAAACAAGATTTAAAGGCACTACGAAAACGTGTCGGTCTCGTCTTTCAGTATCCTGAGTACCAGCTGTTTGAAGAAACAGTCTTAAAGGATGTCATGTTCGGTCCAATGAACTTCGGGCATGAGCAGGAAGAGGCGGAACGGCTCGCAAAAGAGGCATTACGCACAGTAGGGCTAGACGAAGTCTTCTGGTCCCGATCGCCGTTTGACTTGTCTGGTGGGCAAATGAGGCGTGTTGCGATCGCAGGCGTACTCGCTAGTCAACCAGACGTGTTGATCGTCGACGAACCGACCGCTGGACTCGATCCGCAAGGACGTAAGCAAATGCTGAGTCTTTTCGCCCGGCTTCATGCGGAAACGGGTTTGACATTACTCTTGATCACGCATGATATGGATCAAGTGCTCGAATATACGAATCGTGTCGTCGTCATGGAGCATGGACAAGTCGCGTATGATGGAGAGCCGATTGGATTATTCCAACAGGCGGAGCTGCTGAAGCAGTTCCATATTGATCTTCCGCACGTCTTAGCACTTGCCTGGCCGGTGGCAGACCGACTCGGACTTTCGCGTCCGAACTTACGAACGGAACCGGAAGTCGTGGATTGGATTCTACAGGTACAGGGGGGACGTATATGATCGTCGGACAACATATTCCGGGTACGTCCTATCTTCATCGTTCTTCTGCGCTTGCAAAAATTATTTTTGCATTTTGTTTCATCCCGCTCGTGTTCCTCGCGAACAATGCAGCGACGAACATTTTTTTACTCATCTTTACGTTTTTAGCGTTAGCGAGTAGTAAATTGCCACTCCGCTACGTCTTGAAGGGCTTACGTCCGATTCTTTTCCTAATCGTCTTCACCTTCATCGTTCAACTGTTCTTTACGCGAGAAGGAACCGTCTTGTTCGAATTTGGATGGTTTAAAATTTATTCGGAAGGTCTGCGTCTCGCCATCATCGTCTCGCTCCGCTTCTTCTATTTGGTCTCGATCACGACACTCGTCACCTTGACGACGTCACCGATCGAGCTGACAGATGCAATTGAGTTGCTTTTGAAGCCATTCAAGGTCGTCCGCGTTCCGACGCATGAGATTGCCTTGATGCTCTCGATTTCGCTGCGGTTCTTACCGACATTGGCAGAAGAGACGGAGAAGATCATGAAAGCACAGCAGGCACGTGGTGTTGATTTAGCGGCAGGACCGATTAAAGAGCGTCTGCGGGCAATCATCCCACTTTTGATTCCATTGTTCATCTCGGCCTTTAAGCGGGCAGAGGACCTCGCGATTGCGATGGAAGCACGCGGCTACCGTGGGGGAGAAGGACGGACGCGTCTTCGGGAATCGAAATGGACGGCACGTGATACCGGTTTGATGGGTCTCCTCGTCGTCGTCGCGCTCCTGCTTGTTTACTTACGGGGAGGTTTCTGATGCGACGTTTTAAATGTACGATTCAATATGACGGGACGGGTTACTCTGGTTACCAAGTCCAACCGAATGGTGTAACGATCCAGGAGGTCGTCGAGAAGACGCTTGCGCGGATGCACAAGCACCCGGTCAAGGTGATTGGATCAGGGCGTACAGACGCTCGTGTGCACGCACAGGGGCAAGTCATCCATTTCGATACGGAACTTGCGATTGCGCCGGACAGCATGGTCAAGGCCTTAAATACGTTATTACCGGACGATATTCGTGTCCGGGACTGTAAAGAGGTCGCTTCTGACTTCGAAGCAAGGTATGATGTAGTGGGGAAAGAGTACCGGTACTTCGTACGCCGGACCGAAGATGCGTTTCGACGTCATCAATCGGTATTGATTCCGTACGCGCTTGATCTCGACGTGATGCGTCAAGCGATGACGTATTTAGTCGGCACCCATGATTTCAGTTCGTTTTGTGTCGCGAAGACGGAAACGGATAATCGAATCCGGACGATTTATGAAGCGGAGTTGATTGAGTACGGGGAAGAGCTAATCTTTCGGTTTAAAGGAAGCGGTTTTCTCTATAATCAGATTCGTATCATGGTCGGGACTTTGTTTGATGTCGGACGCGGACGTTTTGCTGCTACGGACATCAAGAAGATGCTTGCCGCGAAGGATCGAAACGTCGCTGGTGTGACGGCACCACCGCACGGGTTGTACCTTTGGGAAGTTTTCTACCCAGAGTCTAAAAAAGGCATTTGACATTAGCCGCTAAAAAACATACAATGTTTATTGGCATTTCATTTATTATGAAACCACAATCTTAGCCCCGTACACCTAAGATTCTGATAGATTCACACAGTGAATAAATGAAAAATCAAAAAAGAAACTTTTAAATTCCTTAGGAGGTATTTTACATGCGCACAACTTTCATGGCGAAAGCTACTGATGTAGAACGCAAATGGCTCCTTATCGACGCAGAAGGCAAAACACTCGGTCGTCTTTCGAGCGAAGTGGCTTCACTTCTCCGCGGTAAGCACAAACCTACGTTCACACCACACGTTGACTGTGGGGATCACGTTATCCTCATCAACGTTGAGAAAATCGTATTAACTGGTAACAAACTCGACAAAAAGGTCTACTACCGTCACTCTGGTCATCCAGGCGGCTTGAAGCAGACTGTCGCACGCGACTTACTCGCTAACAAACCTGAGCGTATGCTTGAACTCGCGATCAAAGGGATGCTTCCAAAAGGTAGCCTCGGTCGTCAAATGTTCAACAAACTCCACGTTTACGCTGGAGATACTCATAAGCAAGAAGCACAACAACCAGAAGTTTACGAACTTCGCGGTTAATACGAATTTAGGAGGAACTACACGATGGCAGATGTACGTTACTACGGCACTGGTCGCCGTAAACACGCGGCAGCTCGCGTTTTCCTCGTTGCTGGAGACGGTAAAGTCACAGTTAACGGGCGCGATATCAGCGAATACTTCGGTTATGAAACTTTAATCATGACTGCAAAAGAACCACTTGTACTCACAGAAACAGAAGGTAAATACGATATCATGGTAACGGTCAAAGGCGGCGGCTTCACTGGTCAAGCAGGCGCTATCCGTCACGGTATCTCACGTGCACTTCTTCAAGCGGATCCAGATTTCCGTGGAACACTTAAAGCTAAAGGCTTCTTAACACGCGATGCTCGTATGAAAGAACGTAAAAAATACGGTCTTAAAGCAGCACGTCGTGCGCCTCAGTTCTCAAAACGTTAATCGTTTTATCTCTCATCCTTACGGGTGGGAGATTTTTTTATGCCAAAAGACCGCTCTCTAATTAAAAAAGCGGTCAAGCAACTGTCTGCCGTTCAAAACGTACGTCGTCGTATTGTTCGGATGAGGAATAAGAGTGCTGTGAGAGCAACAAACGTCAGCGGGATACTCCAGAGGAACAGATGCTGTAAAAATGCAAGAGGATCATTCGCCGTCTGTGAACCGACTGTACCGGTAAAAGACGTCTCCTGACTTAACACCGTGCTGTTTTCAGGGAGAGCGGGTTGATAAGCTACATTTGCTTCATGCCTTGCATAAAAGTAAATCGCATAGCCGATATGTAAGAAGACTGTGATGACGCTTGCGAAGACTAACATTTTTTTCATCAAAAAACTCCTTTTTCCGAATGCTTGGTGAGGATAAGTCCATCGTTAAGTATACCGGATTCTGTTTTCGGGAACAGAAGAGAAAGGAGTGTGGTGAAAGATGACACTATCAGTCAATTGGTTGCTCGAACGAGCCAATCGAAAACTGAATGTTCCCGGACTCTCGCCGGAAGTCGCCCGAAAGACACGCCAAGTCATCCGGGAACTCCATGTCAAAGGAATTTATGTCGGAGTGGCCCAAGGCTTCCGTTCCTATGCCGAGCAGGAGAAACTCTATGCACAAGGACGAACGACGCCGGGAGCGATTGTCACGCATGCCCGTGGCGGACAATCGAATCATAACCGCGGGATTGCCGTCGATCTCTTTCGTTATACGGATGACGGGACGCGGGCGATTTTTGACATCGACGACCCGTTCAAGCAGATTGTCACGGCAATGAAAGAGCAAGGCTTTTCTTGGGGCGGTGATTGGGTGACGTTTCAAGATTACCCTCACTTTGAACTACTCAAGGCAACGACCGACGTCCTTGTTCCGTATCCAAGTCGTCCACTGTACCGGGGGGCGATCGGGATGAATGCACGTGACATCGAGCGAATCCAGCGCGCTGTGAAGGCACCTGTTACAAAAAGGTTTGACGAGACGACGGCACGGCAGGTGAGAGCCTATCAAGTACGGCAAGGGCTTGCGGTTGACGGTGTCGTCGGACCAGCGACCTGGAATCGAATGTTTTAATGAAATGACTACTGTTTTTTCTGCGGGTACGCTGAAGGAGAGTAGTCTTTTTCGATCATAAAGCGAGTCGTCTTTCGCTGAGTACGAAAACTTCAGGAAATATTCTCCTTTCCGAGTCGAAATGTGCAAGCGCTATCTTATTTTTGTTATACTGAAATGGAATAAATCGAACGTTCTCAGGGGGAAGGCACTATGTTGAATGAACAAGAAATTCGCGAGGTAGTCGGACAGTTAATTGATCCGACGATCGAACGCTCGCTTGCAGATACGAACGGGATTCGTGATGTCCGAATCAAAGGAGACTACGTCAGCCTGAAAATCGCACTTGCGCAAGCAGGTTCAGGTGAACAGTTGACGTTACAACAAGAAATCGTTAAAGAGTTAAAAGAAAAAGGCTTCAAGACGGTCGGACTTCGTTTCGAGGCACTCGGCGATCACGGGATTCAGGCAGCGACGACACCATCGATTCTTAAACCGGAGTCAGGGACGACGTTCATCGCGATCGCTTCTGGTAAAGGGGGCGTCGGAAAATCGACGGTTTCCGTCAACCTCGCAGTTGCCCTTGCACGGGCAGGTAAAAAAGTTGGTTTGATTGACGCGGATATCTATGGTTTTAGTGTTCCGGATATGATGGGAATTGAAACACGACCGACCGTCGTCAATGACCGGATCATTCCGCCAGAGCGGTTTGGCGTAAAAGTCATCTCGATGGGCTTCTTCGTCGAAGACAATGCACCCGTCATCTGGCGTGGACCGATGCTCGGGAAGATGCTCAATAACTTCTTCTCGGATGTTGAATGGGGCGATCTTGATTACCTCTTACTCGATTTGCCGCCAGGAACAGGTGACGTCGCACTTGATATTCACTCGATGCTCCCAAGCTGTCAGGAATTGATTGTCACGACACCACATGCGACAGCGGCATTCGTTGCAGCTCGTGCCGGTGCGATGGCGATTAAGACGAACCACCGTTTGCTCGGTATCATTGAAAATATGGCGTACTTCGAAAGCAAGGTAACTGGTGAAAAAGAGTATGTCTTCGGATCAGGTGGCGGAGAGAAGTTGTCAGAAGCGCTAAAAACAGATATTCTAGCTAAGATTCCACTTGGACAACCATATGCGAATGAATCGGACTTTGCACCATCGATTTATCGCGATGACCATCCATTTGAAACACACTATAATGAACTCGCAGCGCGTGTCATCGAAAAAGTAGAGGGATAATACATGAAGATTAAAGGATTTTTGAAGCTGTTCTGGATGACGCTCCTAATTGGGACGCTAGCCGGCTTCGTGTTTAACCTTGTCGCTGAACCAGGGTACGTCCGCAATCAATCGATTAGCGGATACATTACGGCCTTGGCATACAGTAGTACATGGACGGCAATCAGCCTGATGGGCTTTTTCTCTTATTTGATTTTGCACCGGGTTGGACTTGATCTGTTCCGCGGCGCAAAGTTATGGAATCGGGTTCAGGTCGTTTTGATTGCCTTCGCCTTGTTTGACGGCGTCTACTTACGTGGACTTGCGTTCGGATTCGATAAAACAAGCCTCTATATTGGTGAAATGGTTGTCTTATTGTTCGTCGCATTTCTCGTTGCACGTACGAAAGCCCGTGAAACAAATTTCAGTGCTTTCATCCCGACGTTATTCTTAATGACGGTCATCACGTTGATTGAATGGGTACCAGCTCTTCAGGCAACGCAAGACAAGCGGATGCTTTGGGCCGCACTGGCGACACTCTTGGTTTGTAATGCGTATCAAATCCTGATGTTGCATCGCTTGCAAGAAAAGCCTGCTCCAGCGAAAGTACAGTCGCAAAAACAGGCATAAGAAAAGGACTCGGGGAATGGTTGTTATGACCAATTCCATCGGGTCCATCTTTTTTAAAAGTTTTTTTAGAAAAACAGTTGACGTGAAAAACAAGAGTTGATATATTAATACATGTCGCTAAGGCACACGCCGAAAGCGAGCGTCATACAACGAAAAAAACTTATAAAAAAGAATTGACATTAGTTAATACTTTACTGTAAGATTTAAAAGTCGTCAAATGACATATCGGACTTTGAAAACTGAACGATGAGGCAAAAAACGTATCTTCGGATACAAACAATGAATGAAGCGCAAGCTTCGTCAACGTGACTTTTAGTC
>NZ_JACSML010000010.1:0-41836 GCF_018618635.1 Exiguobacterium sp. s102
CGAAAGTAGTTGGGGGCTTCCCCCTGTGAGGATAGGACGTTGCCAGGCAATTGAAAAGGACCGATCTGCATCTTGCAGGTCGGTCTTTTGTATTTTAAAAACAAGAGGTGTATTTCATGAAAAGTCAGCTTCCAATCATTGAGGCACTTAAGCGACATGTCGAACGTAAGGCAACATCTTGGCACGTTCCTGGTCATAAAAATGGATCAATCGTATTAGGTCTACCTAGTTTTTTGGAATGGGATAAAACAGAACTAGCTGGCTTAGATGATTTTCACCATCCGACAGAAGCGATTCTAGAAGCAAAAGTATTGTTGCGTGAAGTCTATGATTCGGAAGATAGTCATTTTTTAATCAATGGTTCAACAAGTGGTAACTGGGCAATGCTTGCGGCTGTGACTAAACGAGGAGATCGCGTCTACGTTCAGAGAAATTCACATAAGTCGATTTTTAATGCACTCGAATGGTTAGGATTGTCTCCAATCTTCATGAGCCCTGAGTATGATGAAGAAACACAAATCGCCGGCAATGTTTCACGTGAAACATTAAAGGAAGCGTTAACATCTTATCCGGGTGGAGTCGCGGTATTTTTAACTTCACCGAGTTACTATGGAGAAACAGCAGCTATCGAAGAAATCGTAGCAGTGACAGCACGTTATAAAATACCATTATTAGTTGATGAGGCACATGGTGCACATTTTGGAGAAGCAGTTGGAATCCGTTCAGCCTTTGAACAGGGTGCTACAGCTGTCGTCCAATCTGCTCATAAGACGTTACCGGCATTAACGATGGGGGCTTGGATTCATGAGCGATTAACGGACGTACAACGTCGTAAGCTCCACCATGCACTCCAGTCGTTTCAAACATCAAGCCCTTCGTATCTCATCATGGCTTCGCTCGATTATGCTCGATACTATCGACAGCAGTGGACGATTGATGAAATGGAAGAGGTCCGGAACAGTCATCAACTGTTCAAAGACGAACTCGACGGACTAGATGGAATGCATGCTTTTACTTTTGATGATTGGTCACGCGTGATTCTTTCCTATGAGGACTATTCCGGAGAACAGTTACTCGATGCATTAGCCAATGAAAAAATAGATGCAGAGTTTGCTTTAGCTTCATTTGTCGTCTGCATTTTACCTCTTCACAAATTATCGGAAACTGTCCGAACTCAGTGGTTAAGACAGGTAAAAGATGCGATTGAAAAGTTGAAAATGAAAGGAATTCCCTCAAAAAGGTATATCGAGCAATCAATTATGGGTAAAATAAAAGTATCTTCACTCGCTTGCCCACTGGATCAGTTAGAGGAGAGGGAATATCGGATTCTTCCGCTTCGTGAAACGATTGGTCAGATTGCACTTGAAACGATTATTCCATATCCGCCAGGTATTCCAGTCTTGTTGCGAGGAGAGCGTGTGACAAAAGAACAGATAGTATGTATTGAGCATCATATAGCCGCATCCGTCCATCTTCAGGGTGGAGAGTCTTTGCAAGAAGGTACGTTGCGTGTCATAGAGGAAGGGTTTGTTGAATGAAGGGAACGTTTATTACAGTCGAAGGACCAGATGGCGCAGGAAAAACGACACAGCTTCAATTGATGGCAGAAGCATTAAAAAAAGAGGGTTATCAGGTCATCATGACACGAGAGCCAGGCGGCACACGCGTTGGGAATGAAATCCGTTCGTTGATTCTGAATCCAGATTTCACGGAGATGGATGAAATGACAGAAATTTTATTGTATGCGGCGTCACGGGCGCAGCACGTCAATGAATTGATTCGTCCGTCACTTACAGCTGGGACTGTCGTTTTATGTGATCGTTTCGTTGATGCCTCGATTGCGTATCAAGGATATGGACTCGGGTATTCAATTGAACAGATCCGTAACGTCAATCAGCAAGCAACAGGAGGATTAACCCCTGATCGAACGTACTTGTTTGACTTGACGGTCATGGACTCGAAAAGACGAATGATTGAACGAGGGGCGCTTGACCGGATCGAGCAACGTGATGATGCATTCAGAGAGCGTGTCTATCATGGCTTTTTATCATTAGCCGCGTCAGAACCGGAACGCATTCGATTGATTGACGCCAATCAATCGATTGAAGCGGTCCAGTCGCTATTGTTAGAAGATGTGTTAGCCTATTTGAAGAAAAGGGAGAGATTATCATGAAAATGGTCATTACGATTGTTCAAGATAAAGATAGCTTACGTTTAGCAGAAGCGCTTGTTGAAAATGATTTTCGGGCAACCAAACTTGCGACGACGGGCGGCTTTTTAAAAGAAGGTAACACGACATTCATGATTGGGGTTCAAAGTGAACGTGTTGACGATTTGATGCGTTTGATCAAGAAAAATTGTTCGAGCCGCGATCAAATGGTCTCGCCGATCTCACCAATGGGAGGACACGCCGACTCGTATATTCCCTATCCGGTTGAAGTTCAAGTCGGAGGCGCGACAGTCTTTGTCTTGCCGATTGAAGGGTTTCATCAGTTCTGATGCGGACATTTCATGAGCTCGAACAAACACAATCTGTCATCTCGACGATTCTTCAAAATTCTTTACGAGCAAATCGAATCAATCATGCTTATATCTTTACGGGAGACTATGAGCCGCTTCTTTTGGAAGCGGCTCAATTGTTCGCCAAGAGTTTATTTTGTGAGCGGAAAGATCAAGTAGAGCCGTGTAATGAATGCCGAAGCTGTCGACGGATGGATAGCGGAAACCTTGTCGATTACTACCAGATTGAGCCAGATGGGGCAACCATCAAAAAAGAACAAATCCAGCAATTGATGCATGACTTGTCACTTCGGGGGTTAGAAGGGGATCGGCAAATCTATGTCGTGACGCAAGCGCACCGGATGACTCCGCAAGCAGCGAATAGTTTATTGAAGTTCTTCGAAGAACCGGGCGAAGGAAAAGTAGCGATTCTACTAACGAATCAACCGCAACTGTTATTACCGACGATTCGTTCTCGTGGACAACTGTTAAGTTTTCGACCGGCCGATCGTGTGATGATTGGACAAGTTTTATCGGATAAAACGTCCCGAGATGCGGAGTTAACCCAACTTGCAGCTCGCGTCTACTCAAAAATTGATGATGCGGAGCAAGCCTTAATCGAAGACTGGTTTGTAAATGCGCGAGCGTCAGTGTTACAATTGATGGAGGAATTAGCGAATCGTCCGGCAGATTTGCCTTTGTTCGTTCAAGAGAAGTGGATTAATCAATTTAAGAATCGGCAAGACGTCCGGATTGGTCTAGAACTCGTGACATGTTTCTTCGAAGATGCCTTGCATCTGAAGTTGAATCCATCATGGGAGATCATTACGTATACGAATAGCCGACCATTACTTGAGCAGATGGGTGGAAAGAGTCAGGCGACGATCACCCGCTGGTTGCAGGCAGTACTTGCAGCCGTCAAACGGGTCGAAGCGAATGTTAATCCTCAATTAACAGTTGAGCGTCTCATGTTTGACTTACAGAAAGGGTAGAGCGATATGCTAGAAGTAGTAGGCGTTCGCTTTAAAGAAGCGGGCAAAATTTATTATTTTGCACCTGGACAAGAGTCATTATCACGAGGACAAGCCGTCATCGTGGAGACAGTACGGGGCATTGAATATGGCGAAGTGGTAATCGCCGATAAACAAATGGACGAGGAAGATGTGGTCTTACCATTAAAATCAATTCTTCGGATTGCTGATGATAAAGATGCAATGATCGTCCGTGAAAATAAAGTAGCAGCACTTGATGCACATGCAGTGTGTGTCGAAAAGATTCGCGAACATAAGCTCGATATGAAACTCGTGGACGTCGAATATACGTTTGATCGTAATAAAGTCATCTTTTACTTCACAGCGGAAGGTCGCGTCGACTTCCGGGAACTCGTTAAAGATTTAGCAGCAGTCTTCCGGACACGGATTGAGTTGCGCCAAATCGGAGTTCGTGATGAAGCGAAATTGCTCGGTGGAATCGGTCCGTGCGGCCGTGTCCTTTGTTGTTCATCGTTCTTAGGTGAATTTGAGCCGGTCTCAATCAAGATGGCGAAAGATCAAAACTTATCACTGAACCCAACGAAGATTTCCGGGGTCTGTGGCCGTTTAATGTGCTGTTTGAAATACGAGAACGATACGTATGAAGAAATGCGACGTGATCTACCGGATTACGGAAAACGTCTGACTGTACCAGAAGGCGAAGGTCGTGTCGTCGGATTGAACATCCTCGATCAAGTAGTTCAAATTGAACTGAAAGACCGTTCCCGCGTTCTGACTTATTCGATGGAAGAATTGTTATCCGTCGGTGCCGTAAAACAAAAACGACCAAAAGAATGACGGGGTGCATACGCGTGGAGAGAGTCGATAAAAAAGAAATCATTACGCGTGTCGATGCGATCGAGCAACAGATTCATTTGCTGACTGAGCATCTGAGCGTATTAAAAGATCAGCTTGCTTACATGATGGAGGAAAATCAACACCTCTACCTCGAAAATCATCACCTGCGTGAGAAGGTGGAGCGAGACGAACAACAACCGATTACAGAAGAAGCGGAAGCCGAAGCGTTAGTAGGTGCCGGATACGATAACCTCGGTCGCCTCTATCAAGAAGGATTCCACATTTGTAACTTGCACTACGGTCAAGTCCGTAAAGACGGGGATTGCCTGTTCTGCTTGTCCATGTTAACGAAACATTGAGAGGCTGACTTCCTAGGAGTCAGTCTTTTTTTCAGAAAGGAAGACACCTATGCTTGAATTATTACCAGATGAGCGACTCGATCATCTCCTCGGAAGAGACGGTCGCATCATTCAAAGTCCGACCGTCTTTTCGTATTCACTGGATGCCGCGTTACTCGCGCAATTCGTCTGGGTCCCGATCCGCCAAGGTAAGTTGGTCGATTTGTGTGCCGGAAACGGTGCGATTCCGCTCTTTTTATCGTACCGGACGAACGGAACGATCGCGGGACTCGAAATTCAACCGCGCCTCGTCGAGATGGCACGCCGTAGTATCGAGTTGAACGAAAAAGCGGGACAGCTCCAGATGATTGAGGGGGATGTCAAAACGGCCGGGAAACAACTCGGATACGGTGCCTATGATGTCGTGACCTGCAATCCGCCGTATTTTTTAGCACATGAATCATCGAACCGAAATGAGAGTGAACACTATACGATTGCCCGGCATGAAGTGTTATGTACACTTGAAGATTGCATTCGTTCAGCCGCCGACTTACTTAAACAAGGCGGGAAAACGGCATTCGTCCATCGTCCGGAACGTTTACTCGACATCGTGACGCTGATGCGTCAGTACCGGATTGAGCCGAAGCGGATGCAATTGATTTATCCGAAGGCAGGGAAAGAAGCGAATATGCTGTTGATTGAAGGCATCAAGGATGCAAAACCGGGCTTGAAGGTGTTACCCCCGTTCATCGTCTACGAGCAAGATGACACGTATACCTTACAAATGCGGGAACATCTGAATGTCTAAGCATGCGGTGTATATCGTGCGTTGCCGTGATGGGAGTCTGTATACGGGATATGCCGTCGATGTCGAAAAGCGTGTTGCGACGCACAACACGGGGCAGGGTGCTAAGTACACACGGGCACGGCTACCGGTCGTCCTTGCGTACACAGAGACGTTTGAGACAAAATCGGACGCACTGAAACGCGAGTATGCGATCAAGCAATTGACACGTGCGAAAAAAGAACAGCTTATTCAAGGAGGGACGTCATGAAGGCGACCAGCAGTTTTAAGGATCAGACGAACGGCTTATATATCGTACCGACACCAATCGGGAACTTAGAGGATATGACGTATCGAGCCGTCCGCATCTTACAAGAGGCCGATATCATCGCGGCAGAAGACACACGCCAGACGATGAAATTGTGCAATCACTTTGAAATCGACACGAAACTCGTCAGTTATCACGAACACAACAAGCAAGTTAGCGGTGAACGGCTGCTCGAAGACTTATTGTCGGGGAAACAGGTCGCCCTCGTCTCCGACGCTGGAATGCCCGGGATTTCCGATCCGGGGAGCGACTTAATCCGACTCGCGATTGCAGCAGACATTCCGGTCGTCGTCTTACCGGGTGCGAATGCGGCATTGACGGCCCTCGTCGCGTCAGGTCTACCGACGGAACATTTTTTGTATTACGGCTTTTTACCACGCAAGAAAAAAGAGCGGCGTGAAGCACTCGAGACGTTACGTTATGAGCAAGGAACATTGATATTTTATGAAGCACCCCATCGGCTAAAGGAAATGCTTGGAGGTGTCCTCGAAATACTCGGTGATCGCCAACTCACGCTCGCCCGTGAATTGACGAAACGTTATGAAGAATACATTCGTGGATCGGTGACGGAAGCGTTAGACTGGGCGTCAGAAGAGGTCCGGGGCGAATTTGTCGTCATCGTCGAAGGAACGACGGAAGAACGTCCGAGTGAAATCCAGCAAGAGGCAAATCCACTCGATCAAATCGAACGGTATATCGCAGGCGGTGAAAAACCGAATGCGGCGTTAAAGCGTGTTGCGAAGGAACGGGGACTTGACCGACAAGCCTTATACCTGTCTTATCACGAATCGAAATGAAAAAAGGAAGCGTACCGAATCGGCGCGCTTCCTTCTTGGTTTTATTCGTTTCCTGCGTAATGACGATCGAGGAAATCTTTTAACTCAACGAGGACACGTTGTGCGCCGTCTGGAGAGAGAATTAATTTTCCGTCTGCCAATTTGAAGTTATCTTCTGATACTTCACCAGTAACTTGGCAAGTCATGTTTGGTTTGTATTTTTTAAGAATGATTTGCTCGTTATCGACGTAGATTTCGAGTGCATCTTTCTCTGCGATTTGGAGTGTGCGGCGAAGTTCAATTGGAATGACTACCCGGCCGAGCTCGTCTACTTTACGTACAATACCTGTTGATTTCATTTTGTTGTTCCTCCTCTGGATGTCTAAGTCTCTGTATTTTTTTAAAAATCGTCAAAATTCGACATCACTTCTATAGAATGTAGAATACTAAACTTTCCAAAAGTAGTCAACCAATCCGAATAGCTTGAAATCAAAATGTCATTTATTTCTCAAAAAAGCCATAATTGAAACGATTTATTAATAGATTTTCCCTTTTTAAAGGAATTCAAACTATTGAGTGTGTTTTTTTGTAATTTGATGTCTGATGTCAAAAAATGTTTTGATTCGACAAAAAACGAGTTTCGACAGCGGCGATAGAACAGCGTATAATAATGGAATGAACAATAGAACGGAGGAATAACATGTCAAAAACATTTTATATCACGACACCGATTTATTATCCTAGCGCGAAGCTACATATCGGTCATGCGTACACGACGGTCGCAGGAGACGCGATGGCGCGTTATAAACGTCTTCAAGGATTCGATGTACGTTACTTAACAGGAACGGATGAACACGGACAAAAAATTCAGGAAAAAGCAGCTGAAGCAGGTATTTCTGAACAAGCATTCGTCGACGGTGTCGTCGAGCAGATTAAAGTCCTGTGGGATCGTCTCGACATCTCGTATGACGATTACATTCGAACGACAGAACCACGCCACAAGAAAGTCGTCGAACACGTTTTTGAGACATTACTCGAAAAAGGTGATATCTATCTTGGTGAATATGAAGGCTGGTATTCGATTCCGGACGAGACGTATTACACGGAATCGCAGTTAGTGGATGGAAAAAGCCCAGATAGCGGCCATCCCGTCGAACTTGTTCGTGAGGAATGTTATTTCTTCCGAATTAGTAAGTATGCCGATCGTTTAGTCGAATACTTTGAAGCGAACCCATCATTCATCTTACCGGAATCACGGAAGAATGAAATGATCAACAACTTCATTAAACCAGGTCTCCAAGATCTCGCCGTCTCACGGACGACATTTGACTGGGGCGTTAAAGTCCCGTCGAATCCGAAACACGTCGTCTACGTTTGGGTTGATGCCTTGACGAACTACATCTCGTCACTCGGTTACGGAACGGATGATCAAGGGAACTTCGACAAGTACTGGCCAGCAGACGTTCATCTCGTCGGAAAAGAAATCGTTCGTTTCCATACGATCGTTTGGCCGGCACTCTTGATGGCACTCGATCTCCCATTGCCGAAACAAGTTTTCGCGCACGGCTGGTTGTTGATGAAAGATGGGAAGATGTCGAAATCAAAAGGGAATGTTGTTGACCCGATTCCGATGATTGACCGTTATGGTCTTGATGCTCTTCGTTATTATCTCTTACGCGAAGTTCCTTTCGGCTCAGATGGGATGTTCACACCGGAAGCATTCGTTGAGCGGATGAACTTCGATCTCGCGAATGATCTCGGGAACTTACTCAACCGGACGATTGCGATGGTCACGAAATACTTTGATGGGGTCATCCCGACCTATGCGGGAAATGTCACGCCGTTCGATGCGACATTGTCGACGCTTGCGAAAGAAACAGTCGAGAAGGTCGAGGCTTCGATGGAGCATATGGAATTCTCGGTTGCCTTAGCGCACGTCTGGCAATTAATCAGTCGCGCGAATAAATATATCGACGAGACACAACCGTGGGTACTCGCGAAAGACGAAACGAAGACGGATGAACTCGGCTCGGTCATGGTCCACCTCGTCGGAACGCTGCGTCACGTCGCGATCATGTTGCAACCGTTCATGACACAATCTCCGACCGAGATGTTCCGTCAGCTTGGTCTTGCTGGTCAGCCGATGAACTGGGAAGCACTCGCACAGTTCGCGTCGATTGAAGAAGGAACAAAAGTCGGGATTGCTGAACCGATTTTCCCGCGCCGCGACATGAAAGAGGAAGTTGAAGCAATCGTCGAAATGATGCAACAGGCATCTGCTGCCCGAGTTGAGGAAGAAGAAGTCGAAGAAACAGATGAGGATGTTCGTCCGGAAACGACAATTGATGTCTTTGATCAAATTGAGCTGCGTGTCGGCGAAGTCGTCACAGCAGAAAAAATCAAAAAAGCAAAAAAACTGTTAAAGTTAACGGTCGACATGGGGAAAGAAACACGCCAGATCGTTTCAGGCATCGCTGAATGGTACGAGCCGGAAGACCTGGTCGGTCGGAAGGTCATCGTCGTCGCGAACTTGAAGCCGGTCACTCTCCGTGGCGAATTATCGCAAGGTATGGTGCTTGCGGCTGAAAAATCAGGTAAACTTGAACTAGCGACCGTCCCGTCAACGATGGCGAACGGTGCCAGTGTAAAATAATTCGGATGCCTGTGGACTTCACGTCACAGGCATTTTTTTGAAAAAGGAGTTGAGGATATTGTTAATCGATACACACACACATTTAAATTCCGATCAGTTCGACGGAGACGTCGAAGAAACGATTGAACGCGCACGCGCGAACGGAGTCTCACCAATGATCGTCGTCGGATTCGATCATAAGACAATCGACCGGGCGATGGAACTTGTTGAACAGTATGATGATCTGTATGCCGTCATCGGTTGGCATCCCGTCGATTCAATCGATTTCGATGATGCAGCGTACGCGAAAGTCGAGCGCCTCATGGACCATGAGAAAGTCGTCGCCCTCGGTGAGATCGGTCTTGATTATCACTGGGATACGTCACCAAAAGATGTTCAGGAAGCTGCGTTTCGTAAACAGATTCAACTCGCGAAGAAAAAGAATAAGCCAATCGTCATTCACAACCGGGAAGCAACGGAAGATACGTTACGTATTCTCGAAGAAGAAGACGCGAAAGAAGTCGGTGGGATTCTCCATAGCTACAGCATGAGTGCCGAGCTCTTACCCCGTTGCCTAGCGATGAACTTTTATATTTCGCTCGGTGGACCGGTAACGTTTAAAAATGCGAAGATGCCAAAACGTGTCGCTCAAGAAGTTCCGCTTGATCGGTTACTCGTCGAGACAGATTGTCCTTACCTGACACCGACACCATACCGCGGCAAACGGAATGAACCGGCGTACGTCCGGTTCGTGGCGGAAGCAATCGCGCAACTGCGTGGCATGATGTATGCCGATATCGAACAAGCGACAACAGAAAACGCGAAGCGGGTCTTCCGTTTACCATGATGCGTTCGTTCTCTTATATCGCGACAGGGTGTGCCTTATTGTTAATTGCGATTCTAATCTACTTGGCGATGGATCATCCGCGTGACGTCACTATCATGATTGACGGACAAGAACAACACGTCAAGACGATAGAAACATCAGTCTATGGTGTCTTACGTGAAAATGGAATCGAAGTGCGAGCGGAGGATAACATCGAACCTTCGCGCAGTGCGGATTTACCAAAGAATGGTTTGATTGTCATCCAACGTGCAAAAGAAATTACGATGATTGTCGGATACGGGCAAGCACAGACGGTTCGGACACATGCTCGTCTTGTATCGGATTTATTGAAGGAACGTGGCATCGTCCAAGCCGATACCGATGATGTATACCCTTCGATTCATGCCGTCTTGACGACCGGGATGACAGTCCGATTCCGTGAAGCATTTCCGGTTGACATCGTCATCGGAGGACGAGCCAGTCAAGTCTATACGTACCAAACGACCGTCCGTGAGCTCCTTGCGAAACAAGGAGTGACGTTACAAGCAACAGACCGTGTTGCGCCGAGCCTTGATACCGTTGTCTCGGAAGATACGCTCGTCACCGTCAATACGACGCGACGGGCGACCTTAACGGAAGAACAGTTGCTTCCGTTCGATGTCGAGCAAGTAGAAGATCCGACATTACCGAAAGGACAACAACTTGTAACGACGACGGGGCGTCCTGGAATCCGGACCCAAAAGTACGAATTGACGCTCGCTGACGGGCTCAGTAAAGAGAAGAAGTTACTGACCGATGAAGTAACGAGTGAACCGGTGAAACAAATCATTAAAGTCGGAACAAAACCGATTGAACGAGTAGAAACACCGGCACCTGTCTTCAATGAAGAGGAGGCAACGACGCCATTGACGGTCGCACCGGAAGTCACGGCAGACTTGGACTTCAAGAATGCGAAGACGCTGATGGTCGAGGCGACGGCCTATACGAATGACCCGGCATCGAACGGGAGTCAATTGTATGATGGGCGCGCATTGACAGCGACGGGGTACGATGTCACGGATACAATCACCTATCAAGGGTTACCGATCGTCGCCGTCGACCCGAAAATAATTCCGCTCGGGACGAAAGTGTATGTCGAGGGGGTCGGACTGGCGGTCGCGCTCGATACGGGCGGTGCCATTAAAGGCAATAAAATTGATGTCCTCGTCAGTGACGAACAGACGGCGAAGACGTTCGGGCGGAAGACCGTCAAGCTTTGGGTCATTCCGAATGAGTCGGGCACGGAAGCGGGCAGTTGACGCTTCCTTGTTTTTTTCGTGGAAACAGGTACAATTACGGAAGTGTTTGAAGAAGGTGGAGAAGAATTGATGCAAAAACGCTTAAAAGAAGTCATCGTCGTCGAAGGACGTGACGATACGACACGACTACAGGAAGTATTTGATGTCGATACAATTGAAACGAACGGCTCTGCCGTCAATGAGCAAACGTTACAACGAATTGAAAAAGCACTCGAACGCCGAGGCGTCATCGTCTTCACGGATCCAGACTTTCCGGGTGACCGGATTCGCGCACGTATCAATGAACGTGTTCCGGGATGCAAACAAGCCTATCTGCCACGTGCGGACGCAAAAGATAAACGCGGTAAAATCGGTGTCGAGCATGCTTCGCCGCAGGCAATCGAACGTGCACTCGCAGCCGTTTATGAAACAGAAGAAGTCCATGTCGCAGAAGTGACACGGGATATGATACTTGCAGCAGACTTAATCGGTGGTCCATCAGCATCGTCACGCAGACGTCGGCTCGGACAGTTGCTCGCAATCGGTGAACCGAATGCGAAACAACTCGTCAAACGCGTCGCTTCGATTCGGATCACAAAAGAGGAATGGGAAGCTGCACTGAGACAGTTAGAGGAGGAACAAGATTGAAAGACATCGCAACACTACACCGGACGAAGGAAATCCTCGCGCGACACGGATTTTCATTTAAGAAGTCCTTAGGACAAAACTTTTTAATCGATTTGAACGTACTCGCGAACATTGTCGGCGCTGCTTCGTTAACAAAGGAGAGCGGTGTTCTTGAGATCGGACCGGGAATCGGGTCGTTGACGGAACAGTCCGCGAAACAGGCGAAAAAAGTCGTCGCCCTTGAAATCGACCAACGGCTGTTACCGATTTTAGATGATTCGCTCTCACCTTATCCGAACGTCAAAATCATCCATGGAGATGCACTTGAACTGGATCTCGAAACGATTGTCAACGAGGAGTTCACACAAGAAGGAATTACGGATCTTGCGGTCGTCGCAAACTTACCGTACTATGTCACAACACCTATCATCATGCGGATATTAGAGGCGAAAGCACCATTCCGGACACTCATCATGATGATTCAAAAGGAAGTCGCGGAACGGATCGGTGCGAAACCAGGTACAAAAGCGTATGGTTCATTATCGATTGCGATTCAATACTATGCGGAAGCGGAAGTCTGTTTCACGGTGCCGAAGCAAGTCTTCATTCCCGCTCCGAACGTCGATTCGGCTGTCATCCGCTTGAACATCCGAAAAGAACCGGCCGTCCAAACGAAAGATGAAAAATTATTCTTCGAAGTTGCGCGTGCGAGTTTTGCCCAGCGCCGGAAAACGATTTTAAATAATTTGTCGAGCCACTTCGGAAAAGCAGAAAAAGAAGCTGTCGAAGCCGCGTTGCATGAAGCAGGTATCGACCCAAGACGTCGTGGTGAAACGCTCAGCTTGCAGGAATTCGCACAGCTCGCGGACGCACTTTTGCCGATTAAAAAACGTTGACGGTAGCGGGAAGAAAAGATATAATATTTGCCCTTTCTAATATTTAATTAATATGCTATAATAAATATTAGTGAGGTGAAGCGTATGCCAAAGACGTTGAACGAAATCAGACATGTTTTCGAAACACATGTTGGTGAAAGACTGACGCTAAAAGCAAGCGGCGGTCGTAAAAAGGTCGTAACCCGAATCGGAACGCTCGTTGAGACGTATCCTTCGGTGTTTGTAGTCAAGCTAGACGCAGAGCGCCACAATGTCGAGCGAGTTTCTTATAGCTACGCTGACGTGTTAACCGACTCCGTACAAATCGAATTTGCGAATTCGTAAACTTACCTTCCGAAGCGGACAGAAATGTTCGCTTCTTTTTTTGTGGAAAGGTTGATACAATTCGTACAGGATACGTACTAGAGGAGGAACGGCACGATGACGATTATTGTAAAGGCACCAGCGAAAATCAATTTAGTGTTGGATGCGACGGCGAAGCGGACAGATGGTTACCATGATGTACATATGGTGATGACGACAGTGGACTTGGCAGACCGCTTAGAGTTGACGGAACTTCCGTCAGGCGAGATTCGAATGAATGCACAGCACGCCTATGTTCCGAACGATGAGCGGAACTTGGCTTACAAGGCGGCAGCCGTCTTGAAGAAAAAATTTAACATCCAGGCTGGAGTAGAGATTTACCTTGAGAAACAAATTCCGGTCGCAGCGGGTCTCGCGGGTGGATCGAGTGACGCTGCCGCGACATTACGCGGTTTGAATGATTTATGGCAGCTCGGATTGACGCTCGAACAACTCGCAGAAATCGGCGCGGAAGTCGGTTCGGATGTCCCGTTTTGTGTCATGGGTGGGACGGCGATCGCGACAGGACGTGGTGAAAAGCTTGAAAAATTGATTGCTCCGCCTCCGTGCTGGGTCGTGCTTGCGAAACCAACGATTGGTGTGTCGACGGCAGACGTTTATGGCGCACTCGATTTGACGACGGCCAAACGACCGGATGTCGAAGCGATGATTACAGCTGTTAAAGAGCAGGATTTTACGGCGATTTGTCAATCACTCGGAAATGTTCTTGAGTCGGTCACGTTACCGATGCACCCGGAAGTCGAGCAAATCAAGGATTTCATGACGAGTTGCGGGGCGGAAGGTGTCTTGATGAGCGGGAGTGGTCCGACGGTCTTCGCGTTGACGGAACACGAAAACCGGGCCCAACGTCTCTATAATGGCTTAAGAGGTTTTTGTAACGAAGTCTACGTCGTTCGTCTTTTAGGCGAAAACCATTGATAATATCCGTATGAAAATGATATATTCACTAGTGAATATTCGGAATTACGGAGAGGTGGAACAATTTAGATGAAAATTCGGAGAAGTGGTCGGTTAGTCGATATGACACGTTATCTACTCGACCATCCGCATCATCTGATCTCATTGACAATTTTCGCAGAACGCTATAAATCTGCAAAATCGTCAATCAGTGAAGATTTAGATATCGTGAGTGAAATGTTAGAGCATGAAGGAACAGGACGACTCGTCACAGTCCCGGGGGCTGCGGGCGGTGTCATGTTCATTCCGACATGGAGTAGCGAAAAAGCATTACCGTTCATCGATGATTTATGTGAACGCGTCGCACGGCCAGATCGTCTGTTGCCGGGTGGGTATTTGTATCTGACAGATTTACTTGGCAATCCACGGATGGTCAAGCAGATGGGACAAGTTTTTGCATCTGTCTTCAGTCAGAAAAAAGTGGATGTCGTCATGACGATTGCGACAAAAGGAATCCCGCTTGCTTACGCCGTTGCTGAACAACTCGGTGTACCGTTCGTGATCGTTCGTTCGGACAGTCGTGTTACGGAAGGGTCGACCGTCAGCATCAACTACGTATCAGGCTCATCAAAAGCGATTCGGACGATGGCACTGGCGCGACGAAGTCTTCCGCGCGGAGCGAACGTCTTGTTGATTGATGACTTCATGAAAGCTGGGGGAACGATTCGTGGGATGATGAGTTTACTGAGCGAGTTCGAAGCGAAAGTAGCCGGTGTCGGGGTCTTGATTGAAGCAGAAGGTGCCGAGAAGAAGATGGTCAGTGAATACGTCAGCTTAATGAAACTTGCCGACGTCGATGTCGATCTCGGACAGATTCAAGTGAAGCGTGGGAACGTCGACCAGTATTTCACAAGTGATGGGAATACCTGAATTTGACACGTGATTTCTTTGAAACTATACTGTGATTATCAAACTTTTGGAAATTATGCCTAAAAAGATTGGAAAAAGCTAAACCTTTATTTGTTTTGAACCGTAAGTAGAAGTAGACAACGAAGAGTTGTGACATCGGTTACTAAAAGGGGTGCGGACAAAATGAACGTTACGGACGTTAAAATTCGTCGCGTCGTGGCAGAGGGGCGCATGAAAGCACTCGCCTCGATTACGCTCGATCACGAATTCGTAGTACACGATTTACGTGTGATTGAAGGGAACAGTGGTCTCTTCGTCGCGATGCCGAGCAAACGGACGCAAGAAGGCATCTTTCGTGATGTCGCTCATCCAATCAATGCATTAATGCGAAAAAAGGTCGAAGATTCAGTACTAGAAGCATATGTGTTGCGTGAAGAAAATGAAGAGGCGCTCGATTTAGAGCTGACATCAGTCGAATTGACAGATCGCCCTTAATAGAGAAGACCGGTTTCCCGTATTGCGGCGGACCGGTCTTTTTTTTGCTGTTAAAAAGGTTTGCTGCAATCTTCTTACAAAACAACAACGGGTTGCGCCTCTTTCGATGAAAGCAATGAAAAGAAAAGCCCGTCCATCACAAAGGTTGATTTTAAAACGACTTATGAGTCAGCCTCCTCACGTTGTCTACAGTCTGTTTTTAATGGATGTTTCATCAATTTGACTCGGTCCTGTGATTGAATAGTGGCCTCATTTTCGTTATAGTTGGTACGAGTGTACTATTTCTGAACGAAATCAACACTAATTTACGTGGAGGAGCGACAAGGATGAATCATTTCGCGGTAATTCTAGCAGCTGGTAAAGGAACACGCATGAAATCAAAACTCTACAAAGTACTCCACCCAGTAGCTGGGAAACCTATGGTACAACACGTCGTGGACCAACTCGCGACACTTGGCGTCAAGCGTCAAGTCGTAATCGTTGGGCATGGTGCGGAGTCTGTAAAAGAAGTGCTTGGCACATCGGTGGAATATGCGCTTCAAAGTGAGCAGCTTGGCACGGGTCATGCTGTTCAAATGGCAGAACCGGTACTTGGAAACGAAAAAGGATCGACGCTTGTCGTCTGTGGGGATACACCACTCTTAACGAGTGAGACGTTAGCCGCGTTACTCGACCACCATGCAGAAACGGGTGCAAAAGTGACCGTCTTGACGGCTCATGCGGATGATGCGACTGGATATGGTCGGATTATTCGTGGTAAAGAGGGCCATGTTTCAAAAATCGTTGAACATAAAGATGCGACAGAACAAGAACTCGCGATTAAAGAAATCAACACAGGAACGTACGTGTTTGATAATGAGTTGTTGTTCGCTGCGTTAAAACAAGTCAAGAACGATAATGTCCAAGGAGAGTATTACTTGCCGGATGTCATCGAAATCGCGAAAGCCGATGGCGAAACGATTGCTGCCTATGCGGCGCCGACGTTTGAAGAGACAATCGGTGTCAATGACCGTGTCGCACTCGCGCAAGCTGAGACGTCGATGCGTAAGCGGACGAACGAGCATTGGATGCGTCAAGGTGTCACATTCATCGACCCGGCATCGACCTATATCGGACCAGATGTTACGATTGGTTCGGATACCACGCTCTACCCAGGGACACAATTGCTTGGGAAGACGATCATCGGGTCTGAATGTATCATCGGACCGAATAGTGACATCCGTAACAGTGAAGTGGCAGATGCTGCCGTCGTCCGTCAGTCGGTCGTAACCGATAGCCGGATCGGGCAAGCGGCACAAGTCGGTCCATTCGCGCACTTGCGTCAGCAAGCGGTGCTCGGAGCGAACACGCGTGTCGGTAACTTCGTTGAAGTCAAGAAATCGACGTTCGGTGAAGGAAGTAAATCGGCACACTTGAGTTACGTCGGAGACGCAACGATTGGTAAAAACGTCAATTTAGGATGTGGATCAATCACCGTCAACTATGATGGAACAAACAAGTTCGAAACGGTCATCGAGGATGATGCGTTCATCGGTTGTAACGTCAACTTGATTGCCCCCGTCACAGTCGGTAAAAATGCACTCGTCGCAGCAGGTTCGACAGTGACAGATGATGTTCCGGAAAACGGTCTTGCGATCGCCCGTGAGCGTCAAACGACAAAACCTGATTATCGTTAATTCAGCTATACCTTATTCATTACTTGTCGCTCTACTCGTCTAAACCAAACAAATGGAGGCCACCTAAACATGTCTACTGTCTTAGAACATGAAATTCGTATTTTCGCACTCAACTCGAACAAACCACTGGCAGAGGAAATCGCTAAGGTCATCGGAATTCCCGTTAGCGAAAGTTCAGTCAAACACTTCAGTGATGGCGAAATCTCGATGAACATCGAAGAAAGCGTTCGCGGAGATGATATCTACATCATCCAATCGACAAGTCAGCCGGTCAACGAGAACTTGATGGAGCTCCTCATCATGATTGACGCATTAAAACGTGCTTCTGCACGGACGATCAACGTCGTCATGCCGTATTATGGTTATGCACGTCAAGACCGTAAAGCACGTTCGCGTGAGCCGATCACAGCAAAACTTGTTGCGAACTTACTTGAAGTCGCAGGAGCGACACGTGTCGTCACGATGGATCTCCATGCCGCTCAAATCCAAGGTTTCTTCGATATTCCAGTAGATCAGTTAATGGGTGTTCCACTTCTTGCTACTTACTTCGAGAAGAAAAACATCGACCCAAATGAACTCGTCATCGTTTCTCCAGACCATGGCGGTGTTACACGGGCACGTAAATTAGCAGAACAATTAAAAGCACCGATCGCAATCATCGATAAGCGTCGTCCGAAACCGAACGTCGCGGAAGTCATGAACATCGTCGGTCAAGTCGATGGCAAAATCGCCATCATCATCGATGACATCATCGATACGGCAGGAACGATTACACTTGCTGCGAACGCTTTAATCGAAAATGGGGCGAAACAAGTTTATGCTTGTTGTACGCACCCTGTTCTTTCTGGTCCAGCGATGGAACGGATTGAGAACTCAGCGATTGAAGAGCTCGTCGTCTTGAACACGATCGACTTGACGCAACGTGAATGCGCAAGCAAAATCAAACAAATTTCTGTCGCGCGGTTACTTGCAGAAGCAATCATCCGTGTCCATGAACAAAAATCAATCAGCCCGCTCTTTAGCTGATCAACAAACAGATACGAACGATGAGGTCCGGTTTTTTGAAATCGGACCCTTGTTCGTGCTTTTTTTTCATCAAAGGAAATGAACAAAAGGAGGTAGCGATATGAAATGTATCGTCGGTCTAGGGAACCCTGGAGCTAAATATACGAACACACGTCACAACATCGGTTTCCTCGCGATTGATGCGTTGGCGGAGGAACACGGAATAAAATTATCCGAGTCGAAGTTTAAAGCAGTCTTCGGAACGGGAATGATAAATGGGGAACGTGTTGTGCTCGTCAAACCATTGACTTACATGAATCTATCCGGGGAAGCAGTTCGTCCGCTCCTGGATTTTTATAAAATCGCGGTCGAAGACGTCCTCGTCATCTATGATGATCTCGATTTGCCGCTTGAAAAGATGCGTCTTCGCTCAAAAGGAAGCGCCGGTGGGCATAATGGTGTCAAGTCGCTTATTCAGCATTTAGGCACACAAGAAATTAAACGCTTAAAACTCGGTGTCGGTCGTCCGCCTGCTCCGATTCAAGTCATCGATTGGGTCTTGATGCCGTTCTCAAAAGCAGAACAACCTGTCTTGCGGGAAGTATTGGCAGACGCTGTGAAAATCGCGACAGACTTTACCGATACACCATTTTTGGCTTTGATGAATCGCTATAACTGAACGAAACGCTTTGGAATTCCAAAGCGTTTTTGCTGTCGTCTTAGGAGGGGAAACTATGAAACAACTACAAAATCTGTTGCTCGGAATACCAGAAATAAAAACGGTCCGTGAGCGTTTTCGACAAGGGGTCGATGCCCAACTCATCACAGGCTTGATGAATAGCGGGAAAGCGTTGTTCGTCGCAGGCATTTATCAAGAAACAAAAAAAAGGTTCGTCATCGTCACCCACAATATGTTTCAAGCGCAAAAACTGTATGATGATTTGATTGAACTGGTGCCTGAACAGGAAGTGATGCTCTACCCGGTCGACGAGACATTAGCTGCTGAATTATCGTACGGGGCGAGCCCGGAATTACGGGCGACACGGATTGAAACGCGGCACCGGCTCCTGACGACCGATGATGGTATTTTAATCATCCCACTCGTCGGTCTCAGACGGTATGCTCCACCTGCAAGTGATTTCTTAGCACATACGAAACGGATTAAGCCGGGCGATATCTTGGCAATTCCGGACTTCATTCAAGAATTAGTCGACGCTGGATATGAGCGAACGGCGACCGTGACAACACCGGGAGAATTTTCAGTTCGCGGGAGTATCATCGATATTTATCCGTTGACGGTCGACCGTCCCTATCGATTGGATTTATTTGATGAAGAAGTCGACTCGATTTATACATTCGATGCAGAAACGCAACGATCACTCGGTGTGGTCGCAGAAGCGTTGCTTCCACCGGCAGCTGAACACTTTGCGACGACGGAAAATCTCCGTGCCGCGGGTGAACGGTTGCGTGCACTCTATGAAGCGACGAAAGAACGTGTCCAAAGTACGGAAGTCCTTGCAGCACTTGAAGAAGGGATCGCCTATGACGTCGAATTGCTCGAAAGTGGGGAGCGACCGAAACAACTCGCGAAATACGCGCCGTTACTGTATCAGAAGACATTACTGGCTGATATCACAGATGCCGTCTTGATCGTCGATGAAATCGCACGGATCGAAGAAGCGGCGGAAGTTCAGGATGCGGAAGAAGCGGAATGGATGGCTTCGTTGATTGAACGGGGGCAAAGCGTTAGTGATTACATTCTCTCGGTTCCGATGCTCAAAGTCTTCGAACAACGTCAGCTACTCTACTTGTCGCTCCTTCCGACACGCAGAAGCGGCGTCCCTGAAAGTGCAGCGATTCACTTCAACATCAAACCGATCGCTCCGTTTCATGGCCAAATGGAACGTCTGAAACAGGAAATCGATCGGTATGCCCGGGCAGACATGTGGATGGTCTTTCTTGCGAGTAACAAAGAGCGGGCGGAGCGGATGCGGCAGACACTTTCCGACTACGGTGTCGAAGCGTCCTTGCATACGGCAGAAGAAGATATGCGTCGGGGACATCCGTCGATTTTAATCGGTGGCATTCATGGTGGTTTCGAAATGACGAATGCACGACTCGTCGTCGTGACGGAAGAAGAAGTCTTTAAGCAACCGACCCGTCGCCGGAAACAGACGACGAAATTGACGAACGCGGAACGGATCAAAAGTTACCAAGAGTTGAAGACGGGTGATTATATCGTCCATATCCACCATGGAATTGGTCGTTACCACGGCATCAAAACGATTGATGTCGCAGGGAACCATAAAGATTACTTGCACCTTGTCTATGCCGGTGACGACTCCTTGTATGTTCCGGTTGACCAAATCGACTTGATTCAAAAATACGTCGGGGCAGAAGGAAAAGAACCGAAAATCTATAAACTCGGCGGAACGGACTGGAAGAAAGTCAAAGCGAAAGTCCAAAAATCAGTTGAGGAGATCGCAGATGAACTAATCAAATTGTATGCGACACGAGAAGCGGCAGTTGGATTTGCTTTCCCGGAAGATGATGACAGCATGCAGGCATTCGAAGCCTCGTTCCCGTACGAGGAAACGGTCGATCAAGTCCGGTCGATTGAAGAGATTAAGAAAGATATGGAACGGCCGCGTCCGATGGATCGTCTGTTATGTGGAGACGTCGGATACGGGAAAACGGAAGTCGCGATTCGGGCGGCATTTAAAGCAGTTATGGCAGGGAAACAAGTCGCTCTCCTTGTACCGACGACTGTTCTTGCCCAACAACACTATGAAACGATGCTCGAGCGATTCAGCGAATGGCCAATCAATGTTTCAGTCATGAGTCGGTTCCGATCGGCGTCAGAACTGAAAGCAACAAAAAAAGGCTTGAAAGAAGGAACGATCGACGTCGTTGTCGGAACACACCGTGTCTTATCAAAAGATGTTCAGTTCGCTGACATTGGTCTGTTGATCATCGATGAAGAGCAACGCTTCGGTGTTAAACATAAAGAACGATTGAAACAACTCAAAACGAATGTCGATGTCTTGACGTTGACGGCGACACCGATTCCACGGACCTTACACATGTCGATGATCGGGATTCGTGATTTGTCGGTCCTCGAGACACCGCCTGAAAACCGCTATCCTGTCCAAACGTACGTGATGGAGTACGACGGAATCATCATGCGTGAAGCACTTGAACGTGAACTTGGTCGAGGGGGGCAAGCCTTTTTCCTCTACAATCGCGTTGAAGGGATTGAACGGAAGGCGGAGGAAATCCGGGCGCTCGTTCCGGAAGCACGTGTCGTCACGGCACATGGTCGGATGACGGAGACGGAACTTGAAAGTCAATTGATTGCCTTCTTCGAGGGGGATGCCGATGTTCTTGTCAGTACGACAATCATTGAAACGGGGATCGATATTCCGAACGTCAATACATTGATCGTCAATGATGCCGATCAAATGGGTCTATCACAGCTCTACCAACTGCGTGGTCGTGTCGGACGTTCAAGTCGTGTCGCGTATTCCTACTTTACGTACCGTCCGCAAAAACGGTTGACCGAAGTCGCCGAGAGTCGTCTTCAGGCGATCAAGGAATTTACGGAGCTTGGAAGTGGCTTCAAGATTGCCATGCGTGACTTGTCGATTCGCGGTGCCGGGAATCTGCTCGGATCCCAACAATCCGGTTTTATCGATTCAGTCGGGTTCGATTTGTATTCACAAATGTTATCGGAAGCCGTCGAAGAACGGAAGGAACGGATGAAAGGGAAACAACGTGTCCAAAAATTCGTACCAGACTTTACGTTCAGTCTCGATGCGTATATTCCGAGTCATTATATGTCGGATTCTGAACTGAAAATTGAGTTCTATAAACGCTTGAAGTATGTTGATACGACAGAAAGTCTTGATGCACTCGAAGGAGAGATGCTGGAGCGCTTCGGTGAATTCCCGAATGAAGTCGCACGATTGATTCAGTTGACGCGGATGCGGATTTTTGCTGAACGGGCTCGGATTGAGCGGGTCAAACAAACGGACCCGAAAATCGAGATCGTCTTATCCGAACAAACGACTCAGACGCTCGATGTTGCGGATTTCGTCAAGTGGACGGTACCGATTGGTCGCGGACTCGGCATGGGACAACAAGAAGGAAAACTTGTTTTGACGTTGAACCGTGGCAAACAAACCGTTCAACAAACAACGGAACAAGCAGAGCGGTTGCTCGCTGAACTTGACCGCCGGATCTCGATGCGATGAGTCAACGGCGAACGATTGCGCAAGGGGCAGCGCTCCTGGCGATCTCGAGTTACGTCTCAAAGCTGCTGAGCTTTTTTTATAGGATTCCGTATCAAAACATGGCAGGGGATTTTGGATTGTACGTCTATCAGACGGTCTATCCATTATTCGCGATTGCGGCAGCACTGGGGATTTATGCGCTACCCGTCATCGTCGCAAAGTTGACGTTGCATCACCCGGAAGAAAAACGAGAGGTTCTCTGGTCGATTTTCTTTGTCCTTGCGAGTCTTTCGTTAGTGTTCGGTCTGCTCGGCTGGATCATCGCACCAGAACTTGCTTTACTGTTCGGAGATCCGAAGCTCGTCCTTCCGTTACGTGCCGTGACGTTGACGTTTTATTTATTGCCGGTCATTGCCGTGTTACGAGGAATGTTTCAAGCAGACCTTGAGATGCGACCGACCGCCTTTTCACAAATTACGGAAAATGCCGTGCGTGTCTGTCTATTGTTACTCGTGACGTATTATGGTGTCTCGATCGGAGCGAATCCTTATCAAATCGGTGCTGCGGCACACGTGACGGCGCTCGGTGGCAGCGTCGCTTCATTGTTGTTGCTCCTTCGCTTCGCGAAAGGGCGGATTGGTCGCCCGGTCGTCTCGAAGCGTCATTTAAAACGTGTCGGGAAAGTCTTATTGACGAGTGGGATGGCGGTCAGTATCGCGTCGCTTGCTTTACTGTTGATGCAGTTGATTGATGGATTGACGTTCGTCAACTTGCTCGGGGATACGATGGAGACGAAAATCGAGAAGGGGATTTTTGATCGTGGTTATCCATTGTTGCAGTTCGCAATTTTATTTGCGACGTCAATCAGTCTGGCCAGTGTTCCGACGTTGCTGACGGAGTATCGTAAACAAAATGACGCGGCGACACGGTTGCACCTTGAAACACTCCTTCGTTCTGGTCTATTGGTCGCGGCAGCTGCGACGGTCGGATTGTTTAGTGTCATGCGTCCACTCAACATCGCGCTCTATCAAGATGATAAAGGGACGATTGCGCTCAGTTGGCTTGCTGCGACGGCCTTTACGGCATCGCTCTCGATGATTATCATCTCTTGTCTCCAGTCCGTCGATGCTGAAAAATATGCCTTTGCAGGCGTCGTGCTCGGACTGGTCGTCAAGCTGTTATTAAACATCTACTTGTTGCCCCGTTATGGTATGATCGGGGCGGGAATGGCGACATTCGGCGGATTCGCGATGATGGCATCAGCACAACTCATCTTATTGAATCGGAAATTTGGACGTGTAACAGCAGGACGAATTTTCTACGTCCGATTGCTCCAAGCAATCATCCCGATGGCGTTGTTTTTGTACGTGGTCGAACGTCTGTTTCAATGGGCAGGTTTCGAGACGCGGATTGGAGCGATGTTTGAAGTGGGTCTACTCGTCATCGGTGGTGCATTGATCTTTTGTATATTTGCACTGCGCAGGCGGGTCCTGACAGAGCGGGAGTGGTCTTTATTGCCGTTCGGAGACAAACTTTATCGAATTCATCATCGGAGGAAAATCATATGACACACCGTATTACAGTCGTCGGCTTAGGTGTTGGCGAACTAGAGCAATTGCCGTTTGGCGTTTATAAGTTATTGAAAGAAACAACACAACCTGTTTATTTACGGACAGCAGATCATCCCGTCGTTTCAGAACTGGCGACAGAGGGAATGAAATTTACATCGTTTGATTCGATTTATGAGCGGCACGACCGTTTTGAAGCGGTCTATACGGACATCGTCGAAACACTGCTTGATCAGGCGACACAAACGCCAATCATCTATGCGGTACCGGGACACCCGCTTGTAGCAGAAAGTACCGTTCAACAACTACTTGCGCGTGCGACTGACATCGACATCGTCGGTGGACAAAGTTTTCTTGATCCGATGTTCGCAGCGGTCGGGGTAGATCCGATTGAAGGATTTCAATTGCTTGACGCAACGGCCTTCCGTGTTGATGAAGCGCAAATTCGTCAACACGTACTGATCGGACAAGTGTACGATGCGTTTGTCGCAGGTGACTTGAAAGTCATGTTGATGGAACGTTATCCGGATGAACACCCGGTGACGCTCGTCACAGCAGCGGGGACGAGCAAGCAACACGTCATGACAGTTCCGCTCTATGAACTGGATCGTGTGACGATGCTCAGTAATTTGACGACGGTCTATGTGCCGCCGGTGACGGAGGAAAAGGCGCTGAATCGGGATTTTGCGACGCTCAAGGACATCATCGCCCGTTTACGTGGTGAAGGAGGGTGTCCATGGGATCAAGAACAGACGCATGAATCGCTCAAAAAACATTTAATCGAAGAATCTTACGAATTACTGGAAGCAATCGACCTTCAGGACGATAACTTAATGATAGAGGAATTAGGGGATGTCTTACTTCAAGTCATGTTACATGCACAAATCGGTCTCGATGAAGGGTACTTTGATATCCGGGACGTCATCGGCAGTGTCAGCGATAAGATGATTCGTCGTCATCCACACGTCTTTGCAGAGAAGACGGTTGATTCGGCGGCAGACGTCGTTGCGAACTGGCAAACGATCAAGTCGCAGGAGAAACCAGAGCGGAAATATCTGCTCGACGGTGTCACAAAAGGGGCACCTGCCTTGATGCGTGCTGAACAGATTCAGAAAAAAGTCGCAAAAGTCGGCTTTGAGTGGGACACAGTCAGTGGTGCGCTTGAAAAGGTACAAGAAGAAATACGTGAACTACAAGAAGCAGCGCCAAAAGAACAACTTGCTGAATTCGGAGATCTCTTATTTTCGTTAGCACTTGTCGGAAAATATATGGGATTATCGGGAGAAGAAGCGTTGCAGCTGACGAACGATAAGTTCATTCGCCGTTTTACGCGGGTGGAACAACTCGCAAAGCGACCAATTGAAGAGTTGTCGCTCGACGAACAAGATCAGTTATGGAATCAAGCGAAGCAGGAGGAACAGTCATGAGACTCGATAAATTTTTAAAGGTATCCCGTTTGATTAAACGACGGACACTCGCAAAAGAGGTAGCAGACCAAGGTCGGATTACGATTAACGGTCTCGTCGCAAAAGCAAGCAGTACCGTCGCAGTCGGAGATGAGATGACGATTCGATTCGGAAACAAAATCGTCACCGTTCAAATCGACGGCATTAAAGAGCATGCGAAAAAAGAAGAAGCGACGGACATGTATAAGATTATTCGTGAAGAAAAAGTGAATTCTGAAGAATCAATGTAATTTACCTGAAAAAGGAAGTATACTAAAGAGTGTCAGAGATGACCACTCGGATAAGGAGGGATGATATGCCGGCACCGTTAGAATCAGGTCGTCAAACACCACCAAAGATTAAACCGCTCAATGATCGTAAAAAGCAATTAAGCCAAAATGCGATTGAGAACCGATCGCGCTTAAAAAAGCGTTTCTTGATTTGTATGTCAATCTTTCTCATCGTCCTTTCTCTCATGGGGTGGTCATACATCGAAAAGAAACAATTGATTGCTGAACAAAATCAATCGTTCCAGGTCGCTCAACAAGAGCAAACAAAAGCGAAAAAAGAGTCGGCACGCCTGAAAGAGGAAATCGAACGGCTGAACGATAAAGAATATGTTGCGAACTTAGCGAGAAGTGAGTTGTTGTACTCGAAAAAAGGCGAAACAATTTTCTATTTCTCACCTGAAGATTAACCGATGGTTGCCGATTGATTGAAAAAATATGTAATCACTCGTATAATAAGAAATGAATCAACTAAAAAGGAGCAATACAATTTATGTCGATTGAAGTAGGCAGCAAAGTGCAAGGGAAAGTTACAGGCATCACTAATTTCGGAGCGTTCGTAGAATTACCGACTGGGAAAACCGGTCTCGTTCACATCAGCGAAGTGGCAGATTCTTACGTTAAAGATATCAATGATGTCTTGACGGTTGGACAGGAAATCACAGTTAAAGTCTTGAGTGTAGAAAACGATGGTAAAATCGGTCTTTCAATCAAGAAGGCTGTTGACCGCCCTGAAGGCGAACGTCCTCGTCCTGCACGTCAATTCGACCGTGGCCCACGCCCGGCCGGTCAAGATCGCGGACCACGTCCGTTTGATAACAAAGGACCGCGCAGTGGCGGCGGTGGTGGAAATCGTGGAGGATTCAACAAAGGTGGTCGCGGAGCACCTGCTCCACGTAAAGAGCAAACGTTCGATACGTTGATGACGAGTTTCCTCAAAGACAGTGAAGATCGTCTTGCGACACTCAAACGCCAAACGGATTCAAAACGTGGCGGACGCGGTGCTAAACGTCAATAACTTGCTGACCTGTTCTTTATAAGAATAGAGATGGAATGACGCTGTTCATTCCATCTTTTATTTTTTTGAAATTATTTTTATAAAAAGCGTTGACTTTCATTTGACTCCACCGTATTATAGAAAATGTGCTTAAGACGCACAAGTTAAAAATATGGCGGTGTAGCTCAGCTGGCTAGAGCGTACGGTTCATACCCGTGAGGTCGTGGGTTCGACTCCCTCCGCCGCTACCATATTTTTTTGGCCCGTTGGTCAAGCGGTTAAGACACCGCCCTTTCACGGCGGTAACACGGGTTCGATTCCCGTACGGGTCATTCTTTAAAAGCTATCTCTATTATATAGAGGTGGCTTTTTTTAGTATAGTAGATTCGAAAAGGGGATGCGTACATCATGGAAACGATTGCTCCTGTTCCGAATGAACCGCTCATCGTCGGCGTATCCGGAGGCTGCGACTCGATGGTGCTCGCGCATCTGTTGCACGAGGCGAAGTTTGATCTTTTAATTGCCCATGTCCACCATGGTCTTCGTGCAGCATCGGATGAAGAAGCCGCGTTTGTCGAAAACTGGGCTTTTGAACGTAATCTCCCGTTCCGGACGACCCGTTTAGAATGGGGTGGACAACGGGTGAGTCAAGCCCGTTGTCGCGAGAAACGGTATCAGTTTTTTGAAGATTTAATGGAAGAGACGAACCGGAGTCACTTAGTCTTAGCACATCATCGTGATGATCAACTCGAGACGTTATTGATTCAGTTGTTGCGGGGTGAAGCGACAATCGACGGGATTCCGATTCATCGCCCGTTCGGTCCCGGTCAGTTGCATCGTCCGCTGGTGAACTGGACGAAACAGGAACTGACGGCTTATGCGACGCGTCAACAAATCGAGTGGCGTGAGGATGCGACAAATGCGGAAACGAAGTACTTAAGAAATCAAATCCGGCACGATATTTTACCAAGGCTCGCTCAAGTGCGCCCGGGGTTCGAAGAAGCGGCGGTCCGTGCCGCACGACTTCGTCAAACGATACAGGACGAGCACTTAGCGTACGTCGAAGCATTAGTAGCGCGACATACGACGGAGGATGGGATAGTAATCGATGAGATCAACCAGCTGCCGACAGATTTGAGACGACTCGCTTTACAAGTGCTCTTACCGGATGTCCGGTTGACATCAGAGGATTTCGATCGCTTTTTAGCATGGCTCCGAGTAGATATGCCCTCGAGCGAAGTGTATTATGGAAACTGGAGGATTCGCCGCGCGTACGGATACTTGACCTGTATCGAGAAAGATACGACAGATTCTGCACTTGAATCGTTTCAAGTAGGGGCTGATTTGGGAACATACCGTTATGGTGAACGAGATGTGACGTTTTCATACGGGGATGCAGGGATTCCGTTAGCGGAAGTTACTTTCCCGCTGACGGTACGAAGTCAGTTGCCAGGGGACCGGATACAGCTAGAAATCGGAACGAAAAAAGTAAGCCGGATTCTAATTGATGCGAAAGTACCACGTTATCTTCGGGCAGAAGTTCCGGTCGTCGTCGACGCCACGGGTCAAGTTTTAGCGGTCGTCGGACATCGAATTGCAAAATTCGGGTCATTTGAACTCCTCGCACGGTCTTATTTAATGATAGAATGGTAATGTAGTGTTTAAAATGGAGGAGGAATACCTAGCATGACCTTAATGAATGATATGGAGAAAGTACTGATTTCGGAAGAAGAGATCCAACATAAAGTCGGTGAACTCGCGGGTGAACTGACAGCAGATTATGGTGATCGTTTTCCACTGCTCGTCTGTGTCTTAAAAGGCGCAATGCCGTTCATGTCTGATCTCGTCAAAAAGATGGACATGCACCTTGAGATGGATTTCATGGATGTTTCGACATACCACGGTGGAACGACATCGACAGGCGAAGTTAAAATCGAAAAGGATTTGAACACATCTGTAGAAGGACGTGACATCCTGATTGTCGAAGATATCATTGACAGTGGATTGACGCTTGGATACTTGGTTGATCTCTTCAAGTACCGTAAAGCAAAATCTGTCAAAATCGTGACATTGCTCGATAAGCCGTCAGGTCGCAAAAATGATCTTCACGCGGATTATAGTGGATTTGTGATTCCACACGAGTTTGTCGTCGGTTACGGTCTCGACTATGAAGAGAAATATCGTAACCTGCCATATGTTGGTGTGTTGAAGCCGGCAGTCTACGGTGGCTAATTATTTTTAATCTTGACTGTCACATGATAAGATGAAACCAATTACAAAGCGCGCTTTGCCGCGTCAGGATTCGTATCAGTTGATGAAGGTATGTCAGTTGGTGCGGAGAGGAGGCATAAGATGAACCGAGCAGTGAAGAATACCCTCGTGTTTGGGGTCATTTTTCTAGCTTTGATCTTGTTTCTGCAATACTTGCAGAGTCCAGTGAACAAAAGCAAAGAAATCAATTACACACAGTTTGTCGAGTCGGTTGAAAAAGGTGAAATTAAGACGGCTACCTTCCAGTACGAAGGACAGACGTATAATGTGACTGGTGATTTACGTGAAAAGGATTCGACGTATGAAACGGTTGTTCCAGCTGTTGATACGGAGTTAACGGATCTTTATACACAATTGCGCAGTCAAGGTGTCAATATGGACTTTAAAGCAGCAGAGACGAATGGCGGTTGGATCGCGTTACTGACGACGATCGTCCCGTTCATCATCATATTCATTCTCTTCTTCTTCTTAATTAATCAAGCACAAGGTGGCGGCGGCGGTGGCCGCGTGATGAACTTCGGTAAATCAAAAGCGCGCCTCTATGATACGGAGAAAAAGAAAATTACGTTTGAAGATGTCGCTGGTGCAGACGAAGAGAAGCAAGAACTCGTCGAAGTTGTCGAATTCTTGAAAGACCCACGTAAATTTGCACGTCTCGGTGCACGTATCCCTAAAGGGGTCCTTCTTGTCGGTCCTCCAGGTACAGGTAAAACGTTACTTGCACGTGCAGCAGCAGGTGAGGCTGGCGTTCCATTCTTCTCGATTTCAGGTTCTGACTTCGTTGAGATGTTCGTTGGTGTCGGGGCGTCACGTGTACGTGATCTCTTCGAAAATGCAAAGAAAAATGCACCGTGTATCATCTTCATCGATGAAATCGATGCAGTCGGTCGTCAACGTGGCGCAGGTCTCGGTGGCGGACATGATGAGCGTGAACAAACATTGAACCAACTTCTCGTTGAGATGGACGGATTCAGTGAAAATGAAGGCATCATCATGATCGCAGCAACGAACCGCGCTGATATCTTGGACCCAGCCTTGCTTCGTCCAGGTCGTTTTGACCGTCAAATTACGGTTGAGCGTCCAGATGTCGTCGGTCGTGAAGCAGTTCTTAAGGTACATGCACGAAATAAACCACTCGACTCAACAGTCGATTTAAAAGCAATCGCACAGCGGACACCAGGATTCTCTGGTGCTGATCTTGAAAACCTGTTGAACGAAGCAGCACTCGTTGCAGCGCGTACCGACCGGGATAAGATTTCCATTGTCGATCTAGAAGAAGCGATTGACCGCGTTATCGCTGGACCAGCGAAGAAGAGCCGGATCATTTCGCCGAAAGAGAAAAAAATCGTTGCGTGGCATGAAGCAGGTCATACGATCATCGGTGTCACACTTGATGATGCGGATGAAGTGCATAAAGTAACAATCGTTCCTCGTGGGAATGCCGGCGGTTACGTCGTCATGCTTCCGAAAGAAGATCGTTACTTCATGACAAAACCAGAACTTGAAGATAAAATTACCGGATTGCTTGGTGGTCGTGTCGCGGAAGATATCGTCTTTGGTGAAGTATCGACTGGAGCAAGCAACGACTTCCAACGTGCGACAGGACTCGCCCGGAAGATGGTGATGGAGTTCGGGATGAGTGAAAAACTCGGACCGCTTCAGTTCGGTTCAGGTCAAGGCGGAAATGTCTTCTTAGGACGTGACTTCCAAAATGAACAAAACTATTCGGACGCGATTGCGCATGAGATTGATACAGAAATCCAAGCGATCATCAACCGCTGTTACCAAAAAGCGAAAACGATCTTAACGGAAAAACGTGATCAGCTTGATTTGATTGCGACAACGTTACTTGAAGTTGAAACGCTGGATCAAAAACAAATTCACCACCTCATTGAGACAGGTGAATACAAAAAGAACGAGCCAGAAGTGGTAGCTGAACAAACAGAAGACGAGAAAAACCCGGAATCGACGACTCCTGTCATCGATGAACCGACAGAATCTCCGACACAACGTGGTTCAGTCATCGACGAAGGTCAAAATGTGGATGTAGAAAAGCCTGATCAACCACGCCGTGATGATCAAATTTAATCGCTGACACAACGAGACAGGACCAGTACCCGCTATGCGGGTGCTGGTCCTGTTTTTATATGCCGTGATGCTTGCGCACTTCGGTAGGTGAAGCTTAGCCGACGTGGTATAATCACAACGTATATTGCAGGTATCGTATAGAAAAGTGGGGAATCAGTCAAATGATCTTAGTAATTGATGTTGGAAATACGAATATCGTACTGGGTGTCTATGCTGGCGAGACATTGGTCGAGCACTGGCGGATCGCAACCGATCGGACACGGACGACCGATGAGTACGGGATGCTCGTCAAAGCCTTGTTCCGGGATGCAGAGTTAAACGTGGAAGAAATCGAGGGAATCGTGTTATCATCTGTCGTACCCCCCGTCGTGTTTCCACTGGAGAACATGTGCGTCCGTTATTTCAATCGACGCCCGTTCGTGATTGGACCAGGTATTAAAACCGGACTCGACTTAAAAGTCGATAACCCAAGGGAAGTCGGGGCGGATCGAATCGTCAATGCGGTCGCCGCGACGGTCAAATATGATGGTCCATTGATCATCGTCGACTTTGGGACAGCAACGACCTATTGTTATATCGATTCACAAAAACGCTATTACGGTGGAATCATTTCACCGGGTGTCATGGTGTCGACTGAGGCACTCTATAACAAAGCAGCAAAACTGCCGCGCATTGAGATTGCGAAACCACAATCCGCGATTGGGCGGAATACGATTCATGCGATGCAGTCAGGGACGTATTTTGGATATGTCGCGCAAGTGGACGGTCTTGTCCACCGGATGAAAGAAGAAATGGGTGAAGCAAAAGTCATCGCGACTGGTGGGCTTGCCCGATTAATCAGCGAGGAATCCGCAACGATTGAAATCGTCGATCCATTTTTGACGCTTGACGGGTTGCGTATTATCTACGAACGAAATAAGTGAGGGAATAAATAATGAAACGTGAAGAATTATTAGCACAACTAAAAGATGATTATTTAGTACGGGCGCTCGGTTTTAACGGCGAAGTCCGTGCATTTGCAATCCGTTCGACAAAGTCGGTGTATGAAGCACAGCTCCGGCACCAAACGACTCCGGTCGTCACGGCGGCGCTTGGCCGGACGCTGACAATCGGTGCGATGATGGGAACGATGCAAAAAGGCGACACACGTGTGACCCTGAAAGTTGAAGGGGACGGTCCGATCGGAAAAATCATCGTCGATGCCGATGCAAAAGGAACGGTCCGTGGATACGTCAGCCATCCACGTGTCGAAATGGATACGTACGTCAATGCAGACGGTCTGACGAAATTAAAAGTCGGCGATGCAGTCGGTCGCGGAAATATTTCCGTTATCAAAGACTTAGGTCTTCGTGACTTCGTCGGAGGGCAATCACCGATCCAAACCGGTGAAATCAGTGAAGACTTTACGTATTACTTCGCAGTCTCAGAACAAAGTCCATCTGTCGTCGGTGCAGGTGTGCTCGTTTATCCGGAAGATGAGTCGGTCATCGCAGCAGGTGGGTTAATCGTGCAATTGATGCCAGGCGCATCGGAAGAAACGATTGCCGCACTCGAAGCACGAGTGGCCGCATTAAAACCAATCTCGATTCTTGTCGGAGAAGAAAAAACACCGGAAGAAATGCTTGAACTCGTCCTCGGTGAATCATACGAAGTCCTCGATACAGTGCCGGTTACGTTTGGTTGCACATGTGATCGCGAAAAGCTCGCGACAGCCATCGTGGCGCTCGGACCTGACGAGATTCAATCGATGATTGATGAAGATGGTGGAGCAGAGGCAGTTTGTCATTTCTGTTCAGAACACTATCAGTATGGCGTCGAAGAATTACAATCACTTCGTGAAAAATCGCTCGAACGAGCATAAGAGGGTCTGAAAATGGGAAATGTAAACTCTAAGTACTTGTGGATGTTGATTTTCATCTTACTGTTGACGAACTTTTTAACGGGAGCATATGCCTTCATGGGAGAACTACCGAAAGTCGATTCTCCGAAGATCGTCCAAGAAAGTATCGGTGGACCGCTTGAAGACGTCGTCGCGACAGTCGGAGACGAAGACATCACACGAGCGGATGTCTATCAAGTAATGCGTAAAGAACACGAACAAGATACACTCGATCGTTTGATTCAAGAAGCGATAGAACGTCAATCCAAAAATGGAACGAAACCTACCGTGGAGCGCTTTGATTGACAGATTTCATCCAGTCCATTGATAATTGATTTATCGGATTACTTGGAATTAAAGGTTTTTCATTATGAGGAGGAATGGTCATGCGTATTGCAAATTCAGTACTAGATTTAGTCGGCCGCACGCCGATCGTCAAATTGAACCATCTGACAGGACCAGAGGATGCAGATGTCTACTTGAAACTGGAGTACATGAATCCCGGGTCAAGTGTCAAAGACCGGATTGCGCTGTCGATGATTGAAGCGGCAGAGGATGCTGGGAAACTGAAAGCGGGCGATACGATCATCGAACCAACGAGTGGCAACACCGGGATTGGTCTAGCGATGGTCGCAGCAGCGAAAGGATACCGGGCCATTCTCGTCATGCCAGAAACAATGAGCATGGAACGTCGAACTCTTCTTCGTGCGTACGGCGCGGAGTTGATTTTAACACCTGGTCCGGAAGGAATGAAGGGTGCAATCGCGCGAGCGACGGCGGAAGCAGAGGAACATGGTCATTTCATGCCGCAACAATTCAACAACGGAGCGAACCCCGTCGTCCACGAACAGACGACAGGACCTGAAATCGTTGAAGCGTTCGAAGGACTATCACTGGATGCCTTCATCGCCGGAATCGGAACAGGTGGGACGATCACGGGTGCTGGTAAAGTATTACGCGACGCCTTCCCGGGAATCGAAATCATCGCTGTCGAACCAACGGATTCACCTGTTCTTTCGGGTGGTAAACCGGGTCCGCACAAGCTCCAAGGAATTGGTGCTGGATTCGTACCCTCGATTCTCGATACACACATCTATGACGGTGTCGAACAAATCACGACGGAAGAAGCATTTGATCATGCGCGCCGTGCCGCGAAATCAAACGGAGTTCTCGGTGGGATTTCTTCAGGTGCTGCAATCGCTGCAGCTCTTAAAACGGCCAAACGTCTTGGAAAAGGCAAAAATGTGTTAGCGATCATTCCTTCGAATGGAGAACGTTACCTCAGTACGCCACTCTATCAAGTCGAGGAAGAAGAAGGTTCGAAACTATAATTTTTTTCAGGCACACGGAAGTCATTCGACTCCCGCGTGCCTTTTTTTTGCGTATAATGAGGACAGAATACGTACAGAGGTGGGGGACGCAAGTGCGACAGACGAGATATGTAGCATTTACATGGACGAAGGAACAATTTTATAACCGTTATGTGGAGCGGACAAAAGAACAAACCGGTCATATCTGGCTCGAAAGTGGTCGTATCGGTTCCTATACGATGGCTGGTGTGCACCCGGTCGGGCAGTTACGCACGAAATCCGGACAAACGACGATTACAACACGTGATGGTGTCGAAGAACGAACAGATTCTCCGTTTTCATTAATTGAAGAAGTACGCGCACGTCATGCATCGGCTCGTCCGGACGGGATGCCTGCATTTTTCGGTGGACTGGCAGGCTACGTCAGTTATGAAGCTGTCCGGTATTTAGAGCGATTACCGGACGAAGCGGAGGACGATTTAGAAACAGCAGATATTTCGTTGTATTGGTACGATGAAGTCGCCGTGTATGACGAACAGGCAGGTCAGTTATTCGTTGCCGTGACGCGTGATACGGTCGAGGCAGCGGAAGCAGCACTTGAAACTGAAGTACTTGCTTGGAAAGTGGAGAGTCCTGCGCCAGTCTTTCGCCCGGTTTCGAATGAACGGTTAGAGCGGGGTCGGTCGTTCGAACAAGCCGACTTTGTCGAGGCGGCAGACCGCGTCAAACGTTATATTGAAGCGGGTGACGTCTTTCAAGTCAATCTTGCGGTTCGTCAACATGAACGTCTCTTAACATCGCCGGCTCATGTCTATGACGTGTTGCGGCAGGTGAACCCGTCGCCGTACATGGGCTACTTCGTCGATGAAGAGTTGACGCTCGTCTCAGCGTCACCCGAGTTGCTCGTCGAAAAAATTGGAGACGATCTCGCGACGCGTCCGATTGCTGGGACACGTCCGCGCGGGAAGGATGAAGCGGAAGACTTAGCGCTTGCGAAGACGCTGCTCGATAATGAAAAAGAGCGGGCGGAACACGTCATGCTCGTTGATTTAGAACGCAACGATTTAGGACGGGTCAGCCGGTATGGGTCCGTTCATGTCGATGAATTGATGGTGATCGAAAAATATTCTCATGTCCAACATATCGTCTCGAATGTCCGTGGGAAAGTAGCGGAACACCAAGGTGCGAGCGATGTTCTCGCAGCGATGTTCCCCGGTGGGACGATCACCGGTGCACCAAAAATCCGGACGATGGAGATCATCGAGGAGTTAGAACCGGTCCGGCGTGGTATTTATACAGGGTCACTCGGATTTATCAGTTGGGCGGACGATGCGATCTTCAACATCTTGATTCGGACGCTCGTCGCCAAAGATGGCGTCGCTTATATTCAGGCGGGAGCAGGAATCGTCACCGATTCTAGTTCAGTGAGCGAATATGAAGAATCACTCAGTAAGGCAAAGGCACTTTGGGTCGCAAAAGAAATGGCGGAGGGAACGACATGATTGTATTGATTGATAACTATGACTCATTTACGTACAACTTAGTCCAATACTTTGGGGAGCTCGGGCAAGAGATCCAGGTGTTTCGGAATGATGCGATTACACTCGAGGAGATTGAACAACTCAAACCCGATCACCTAGTGATTTCGCCAGGACCTTGTACTCCGAACGAGGCGGGCATCAGCCTTGCTGCGATCGAATACTTCGCAGGCAAGTTGCCTATCCTTGGTGTCTGCCTCGGTCATCAAGCAATCGGACAAGTCTTCGGCGGACAAGTCGTCCGGGCACAAGACTTAATGCACGGAAAAGTTTCGTTATTGTCTCACGACGCGACCGGGATGTTTGAAGGCATCGCTCAAGATACACCAGTGACACGGTACCATTCGCTTGTCGTCGAGCGGGAGACCTTTCCGGATGCCCTGGAAGTGACAGCGGAAGCAGGGGGAGAAATCATGGCCCTGCGACATCGCGAGTTACCGATCGTCGGTGTCCAGTTTCATCCGGAAGCAATCTTGACCCGAGACGGGAAACGGATGTTAAAAAACTTTTTGGAGTTGAATCGATATGTATCTTTGGCATGATGGACAGGTAGTAAAAGAAGAAGACGTTCGGATTTCACCATTTGACCATGGTTATTTATATGGAATGGGGATTTTTGAGACATTTCGTACGTATGCAGGACATCCATTTTTATTTGATGATCATATTAAACGGCTACAGATGAGTTGTGCCGCGATTGGAATCGTCATCCCCTATACGCGGGATGAACTGTTAGTTGCGATTGAGACCTTATACCGTGCCCATGCGACGACTGATTTATACATCCGCTTAAATGTCTCGGCTGGTCCCCGTGATATCGGACTCTCCGTTGAGCGGTATGACACGCCGACGGTCGTGATTTATGCGAGACCGATTGGTGCGCGACAAGCGACGGAGCGGGCGCTTGAAACGGTCCGGTTGCCACGCAGTACACCGGAAACGGCGTATCGCTTAAAGTCGCATCACTACATGAACAATCTAGTTGCGAAACGCCAACTGTTTAATCCGGAAGCGGAAGGGCTCTTCTTGACGAAGGAAGGATTCATTTGTGAAGGCATCACTTCGAACATTTTTTGGCGTTATGGGGAGAAGTGGTATACACCGTCGCTTGAGACGGGTGCCTTGAATGGGATCACCCGCCAGTTCTTGATGGAGCAACTTATGGTCGAAGAACGCCTTGCTTTATTGCCACAGTTGATGGAGGCAGACGAAATTCTCTACACGAATTCCGTTCAAGAAGCAGTCGCCGTTTCATCACTTGACGGACGAACGTTCCCGGGTCAATCGGGAAGCGGCTATCAACGTGTGCGTCAGCTATTCGATGAGGCCGTCGAGACGCGGTGGTCGAGGAGGGAAAAACGTTGACAAAAATCATGGGAATTTTAAATGTGACGCCGGATTCGTTTTCAGATGGTGGACAATACGTTGATGTCGAACTCGCTGTTCGTCATGCTAGGCAACTTGTTGCGGACGGGGCAGATGCAATCGATGTTGGTGGAGAATCGACGCGACCGGGTGCGGCATTTGTTTCAGCAGCAGATGAAATCGACCGCGTTGTTCCAGTGATTCGTCGCTTGAAGCGTGAGCTCGATGTCTTGATTTCGATTGATACGTATAAACCGGAAGTCGCTGAAGCCGCTGTCCGTGCCGGTGCAGATCTCATCAATGACGTTTGGGGTTCGAAATGGGGGGATCGTTCAATGGTAACGGTCGCCGCCCGGCACGAAGTCCCAATCATCCTGATGCATAATCGGACGGAACCACACGGAACAGACGTCTTAGCTGAAGTCCGCGCCGACCTTGAAGAATCAATCCGATTAGCGAAACAGGCGGGTGTCTCGGAAAATCGGATTTGGCTTGATCCAGGGATTGGTTTCATGAAAACGTATGAAGAGAATTTATTTTTGATGCGTCACCTCGCGATTGCGACAGATTTTGGATACCCGGTTTTACTTGGGACGTCACGCAAGTCACTGATCGGATTGACGCTCGGGCTCCCGGCGGCGGAACGGGTGGAAGGGACGATTGCGACCGTCTGTTACGGAATCCAACAAGGTTGCGAGTGGATGCGTGTCCATGACGTGAAAGAAATCAAGCGGGCCGCTCTGATGATGGACGCGATGCTTGCAGCAGAATTACCGAAGGGGGAATGAAGATGGATCGCATACACGTTTCAGGGATGCGTTTTTATGGTTATCATGGAGTGTTCGCAGAAGAAACGAAGTTAGGACAGCGCTTTAATGTGGATTTATCCATCGGACTTGATTTATCACGCGCCGGCGAGACGGACGATTTACGGGAAAGTGTCAATTATGCGGAACTCTATGAAGCGACGAAACATGTCGTCGAAGGGGAGGCCGTTCAGTTGGTCGAGGCGCTCGCGGACCGAATCGTCCGACACGTCTTTTTGCTCGATCCACGAATTTTGGAAGCGACCGTCAAAGTCATCAAACCTGATCCACCGATCGCAGGGCACTATGAGCATGTCGCGGTAGAAATCAATCGGGTTCGGGGGGATTATGCATGAACCGTGCTTACATCGCCCTTGGGTCGAACATCGGGGATAAGGCCGGGCACTTACATGCTGCAATTGAAGCGATGACGGCGTACCCGGAGATTCAAGCGATTCGCCCGTCCTCGATTTATGAGACCGTTCCTGTCGGTTACCTCGATCAAGATTTATTCTACAACATGGTCGTCGAACTTGAGACGAGTTGGTCCGCGGAGGTGTTGCTCGAGCACTTGCAGGGCATCGAACGCCAAGAAGGACGGAAGCGATTGTTCGAGAATGGACCGAGAACGTTAGACCTTGACATCATCCTTTATAATACAGATGATATACATTCAGAAGGATTAACGGTGCCGCATCCACGGATGCAAGAGCGGGCATTTGTCCTCGCGCCGTTGCAGGAATTGAATCCGCAATATGAGGTACCGCATTTAAAGAGGACGGTCGAGGAACTCTACGCGCAACTACCGGAAACGGAACGAGCGGGCGTCAGACGAATCGTGAAGGAATAGAGGGTATTGAAGAAGAGAGGAAGAGCGCTACATGTCAGGTTTTAAGATTGGTGACGTCGAACTGAACAATCGTGTCATCCTCGCACCGATGGCGGGCGTCTGCAATCCTGCGTTTCGTTTGATTGCAAAAGAATTCGGGGCAGGACTCGTCTGTGCGGAAATGGTCAGCGATAAAGGGATTTTGTATGAAAATGAACGGACGTTAGAGATGCTGTATGTCGACGAACGCGAAAAGCCGCTCAGTCTGCAGATTTACGGCGGATCGAAGGAGACACTCGTAAAGGCGGCACAGTATGTCGATGCCAACACGAATGCGGATATCATTGACATCAACATGGGATGCCCGGTTCCAAAAGTCACGAAATGTGATGCCGGTGCAAAATGGTTGCTTGATCCCGATAAAGTATATGAAATGGTTCATGCTGTATCGCAAGCGGTCGAGAAGCCCGTCACGGTGAAGATGCGGACAGGGTGGGACAGTCATCATATTTATTGTGTCGATAATGTCCGGGCAGCGGAAGCGGGTGGAGCAAAGGCGGTTGCTATTCACGGGCGGACCCGTTCGCAAAAGTATGAGGGCGTTGCGGACTGGAACATCATCGGGGAAGCAAAACGGGCAGTGCAGATTCCGATCATCGGAAACGGTGATGTGCAAACGCCGCAAGACGCGCAACGGATGATTGATGAAATCGGTGTAGATGGTGTGATGATTGGTCGGGCGGCGCTCGGCAATCCATGGATGCTCTATCAGACGATCCAGTATCTCGAATCCGGGACGTTACCAGCCGAGCCGACACCACGTGAAAAGATTGATATTTGCTTGTTGCATGCGGCACGACTCGTTGCACTGAAAGGTGAGAAACTAGCCGTTCGTGAAATGCGTACCCACGTCGCGTGGTATCTCAAAGGATTAAGTGGGAACGGGCAAGTCCGAAAAGCCTTATTCGATATTGATACCCATGCCGGTCTTCAAGAGTTGTTACGTCAGTATGTCGAAACCTTGGAAACAACCGCAGTACATGCGTGACAGGTAAAGTATAGTCGGCATTACCCGTTTTATGGTACGCTAATTGCATTAAAGATGAGCGAATCGGTTTTTTCAAGGTGCTGTCGGTCATGCCGGCAGCTTTTTGATGCAGAATGATGAAGACCGTCGTGAACAATTTTTAGAAGGAGTGAATACAGTGAGTCAGGACATGGAAATGAATGATCAAATGCAGGTGCGTCTCGGTAAGATGAACGCGATGCGTGAGCAAGGACTCGACCCGTTCGGTGCTCGTTTTGAACGGTCAACGGATACAGCAAGCATTCGTTCAGCTTACGGCGAGAACGAAAAAGAGGAATTAGCTGAATTAAAACCGGAAGTAACGATTGCGGGACGTGTCATGACAACACGCCGTAAAGGGAAAGTTGGATTTACGAACGTTCAGGATGTGACAGGTCAAATTCAGTTATATGTCCGGAAAGACGATGTCGGAGAAGCAGCATATGAAATTTACAAGACATGCGATTTAGGTGATATCATCGGAATCAGTGGTTATGTCTTTAAAACGAACGTCGGCGAGTTATCAGTCCATGTCACGTCGTTTACATTGTTGACGAAAGCACTTCGTCCGCTTCCAGATAAATATCATGGATTAAAAGATGTGGAACAACGGTACCGTCAACGTTATCTCGATCTCATTACGAACACGGAATCACGGGAGACATTCATCGCCCGAAGCAAAGTAATTCGAGGCATCCGTCAATACCTCGATAGTCTCGGCTACTTGGAAGTCGAAACACCGATGTTACACACAATCGCAGGTGGAGCATCTGCCCGTCCGTTCATCACGCACCACAATGCTCTTGATATGACGCTTTACATGCGAATCGCGATTGAGTTGCACCTAAAACGTCTTATCGTCGGTGGACTCGAAAAAGTATATGAAATTGGTCGTGTCTTCCGAAATGAAGGAATTTCAACACGCCATAACCCAGAGTTCACGATGATTGAGTTGTATGAGGCATATGCGGACTATGAAGATATCATGGATTTAACAGAAAACCTGATTGCTCACGTCGCTCAAGAAGTACTTGGGACAACAAAAGTTACGTATGGCGAAGACGTCATCGATTTAACGGTTGGTTGGAAACGTGCCCATATGGCAGATCTCGTTAAAGAAGCGACAGGAATCAATTTCTTTGATGATATTTCGAAAGAGCGGGCCCATGAACTTGCCCATGAACACGGAATCGAAGTTCAGTCACATATGTCGACGGGGCATATCTTAAACGAATTCTTCGAACAAAAAATCGAGGAGACACTCGTTCAACCGACTTTCGTTTATGGTCACCCAGTTGAAATTTCACCACTCGCGAAGAAAAACCCAGAAGATCCACGCTTTACGGATCGTTTCGAATTATTCATCGTGCGTCGTGAACATGCGAATGCCTTCACGGAGTTAAACGATCCAATCGACCAACGTGAACGTTTCGAAGCACAGCTTGTTGAAAAGGAAGCTGGGAACGACGAAGCACACGAGATGGATAATGATTTCATCGAAGCATTGGAATACGGAATGCCGCCAACGGGTGGACTTGGAATCGGAATCGATCGCCTTGTCATGTTGCTAACAAATGCACCATCGATTCGGGACGTTCTCTTATTCCCAACGATGCGCCACCAACAAAACTAACAAACACGTTTGCTCCCTTTCTTCTATATATAGTAGAGAGGGAGCTTTATTATGAAAAATGAAGGCTCGAAAAGACATGATGGATTGGAATCAATCAGCAATAAAACGGGTAAATAATCTTTTTAAATGTTTTTCTAATAAAATGCTTGTACAATCGAAAAAGCCGTGGTATATTATTTCTTGTGCCGCAAATGGTTGTGACACACCGAAAAAAATATCAAAAAAAGTTGTTGACAATTGTGTTGATAACTTGGTAAGATATTAAAGTCGCTGAAAACGACACGACGAACTTTGAAAACTGAACGATGAGGCAAAAAACGTATCTTCGGATACAAACAATGAATGAAGCGCAAGCTTCGTCAACG